>CAKTNS010000023.1 GCA_934589225.1 uncultured Oscillospiraceae bacterium
AAACTACTGAATCGCCACATCCGCAGACTGTAACCCATGTGTCTTCCCTATGTGTTACCCATGTTTCTCTTGACATACTAGCCGCCCCTACAGGCGTTTCCCCTCTGCGCCTGTTGTTGCTGCAATGCGGAACGTGGTGCCGCGCTGCCGCCTGTGGCGGCTGCCCTTCCCTGGTGGGAAGGTTTTTTTTGCTGTGCCCATTATTTGGACGGGGGGGTGTTTGTGGCGCTGCTGGTGGAAGGGAAGCGGATTCAAAATTGATTGTTGATTTTTAGATAAAGATATGCTATGATTTGGTAAATCTTTTTTGAATGGAGCTGACCTCTATGTGTGGGATCGTTGGGTTTACGGGGAAGCGGCAGGCTGCGCCGGTGTTGCTGGATGGGCTTTCGAAGCTGGAGTACCGGGGCTATGATTCCGCGGGGCTGGCGGTGCGGGACGGGGAGGAGCCGGTGCGGATCGTCAAGGCCCGGGGGCGGCTGAAGGCGCTGGAGGAAAAAACCGACGGCGGCCGGACCCTGCCGGGGACCTGCGGCATTGGCCACACCCGTTGGGCCACCCATGGGGAGCCCTCGGAGCGGAACGCCCACCCCCATTGCTCTGATGACGGCAACGTGGTAGGCGTTCACAACGGCATTATTGAAAACTACCAGGAGCTCCGGGAAAAGCTGCTGCGAAAGGGCTACAGCTTCTATTCTTCCACGGACACCGAGGTGGCCGTCAAGCTCATTGACTATTACTACAAAAAATACGCCCACACCCCGGTGGATGCCATCAATCACGCCATGGTCCGCATCCGGGGGTCCTACGCCCTGGCGGTGCTGTTCAAGGACTACCCCGGGGAAATCTACGCCGCCCGGAAGGACAGCCCCATGATCATCGGCACCAAGGAAGGGGAGCAGTATCTGGCCTCCGATGTGCCTGCCATTCTCAAATACACCCGCACAGTCTACTATGTGGGGAATCTGGAGCTGGCACGGCTGACCCCCCAGGGCGTCACCTTTTACAACTTAGACGGCGACGAGATCACCAAAGAGCCTGTGGAAATTTTGTGGGATGCCCAGGCGGCGGAAAAGGGGGGCTACGCCCACTTTATGATGAAGGAGATCCACGAGCAGCCCAAGGCCCTGGAAGATACCCTCCGGTCCCTGGTAAAGGACGGGCAGCTGTCGCTGGAGCAGACCGGGCTGACCCCGGAGGAGATTGGTTCTTTCCGGCAGCTCTGGTTCATCGGCTGCGGCTCGGCGTACCATGTGGGCGTTGCCGCCCAGTATGTGCTGGAGGACCTGGCCCGGCTGCCGGTGCGGGTGGAGCTGGCTTCGGAATTCCGCTACCGGAAGGCCCCTATGCCGGAGCACACCCTGGCGGTGATCATCAGTCAGTCCGGGGAGACGGCGGACAGCCTGGCGGCTCTGCGGCAGGCCAAGGACCAGGGGGCAAAGACCCTGGCCATCGTCAATGTGGTGGGCTCCACCATTGCCCGGGAGGCAGACTTCGTGCTCTACACCCTGGCGGGCCCGGAGATCGCCGTGGCCACCACCAAGGCCTACAGCGCCCAGCTTCTGGCGGTCTACGCCCTGGCCATTGTCTTCGCCCAGGACCGGGGGGCCATTGACGGGGCCCGGGCCCAGGCCCTGGTGCAGGAGTTGGAGGCCCTGCCCGGGAAAATGCGGCGGATCTTGGAGGACGAGGAACGGATCCAGTGGTTCGCCTCCAAGCAGCTGGCGGCCAAGGATGCCTTCTTCATCGGCCGGTGCCTGGACTATGCCATCAGCCTGGAGGGGAGCCTTAAAATGAAGGAGATCAGCTACATCCACTCCGAGGCCTACGCCGCCGGAGAGCTGAAGCACGGCACCATCAGCCTCATCGAGCCCGGCACCCTGGTGGTGGGCATCCTGACCCAGCAGGAGCTTTTCGAAAAGACCCTCAATAATCTCTTGGAATGCAAAACCAGAGGGGCCTACCTCATGGCCCTGACCACCTACGGCAACTACAGCATGGAGGATAATGCGGATTTTGTCATCTACATCCCCAAAACCGACTCCCACTTTGCCCCCAGCCTGGCCATCCTCTCCCTGCAGCTGCTGGGCTACTACGTCAGCGTGGCCAAGGGGTTGGACGTGGACAAACCCCGGAATCTGGCGAAAAGCGTAACGGTGGAGTGAAAAGCGGGGATCCTGCCGCTCCCCGGGGTTTTGCCGGGGCGGTCACGGTTGTATCGGGGGGGGATGTTTTAAAAATACACTTGTAGAACACCTTGTGATTTGGTATACTATCAAAAAACAAAGGAGGTCACGCCATGAAGCGGGAAGATTATATCAGCTGGGATGAATACTTTATGGGCATTGCCATGCTGGCGGCCCGGAGGAGCAAAGACCCCAATACCCAGGTGGGGGCCTGTATTGTGTCCCAGAATAATATCATTCTCTCTACGGGGTACAACGGGATGCCCAAGGGGTGCTCGGATGATGAATATCCCTGGGAGCGGGAGGGGGCCCAGACCAAGTATCCCTACGTTGTCCATGCGGAGCTCAACGCCATATTGAATGCCCATGGCCGGGATTTGCAGGGCAGCCGGCTGTATGTGGCCCTGTTTCCCTGCAACGAGTGTGCCAAGGCCATTATTCAGAGTGGGGTGAAGGAAGTGCTGTACTTATCAGACAAGTACGCCGACTCCATGGCCACTCTGGCCTCCAAGCGGATGCTGCAATCTGCCGGGGTAAAGTTTACCCAGCTGCGGCCCAAGCTCAAATCCATTACATTGGACTTTGTACCGGAGGAGGAACGGACATGATCTCCACCAGAGGACGCTATGCCCTGCGGATGATGCTGGACCTGGCCCAGCACCAGGGGGAGGGGGTCACGGCCCTGAAGGACATTGCCGCCCGGCAGGACATTTCCAAAAAGTATCTGGAGCAGATCATCCCCAAGCTCCATCAGGCGGGGCTGCTGCAAACCACCCGGGGCGTCCGGGGCGGCTACCGGCTGACCCGGGAACCCAAGGACTACACCCTGGGGGAGATTTTAAGGACCACGGAAACGGGCCTTGCTGCCGTGGCCTGCATGGATGAGGACGCCCCCCAATGCCCCAGAGCCCGGGAATGCCTGACAAGACCCGTCTGGGAAGAACTGGACCGGGTGGTGGGGACGTTCCTGGATGGGGTGACGTTGGAGGACGTGCTGGAAGGGAAAATACAGAGACAGGTTTAAAAAAGTCCTGGGAATGTACTGTGTTGGCGGCGTTTTTGGACGGTTTGAATTGACAATTGACAGTTGACAATTATTGTATTTGTTACAGATACCGTATATTCAACGAATCTAATGCCGGTTTTACGTGCGAAAAATGCGAAAACGTGGTACGTTACCGTAGGGGCGGCAATCTGCCGCCCGCCACGTGGCAATTACAACCTGTGGGGTTGAATGGTATCCCCCAATACACGGAACAATGTAGCGGCGTTGACCCAACGATGAAATCAATGTGTGATTGCCCCCGGCAATCAATAGATTTTGATTCGCTGCGCGGAGCACCACCATCCAGCCCCGGCGAGGGGCTGGCCCGTTGCAAATATAACCTGTTTGGTTGAACGGAACCACCCACCGATATGTCATTCCGAGCGTAGTGAAACGGAGTCGAGGAATCTTCCCAAGTGGCAAGTTTTATCTTGTGGTGTTCATTATCCCACGTGGTGGATTCCTCCACTCCGCTTGCACTCCGGTCGGAATGACACAATGGGGGAACGTGGCTGGTATTTTCGGAAACAGCTCCGTCCTTTCAGGTGTGGCAATAAAAACGCTCTTGAATCGTACTATGTGGTGCGATTCAAGAGCGTTTTTTGCATTTTAAACCCGTCCCCAAAAGGGCGACCTTGGCTCTCCCAGAGGGAGAGGCAAGGGGGCCAGCCCCTCGCCGGGGCTGGATGGCGTTGGGTCAACGCCGCTACATTGTTCCATATATGGGGTGGTACCATTCACCCGCACAGGTTATTATTGCCACGTGGCGGGCGGCAGGTTGCCGCCCCTACATTGCGTGATCCCTTTGCGCCCATTGTTTTTGGAAAGTTTCAGGTTGCCCCGCGGCCCTCATCAGTCTCGGCTGCGCCGAGCCAGCTTCCCCGGAGGGGAAGCTTTTGTACCGGGCTTTGGGGTGCCTATTTTTTCATTTGAATCCGTCCCGCAGGGACACCGCAATTGTCAATTGTCAATTATTTCCCAACTGTCAACTGTCAACTGTCCACTGTCAACTTAAAAATACAGCTCCGACGCCAGATTCCTGTGGACGTACCAGCACACGGCTTTGCGCATGAAGTCTTCCGTTACCCCAAAGTAGTCGGCCAGGTCCCAGAGTTCGGTGTGGCCCTGGGCGATGGCGTCGTCCAGGCGGTCTACGGGGATGAGGGTGGTGATGGCCCATTTGTCGGCGTGGTTTTCGTGGCGCTGGCGGCAGTCGATGGCGGCGTAGAGGTTGTAGAAGCTGCCGGTCAGACAGTGGCCCAGCTCGTGGCTCAGGTGCATACGCTCCTGGATGCCGCCGTCCAGAACCCGGTCATCCACGCCGATGTAGCATTTCCCGTCGGGCTCCATAATGGACATGGAGCCGTTTTCCTTCATGGGGTACCGGAGGACGGCAATATTCTGCCTGGAAGCCAGGTCGTACAGTTCCGGTACCTGAGTCATGGCTACTCCTTTTTGTTCCGCTCTTTTTTTGCTTTTTTGGCTTCCCGCTGGCGGACATAGGCGGCGAAGCTTAAAACCTCGTTGTACATTTCATCGGTGATCTCACCGCTGCCCCCAAAAAGGGCAAATTTCAGGTCCTGGGTGGTGACCAGGTGGTGGACCTCTTCGGGGTTTTCGTCCTCCGGGGTGCCCAGAAGCTCCGATACGGAGATTTCGAAATAGCGGCATAGCTTGTCTATGACATTGCCGGAGGGCTTGGTGCCGGGATCTTTTTTCCATTTGGTGACGGTAGATTTGCTGAGACCGGCGTCGATGGCGGCTTTGGAGGTGCTGACGCCCCGCTGTTTGCAAAGCTGGACAAATCGATCATAGAACATACGAAGGACACCCTTTCCTGGTCTGACTCGGAAATGATTGAAAAAAGTCAACTACCCCCACTTGACAAGTTCGAACAAATGTACTATAATGCAGGTAGTTGAAATAAGTAAACACTTCCGGACATCTACAGCAGCGATTCCAATGACCCGTTGCGCATCGTCTGCTATATGTGGCTATATAGTATCACATCTGTTTCCGATTTTCAACTATTGCGTGCTCAAATTTTGCAGAATCGACGATTAATTTTTGCAAAATGAGTATAGCAAAAAGGATGTCCAATAAAACGGACTAATATAGGAGGCGGGGAATTTTGTTTATGAAGAAGGGAAACGCCGAGAAATACAGGATAAAAACCTGGATTTTCAGGCAGATAAGGAGGAGAAAATGACAGAGCCCTGGGTATTGGAGCAGCGGCGGCAGGAGCGATGGGACAAAATCTTGGCCCGCAGACCCCGGTGCTGCCTGTGCCTGGAGCCCATTTTGCAGGATGAGGCGTTGGTTCTGGCAGGACGTTACTATTGTGACCGGTGTCTGGACCGGCACAGACAGGAGGTGGAGCCGGGGTGACACCGGACTGGAACAAGATCCGGGAGGACTACGCCCGGGGGGAAACATTTTCGGCTTTGGAGCGAAAATACGCCGTGGCCCGGTCCACCCTCCGGGGACGGCAGCGGCGGGAGGGCTGGCAGCGGCAAGGTGAACGAGGGGAAAACGTTCAAAACACTGAACTGTCTCAAACCCGCATGGACCGGGTGGCGGCACTGGCAGATGATCTGCTGGGCTGCCTGGAGCGGGCGGTGGAGGAGCTGGACACGGTGACGGAATCCGTCCGGGAAAAGGCGAAAAAGGAGGACGGGGGAGAGGTCACCACGGATTATCAGCGGCTGCTGCCCCAGGAAAAGGGCATCATCGACCGGGGCGGCCTGAAGCAGCTGACGGGGGTGCTGAAGGATCTGAAGGAGGTGCTGGTGCTCCGGTCCGAGGGGGACACCCGGGAGCAGGAGGCCCGGATCGCCAAGCTCCAGAGAGACTTGACCCAGGAGACGGAGCGAAGCATTACGGTATTGCTGGAAGGAGGGTGTCAGGACTATGCCGAGTAACACGCTGACCATGCCCCGGCCCAACGAAAAGCAGGTGCTGGCCCTGCGGGAGCGGCACCGATATGTGGGCTACGGCGGGGCCCGGGGCGGGGGAAAAAGCTGGTTCGTCCGGTGGAAGGCGGTGCTTCTGAGCCTGCGCTACCCCGGCATCAAGATTTTGATCACCCGGCGGACCTACAAAGAGCTTTTCAACAACCACATTGCCCCCCTGCAGCAGCTGCTTAGCGGCACGGCGGAGTACAAATCTGCGGACAAGCTTTTTAGGTTTCCCAACGGCAGCACCATTTCCTTTGGCTACTGCGCCGACGAGGGAGACCTGGGCCAGTACCAGGGGGCGGAGTATGACGTGTGGTTTGCCGACGAGGCGGGGCAGTTTCAGGAGGGGTGGCTGACCCAGATCGATGCCTGCGTCCGAGGGGTCAACGGCTTCCCCAAGCGCACCTATTATACCTTAAACCCCGGGGGCCCGGCCCACGGCTATTTTAAGCGGCTCTTTATCGACCGGAATTTTACCCCGGAGGAGCACCCGGAGGACTACGCCTTTATCCAGGCCCTTTGCACCGACAACAAAGCCCTGATGGCCTCCCAGCCGGAATATCTGCGGGCCCTGGAAAAGCTGCCTCCCAAACTGCGGCAGGCCTGGCTCTATGGCCGGTGGGACGTATATGAGGGACAGTTCTTTGAAGAATTCCGGGATGACCCCCGGCACTATCAGGATAGGCGCTTTACCCATGTGATCGACCCCTTTGAGATTCCCAAGGACTGGCCCATTTACAGGAGCTTCGACTGGGGCTATCACCGGCCCTTTTCCTGCGGCTGGTGGGCCATGGACCGGGAGGGGGTGGCCTATCGGATTCTGGAATTTTACGGCTGCCGGGGAGAGCCCAACGAGGGGGTCCGGTGGCCCCCGGATCAGGTCTTTGAAAAAATCCGCTCCATTGAGCGGGAACACCGGTTTCTGGCGGGGAAACGGATCGTGGGCATTGCGGACCCGGCCATCTGGGATGCCTCCACCGGTGAGAGCATTGCGGACACCGCCGCCAAGCACCAGGTGTTCTTCTCCCCGGGGGACAACAAGCGGATCCCCGGCTGGATGCAGCTGCACTACCGGCTGTGGTTTGACGGCCAGGGCATGGCCAGGCTCTATGTGTTTAAAAACTGCAAGCATTTTATAAGGACATTGCCACTATTACAGTATGACAGCGTGAATTCCGAGGACCTGGATACGGAGGGGGAGGATCACGCGGCGGACGAGGCCCGGTATTTCTGCATGGCCCGGCCCATCCCCGCCCGGGCGGCGCCGGAGGTACGGAGCAAAAACGGGGCGGAACTGTTTTTGGACATTGAGGAACAATGGACGGCCTGCGTCAGGCCGGGAATGGAGATTCTACATGGAAAAGAAGAATGTGATCGGCCCGGAGGAGCTGCGGAAAGCCCGGCAGACCCTGAACCGGTACCGCCAGGGGAAGGCCAATCTGGAGCGGCGGGTCATTGAGAACGAACAGTGGTACCGGATGCGGCACTGGGAATGTATGCGCCGAAGCGCCAAGGAGCAGGTGGAGCCGGCTTCCGGGTGGCTCTTTAACGCCATTGCCAACAAGCACGCCGAGGCCATGGACAACTTCCCCCGGCCCAATGTGCTGCCCCGGGAGGAGGACGATCAGGCCCTGGCCCAGGCCCTGGGCAGCATCCTGCCGGTGATCTTGCAGCAGGAGGACTTTGAGGAGGTCTACGACCGGGTCATGGATGACAAGCTCAAGGGGGGCACCGGCATCTACGGGGTCTTCTGGGACCCGGAAAAGCTGGGGGGACTGGGAGACATTGCCCTGAGCCGGGTGGATGTGCTGAACCTCTACTGGGAAAGTGGCATCACGGATTTGCAGCAGTCCCGGAACCTATTCTATCTGCGGATGGAGGACAACGACCGGCTTCTGGAAGCCTACCCCCAGCTGGAGGGAAAGCTGACGGGGGAACTGGATGCCGGACAGAAGCCCCAGACCGAGGATCGGGTGGACACCACGGACAAGTCCACCGTCATCGACTGGTACTATAAAAAGACCCAGCAGGGAAGACCGGTGCTCCACTACTGCAAATTCGTAGGGGACACGGTGCTCTTCGCCACGGAAAACAGTCCCGACTACCGGGACCGGGGGTGGTATGACCATGGGCTCTACCCCTTTATCATGGACCCTCTGTTCCGCACGGCGGGAAGCCCCTGCGGTTTTGGCTACATCGATGTGGCCAAGTCCGCCCAGGAATATGTGGACCGGGGCAACCAGGCCATTTTGCAGAACATGCTTTCCTCCGCCCGGCCCCGGTATTTTATCCGGGTGGACGGGGCGGTGAACGAAGAGGAATACGCGGACCTGAGCCGGGATTTCATCCACGTAGACGGCAACCTGGGGGACGACAGCATCAAGCCCGTGGGCAGCATGGGCCTCAGCGACATCTATGTGTCCGTGGTCAACGGGAAGATCGATGAGCTGAAGGAGGTCACGGGAAACCGGGATGTTTCCAACGGCGGCACAGTTTCCGGCGTGGTGGCGGCCTCGGCCATTGCGGCCATGCAGGAGGCGGGCTCCAAGCTCAGCCGGGACAGCGGCATGGCCTCCTACCGGGCCTTCCGGAAGGTGTGCCTGATGATGGTGGAGCTCATCCGGCAGTTTTACGAGCTGCCCCGGTGCTTCCGGATTTTGGGCAGTCGGGGCAGTCAGGAGTTTATCAGCTTTTCCAACGCCGGGATGAAGCCCCGGCCCCGGGGCATGGAGCTGGGGGTGGAGCTGGGCAGCCACACGCCCCTGTTCGATGTGGAGATCGGGGCGGAAAAGCAGAGCCCCTATTCCAGACTCAGCCAGAACGAAATGGCCATGCAGTTTTACACCGCCGGGCTCTTTGACCCCGCCCGGTGGGACCAGGCGGTGGGGGCCCTGGAAATGATGGATTTTGACGGGAAAAATAAGGTGCTGCAATACGTCCGGGACAACGGCGGCAAGTACCTGGCCCGGCAGCAGGGGGAAATGCTTCGGCTGCGAAACGAACACAATTTGCGGGAAAGAATGGCTGTGGCCAACGCCGCAAGCCCGGTATAAGGAGGAAAAACCATGATCCATACCCATTTTTTTAGAGACAAAGCCACGGACACCCTGGAAATGGAAATGCAGGGCCACGCCGAAACCGCCCCCAAGGGCCAGGACCTGGTCTGCGCGGCGGCCACCATGCTGGCCTATACCCTGGCCCAGTCGGTGCAGTTTTTGTATGAGCAGGGGCAGTTCCTGAAAAAGCCCAGCATTCAGCTCATGGACGGCTACGCCAGAATCGTGGCCCAGCCCAAGCCGGATGCGCTGGCAGAGACCCTGATGGCCTATTGGGTGACCCAGGCGGGGGCCTTCGTATTGGAGCGGAACTACCCCGGGGCCCTCAGCCTCATGACCATGGAGGTATGAGGATGATTGATAATTATGTAAACTACCGGACCTTGCAGCTGTTCGCGGAAGCGGCAGGTTCGGAGTCGGGCGTAACTGAGGTGGGCGCCCAGCCTCAAGCCGAAGCCCCGACCCAGGGCCGGGAGGACTTCGAGAAACTGATCCAGGGCCCATACAAAGAGGCCTACGATGCCCGGGTACAGAGCATTCTGCGGCAGCGGCTTAAAAACAGCCGGGAAACGGCGGAAAAATTCGCCGCGGCCCAGCCGGTGCTAGAGTACATGCAAAAAGCCCTGGGCATGGAGGGCCAGGACTACGGGGCCATGGAAAAGGCCCTGCGGGAGCGCCTGCCTGAACAGCCGGAGCCTGCCGAGCAGCAGCGGCAGACCCAGGATATTCAGGCAGGGGCAGAACAAATGCTTGCCCAATGGCACAGCCAGGCCCAGACCATCCGGGAGACCTACCCGGACTTTGACCTGGAACGGGAAATGCTGGACCCGGGGTTCCGGCAGCTGCTTCGTGCCCGTGTGGATATGCAGACGGCCTATGAGATCCGCCATAAAGAGGAGATCATCCCCGCTGCCATGGCCTACGCGGCCCAAAGGGTAGAGAAGCATCTGGCGGAAAAGCTCCGGTCCGGCGGCAACCGTCCCCCGGAAAACGGTCTGACCCCCTCCGGCACGGCCCCCCTGGGAAACCGGGTGGAAAAGCTCAGTCGGAAGGAACTGGCGGAGCTGTGCCGCAGGGTGGAGCGCGGCGAGCGCGTCAGCTTTGCTTAAACAAACAACAAAATAAAGGAGAACGCTATGGAAATGAACATGTTACAGCTGTTTGCGGAGAATCCCCAGGTCAATGTGACCACGGATGCGGGCCTTTCCGCGGAGAACAAGACCTTTTATGACCGGGCCCTCATCGAAGAGGCGGGTCCCAACCTGATCCACGGCCAGTTCGGCCAGAAGCGGCCCATTCCCAAAAACGGAGGCAAGCGCATCCAGTTCCGCCGGTATGCAGGGCTCCCCAAGGCCCTGAAGCCTCTGACCGAGGGCGTGACCCCCGAGGGCCGGAAGCTCAGCGCCACTGCCGTGGAGGCGGAGGTGAACCAGTACGGCGACTTCGTGTGTTTGTCCGACGTGCTGGACCTGACCGCCATTGACAATAACGTGCTGGAAGCCACCAAGGCCGTGGGCCGTCAGGCGGGCATGACCCTGGACACCATTACCCGGAACGTCTTGCAGTCCGGCACCAATGTGTACTACTGCCCCAAGGTGGATGCCGCCGGAAAGCAGACCCCTGTTGAAGATCGGGCCCAGCTGGACAAGACCTGCACCCTGACCGTGGATGTTGTCAAGAAGGTGGCTGCCATGCTGAAGGCCGCCAACGCCCCCAAGATCGCCGGGGACTATGTGTGCATTCTCCATCCCTACGTGGCCTACGACATCATGTCCGACCCACGTTGGGAGGAAATGCACAAGTACGCCACCCCCGAGAACATGTATGAAGGGGAGATCGGCCGCATTGCCGGTGTCCGCTTTGTGGAGACCTCCGAGGCGGCGGTGTACAAGGGCACGGAAAACGACTGCCCCCAGGGTCTGGCGGTGTTCGGCTGCCTGTTCCTGGCAGATGGCGCCTACGGTGTGACGGAGGTCACCGGCGGAGGCCTCACCACCATCATCAAGCAGCTGGGCTCTGCCGGTACCGCGGACCCTCTGGACCAGCGCAGCACCGTGGGCTGGAAGGCCCTTCAGACCGCGGAGATCCTCATGGAGCCCTACATGGTCCGGGTGGAGTGCTGCTCCGCCTTCTCCCCCACGGCGGAAGCCAACTAAGGGAAACTCTGAATAAATCGTCTGCGGCTGAGCGGCGAATCTTTTGCCCCCAGACTGCGGTTTGAAAAATGGGAAATACATACAGTATTCCCACATTTTCCAAACCTTGCCTGGAGCCAAAATCTTTCGCCGTCAGCTCTTGCCGATTTAATCAGAGCTTCCTAAGGCTTGACCCCAAACATCCCCGGGCCGTGGGCCCGGGGGAATAGAAGAAAAGGAGCGTTATTTATGGAAGAAAAAGTGACCATTCGGATGCCTTTGACCCGGGAAGAGCGGGAGGATGTGTTTGTGGGCATCAACGGCAAGACCTGGCTGATCCAGCGGGGCGTGGCGGTGGAGGTGCCCCGGAATGTGGCCAAGGTGCTCTCCCGCCGGGAAAAGAGTCTGGCCCAGGCCATGGCCTTTGAGGCCCAGGCGGCCCAGCCCCTGCAGAGCCTGGAGGGCCGATAAATGACGGTGCGGGAGGTCATGGAGGCTACGGACCGGCGGCGGCCCAACCTGTACAGCCGGGAGGAGAAGCTGCGCTGGCTGGAGGAGGTGGAGGCCATGGTCTGGGGCGCCCTGGAGGCCTTTCACGCCGTATCCGGCCCCTACCCGGGGCTGCGGCAGGAGGATTGGCTGGGGAAAAAGCTGATGCTGCCCCAGGCCTTTACGGGGCTGTATTTCCTGTGGCTGGAGGGCTCCATCTACTATGCTGACCAGGAATTTTCCCTTTACAACAACGCCATGAGCCGGTTCAACGCCTTGTGGAAGGAATTTTTCGCCTGGTGCTGCCGGACCATTCCCCAGCCGGGAAAGGCCCTGCGGTATCTGTAAAGGAAAGGGGGAATGGGCTGTGGAAATGCCTATGCTGAAGCGGGTCTGGAGCCGCCGCCATACGGTGGATGCCTTCGGAGGCCTGAACCGGGGGGCCCGCATCGGAGACGGGGAGTTTTCCCGGATGGAAAATCTCTGCGCCGACTTTTATCCCGCCCTGGGCCCCCGGCCGGGCCGGGTGCAGACGGAAATCCGGAATGTGACGGCCCTGGGGGCGGGGGAGGGCCTGTGCTACACCCAGGGGAAATACCTGGTGCTGCCGGACCGGCAGGTGGATTTGGGGCTGACAGAGGAAGGGCCCAAGAAGCTGGTGACCATGGGGGCCTATGTGCTGGTGTTCCCGGATAAAAAATACGCCAGCACCGTAGACCCCTCGGACTTTGGGGCCCTGGAGGCCTGCTTTCCCGGGGATACCCCTGTGACCATGACCCCCTGCAGCCTGGAGGGGGCAGACCGGGTGCCAGGCTTCGTCCAGCCCACGGAGCCCCGGGAGCCCGGCAACAAGGCCTTGTGGCTGGATACCTCCTCCAGCCCCCAGGTGCTCAAGGAATGGTCCGCCGCCTCCGGCCTCTGGGTCACGGTGCAGACCGCCTATGTGCGGCTCTCCGCCCCGGGCATCGGAAAGGACTTTCGGGTCTATGACGGCGTGACCGTCAAAGGGGCGGGGGACTTGGACGGAGGGAACGCCCTGTGGCAGGTCACGGAGGACAGCCTGGTGATTTCCGGCGTTCTGGGCCGGAAAACCACCGTAGAGCGGGGGCTGCAGGTGCTGCGGCAGGTGCCGGACATGGACTTTGTGACGGAGTGCGGCAACCGGCTGTGGGGCTGCCGCTTTGGCCCCGGGGCGGAGGGGAAAGCCGTCAACGAGCTCTACGCCTCCAAGCTGGGGGACTTTAAGAACTGGAATTGCTTTATGGGCCTGTCCACCGACAGCTACACCGTGGGCGTGGGCAGCCAGGGCCCCTTTACCGGGGTGGTGACCTATCTGGGCACCCCCATCTTCTTTAAAGAGGACTGCCTGTACAAGGTCTATGGCAGCTACCCCGGGGCCTTCCGGGTCCAGAGCACCGTGTGCCCCGGGGTCCAGCAGGGCTGCGGGGAGAGTCTGGCCATTGTGGGCAACTCCCTGTTTTACAAGGCCCCCATGGGGGTCTGCGTCTACGATGGGTCCCTGCCCGGAGAGGTGGGCAAGGCCCTGGGGAATCCGGGGAGCCGGGAGGCCGTAGGGGCCGGATTTGGAGACCGGTATTTTTTGAGCCTCCGGGAGGGCTCGGAGGAAGGGCTCTACGTGCTGGACACCCGCCTTGGCCAGTGGCACCGGGAGGAGGGGCTCCATGCCCGGCAGCTGCGGTTCTGCCAGGGCAGGCTCTACGGCCTGGACCGGGACGGAAACCTCTGGATTTTGCGGGGAGAGGACAGTCAGGAGCCGGTTGCCTGGTCTGCCCAGACCGGCCGGATCTCCGGCTGGGACGGGAAAAGCCAGATTTTAACGGGGCTGGAACTGCAGCTGATGCTCTCCCGCCGGGCCCATGCCCGGGTGCTGGTCCGGTATGACGATGCCGGGGCCTGGGAGACCGTGGGCACCATGACCGGCACGGACCGGCGGTTTTTCCTGCCGGTGCGGCCCAAGCCCTGCGGACATCTGGAGCTGCGGCTGGAGGGGGTGGGAGACATGCGGCTGTTCTCCCTCACCCGCATCTACCGTCAGGGAAGGAGCGGCCTATGATGGGGGCAGAGTGGCTGCGGCTGCCCAGCATTCAGGAGGGCACCCCGGAGAAGCAATTGCACGCCATCCGGAATTACCTGTTCCAGCTCTCCGAGCAGCTGCAATACGCCCTTTCCCACGGGGAGAGCCAGGCGGAGCCGGACCGGGAGGGGATGCTCCGGACCCTTCTGAATTCCGGGGAGTTGACGGGCACATTGACGGCCCTGACGGAAAAACGGCTGGAGGGCCGGTACCTGAGCGGGGACAGCTGGGAAGCGGACAGACGCAGGGTATCGGAGGAACTATCAGGGGTTTTGTGTCGCCTGGGGGCCTTGGAGGATCAGGCGGCACCGGAAAGCCCCATAGACTGCGGCTTTTGCAGTCCGGGCACCCCGGGGGTGCAGACCCAGCAGGGGGACCGGGTGACATATGAAGAGCTGTACCACCCGGCCCAGCCCTTTAGGTATTTGCCGGACGGACATTGGCGGGTATAAGGAGGAAGTATGGAAGAAAAGAAACGAAGGGAGTATACACCCACCGACCAGGTGGAGCAGGCCCGGCAGGAGGCTCTGGCCAGCGACCGGAAGCAGCCCGGGGCCTATGTGTCCCGGTGGCAGCAGCAGTTGGACGCGGCCATGGAGAAAATTTTGAACCGGGAGGCCTTTTCCTATCAGTTAAACGGGGACGCGCTCTACCGGCAGTATAAAGACCAGGCCCTGCAAAACGGCCGTCTGGCCATGCAGGACACCCTGGGCCAGGCGGCGGCCATGACCGGCGGCTATGGCAGCTCCTACGGCCAGACCGCGGCCCAACAGTCCTACCGGCGGCATATGGAGGATTTGTCTGACAAGGCTGCCCAGCTTTACGACAAGGCCCGGGCGGAGTATGACCGGCAGGGCCAGGCGGACAAGGAAAAATACGCCATGCTGCTGCAGCGGGAAAACGGCAGCCAGAACCAGTATAAGGAGGCTCTGGCTGCCTGGCAGGCGGAAAACCAGCGGCTCTGGAACCGGTATGACCGGGAGCGAACCGCGGACTATCAGTCCTACCGGGACCAGGTGTCGGACAGCCGCTGGCAGCAGGAATTTGAGGAAGCCCAGCGGCAGTTCTATGACCAGCTGGTCAGAAGATTCGGCTGGTAAAGGAGAGACCATGATTTTATCGACCTTGAACCGGCCCCTGGTGGTATCCGGGGACAAGTTGGGAAGCCCCCTGACTCTGACCCTATCGGCCGGGGGCGCCCCTCTGACCGTTGCCTACCGCTGCGGCACCCGGCAGGGGACGGTGGCGGAGAAAACCCAAAACACCAGCCTGACCTGGGTGCCTCCGGTGGAGCTGGCGGAGGAATACCCGGCATTGCAGCGCATCCCCGTGGAGATGACGCTGACTTTGTACCGGGGGGAGGAGCCGGTGGAGACCCGGCAGGAGTATCTGCTGTTAGAGCTTCCCCAAGAGGAGCGACCCCAGGGGAAGCTGGTCATCACCGATGACACCGGCACCCAGGCCCTTTGCGGGGGCTTCGTCCAGGGGGTGTCCCGGGCGAAGGTTTCGGTGGAGGCCCGGGGCAGCGCCGGGGCCCCCATTGCCCGGTGCCGCCTGACCTGCGGGGGCCTGGGGGGAAGAGGGACAAAGGTGATTTTTCCCCTTCCTCAAAGCGGGCTGATCCCGGTGCGGGCAGAGCTATGGGACACCCGGGGCAGACAGGTGACCTTGGAGGGGAATCTCACGGTACTGCCGAGAATTGCCCCCCAGGGGGCCATTTTATCCCTGGAAGAATGCGACGAAGCCGGGGCGGCCCAACCCGGCGGGGAATGGTGGAAGGTCCACGCCATGGGCCGTGTCACCGCCCTTTCGGGGGTGACACCGTCGTTTATGCTGAAAGGAAAAACGGATACCGGGGAAGAGACCTCCTGGGATCTGGGGCAGGAGCCCCAGATGGATAAAACCCTGGTAATCCCCAAGGTCCGGGACCTGACCCTTCTGGCAGGGGACGGCCTGGAGACTCTGGAATTTCCCTGGGGGAATGGGCCGCTTCTGGATCTGGACATCCCCCACCGGGCCCTGGGCCTGGGCTGCCGGGGGACCGGGGCCAATACCGTTTCCCTGGGAATGTTGGTGGACTTCCGGGGAAACCGGCTGCAAGGGCTGCCTCCGGGGCAGGAGGCGGGGGAGCCCCTGACCATGGGCCAGGCGGAGGCGGGGTATTTAAGCCCCAGGCTCCTTTGGGAGAACCCCAGCCCCCTGGAGCCCTTTCTCCCGGGAACGGTCCCGGCGGAGGGGGCGCTGTTTGCCATTGAGACACTGGAAGGGCCCGATGGGCCCAGATTCTGGGAAATCGTGGGGGCCTTCGGCTGTCTCCGGGGCCGGGAATCCAGCCGGGCGGTAACGCAGGAGCCCGGGGTGCTGTCCTTTGAACAGGGGGCACCGGACAACAGCCACGCCGTGCCCCTGAAAATTCTCCGGCTGCTGCCGGGAAAGGAGGGCCTATGAGCGCAACGGTGGCGGCCTCGCTCATTACGGGGCTACTGTCTCTGGCGGGGGTGGTGCTGAGCAATCTGCTCTCCGAGCGGCGGCGGGAAAGCGCCCTGCGCACCGCCCAGGCGGTGACGGATGAGCAGCTCCGGGAGCTGACCCGGGAGGTCCGGGAACACAACCATTTTGCCCGGCGGATGCCGGTGGTAGAAGAGCAGATCAAGGTCATCAATCACCGATTGGAAGACCTGGAAAAAGGAGGAGCATAAAATATGATCAACTGGAAAGTACGCTTTAAAAACCGGAATTTCTGGCTGGCCCTGGTGCCTGCCCTGCTGTTGCTGCTGCAAAGCGCCGCGGCCCTGGCAGGAATCGACCTGGAGCTGGGGGCCCTGCAGGGGCGGCTGCTGGATTTTGTCAACGCCGCCTTTGGCGTGCTGGCCATCCTGGGCATCGTCAACGACCCCACCACCCAAGGCCTTACCGACAGCCCCCGGGCTCTGGACTACAGCAAACCCAATTAAAAAAGCTTCCCCGAAAGGAAGCTTTTAAGGGCGCTATTCCGTTTGTCATCGCTGCTTGCCCTGTTCCGAAGGGAACGGGACCCTTCATCCCCGGTGGAGCTTGCGGTTCAGCACGCCGCCCACAAAGCGGGCGGAGGTGGGGTTTGTCAGGAAGCCCAGGGCGTAGTAGAGGATCAGGGAAACGGGGGTCAGGATCAGGCCCCACAGAAGGAAGCTGCCGTAGCCCCTAATATTGGGGGTCCAGAAGCGGCTCGCAAAAGCGATGGCGAAGAACAGGGCAAAATAGGTCAGCACCGTGGTATAAGACCGGCGGGGGGACCTGCCAAGGATGGTTTTGTTGCCGTAGATGATGATGTCGTTGGTCCGGTACAGCAGAGCCGCCAGGGTGCCCAGGAGGCAGCCGTAGATGCCCAGCTTCCAGACCAGCAGCACGCTGACGGACAGATTGATGACTGCCTCGGCAATGGCCCGGGGGATGGTCTGGGTGGCGTGGAAGGCCAGGCTGATGAGGTTATTCTCCGTGGAGCGGCTGCAGGAAAAAAGGTTGCTCAGGCAGAAGAGCATGGGAAGATAGGGGTCTAAGTAGGCAATATCCGTGATGCCCGCGGTGTAGAGGCCGATAAAGCTGGGGGTCAGCAGGTAGCACACGGTCATAAGGCCAAAGACAAAGCCCAAATAGCAGGTATTATAGGTGTCGTGGAGCAGCAGATACTTGTCTTTGTCTGTATTGTAGGCCAGCCCTAAATTGAACTTGACCCCGCTGAAGGCCGTATTGATGACCCGCAGGACGCTGAAAAACACCAGATTGTAAATGGAATAGACGCTGCTGACCTTCAGGCCGCACAGAAGCCCCAGCAGCACCACGTCCGTATTGTTGAAAATCACATAGACCACATGGTGCAGCAAAAAGGCTCCCCGCTGCTGCAGCTTGACCTGGGGGTTATACTGATTCCGGTCCATCCAGGGGTAGTGCCGCCGGAAATAGAGGAAGTAAACGGTGACGGACAGCAGGCTGATGCCAAAATAGGCCAGCTGCAAGATCACAATGTTCACCCGCAGGTTTACCAGCACGATTTTCGCAAGGCTTGTCAGCACCGTGGTCACCAGGGTCAGGTTGTTCTGCACATACTCCTTGCCCTCGGCGGACAGGAGGGCGGTCATGCCGGCCACCACATAGAAATTCAGGATGCTGGCGCAGCCCTGGAGCAGCGTCACCAGGGCCACGGCGGTGGGGCTGATGTCCGTCCGCAGCAGGAAGGGCAGGCTGGCGGTCAGGACCAGGACCCCCAGGCCGTAGAGCATGGCGCAGCGGTGGAAATAGCGCTTGGTGGCGGTGAGAATTTCGTTGATGCTCTGGTGGTCCTCCCGGGTCACGGGGCCGTAAAGGGCCTGCAGGGCGGAGGTGGCAATGCCGGCCTCCACCAGGGACAGATAGGTATAGATGTTATTTAAGGTATTGAACAGCCCGTTGACCTCCGAGCCGTAGCTCTGCAAAATGAGCCGGGGGATCACAAGCCCCAGGGCCAGGGTGATCAGCTGGGTGCCGATGCCGAAAATCAGATTGTAGACGGTTTTTTTGAATTTCATGAACGCTCCTTCCGCCCCCTTGTCAGCCTTCTTCCAGCAGCGCCTTGAATACCGGCAGGCTACTTTGAATCATTTCATAGCTGACGCAGTAGCAAATGCGGAAGTATCCCGGGCAGCCGAAGCCGTCACCGGGGACCAGCAGCAAGTCCTTTTTCTTGGCCCGCTCCGAGAAGGCCGCCGCGTCTCCACCGGGGGCCTTGATGAAGAGGTAAAAGGCCCCCTGGGGCTCCGGCATTTCGTAGCCCATGGCGGTGAGCCCCTCGTAAAGGGCCCGGCGGTTCCGGTCGTAGCTCTGAAGGTCCGGGCCCAGAGAAGCGCACCGGGCGATGACCTTTTGCATCAGGCTGTTGGCGCAGACATGGCCGCAGGCCCGGGCGGCCCCGGCCGCGGCGGCAAGCAGCGCCTTCCCGTCGGCAGCCCCCTGGGGCACATAGACATAGCCGATGCGCTCTCCCGGCAGGGACAGGCTCTTGGAGTAGGAGTAGCAGACCACCGTGTCCCGGTAGATGCCGGGGACGAAGGGCACCTCCACCCCGTAGGCCAGCTCCCGGTAGGGCTCGTCGGAAACGAGATAAATGGGGTGGCCGTATTCCCTGGACTTTTCTTCCAGAATCCGGGCCAAGGCCTGCAAGGTCTCCCGGCTGTATACCACGCCGCTGGGGTTATTGGGGGAGTTGATCAGCACCGCCTGGGTGTGCTCGCTGACCATGCTTTTGAGAAGCGGCAGCTGAATTTGAAAACCCGGCACATCCGGGGGCACCACCCGGAACTGCAATCCCGCCTCCTGGGCAAAGGGCTTGTATTCCGGGAAGTAAGGGGCAATGGCCAGCAGCTCTCCCTGGGGCACCGCCAGGGCTTTAAACACCGCTACCAGCTCCGGGGCCGCGCCGCCGGCAATAAAAAAGTCCTCCGGGGAAGCTTTTGCGTCAAACCGGCGGTTTAAATCCCGGGCAATGGCCGCCCGGGTCTCAAAGTCTCCCACAGCGGAGGTATAGCCGTGAACCTCCAGGGAAGGAAGCTCATGAACAATATCGCAAATGGCCCGGTTCACTTCCTCCGGGGCGGGGATGGAGGGATTTCCCAGGGAGTAGTCAAAGACCCGGTCCGGCCCCACGATGGCCGCCCGGGCCCGGCCGTATTCAAACAGCTCCCGGATGCAGGAGCGGTTGGCTCCCAGGGCGTAGGCATTTTGGTTCAGCATATTTATTCGCCTCCGATGCGGTATAGACGCTTTCCGTTTTCATAGGTGATGGCCTGGGCCTCCTCCGCGGGGATGCCCCAAAGGTCTCCCAGAGCCTGGGCCATGCGGTAGAGCTTCGCAGGGTCATTGCGTTTGCCCCGGAAGGGCTCCGGGGACATGTAGGGGCAGTCCGTTTCAATAACCACCCGGTCCCGGGGCACCGCCGCCGCGGCTTCCAGGGCCCTGCGGGCATTGCGGAAGGTCAGAACCCCCGTAAAGCCCACATAATACCCCCGGTCCACCAGCCACTTGGCCATTTCCGCGGAGCCGGAGAAGCAGTGAAACACCCCCCGGACCTGGGGAAAGTCGGAGACGATCTCCATGCCGTCCTGATGGGCCTCCCGCTCATGGACGATGACCGGCAGCTCCAGCTCCCGGGCCAGCTCCATTTGCAGCCGGAAGGCCCGCTGCTGGATGCTGCGGGGGATGTCCTCATAGTGGTAATCCAGCCCAATCTCTCCGATGGCCTTGATTTTGGGATTCTCCCGGCAAAGGGCCCGGTAAGCATCCAGAACCGCCTCGTCCACCTCGTCCGCCGCATCCGGGTGAGAGCCCACGGCGGCATAGACATAGGGATATTCCCGGCTCAATCTACTAGCCGCCCGGGAAGAAGCAAGACTGCACCCGGGATTCATGAGTAACCCGATTTGGGCGTTTGGAAGCACCCGGGACAGAAGCTCCTCCCGGTCCTCGTCAAAAGCCCGGTCATCCATATGGGCGTGGGTATCAAATAACATATAAAACGAATCCTTTCCAAAAAGAAACTCCAAAACCTTCCCCGATGGGGAAGGGGGACCGCAGCGGCGGTGGGAGGAGCGGGGCGGCGTTTAACATTGTAGGAACAATAGGCGCAGAGGTAAGACGCAATGTAGCGGCGATGATTCATCGCCATGCAACGTCCCGAATACAACCCGTATGGTTGAACAGACCCCCCCGGCGTGCATGTAGGGGCGGCAACCTGCCGCCCGCCACGTGGGGTTTTTAACCTGTGGGGGTGAATGGTACCACCCGAAATGTGGTACACCCCTTGCCTCTCCCTATGGGAGAGGTGGCCGAGCGCAGCTCGGACGGAGAGGGTCTACGCTCACGATACCAAATAACGTTATCATTCAAAAAACGAAGCAAGGCCCTCTCAGTCTTGGCTGCGCCGAGCCAGCTCTCCCAGAGGGAGAGCCAAGGGGCGGGGGTGGTTCCGTTTTGTCCCCACAGGTTATATCCGACAGGTGGCGGGCGGCAGGTTGCCGCCCCTACAGACACACTGGTGGGTGGTACCGTTCAACCACACAGGTTATATTCGAAACGTCCCGGGCGGCTAGTAGCCGCCCCTACATGCGCAACACCTATTCGCCCGTTGTTTGTGCAACATTTCACGCCGCACCGCTTCCCGCAAGGGAAGCTTTTTGTTTAGCGGTTGGGCTTCAACCGCTGGAGGGTGTCGGCGGCGTCCTGGAGGGCCAGGCGGCTGGAGGAGACGGCGGATTGCAGGGTGTCCAGTTGGGCGCTGACCTGCTGGGAGATGCCGGTCATCTGCCGCAGGGCGCTTTCCACCCGGGCGGAGGCCTGGGTCAGCACCGCCCCGGTCTCGGAATAGACCTGCTCCGCCCGCTCCCGGGCCACCCGCTCGGTGCGCTCGGCGCGGCGGTAGGCTTCCAGCTCCTGGTTGGATTCCAGCTTGGCCCCGCTGGCCTGGACCATGGCCTCTTTCCGGGCCTGCTGGGCCTCTTCCAGCTGGCACTGCATCTGGGTAAGCTGCTGCAAGGCAGACTCTTTTTGGGTGGTGGCCGTCTCCAGCTGCTGCTGGAGGTTTTTCAGCTCCTCCTGCAGGTCCAGCACCCGGGCCTCCAGGGCCAGACGTTGGGGGTCCACGGCAGGCTTACTCTGCTGCTGCCGCAGGGCCTCCAGCTCGGTATTGAGCTGAGTGAGCTCCGTATTGTGCCGGTTGTTCAGGTATTCTAGGTAGTTTGCCACATCCTGCCGGTTAAAGCCCCGGAGGGCGGAACGAAAGTTCAGATTCATAGGGAAGTCTCCATTATTTGATTTGGCCCCATTATATCATAGAAAACCCCAGAAAACAATAGACTCCCCCCACTTATCGGAACACCATATTGGCAAAAATCCGCTGCATTCTGGCATCCGGGAACCGGCTGTCCAGGAAGGCCCAGAAGGCATTGGAGGCGGCGATGCCCTCCACCCGGCAAGACCAGCGGAACACCGTCAGCAGGGTCACCACGCAGTCAAAGACAAAGAAGGCCGTCAGGCACCAGGTAAACACCTTTCCGAAGCGGTTGGGAATTTTGAGAATCAGCTGGGCCATAAAGGGATAGAGGGTCTTTACCCAGAAAATCCCCAAAAAGCCCCAGAAAATGGAGTACAGCAGGCAGATTCTGCCGTTTAGGTTAAAGGGCATGTGGCTGTAATCCCAGCTGACGGAGCCGAAAAGCAGCTCCTGGGCCCAGGAGCAGAAGTATTCAAGGGCGCTTCCCACCAGGAAGCCCCCCAGGAAGGACAGCCACCGGCCCCGGTTCCGGAACCGGTAAAGGGCCAGAGTCAGGGCCAGGGCACCGGCACCGTAGACCATATTAAAGGGACCGTAGACAAGGCCCGAGCGGCTTTCCAGATAGCCGTTGGTCACCAGACACCACAAAAGCTCAATGACCACGCCCCCGAAGCAGCCGATGAAGCACACCAGCAGCAGCTTGTAAATGTTCATGCCCGCGGCAAAATGGCCGCTACGGGTCTCTTCCAGATCAATGACGGCGTTGGCCGGGGCCGTCAGCTTCCGGTGGTGCTGCCGGGTCACGTCGTCCCACCGGGCGGAAAGCTCATCGTAGTTTTCAAGCAGTTTCCCGTTGGCCCGGACCAGATCAGTGGAAGCCCGGCGGTAGGAGCGCAGCCGCTGCATGACGGCGGTGTCGAAGCTTTCCGGGTCATGGGCCTGGGCCAGGTCCTCATAAAGGCTTTCCAGGCTGGGCTGGCCCTGTTCCAGGGTTTGCAGCACCCTTTGAGAATCCTCCTCCACAGGCATCACCACATCCCGCTCCGTGATGCTGTCATACTCCCGAATGGCCTGTTTCCAGGCTTTGATTTTTTCTTTCCGGGCCTTCTTTTCTTTTTTCATCAGTTCTTCTTCCTTTCTGTCATTGCCAAAACTACCCATTTTTGCGTATCATGCTACAATGTCAATCTCAATTGGTTCTCAACTGTTTTTGAACAAAATATTAAATTCAAATAATTGTAAAAAGTTATTGACGTTCCGTTTTTTTCATGATAAAACAGTTTTATAAGGAACAATTTAGGAGGATTCCAGATGAATGTATTTTTAACCCTGGCCTGTCTGTTTTTCATCGGCAGCGTGGCCGGATGGGTCATTGAGCTGCTGTTCCGCAACATCGTACACCACAATAAGAAGTGGGTGAACCCCGGCTTCTGTACGGGACCCTATCTTCCCATTTACGGCTTCGGCCTGTGTACCCTGTATCTGCTGGCAAGCCTTGAAAGCTACGGCCTGATCCAGAATCCGGTGTGGAACAAGATCGCCCTTTTTGCCGCCATGGCCGTGGGCATGACTTTGATCGAGTATATTGCGGGCATTTTCTGCCTGAAATACTTTAAGGTCATGCTGTGGGATTACTCCGACATGTGGGGGAACATCCAGGGGCTGATTTGCCCCCTGTTCTCCTTTTTCTGGGCGGTGATGGGGGCCATGTATTACTTCCTCATCCACCCCTATGTGCTGGGGGCCCTGGATTGGCTTTCCCGGAATCTGGCCTTCTCCTTCTTCATCGGCATGTTCTTCGGGGTGTTTATCATTGACGTGTGCCATTCCGCCAACCTGGTGGTAAAGCTCAAGGCCTTTGCCGAGGAAAACCGGATGGTGGTTCGCTACGAGGCCGTCAAGAAGCACATCCGGGAGAATTTCGAGGACAGCAACATCCGCCTCAAATACAACTTCTTCCGTCCTTTCCGTGACGAGCGTCCCCTGGAAGAACGCCTGAAAGAAATGCGGGAAAAGCTGGAACGCTTCAAGCTGCAAAACAACAAAACCTAACCGAAGGAGGTTTTTCCATGAACGAAGTCAAACAGCCGAAAAAACCGCTGATGTGGTACTACAGCGTGGTGCTGATTGCCATTCTGCTGTTCAACGTCCTGGTAATGCCCATGATCGCGGACATGAAGATCAAGGAAGTGGACTACGGCACCTTTATGTCCATGACGGAGCAAAAGGACATCGGCCGGGTGGAGATCCAGGACAACCAGATTTTGTTTACCAACAAAGATGAGTCCCAGATTTTCAAAACCGGCCTGCTGGACGATCCGGGCCGGACGGAGCGGCTCTATGAAGCCGGGGCCCAGTTCTCAGGAGAAATCGTGGAAGAAACCTCCCCCATCCTCAATTTCTTCCTCTACTTCCTCCTGCCCCTGATCCTCTTTGCAGGGCTGGGACAGGTGCTGTCCCGGAAGATGATGGACAAAATGGGCGGCCCCAACGCCATGTCCTTTAACATGGGCAAGTCCAACGCCAAGGTCTACGTCAAGTCCTCCGACGGCATCCGGTTTTCCGATGTGGCCGGTGTGGACGAGGCGGAGGAAAGCTTGTCCGAAATCGTCAATTACCTTCACGACCCCTCCAAATACCGGGAAATCGGCGCCACCATGCCCAAGGGCGTGCTGCTGGTAGGCCCTCCGGGCACCGGCAAGACCATGCTGGCCAAGGCCGTGGCCGGTGAGGCGGACGTGCCCTTCTTCTCCATCTCCGGCTCGGAGTTTGTGGAAATGTTCGTGGGCATGGGTGCCAGCAAGGTCCGGGACCTGTTCAAGCAGGCCAAGGAAAAGGCTCCCTGCATCGTCTTCATTGACGAGATCGATGCCATCGGCCAGAAGCGCTCCGGCGGGGCCTACGGCGGCAACGACGAGCGGGAGCAGACCTTAAACCAGCTGCTGACGGAGATGGACGGCTTTGAAGGAAACTCCGGCGTCATGATCCTGGCGGCCACCAACCGGCCCGAATCTCTGGACCCGGCCCTGACCCGTCCCGGCCGTTTTGACCGGCGGGTACCGGTGGAGCTGCCGGACCTGAAGGGGCGGCAGGAGATCCTGAAGGTCCACGCCAAAAAGGTACGGCTGACAGACGACGTGAACTTTGAAACCATCGCCCGGATGGCCTCCGGTGCCAGCGGCGCGGAGCTGGCCAACATCATCAACGAAGCCGCCCTCCGGGCCGTCCGGGATGGCCGGAAGGCCGCCTGTGAGGCGGATTTGGAAGAGTCCATCGAGACCGTTATCGCGGGCTACCAGAAGAAGAACGCCATTCTGACGGACAAGGAAAAGCTGGCGGTTGCCTACCACGAAATCGGCCATGCGCTGGTTGCCGCCCTGCAAACCCACTCTGCCCCGGTGCAGAAGATCACCATCATCCCCCGGACCTCCGGGGCCCTGGGCTACACCATGCAGGTGGAGGAGGGCAACCACTACCTGATGACCCGGGAGGAGCTGGAAAACAAAATCGCCACCCTTACCGGCGGCCGGGCGGCGGAGGAGATCGCCGTGGGCTCCATTTCCACCGGCGCCTCCAACGATATTGAACAGGCCACCAAGCTGGCCCGGGCCATGATCACCCGCTACGGCATGAGCGAAGAATTTGACATGGTGGCTCTGGAAACCGTTTCCAACCAGTATCTGGGCGGTGACAGCAGCTTGAGCTGCTCCGCCGAGACCCAGACCCGCATTGACGAGCTGGTGGTAAAGCTGGTGAAGCAGCAGCACGACAAGGCCCTGACCCTGCTGCGGGAAAACCGGGAGAAGCTGGAGAAGCTGTCCCGGCACCTGTATGAAAAGGAAACCATTACCGGTGACGAATTCATGGAGCTGATGAAGGAATGAATCTGCTGTTCTGCATCAATGCCAAATTCCGGCCCCTGCTGTGCCAGTGCCTCCGGTCCGTCGTCCTCCACGGCGGGGAGGAGGGGTACGATGCCTATATCCTCCACTCCGATTTAAGCCCCGAGGATATGGAGGCCATCCGGCAGGTCAGCCCCCGGGTACACTGCGTCTTTCTCCCGGTGGCCCCGGAACTCTTTGACGGCTTTCCGGAGCGGAAGCGCTACCCCAGGCAGATCTACTACCGCCTGGCGGCCCCTCTGCTGCTGCCCCGGGACCTGGACCGGATCTTATACCTGGATGTGGACACCCTGGTGATCAACCCCTTGAAAAGCTTTTATACCATGGATTTTGAGGGCAATTATTATATCGCCTGCACCCACATCCGGGAGGCCCTGACAAAGCTCAACGACCTGCGGCTGAAAGTACCGGAGGGCTCCCCCTATGTAAACACCGGGGTCCTGATGCTGAACCTCCCGGCTCTGCGGCAGAACCTGACCATGGACCTGATCCGTGACACGGCCCTGGAAAAAATCGACACCTTCTGGCTGCCGGACCAGGACCTGCTGACCGTCATGCACGGGGACAAGATCCTCCTGGCCGATGCCCAGAAGTTTAACCTCAGCGACCGCATCCTGAACTTCTACAACGCCGACCCCCGAAACCCCCGCCACGACCTGGCCTGGGTCCGGAAAAACACGGTGGTTGTCCACTTCTGCGGCAAAAACCGGCCCTGGAACCCTCATTATGTGGGCACACTGGGCATTTTCTACCAGGAACTGCTGAAGGAGCAATGAGCAAACCGCAAACCGCCGCCCCAAACCAAAGGGCGGCGGTTTTGCGTGCAGCGGGAAGACAAATGGGCAGTTGACAATTGACAGTTGACAGTTTTTTGGAACAAACGCGGCACCTTTGCGCCTATTGTTCCTACAATGCGGGCGTGGTACCGCGCCTCATCCACCGCCTGCGGCGGTCCCCCTTCCCCGAAGGGGAAGGTTTTGGTGCAGACCTTCACGCCGTACTGGAAAACCAGAGCCCTGAAAGCACGGAACAAGAGCTTCCCTTGGGGGAAGCTGGCTCGCCTGGGCGAGCCTGATGAGGGCCGCGGGGCGGCGTGAAATACTGTAGAAACAGTAGGCGAATCCGTAGAAACGCCCCTCTTGCCTCTCCCTATGGGAGAGGTGGCCGAGCGCAGCGAGGACGGAGAGGGTCAACGTTGATGATTTAGGTGGACGTTCTCATTCAAAAAACGCTGCAAGGCCCTCTCAGTCTCGGCTGCGCCGAGCCAGCTCTCCCAGAGGGAGAGCCAAGACCCTCTCAGTCACCTGCGGTGACAGCTCTCCCAGAGGGAGAGCCAAGGGTGCTTTTCCGATTTGTTTCTACCTCTGCGCCCGTTGTTCCTACAATGTAGAACGTGGTACTGCGCCTCATCCACCGCCTATGGCGGTCCCCCTTCCCCAAAGGGGAAGGTTTTGGGCGTGGTTCCTTTCATCCGCACGGGTGATATTGGAAATGCCCCCGGAACGGCACATAGGCCGTTCCCTACATACTTTAACGGACGGATACAAATAAACAACGTTGGTCGCCCCAATAATTGTCAATTGTTAATTGTCAATTTTCGCACCGTTCCCTGCGGTTTCGCTGACAGGTTTATATCCCCCAGCGCCAGATCGGTGATTTTTACGTTGTATTTCTTCATGTATGCCGCTTTCTGAACTCCGCAAAGGCGCTTTCGGCATCCTGGGTGTTTCCGGATTCCGCATCCTCCAGCCCGGCCCGGATGGCTCCCCGGAGCTGTTGGGCGGTCATTTTGTCTGCGTTTACACTGTCCGGCGCTTTGGGCAGCGCAACGGCAAAGGGGATGCTTCCGGTCAGTGCGATTTGCCGTAAAAACATATCCACAGCCGTGGACATGGGAACGCCCAGCTGCTTTAATACATCCTCCGCCTGCTGCTTGACCGCGGGATTTACGCGAAGATTCATTGTAGTGGTCTTTTCCATGGTCGTCGCCTCCTTTGAATACTTGTAACGCAATTTGCGTTACAAGTAAAGCTTTATTGATGGAAGAATGGGGGAGAGCGGTGCGCTCTCCCCCGGCGTTCTCAATGGCACTGGTGCAGCATCAGGTTCAGAATTTCCACGTCGGTGGTCTTCATGCCCACCCGGCCCACGTAGCCGGTGCTGCGGATGGTTTCTTCGATGTCCTCCTGGATGATGCCCTCGCCGGGTTTGAAGACCCGGCCCTTCATGCTCAGCTCATAGCCCAGAATGGCCGCGTCCAGGGCGGAGGCGATTTTGGCGGCGCAGGAGGATTTGGCACCGTCGCAGATGATGCCGCCTACGTTGCCGATGGTGTTGACGATGGTGCGGCAGATGGCCTGGTAGTCGCCGCCGGCCAGATAGGTGATGCCGGCCCCCGCGCCGCAGGCGGCGGTGACGGCGCCGCAGAAGGCGGAGAGGCTGCCGATGTAGTGCTTCTGATAGATGGATACCAGGTTGGAGATCAGCAGAGCCCGGTAGAGCTCTTCCGGACTCTTGCCCCACTCCCGGGCATACTCCACCACGGGCAGAGAGACCGTCAGGCCCTGGTTGCCGCTGCCGGAGTTGATGACCACCGGCAGGGAGCAGCCGTTCATCCGGGCATCGGACCCGGCGGCGGCCCGGGCCCGGGCCCGGACCTTGATGTCCTGACCGTAGCATTCAAGCAAGGTCCGGCCCACCTGGGCCCCATAGGGATTGTTCAGGCCCTCCTGGGAGATTTTTTCATTGGCGGTGATCTGCCGGTCCAGCAGCGCCCGGACCCGGGCAAGGTCCACGGTGTTGGCAAAGTCCAGGATGGAGGATACGTCCATGCCCGCCAGATCCAATGTCTCCTTCTTTTCAATGGGGTCGTTTCTGTAAAGAACTTCCCCGTCCCGGAGAATCTTGGTGATCAGGGTGTGGCGGTTGACGATGGTCACCTGGGCGCTGTGGTCCCCGGCGTGGGCCAGAATGTCGATGTAGAGATTGGCCACGCCCTCCTGGAGCTTGCAGCAAAGGAAGTCGGTTTTGGCCAGGGCCTGGGCCTTTTCGATGTGGGCCGAGGTCACGGATTCCAGCACCTTCAGGTCCTCCTCCGCGTTACCGCCCACGGCACCCAGGATCACCGCCATCTCAATGCCCACCAGACCTCCGGAGTTGGGGATGGTGACGCTTTTGACGTTTTTAATAATATTGCCGCTGCAATACAGCTCCATGCGCTCCGGAAACTGGCCCAATACATTCCGGACCTTGGCCGCGGCGTAGGCCAGGGCAATGGGCTCCGTGCAGCCCAGGGCGGGCACCAGCTCGGTATTGAGGATTTCCAGGAATTGCTCTTGTGTCTTTTGATCCATGTCGGCGTTCTCCTTATATAGTCCTCCGGCGGAGGGCGTTTCTTCGTTTGATTCCCACCCATCATACCATTTTCCGGCATTTTTCGCAATACCGCCCCCACATAAAAAACAGTCCCGGCTTGCGTATGGCCCGGCTTTTCGGTATAATAAACGAAAAAGAGGGGAGGGGATGCCGGGATGAAAAACAGGAAGCAGCTGGCGCTGCTGCTTGCGGCGGTGCTGACCGCCTATACCTGCCGGATGATCCCCAAGTTTGCGGTAGGAGAATGGGCCCTTCAATTGTCGGAGCCTTTGAGTCTGCTGCGAAGCGTGATCTACCTGACGCTGTTCATGGGCTGGGGCTGTTCTCTAAAAAAGCGCATCCGGCAGCGGTGGGCCCGGCGGTATATGGTGGGGGCCGCGGGGCTGATGGTCTTCTGGCTCTTTGTGAGGACTTTCAAGTTCTTCTTTGCAGCGGAGCCGGTGGAATATCGGTATCTGTGGTATCTGTATTATGTGCCCATGCTGTTTCTGCCCTGCACCGCCCTGTCGGTGGCCCTGACCATCGGGGAGCGGGACGATCGGGCAGCGCCCCGGCAGAGCCGGTGGCTGTGGGCCCTGTCCGGGGCGCTGCTGGCGCTGGTGCTGAGCAATGATGCCCACTTTCTGATGTTTCGCTTCCCGGAGGGGGAGGGGTTCTTTCAGTGGAGTGACCACGATTATTCCTATGGCCCCCTGTTCCGGCTGGCCACTCTTTGGCAGGTGGGCATTTCCCTGGGGGCCTTTGGGCTGCTGCTGAAAAAATGCCGCCTGCCGGGGAAGCGGGGCTACCTGTGGCTTCCGGCCATTCCCCTGGGCTGCGCCATGGTGTATTTGGCCCTTTACGGCTTCGGGTTCTCCTGGTTTTTCCTGTTCTTTGGAGACCTGACCGTGGTCCAGTGCCTGCTGGGGGCGGCGACCTTGGAAAGCTGCATCCAGTGCGGGCTCATCCACTCCAACGCCCGCTACGGGTCTTTGTTTGAGGCGGTACACGGCTGCTCCGCCCAGATCACCGACCGGGACTTTGCCCTGCGCTACAGGGCCTCCGATGCCACCCCTTTTACCGAGCAGCAGATGCGCGCCGCGGTCCGGGGCCCCCTTCGGCTGCCGGATGGCCGGGTGCTCCACACCATGCCGGTCAGCGGGGGCTACGCCCTGTGGACCGAGGACAACAGAGGATTGCTGGCCCTGACGGAGGAATTGGAAGAGCTCCGGGAGGAGCTGAAGGACCGGGGCAGGCTCCTGCGCCAGGAATACGGCCTGGAGCGGGGCCGCCGGAAGGTGGAGGAGCAGAACCGGCTGTATGACTTGCTTCAATCCGTGACCCAGAAGCAGATCGACGGCATTGCGGCCCTGGAAAAGGCGTACCGCCAGACCCCGGACAAAACGGAGGCCCGGAACATTCTGGCCCAGATCGCCGTGCTGTGCTGCTTCATCAAGCGCAGAAAGCATCTGGCCCTGTCCAATTATCGGGACCATCGGATTTCCGCCCCGGAGCTCCGGGGGGCCTTCCGGGAGTCCATGCAGACCCTGGAGCTGCTGGGGGTGGCCCACAGCTTTTATATGGAGGAAGGGGTTGCCCCGGAGGGGGCGGAAGCCGGGGCGATGTATGATTTCTTTGAAGGGGTCATTGAGGGGGCCTTGCCGGAATTACAGGCGGTGAATGTGCGCATTTCCAGAGTCCGTGGCCTTCTTCGCCTGACCATCACGGCGGAAACGTCCAAGGATCTGTCTGTTCTTTCTCGGGACTTTCCCGGGGCGGAGATTGAATGTGACGAAGGCGAGTGGAGCTGCCTGCTGAAACTGGGGGAGGAGGGAAGCTATGAAATCCTTTGATGCTTTGCCCGCCCCCTGCCGCAGCTTCCTGCTCTTTTGGATGTTTACGCTGCTGGTGGCGGAGCTGTATCTGCTGGTTCGGAAAGCCATCCAGCGGGCACCCCAAGGGCGGTATCCCCTGTCTATTTTGATGATTGGGGCCCATCTGTTTTTTCTGCAAATCTTCTCCCCGGGCTACGGCGGCTCTCTGGCCCTGCCCTGGGCCTGGGGGGTGGGGGACATCCTGGTTTCGACCCTCCATTTATACAGGGCCTTCCCCCAAGAAAAACGGCGGGCGGCGGCCACCCTTTCCGCCAGGTCTATTATAGAGGCCACGGACGATCTGCCCATGGGGGTCTGCTTTTCCGATGCGAAGGGCCGGGTGACGCTGTGCAACAACACCATGGGGGGCCTTCTCAACCAGCTCACCGGGGGCTATCCCCAGGTTCTGGAGGAGATCACCGCCGCCATCCAGAACCCGCCGGAGCCCGTAAGGCCGGAGCCCGAGGGCTGCCTACGGTTTCCCGACGGCAGCGTCTACCGCTTCACCGGCACGGACCTGACCGTGGACGGGGAGCCGGGATGGTACCAGCTCATGGCCCAGAACGTGACGGAACAGGTGGAGATCAACCGCCAGCTGGCCCGGCAGAATGAAAAGCTGAAAAAAACCAACGGCAGGCTGCAAAAAATGTATGACCGCATTGCCGACGACATCCGGGAAAAGGAAAGCCTGGAATTTAAAATCTACATCCACGACACCATGGGCCGGTCTCTTCTGACCATTCAGGATATTATGAACAGCGGGGAGGAAACGGCCCAGAAGCTTCGCTCCCTGGAAGAGGCGGTGGCGGTGCTGTCAAGCCATCCCCCGGCGGCGGGGGAAGGGCTTTATGACGCGGTCCGCTCCTCCGAGGCCCTGGGGGTCCGCCTCATCATCACGGGGGCCCTGCCCCAGGGCAGCCCGGCGGAGACCCTCTGCGTCCGGGCCGCCCGGGAGTGCGTCACCAACTGTATCCGCCACGCCAAGGGCACGGAGGTCCGGATGGACATCCGGCACCGGGGGGAATGCTGCACCGTGACCTTTACCAACAACGGCGCAAAGCCCACGGGGCCCATTATAGAGGGCAGCGGCCTTTCTTCTCTGCGCAACAGCGTGGAGGCCTTCGGCGGGGAAATGGAGCTGTCCTGGGAAGGGGCCTTTGCCCTGATTTTGAAGTTACCCGGAAAGGAGCGAGACGATGAAAATCCGTATTGTGCTGGTGGAGGATGACCCATACATCCGGCGTCATTTTATGGAGCGGCTTTCAGAGGAAGAGGAGTTCAGTCTTGTGGCCGCGGTGGGGGATGCCTTTGAGGCGGAAAAGCTCTGCGGCCCCACCGTAGACCTGGTGCTCATGGACGTGCTGACCCTCCACAAGCATTCAGGGCTGGCGGCGGGCAAGCGCATTCGCAGGGCCTTCCCCCACATCAAGGTGGTGATCATCACCTCCCTGGTAGACCCGGAGGTGCTGCTGCAAGCCAAACAGGGCTGCGCCGACAGTCTGTGGTACAAAGACCACGGCACCGACGCCATCCTGGACGTGATCCGCCGGACCATGGCCGGGGAACACATTTTCCCGGACTTTTCCCCTGCGGTTGAAATGAAAAAGTGCATGTCCCAGGATTTTTCCCCCGCCCAGATCGAAATCCTCCGGGCCTTCATCAAGGGCTATACCTACCGGGAAATCGCGGAAAAATTCAACCTCTCCGTCAGCGGTGTCCGCTATAACATTGCGGAAATGGTCCGCATCGGCGGCTTCAAAAACAAAGAGGAGCTGACCACCACCGCCATTGAAAACAAGCTGGTCATCACTACGCTGGAGGACGGGGAAGAGGAAACGTAAAGATTTGACAGTTGACAGTTTTTTTCAATTGACAATGGACAATTGACAATTGACAATTCTGCGTTTTGGGGCGTGGCCCCGGTTGTTCTTACAGGCCAAAAAACGGGGGTTTTTAAACTACGATGGTTGAAAAAACGGACGTATCAGTGAAACCGTAGGGAACGGCCTGTGTGCCGTTCCGGGAACCTACCGGTTATCTCTCCGTCAGATTCAACGCAGAGCCTGCCGACACGGTACAAAAGCTTCCCTTGGGGGAAGCTGGCTCGCCCGAGGGCGAGCCTGATGAGGGCCGCGGGGCGGCGTGAAACATTGCAGGAACAGTGGGCGCAACACCTCTGCGCCTATTGTTGCTGCAATGCGGAACGTGGTACCGCACCTCGGTGCCGCCTGCGGCGGTCCCCTTTCCCCGAAGGGGAAGGTTATAAAAACCCCCGGAGCGGCGGGAATTGGCCGGTCCGGGGGCTTTTTTATAGCAAATCTTTATTTTTCTGGAACGTATTCATGACGCACTCCATCACCGCACCACGGAAGCCGTGGGTTTCCAGGGTTTTGACGCCGACGATGGTGCTGCCGCCGGGGGAGCAGACCGCGTCTTTCAGGGCGCCGGGGTGGTGGCCTGTGGCCAGGAGCATTTCCGCGGACCCGGCAAGGGTCATGGCGGCGTATTCCATGGCCTTGGCTCTGGGCAGGCCGCAGGCCACGGCCCCGTCGGCCAGGGCTTCGGCGAACATGTAGCAGAAGGCCGGGCCGCTGCCGGAGAGGGCGCTGGCCGCGTCCATGAGCCGCTCTTCCAGGGGGTCCAGCAGGCCGCAGAAGCCCATATCCGCCCGCCAGTCCCGCAGGGTCTCCCCGTCCACCAGGTCATTGTAGCAGTAGGGGATCACGCCCTTGCCCATGGCCGTGGGGGTGTTGGGCATGATGCGGATGATGGGAAGCCGGGTGCCGACCATGGCCTCCAGCTCTTCCATGGAGATTCCCGCCGCCATGGTGATGACCAGGGGCTTCCGCTCTTCTAAAATGCCTTGCAGGGGGGCCAGCACGTCCTTCACCATATAGGGCTTCACGGCGATAAAAATTCGGTCACACCGGGCCGCAATATCGGAAACCTCCGAATACCCGATGCCCCATTCCCCGGCCAGGGCCTTGGCCTTGCCGGAGCGGTCGGAGACCAGGATCTCCCGGGTGGCTTTGCTCAGTGCCTTGGCCACGGCCCCGCCCATGTTGCCGCAGCCGATAAATCCATATTTCATAGAGGTTCCTCCTTAGCGGATGTGTCCGTTTCCGTGGATGATGTATTTGTAGGTGGTGAGCTCCCGCAGCCCCATGGGGCCCCGGGCATGGAGCTTCTGGGTGGAGATGCCCATTTCGCAGCCCAGGCCGAATTCCCCGCCGTCGGTGAACCGGGTGGAGGCGTTGACGTATACCGCCGCGCTGTCCACGTGGGCGGTGAAATAGGCCTCCGCCTCTTTACTCTTCGTGACGATGGCCTCGCTGTGGCCGGTGGAGTGGGCGGTAATGTGGGAAACCGCTTCCCGGACGCCCTCCACACAGCGAACCGCCAGAATGTAGTCCAAAAATTCCGTGTCAAAGTCCCGCTCCCCGGCCTGTTTCCCGGGGATGATGGCCAGGGCCGTCTCGTCCAGCCGCAGCTCCACGGGCTGTTCCCGCCGGGTGACCAGCCGGTCATAGAGCATGGGCAGGAACACCGGGGCGATTTCTTTGTCCACCAGCAGCACCTCTTCGGCGTTGCACACGCTGGGGCGGCTGGTTTTGGCGTTTTCCACGATGTTCAGGGCCATGTTCAGGTCCGCCGTCTTTTCCACATACACATGGCAGATGCCCGTGCCCGTGGCGATGCAGGGCACCGTGGCGGTGGTGACGCAGGCCTGAATGAGCCCCGCACCCCCCCGGGGGATCAGAAGGTCAATGTAGCCGTTGGCGGTCATCAGCTCCCGGGCGCTTTCCCGGGAGGTGTCCTCCACCAGGTTCACGGCGCTTTCGGGAATCCCCTGGGTTCGCAGCCCGGCCCGCAGGGCTTCCACAATTGCCTTGGCGCTGCGGAAGGCCTCCTTGCCCCCACGGAGCACGCAGACGTTGCCGCTTTTGAGGGCCAGGGCGGCGGCATCGGCGGTGACGTTGGGGCGGCTTTCGTAAATAATGGCCACCACCCCCATGGGCACCGAGACTTTTTGAATTTCCAGGCCGTCGGGCCGGGTGTGGCCCTCTAAGACCTGCCCCACCGGGTCTGGCAGGGCGGCCACGTCCCGGATGCCATGGGCCATGGCGGCGATGCGCTCCGGGGTCAGCCGGAGCCTGTCCAGCATGACCGGGGAAATGTGGTCCCGGGCGGCCTCCAAGTCCTGCTCGTTTGCCGCCAGAATGGTCCCTTGGTCATCCAGCAGTCCCTGGGCCATGGCCTTCAGGGCGGCGTTTTTCTGCCGGGTCGTCAGGGCGGCAACCTCCGCCCGGGCGGCCTTTGCCTGTTCCAATAGTTCTTTCATAGGCCTTCCTCCGAAAATGTGGTGCCGATGTGTTTGCCGTCTAAAATGTCGTAGAGCTTTTTGGGGTCGCTGCCGTTGGCGATGACCATGGTGCAGCCGCAGTCCAGGCAGATTTCCGCCGCCCGGAGCTTGGTGACCATGCCCCCGGTGCCCTGATTCGAATTGCTGACCCCCGCAAGCTCCCGGATGCGGTCATCGATTTTGGACACATGGGTTAATAGCCGCGCCTCCGGATGGGTGTGGGGGTCCGCGGTATAGAGGCCGTCAATGTCGGAGAGCAGAATCAGCATGTCCGCCCGGACGCATTGGGCCACGATGGCGGCCAGGGTGTCGTTGTCACCGATGACGATCTCGTCCGTGGCCACGGTGTCGTTTTCGTTGATGATGGGCAGGGCCCCCAGCTCCAGAAGCCGGTTCAGGGTATTGGTAAAGTTCAGCCGCCGGGTATCATTGGCCGTGTCCTCCCCGGTGATCAGCAGCTGGGCCACGGTGTGGTGGTAGTCCCCGAAGAGCTTGTCATAGATATACATGAGCTCGCATTGCCCCACCGCCGCCGCGGCCTGCTTGGAAGGCATATCCCGGGGCCGCTGCCGAAGCCCCAGCTTTCCTACCCCCATCCCGATGGCCCCGGAGGACACCAGGATAACTTCATGCCCGGCATTTTTAATGTCGCTCATGATTTTGCAAAGCTCCTCCACCCGCCGGATATTTAAGTGCCCGGTAGCGTGCGCCAGGGTGGTGGTGCCGATTTTGATGACGATACGCATAAGTTTTTCCCTCCTGGAAAGCCTCCCCCACCGGGGAAACATACCGAAAAGGCGATCTTGGCTCTCCCTCTGGGAGAGCTGGCTCGGCGCAGCCGAGACTGAGAGGGCCTTACGGCGTTTTTCGAATGATAACGTCCTTGGTATTACCAACGTAGGCCCTCTCCGTCCTCGCTTTGCTCGGCCACCTCTCCCAGAGGGAGAGGCAAGGGGCGCTTGTAAGATACGCTTTATAATTCACGCCAACGTCCAATACACCAGGGCGCAGCCCCCTTGGCTCTCCCTCTGGGAGAGCTGTCACCGCAGGTGACTGAGAGGGCCTTTCAACCTTTGCTGAATGGTAAGATCAATTTGTGTACACACCCCACGAAAATCCCTGTCGATGTCCCGGTTGGAGAAACGCAAGACCTCCAACCCAAGAGACGTCAGAAATTTCGAACGTTCAGTATCATAAGCAAGGCCCTCGGGTTCAAAATGTTGAGAGCCATCCACTTCAATGACCACTCTGGCCGAAGCACAGTAAAAGTCCACAATGAAACTGCCGATGATCCGCTGTTTGTAAATTTTTACCGGATAATTGCGAAGAAAAAGATACCAGAGTTTCCGCTCATGGGGTGTCATCTCCCTGCGAAGCCGCCGGGCGTTTTTTAATTGACTGTCGTCTTTTGGTATTTTCATCGTTGACCCTCTCCGTCCTCGCTGCGCTCGGCCACCTCTCCCAGAGGGAGAGGCAAGGGACGCTTGCAAGATACGCTTTATAATTCACGCCAACGTCCTACGCACCAGGGCGCAGCCCCCTTGGCTCTCCCTCTGGGAGAGCTGGCTCGGCGCAGCCGAGACTGAGAGGGTCTTACGGCGTTTTTTGAATGGTAACGTCCTTGGTATCATCAACGTAGGCCCTCTCCGACCTCGCTTTGCTCGGCCACCTCTCCCATAGGGAGAGGCAAGGGGCGCTTGTAAGATACGCTTTATAATTAACTCCAACGTCCTACATACCAGGGCGCAGCCCACTTGGCTCTCCCTCTGGGAGAGCTGGCTCGGCGCAGCCGAGACTGAGAGGGTATTACGGCGTTTTTTGAATGGTAACGTCCTTGGTATCCTCAACGTAGGACCCTCTCCGACCTCGCTACGCTCGGCCACCTCTCCCATAGGGAGAGGCAAGGGGCGCCTTTTTGATACGTTTCTCTTGGGAAATAATTGTCAATTGTCCATTGTCAATTAGAAAAACTGTCAACTGTCCACTGTCAACTGTCCACTGTCAACTGTCCACTGTCCACTGTCAACTGTTTTCACCGCTTTCTCCACCGCATTTATCAGCTCGCTCACCACGATGGGCTTGGTCAAAAATCCGTCCATACCCGCGTCCAAAGCCTGTTTGCGGTCTTCTTCGAAGGCGTTGGCGGTCATGGCCAGGATGGGGATGGGGTTGTGGGTTTCCCGGATCAGGCGGGTGGCGGTGCAGCCGTCCATGACGGGCATTTGCATGTCCATGATTACTAAGTCATAGGTGCCCTGGGGGGCGGAGCGGAGACGGGCCACGGCTTCGGCGCCGTTTTCTACCGGGTCAACGGTAAAGCCGAACTGGCTGAGGATGGTTACGGCGATCTCCCGGTTCAGCTCGTTGTCCTCGGCCAGGAGGATGCGCTTGCCTGTAAAGTCCGGAATCTTCTCCGGCTGGGTGGGCTTTGCCGGGGCCTGCTGGGTCGGCTGGGGCTTCAGGATGGTCAGGGGCAGGCGCACTACAAATTCCGTGCCCTTCTGGGGCTGGGAGTGGACTTCGATGGTGCCGCCCATCATGTCTACGATATTTTTGGAAATGGCCATGCCCAGGCCCGTGCCCTGGGTGCGGCTGACGGTGGAGGTCCGCTCCCGTTCAAAGGGCTCGAAAATTTTCTTGGCAAATTCCGGGCTCATGCCGATGCCGTTGTCCCGGACCCGGAACTCGTAGGTCCCCCGGCCCTTTTGATTCCCGGGCAGCTGCCGCAGCGCCAAAGAGACGGTGCCCCCCTCCGGGGTGAACTTGACGGCGTTGGACAAAAGGTTAATCAGCACCTGGTTGAGCCTTGTTTTGTCGCAGGAGACGTTTTCGTCGGAAACGGCCCATCCTGCCATGGAAAGGGTCAGGCCCTTGGCGCTGACCTGGGCGCTGACGATGGTTTCCAGCTCCCGGAACACCTGGGAGAGGTTCACCTCCGTCTCCTCCAGCTGGATTTTTCCGCTTTCAATGCGGCTCATATCCAGAATATCGTTGATAAGAGACAACAGATGGTTGCTGGCCGAGAGGATCTTCCCCAGATAATCCCGGACCTTTTCCTTGTTTTCTACATTGTTTGATGCCAGCGTGGCAAAGCCCACGATGGCGTTCATGGGAGTGCGGATGTCGTGGGACATGTTGGAGAGGAACGTGCTCTTGGCCCGGTTGGCGCTCTCCGCCGCGCTGACAGCCTCCCGCAGGGCCTCGTTTTTCCGCTTGTCCTCCGTCCGGTCGGAGAGCACCAGAATAATCTTCCGCTGCCCGTCCACCTCCGTGCCCAGGGCTGTGATGTGGAACCACCGGCGATTGTGGGTTTCCTGGTGAATATAAGCACGGTCAAATTCCCGCTGCTCGTTCTTCTGAAGCCCCTCCAGGCAGTCATTCTTCTGGGTCCTCTGGTTTTCCGGGTTCAGCCGATCCAAAATCCTTACATCCGTCTTGATGACCTCCGCCGGGAGGCCCAGAAGCCTTTCGGCATTGGGGCTGACGTAGTCCACCCGGTTGGCTCCGGGGTCCAGCATCAGAAAGACATCGTCCACGTTCCGGGAAAGCTTTTCAAAGAGCTCCTCCCGGTAGAGGATCTCCCGGTCCTTCCGCCGGAGGGTGGCGCGGTTTTTCCGCAGGATCACATAGATCACCAACGCCGCGGCACAGAGCACCACCGCCGTCACCAGCAGAACGGTCCTGAATTGCAGCTCGTTCATACCGGCGTTGACCACGTCCGCCGGGACCAGGCCCACATAAACCCAATCCTCTATGGTGGTGGGCTCATAGACCACATAGTATTGAACTCCGCCCAGCTTGGTGCGGCAATTCCCGGAGGCCCCTTCCTGGAAATCCCGGATAAGGGCCTGCTTGCTCTCTTCGGAAAGGTCGGAATAGTCCCGCAGTATGGCCAGCAGATTGTAGATGGGCTCCTTGCTTCCGCCGGTACTGTCAATAATCACCCGGCCGTCGGCGTGGACCACATAGCTGATGGAGGTGTCGTCAAAGGAGGAAGTATCCAGAAGTGCTACAACATCCTTGTTGGAATAGGCGATGGCAATGGCATCGTAGGCAAAGCCCCGGTAGACCCCGGAGTGCTCCGGGCAGGCGAAGACCAGCAGCTGGGGCTTTCCCGGCAGCACGGCGGTCATGATGATGTCGCCGCCCCGGTTTATGTGGTCTTCCAGGTTTCCCTGGAGCCCCAGGTAGCCCGTCTCTCCCTCCGGGGTCATGAAATTGCCTTCGGAGGTCAGGAAGTAAAACTGGGAAAAGCCGGCTTCCTTCCGGGCCTCTTCAAGATAGGCCTGGATGCGGTCTTCGCCTGTGGTGGAGCTTAAGGGTTGGTTCATCAGGTGCAGATAGGTGATGGATTTCCTTGCCAGCACATTGAGCTTGATGCAGGACTGGCGGAGCAATTCTCCCAGGTGGGAAACGCTTTCCTGGTATACCGTCTGGGAGACGAAGGAGCTATACCGGGCACCCATCAGCAGCAGCGCCGCCACCAATACCAGGGCCCCCAGGCCTCCGGCGACCCGGTGCCCCAAACAAAATTTCTTCGTTCTCTTCTTAGCCATTTGCGCTCCTTACCGTGATGTAATCCTCCGGCGGTTCCAGGGTCACATTGCCGCCCTCTACCGCCTCCACCCAGGTGCTCCGGACGGAGCCCAGGTCTTCCAGTTCAAAGCCCTTCTCCAGCAAGGGAATCATGTGCTTCTGGGTGGCAAGGCAGGTTACGGTGTATTGGGCCCCGTCCGCAATGGGCTTTCTGTCCTTGGTGATGCCGGTGAGGCTGTAGCCCTGTTCGTCTCTTTGAACCTTCAGGGAAAGGCCGCTGGAAATGGGCAGAGAGCCCAGGTTAAAGGGAACAAAGCCCTTCTCCACGCCCTCTACATAGGCATGAGCGATTTTCTTCAGCTCTTTCCCGGTGAGGGTTCCCCGGTAGGCCCGCAGGCCGTTGGGCATGACCATGTATTCCGCCATTTTGGGAGTATACGCCCCCGCCAGGGCGCAGCCCGTAAAGCTGTTTCCCGTTGCCAGCAGTACATCGGTGCCGTAGATTTCCCGCAGGGTGCCCGCCATCAAGGAATAGGCCTGGTTTCCGCCCCGGGAATGGGTAAAGTTCGAATAGCCTTCCGTCAGAGACAGGGCCAGCGGGCTTTCCAGGGTGGCCATGCCCCGGAGGGAACCGTCAAAGGCGGTGTAAGCTTCCTGGGCGTTATACTCCCCGGTCAGCATTTTGGGGATCACGTCGATGGATGCCGCGAAGAACTCATTGGAGGCCACCCGGATGAACATCCGGTTTTCTTCAACGCATTTCCTTACATCTTTCAGATCCTCCGTCAGCTTCAGCTCCACGTTCTGGCTGTAGCTCAGGGTGTCCTGGCCGTTTGCGATGAGATCCTGGGCCTGCTGGCTCATCATGACTTTCAGAACCTTCATGGCCTTTTCCCGGCGGCTGCTGTCCTGCTCCAGGCCCTTGTTCAAAGCCACCTGGAAATAGGGGGTGGTCATGAGCCAGCCTTCCCCGCCTTCTCCGAAAACGGGCAGGAAGATGGCATCCATGCCCTGCTCCCGGAAGAGGCGCACTCCGGCGGAGGAGCCATAGTACATGGCAAGCTCCTGGGACTCAAAAAGCTCTGTCACATCAGAGTAGCCGTATTCCGCATCTTCCACGCCCAGGCCTGTATCCCGGATGAATCGCTCCATCCGCTCAAAGGCCCCGGGCCAGACCTCTGTATCAAGGCCCATCCAGTCCGTATTCTCCGGTTTGCTGTAGGCCCTGCGCCAGCTCCGCCCGGCGGCGGAGTTCAGCTGGGTGGCGGAGAGGCCCTGGAGCATTTCCATGCAGGTATAGTCGTTGGCAAAATCCGCCGTAAAGCCCCGGATGCCCAAATCTTCAAAAGCCTTGCAGGCGGCAACGAAGCTGTCATAGTCCGTGGGCAGGGGAATGTCATATTTTTCGAAGAGCCCCCGGTTCACCACCATCCCATGGGCATCGGCGCAGACCGGCAGCCAGTTCACGGTGCCGTCCTCGCCGCGGAAGCTGTTGAGATAGCTATTGTACACGGCACCGGCCTCGTTGGTGGTGGAAAGGTCCATGAGGCTGCCGCTCAGGGGGGCGGCATCGTGGAGGGAGAAGCGGCAGCAGGTGATGATGTCCGGCAGGCCGCCGTTTTCCTCCATAAAGGTGTAAAAGTCCAGGTCGTTGTTGCCCACCACAAACTGAATGTTTACATCCGGCAGCTGGGACTGCACATAGGGGGCGTACTTCTCATAGAGATTGGTGGTCCATAAGTATACCCGGATGGTGTCCTGTTCTTCCTGCTCTGGGGTGGTTTTCCCGCAGCCCGCCAATAACAGCAGCAGGGCCAGCAGAGCCGAGAGGATGCTCTTTTTCATACCGATGCTTCTTCCTTTTTGTGCCCCGGGCGAAAAGCCCATAGGGTGTTTATTCGTCTGCCCTCTGGATCAGGGCCTTGCCCAGGGAGCGAAGATACTCCCGGTAGTCCCCATCCAGGGGGAGAAAATCCGTATTGGTCACGGCGTTTTCCCGATAGTTCACCATCATGCTTTTGAAAAGCTCCTGGGTGGTGGGCGGGGTGTAGGTAATGGCGTTGGCCCCCGCCTGAATGGTCCGGCGGATGGATTCCTCGGTTTTGCCGCCGCTGGCAATAATGGGAATGTCCGGCGCCGCCTCCCGGACCATCTTCACGATCTCCGGGGTCTGGGCCCCACCCGCTACATTAATAATAGCGGCACCGTAGCGGATGCGCTCGCCAATGTCCGTATCCATATTCACCACGGTGATGACCGTGGGAATGTCAATGGACTCCGCCACCATTTTGAGGTTCAGATTGGACACCGGCGCGTTCAGCACCGCCCCAATGGCCCCCTGGCTCTCCACATCCTTCGCAAGCGTCACCGTCCGCAGCCCCTTGGTGGTGCCGCCGCCGATGCCGCAGAACACTGGCATGGAGGAATGCTTGATCAGGGCATCGCTGATGGACTGCTGGGGCGTAAAAGGATACACCGCAAACACCGCGTCCGCGTCACAATTCTTGATAATGGCCAGGTCCGTGGTAAAAGCCAGACTCTTGATCCGCTTCCCGTAAATCACGATCCCACTGGCCTCCCGAATGACCTCCGGCATCCTTAATATATTGTGCCGAAGCTTGCTGTTCACCGTAGGCCGCACCGTCGCCCCGGAAGAGCCCACAGGTTTTTCGGTCTTTTCCGTTTCTAAAACCTTCTCCATGCTTTCGTCACCCATGTCGATTCCCTCCGTTTGATGTAGATTTCCCACCTCCGCACCCGAAAGCGGGATATTTTATTGTATCACAGCAGGAAACCATGCGCAATAAAAAACAGAACAAGAAAGATAAATTTATGCGTTTTTTGGAGAACGAAAGAAAGTTGACAGTTGAAAGTTGACAGTTTTTTTGAGAACGGACGTGTCCGTTTTGGAAATACGTCGGTTAAAACAAACACCAATCAGCGAAACCGTAGGGAACGGCCTATGTGCCGTTCCGGGAGCGTAACGAATAGAACCTGTGTGGAAGAACGGTATTACCCACCGACGTGTATGTAGGGGCGGCTATTAGCCGCCCGCCACGTTGCAGATATAACCTGTGTGGTTGAATGGTTCCACGCAATGTAGTGGCGATGATTCATCGCCACATGCAACGTAACGAATACAACCCGTGTGGATGAATGGTACCACCCACCGGTGTGTCTGTAGGGGCGGCAATCTGCCGCCCGCTACGTCCCGAGGACAACCTGTGTGGTTGAATGGTATTACCTATCGATATGTCATCCCGACCGAAATGAAATGGAGTGGAGGGATTTTCCCAAATTGCGAGAATAACCAACACAAGGTAAAACCTGCAACTTGGGAAGATTCCTCGACTCGCTTCGCTCCCTCGGAATGACATGTCGATGAGTGGTACCATTCATCCACACGGGTTGTATTCGTTATGTTGCATGGCGATGAATCATCGCCGCTACATTGGGTGGTACCATTCAACCGCACAGGTTGCATTCGAAACGTGGCGGGCGGCAGGTTGCCGCCCCTACATGGGTGTACTATTTTCCGCCTCCGGCGCACGTTTGTCTTTATCCATCTTGCCCAAAAAAGAATGTCGAAATTTGGTAAAAAACACTTGACAAACAGGTGGCGCTGTGGTAACATATGCAAGCTGTCTGATGAACGGCCTCCAAATGGCCCGGAGGGCGGCGAAACACTGAAAAATAGCTTGAAAAAAGTTAAAAAAGGGCTTGACAAGTTATTAAGAATGTGTTAATATAACGGAGTTCAAGCGCAAGCGAGAACGGCTGCATCTTGTAAATTGAATAACGTAAAGACAAACTATAACACCTTGGACAATTAATGGAATTGTTTAAGCGTAAGCGAAAAACAGCCAACGAAAATTCTTGAGTAATTAATGCTAGAAGCAGATTATTCAAAAACTTGATTTGAAGCCTTTAGGCTTTAGATACAATTTTTTGAGAGTTTGATCCTGGCTCAGGACGAACGCTGGCGGCGTGCCTAACACATGCAAGT
>CAKTNS010000024.1 GCA_934589225.1 uncultured Oscillospiraceae bacterium
CCACATCCGCAGACTGTAACCCATGTGTCTTCCCTATGTGTTACCCATGTTTCTCTTGACAAGATTGCCGCCCCTACTGGCGTGATACCATTCATCCGCACGGGTCATATGCGTTACGTCCCCGGAACGGCACACAGGCCGTTCCCTACAGTTTCGCTGATGGGTTTTTTTTAACTGACGTATTCCAAAAGCAGACACGTTCGTCACCCCAATAATTGTCAATTTCCTGCCGTTTCCTACGGTTTCGCTGATTGGTATCTTTTTGAACCGACGTAATTCAAAAACAGACACGACTGTTGCCCCAATAACTGTCAACTGTCCACTGTCAACTGTCAACTCTCTTCAATTGTCAATTTTAACAGCCGGTGCGTCAAAAACCAGGGCCCACGCAGGCGCTTGACGCGCGGTGGGCCCTGGGGGGGTGAAGTATTTGTATTCGGTTTTTCGGGAGGCTGTTTTACGGGCAGGAGATCTCCATGATCCGCTCGATGGTCTCGTGGAGGGTTTTGCACTGGGCGGTATCGGCGGCCCGGTAATAGACTTCTTTTCCTTCCCGGCGGCTGACGATGAGACCGGCGGACCGGAGGATCTTCAGGTGGTGGGACACGGCGGGGCTGCTCATTTCCATCAGGGCAGACAGATTGATGACGCACTCCTCGCAGTGGCACAGCAGCCAGAAAATCCGCAATCGGCTGGGATCGTCCAGCTTTTTGAAAACGTCTGCCACCAGCGAAAAATCCGAGGTGGGGGGCATTTTTTCTCTCTCGTGCTCAAAAACGCCCCCATGGTTATGGGGCACACAGGACTGGCACACCTGGGAAACACCTCCGTAGGTTTTTTTATTGCTCCATTATAGCGTTTCTTCACCCATTTTGCAACTCCGGTCTGTATTTTTTCATAGAAAGGGCCATGCTGCCGACACGCAGGGGCCCATGATCAAGGGGTGTCCGGCACGGTGGACCCCCTCGGCATTCTGGCAGACAAAAAACCGCCGCGGGAAATCCCGCGGCGGAAAAAATCTGGGTTTTAATTACAGCAGGGTGGAGAAGTGCTTGATGGTACGGACCATCTGAGAAACGTAGGAGTTCTCGTTGTCGTACCAGGACACGACCTGAACCTGAGTCTTGCCGCCCTCCAGAGCGCAAACCATGGTCTGGGTAGCATCGAACAGGGAGCCGAAACGCATGCCGATAACATCGGAGGAAACGATCTCGTCCTCGTTGTAGCCGAAGGACTCAGTAGCGGCAGCCTTCATGGCAGCGTTGATCTCTTCCTTGGTAACAGCCTTGTTCACAACGGCGTTCAGGATGGTGGTGGAGCCGGTGGGGGTGGGCACACGCTGGGCAGCGCCGATCAGCTTGCCGTTCAGCTCGGGGATAACCAGGCCGATGGCCTTGGCAGCGCCGGTGGAGTTGGGAACGATGTTGCAAGCGCCAGCACGGGAACGACGCAGGTCGCCCTTTCTCTGGGGGCCGTCCAGGATCATCTGGTCGCCGGTGTAAGCGTGGATGGTGCACATAATGCCGGACTCGATGCCAGCCAGGTCATTCAGAGCCTTGGCCATGGGAGCCAGGCAGTTGGTGGTGCAGGAAGCGGCGGAGATGATGTTGTCTTCCTTGGTCAGGGAGTTGTGGTTTACGTTGTAAACGATGGTGGGCAGGTCGTTGCCGGCAGGAGCGGAGATAACGACCTTCTTGGCGCCGGCATCGATATGAGCCTGAGCCTTGGCCTTGGAGGTGTAGAAACCAGTGCACTCCAGCACAACGTCAACACCCAGCTCGCCCCAGGGCAGCTCGGCAGCGTTGGCCTTGGCATAGATGGTGATCTTCTTGCCATCGACAACGATGTTGTCCTCGCCGGCTTCCACGGTGTGGGTGCCGAAAGGCAGAGCGTAAGCGCCCTGAGTGGAATCGTACTTCAGCAGATGAGCCAGCATCTTGGGAGAGGTCAGGTCGTTGATGGCAACAACCTCGAAGCCCTCAGCACCGAACATCTGACGGAAAGCCAGACGGCCGATACGGCCAAAACCATTGATCGCAACTTTAACAGACATGGGAATTTCCTCCATTTCATAGTACTGCATGCGCAGTCTGATCATACTGTCAGCACGGGAAAACTATCGATACTCCCGTACGGATTTTATTATACTATAAGGCCCAGTTAATGTAAACTGGAAATTCTGTCAAAACCCGTAGAAAATAAGCGGCATTTTTTGTGCAAAATCCGTTTATTCATAGGAAACAGGGGAGCCTTCCGGGGCCACGGCAATATAAGTGTTGCCAATACCCAGCTGCAAGGGCTGCCCGTCCTGGGTGAAGAAGCGGAAGGGCGCATCCTCGCCGTCACAGGTCCAGGTAATGGGAATCAGCTTGCCGCCATTGGCAAAGTAGCCGGTGCCGCCGTTTGTGAAGTTGGCGGTGTAGTAGATGCCGTCCATGGAAATATCCGCCAGCATGACAATGACGTTGGTAAAGCACTCGGGGTTTCCGGTGGCACCGTCCACCATGGGGGTCTCATACTGGTTGTAGACGTACTTGCCCAGGCTCTCGTCATAGACCATGGAGGTGTCCTTCTTGTTGTTGCGGTAGGTGAAGGTCACGGTCACTGTTCCGGCGGTTTCTCCCTCGGCGGGGGTGCCGTTTTCCGTAAAGTGCAGGCCATAGTCCTTGTCCTCGGGCTGCTGGGTGGCGTAGCCCTTCTCGGTAAGCAGGGCTTCCACGCCCTCGGGCTTTACAAACAGGCAGTGCTCCAGCTTGGAAGCGGGCTTAAAGGTAAAGTCCCGGTCCATTTTCCGGTAGGAATAGTCGGTGCCGTCATAGGTGTCCACATTGATGCGCTCCACGCCCAGGCTCTTGGCGTGGCCCAGGGCCTGGTCCGAGCCGCTGGCATCCAGCAGCACTGCGTCATAGTGCTTGACCAGCAGATTGAACATGGGCCGCACGGACCGGACGGAGCCGATCTCCTGGGCCTTGGTGATGTCCGTATACAGGGCCAGATCCCGGATGATGGAGCCGTTGACCCACATTTCCATGAGAATATCCGCGCCCATGGTGCCGTAGTGGGGCAGAGCATCCCGGATATTGCTGACGGTGACGGCCACCACCCGGCCCGTATAGGGGGCATCCAGGGTTTCGCCGTTCAAGGGGTTCGTATACACCGGGGCAGGTTCCGTGGTGGGCTCGGTGGTTGCCTCGGTGGTGGGGGCTTCGGTCGTCTCGACGGTGGGGGCTTCCGTGGGCATGGTGGTCTTGGGGGGCACCAGTGCGCAGCCCGTCAGGCTGAAACACAGGGCCAGAAGCAAAGCAACATATTTTTTCATAATGCGTACCTCGATTCAATATAGAATATCTGTTATTACGCCTCGTCTTTGTCCAAAATGTCCGACATGGTTTTTCCGATGGTGTAATAGAACACATTGTCCCGGGCGGGCTGCAGGTCCAGCAGCTGGCCCCGCTTGGAATAGACATTGTAGCAGCCGTAGAGCACGGGGATCACGCTGCCGTCCTCCGCCACCATCTGGCAAAGGTTGTAGAAGGTGCCGGAATTGGACAGGGCCTCCTTGGTCATGTTCAGCAGGGTCTCGTTGGCCAGAACCTTGTTGCCCAGGTTCCCGTAGCCCTTGAAGAACTCCGACAGGTCGGAATTGGGGGGCAGTTTGGTCTGGCCCAGGTAGATGTCATAGGTTCCGGCGTTCAGAACCTGCTGATAGGTGATGCCCGGGCCGGAGCCGCCGTATTCCAGAACGCCGCAGGGAATGCCCAGCTCCGACAGGTGGGACGCAATGTCCCGGGCGGTCCGCAGGCGGGCGGAGTCGTCGGCGTTTACCAGCAGCTTGAGCTTCTGGACCTCGTTGGTCTTTTTGTCCCTGGGGAACTGCAAATTGCCGATGGCGTCCAGGAACTTCATGGCGTCATAACCGTAGTTGGCCGCCAGACTGGGGTAATAATAAGGAGAGCCCGGAGAGGTGATCAGGGTGGTGGGCTGGGCCATGCCCCGGTAGTTGTCCTCGTTGAGGGTCTCCCGGTCTATGGCATAGGTCAGAGCCTTTTTAAGCGTATCGTTTTTCTTGAACCACTCGGAATAGATGGTGTTGCAGGAGAGATACAGCAGCACCCCGTTTTCCACTTCCCACAGCTCGTAGTCGCAGCGGTATTCTCCGAAGGAGTCCAGCATGGGGTCGGCAATGGCCAGGTTCAGTTCACCAAACTCAAATTCATCCCGCAGCTGGGTCTGGCTGGTGGCTTCCATCAATGTGATCACATTGGCCCGGACGGACAGGGTGGCATCGCACCACCAGGAGTTGTTTTTCACCAGCAGGACACTGTCCTCATTCTGCTGGAACACATAGGGGCCGGTGCCCAGGGGGTGCTCCGCCCCCACTTCCGAAGCCTTGACGATGGGAATGTCCAGAAGCAAGGGAAGATTCTGGTAGGCCGTATCCGTAAAGAAGGTGATGCCCTCTCCGTCCTCGTGGAGCTTATACTCCACGATGTGGGTGAAGCGGCCCTTATAGAAGTCACTTTCCCGGGCGGCATCATAAGAGGCGATCACATCCGCCGGGGTGACTCGGGTGCCGTCGGAAAACCGGGCGTTTTCGTCTAAATAGAAGGTGTAGATCATGTTGCTGGGGGACACCCGGTATTTAGAGCACAAAATGGGCACGGTTTCGTTTTTGCTGTTGTAGGCGAAAAGCCCCTGATACATCAGGGAAAACAGCACCCGGTTGGAAAAGTTCATGGCGATGATGGGGTTCATGGACCGGTTGGGGTAGTAGGCCAGGATCATGGTCTCCTCCGCCAGTTCGTCCGGCTCCGTAGGGGCCTCCTCATCCTCCATTAAAATTGCGTCACCCGTGGGCACATAGGCCTCCTCCTGGGTCTGTCCGCAGCCGGAAAACAGAGACAGGAGCCCGGCAAAGCACAGCAGCAGGGCGATCAGCCGTTTCATAGCATTCCTCCTTTGCATACGATCACGGCCCCCTGGCTTCCCCGCCGCCCCCGGGTGGCCCGGTGGGACCAGTAAAGGTCGCTTTGGCACACGGTACAGGCATCGCTGATGTCCACATACCGGACACCGGCCTGCCGGAGAACCCAGGCGTTCACCGCCTTTAAGTCGATGGTATATTTTTCCCCGTGGGGCCGAATATATGCCTGCATTTCCGGCCCAAAGGCAGAAATCAGGGCCTGGGGTACATCCTCGTGGGTCTCAAAGTGGCAGAAGCCGATGTTGGGGCCCACCGCCGCCCGGATGTTTTCTGGGGAACTGCCGTATTCCCGGGTCATGGCTTCCACCGTCCGGGCGGCAATGGCGGAAACCGTTCCCCGCCACCCGGCGTGGGCCGCGCCCACGGCCCCGGTCACCGGGTCCCACAAAAGAATAGGGGTGCAGTCCGCGGAAAAGACCACCAGCGTAAGCCCCGGAACATTGGTCACCAAGGCATCGCAGTCCGGCAGATGGGGGGCATAGAGCCCCGCCCCCCGGTCCTGTTCCCCGGCTACATGGACGATGTCCGAATGGACCTGCCGGGGCAGCACCACATTGTGGGGGTCAAAGCCCAGGGCCTGTCCCAGAATGCGGTAGTTTTCCTCTACGTGCTCCCGGGTGTCGCCCCGGCCGCCGCCGATGTTCAGAGAGGACAGATACCCCTGGCTGACCCCGCCCTTCCGGGTGGTAAAGCCGTGAGGGACTTCAATGCCCTCGGAAGCCAGATACACCAGCTTCCCTTTTTGGATTGTCTTTATCATGGCGTTCTCCTGTTTGCCGCGCAGGGGGACGGTCCGGCCTTTACTGCTCCATGCCGGCTTCCTTATCCTTCTGCATACAGCACTTTTTGTATTTTTTGCCGCTGCCGCAGGGGCAGGGGTCGTTGGGGCCAACCTTCTTGGAGGCGTTGCGGATGGGCTGCTTCTTGACAACGCTGCCGTCAGAAGCACCGGCGGCACCGGTCTCCTTGGCCACCTTCTCCCGCTTCACTTCCTGCTGGGGCTGGATGCGCACCAGGAACATCCGGCGCACGGTCTCTTCCTTGATGGACTCGATCATGCTCTGGAACATCTGGTAGCCCTCTTCCTTGTAGGCGATGACCGGGTCATGCTGGCCGTAGGCCCGCAGACCGATGCCCTGCTTCAGATCGTCCATGGCATCGATGTTGTCCATCCAGTATTCGTCCACCACCCGCAGGGTGACCACCCGCTCCAACTCCCGCATGAGCTTGTCGCCGTAGGCCGCTTCCTTGGCGGCGTAAGTCTCCTTGGCCAGGTCGCACAGGGCCTCGCCCAGCTTCTGGCTGTCCATGCCCATAAAGGTCTCTTTGTGGGCGGCCAGAGTGCCGGGGGCGTAGTAGATGCCCTCGGTCTGCACCGCCAGCTCTTTCAGGGCCTCCTCGTTGGCGCTGCCGCCGTGCTGACCCAGGACGGACACCACGGTGGAGGTCATGACGGAATGGAGCATGGAGAGAATGTTCTCCTGCAGGTCCTCCCCGTCCAGCACCTTCTGACGCTGGGCGTAGATGACCTCACGCTGGGTATTCATTACGTCGTCATACTCCAGGACGCTCTTTCTGGCCTTGAAGTTCCGGCTTTCCACGTTCTTCTGGGCGTTTTCCACGGCGCCGGAGAGGATCTTCGCGTCAATGGGGGTGTCCTCGTCCAGGCCCAGGGAATCCATCATGTTCATGATCCGCTCGGAGGAGAACAGCCGCATCAGGTCGTCCTGAAGGCTCAGGTAGAACCGGCTTTCACCGGGGTCGCCCTGACGGCCGGAACGGCCACGGAGCTGATTGTCGATTCGGCGGGACTCATGGCGCTCGGTGCCGATGATGAACAGGCCGCCGGCATCCCGGACCTGCTGGGCCTCCTGGGCAATGGTCGCCTTGTAGGTTTTGAGCAGGTCGTTATATTCCTGCCGGATGGCGAGAATTTCCGGGTCGGTGGTTTCCGCAAAGGAATCCGCTTCCGCAATCAGCTCCTCGGGCTTGCCCAGCCGCTTGAGCTCTGCCTTGGCCAGGAACTCCGCGTTGCCGCCCAGCATGATGTCGGTACCACGGCCGGCCATGTTGGTGGCAATGGTCACGGCCCCCAGCTTACCGGCCTGGGCCACGATCTGGGCCTCCTGCTCATGATATTTGGCATTCAGCACATTGTGGGGAATGCCCTGCATTTTCAGCATTTTGCTGAGAATTTCGCTCTTTTCAATGGAGATGGTACCTACCAGCACCGGCTGGCCCTTGGCGTGGCACGCCTTGACCTGCTCCACAATGGCCCGGAATTTTCCGGCCTCGGTCTTATACACCACGTCCGGGTGGTCCACCCGGATCACCGGGCGGTTGGTGGGGATCTCCACCACGTCCAGCCGGTAAATGGCCTCAAATTCCTCCTGCTCCGTCAGGGCCGTACCGGTCATGCCGGAGAGCTTGTCGTAAAGCCGGAAGAAATTCTGGAAGGTCACGGTGGCCAGGGTCTTGCTTTCGCTGGCTACGGTCACGCCTTCCTTGGCTTCAATGGCCTGGTGCAGGCCCTCGTTATACCGGCGGCCATACATCAGTCGGCCGGTGAATTCATCAACGATGATGATCTCCCCGTCCTTGACCACATAGTCAATGTCCTTTTTCATCAGGCCCCGGGCCTTCATAGCCTGGTTGATGTGGTGAGACAGGGTGGTGTTTTCCGCATCCGCCAGATTTTCCACGCCGAAGAACTTTTCGGCCTTGGCAATGCCAGAGGCGGTGAGGGAGACGGTCCGGGATTTTTCATCCACAAAGTAGTCACAGTCGTAATCGTCCTGGACTTCCTTGTCTTCGGTCTTGGCAAAGACCTGCTTGCGCAGGGTGGCCACGAACTGGTCCGCCATCTGATACAGCCGGGAGGAATCCTCGCCCTTGCCGGAGATGATCAGAGGGGTCCGGGCCTCGTCGATCAGAATGGAGTCCACCTCGTCCACAATGGCGAAGGCGTGGCCCCGCTGGACCAGCTCCTGCTTGTAAATGGCCATGTTGTCCCGGAGGTAGTCAAAGCCCAGCTCGTTGTTGGTGCAGTAGGTAATGTCCGCGGCGTAGGCCACCTTCCGCTCCGCCGGCAGCATCCCGGGGATCACCAGGCCCACGGTCAGGCCCATGTAGCGGTAGACCTTGCCCATCCACTCGGACTGGTACTTGGCCAGGTAGTCGTTGACGGTGACGATGTGAACGCCCCGTCCGGTGAGGGCATTGAGGTAGGCGGGCAGAATGGCCACCAGGGTCTTGCCTTCGCCGGTTTTCATTTCCGCAATGCGCCCCTGGTGCAGTACAATGCCGCCGATGAGCTGCACCGGATAGGGCCGCAGGCCGATTACCCGGTCCGCCGCCTCCCGGATGGCAGCAAAGGCCTCCGGAAGCAGATCATCCAGGCTTTCACCCTTTGCATAGCGGTCCTTGAACTCCTGGGTCTTGGCCTTCAGCTCCTCCTCGGACAGGGCTTTATAGGGCTCCTCCAGGGCAAGAATGGCATCCACCGTGGGCTGGATCTTTTTCAGCTCACGCTGGGAGCGGGTCCCAAACAATTTGGTCATCAATCCCATGTGGGATCTCTCCTTTCAAATCCGGGATACAAGCCGGATTTCCTTCAAAATTTGCTAATCTATGGCATTATACCATACCGGGTCAAAAAAATATAGGGTATTTTGTGAACAAAAAATCCTGTTGGGTTTTTAAGAAACCTGTGATATGATAGAAACAGATAACATTCCCCCGGAATAGAAGGGGTCATTTTTTGCAAGGAGGGGGTTTCCGTGTCTTGTAACCACGCGCTGGAGGTCCTGGGCTGCCGTTCCTTTCAGGCTCTTTTGAAGGTGGGCAACTACTTTATGGGCTATCGGATGCCCCAATATCTGGAGGGCCCGGGAAAAATCCGGGAATTGGGGGATTTTCTTCGGGAGAAAAACATCAATGACGTGCTGGTAGTCACCGGCTCCGGCATGGTCCGCCGGGGGCAGGTGGAGCCCATGCTGGAGGGCTTCCGGAAAGCCGGTATTCGCCACCACGTCATCACCTTTGACCACCCGGACCCCAGCTCCTTGGATGTGGAAGCCGGGTTCGCAGCCTTCAAAGCCCAGGGGTGCAAGGCCATTGTGGCCCTGGGAGGCGGCTCCCGCATCGACTGCGCCAAGGCCATTGCCGCCAAAGCGGCCCACCCGATCAAGTCCGTTTCCCAGCTCCAGGGGCTTTTAAAAGTCCACAAGCCCATTGTGCCCTTCGTGGCCATCCCCACCACCGCCGGGGCCGGGTCTGAAACCACCGTGGCCGCCGTTATCACCGACGCCGACACCCACCGGAAGGCCGCCATCAATGACCCCTTCCTGATCCCTAAGTACGCGGTATTGGACCCGGAGCTCACCGTAGGGCTGCCCCCCTTCACCACCGCCACCACCGGCATGGACGCCCTGGCCCACGCCGTGGAGGCCTATACCAACCACACCTACAATACAAAGCTGGAAAATGAACTGGCCAAGGAAGCCGTCCGGCTGATCCACGACAATTTATACACAGCCTTTGAACAGGGCGAAAACCTGGAAGCCCGGCAGAACATGCAGCGGGCCGCCTTCTACGCCGGCCGGGCCTTCACCCGGGGCTGTGTGGGCTACGTCCACGCCATCGGCCACACCCTGGGGGGCCTCTACGGCGTCAGCCACGGCCTTGCCATGGCGGTGCTGCTGCCCAAGGTCATGGGTGCCTACGGCCCCGCCGCCCAAAAACGCCTGGCAGAGCTGGCCCAGGCCTGCGGCATTCCGGGGAACACCCGGGAAGAACTGGCCGAGGGCTTCCTTTCCTGGATGGAACAGACCAACGAAAAAATGGGCATCCCCAAGGGCTTTGACATGATCCGGGAGGAAGACATCGACCAGATGATCACCTGGGCCAAAAAAGAAGCCAACCCCCTCTACCCCGTCCCCGCCGTCTGGGGCCGGGAGGAACTGCGGCAGGTCATTGAAAGCCTGCGGATCAAAAACGGGAATGGGGACGAAGATTGACAACTCTTCCGTTCTATGCGTAAAAGAAGACCGCCTTGCGGAAAGCAAGGCAGTTGACAAAAGGGAAAAAACGGGGTATAGTATAGATACAAAGGGTGCCACCAGCAGGTCGGCTCCCCCAGGCGATTACGAGAAGTAACCGGACTGTAGGAGGTAGCGGTTACTTCTCATTTTTATGATCTATAATCCCAATAATAAGGGTGATCAAAGCCACAAGGAACGAGCAGAATTCAATAAGATTCGGCCATGTAACCAAGTGCAACACCCCCTCTCTTTAACGAACGGGGGCAAAATGAAGAGTACCCCCGAATAAAATCCAGGGGAACCGCCTGCCGGGGTGCTGGTAGCACCGAAGACAGAATACCACAGAAACGGACAAAATGCAAGCAAATCGGCAATTGTCGTGTGTGGGTTGGCAGTTGACAAAACATCGAAAACGAGCTATAGTATAGATACAAAGGGTGCCACCAGCAGGTCGGCTCCCCACAAGATTACGAGAAGTAACCGGGCTGTGGAAAGTTAGCGGTTACTTCTCGTTGTTGTTTACCTGGAGAACCAGGGCAATGACAGTAGCAATGACCATGCAGAATTGAAATAATTCTTCCCATGTAACCATATCTGCCACCCCCTCTCTGTTCGATTGGGGGCAAAAGAAGCATATTACCCCCCAAAATTAAAATTCAGGGGAACCGCCTGCCGGGGTGCTGGTAGCACCACAGACAGAATACCACAGAAACAGACAAAATGCAAGCAAATCGGCAATTGTCGTGTACCGAGTAAGGCAGTTGACAAAACATCGAAAACGGGGTATAGTATAGATACAAAGGGTGCCGCCAGCAGGTCGGCTCCCCCAGTGTTTGGTTAAGAAGTAACCGTTTCTGTGGAAGAGTGGCGGTTACTTCTTATCTTTATGATCAATAATCCCAACAATCAGGGTGATCAAAGCCACGAGGAATGAACAGAACTCAATAAGGTTCGGCCATGTAACCAAGTGCAACACCCCCTTCCTTAAAGAACGGGGGCAAAAAGAAGTGTACCCCCGAAGAACTCTGGGGGAACCGCCTGCCGGGGTGCTGGTAGCACCGAAGACAGCATAACACAGGACTTGACAAATTGCAAGCGCGGAAGCGCAAAAATGCCCCCGGTTTCGTAGTGAAACCGGGGGCGTTTTTTGTCCGGTCAGGGAGAAAAATCCTATAACCGTTACCTGTCAACGTTCCCGTATTCTTCTTCGATTGCTTTCCGCGCGCTTTCTTGGTCCAGGGAAACAATGGATTCCACGATGTCCAGCTGATGCTCCCCGAATAGATCGTTTTGCAGGTGGATGTTTATAAAGTTTCCCTGGGCATCAAACTGAAAATTCAGGAAGTAAAAGGATGGATATTCCGGAGAATCTATGTAAGGCTTGTCAATGCGGAGCATGACCACTGAGCCGGTTTCAGCGGTGAGGGTATGGATGTAGGTCACAGCCTCATCCCACCTAAAAGAGGCCAGCCAGGGCATTTCTGTGTCCGCATCCCATCTGCCGCCCTGTTCCCAAGTACCGCCCTGATTGGTGTATACGGTGCCGTTTACAACCATGCGGCCCGTTTTCAGGGGGAACTGCTGTTCCTGGGCCATGGCGGCGGATTCCGGGGCGATTTCCGTAAGCACCAGCCGGTTTTCCCCGTCCTGATAGTAATTCGTCACCGACCAGGGCTGCTGGGTGTCTCCGGTGGCGGACCGCTGAATAAGCAAGTGGCAGCTGCCGGATTGGATGGCGTTGAGGACCGCCTGGCACTGTTCCAGAGCGGTTTCCTGGGCAGCGATTTCCTGGGCAGAGGGTTCTGTTGCCACGGGAATCCCATCTATGGACACGGTTTTCAGGAAATCTTCGGTATGTATGCTGGAAATCTGATTCAAATTGAACCACACGTCATAAATCTGGTCGCCGGTGATAAAGAAGGTGTGCAGTTCCCACAGGGCATCCGGGTTGCCGTCCCAGAAAATTTCGGTCTCCGTATCCCCGTAGGAGGAGCTGCCGGACATATAGCCGATGGGGCAGTCCAGTTCCGCTTCTTTCAGCTCCACCAGATCAGAGGCCGCAAACGCCGGGTAATCCCGCCGATCAATGCCGCCTACGGTCTTTCCTTCTTGGAGCAGCACCAGGCCGTTCTCCCGGTTTTCTGCCTCAACGCCCTGGGGCAGCACCATGGTCAGTGTGCCGTATTGCAGGGTATCCCCCTCTGCCGCAAAGCCCGTGTCCGCACTGGGGTCGACTGCATTCCCCTTTTCTTTGGGGTTCACGGCACAGGCCGCCAAAACAGCGGCACACACCAGAAAACAAAGCAAGCTGACCCAAATCTTGGGCTTTTTCCATTTTGCCATATTCAAAACCCGTCCTTTCGTATCACCCTGACCGAAGGCCAGGGGCGTAACGGCAATACGCTTCTTGCCGGTGGCCAGCCGCAGCAGGGAGGCGGAATAATCCCCCCGGATCTGGGGACCCAGCTGCCGGATCACCGCTTCATCACAACTCATTTCCATATCTTTCCCCGCCAGCACGAAGGCCACCCACACCAAAGGATCAAACCAGTGGATACACAGGGCGCAGTAGGCCAGAAGCTTCCAGATGTGGTCAAAGCGGCGGATATGGTGCCGCTCGTGGGCCAGAATGTAGGGCAGCTCCTGGGCGGGGATATGGGAGGGCAAATAGATTCTGGGCCGGAATACCCCCAGAACAAAGGGGGTGTCGATTTGGTCGGCCCAATAGAGGCCCCGTTCCAAAGGCACCGCCTCCACCAGTTTTTTCCGGAGCCGGAGATACTGCCCTAAGCCGGAAAGCCCCAAAACCGCCACCCCGGAAAGCCAGAGCCCGGGGATCAGGGTCTTCCGGTCCAGGTGCCGGGGTTCCCGGGGACTCTGGGCCGCGGGAACCCTTTGGGCCGGAGCTTCCGAAAATGCAGGGGCATCCTCAGGGAGAAAGGAAACCACCGTCGTTCCCGGAGCGGCCGCCCGGGTCTCCGGCTTCAGCATGTTCAAAAACGAGACCGGGGCGCTGAAGGACAGGGGGCACAGGAGCCGGAACAGCACCACGGACCAGAGGGCGTAGGAAAAAATCTTCGGAAACCGCTTTAGAAGCAACCGTACAAGCAGCACCGGCAGGATCACCAGGCTGCCGGTCAGACTCATGTTCAGCACCGCCGAAAACAGCTTAGCCACGGGACTCCCTCCTCATATCGTCAATGAGCTGCTGCAGCTGGTCAATTTCCTGGTCGGACAGCCGCTTCCGGCTGCCAAAGGCCGCCAGAAAGGCGGGCAGGGAGCCATGGAAGGTCTCTTCCACAAACTGCTCACTCTGCCGGGCATAAAATTCCTCCCGGCTCACCAGGGCGGTGACCTGACGGCCGTCATTCCGGAACAGCCCCCGGTCGCACAGCCGTTTCAAAACCGTATAGGTGGTGGTGCGCTTCCAGTGCAGCCGCTCCTCCGCCAGCTCCGTCAGCCGCCGGGAGGTCACCGGCGCATTGTCCCAGATCATGTCCGCAAAAATACCCTCGATTCTCCCAAGTTTGTATTCTGCCATTTGGAATCCTCCTTTACTCTACTATTTGTAGACAACTACACTCTACTGCATGTAGACTAAAAAGTCAAGACCGTTCCGGAGATTTAATAGAGTCTTAAAGAATGTGGAATCATTTCCTTTTGTCCCTGGGTTGGACCGTAAATGACGTAAAACGCTGCTTTTACAAAAAATAATTGACAATTTCCGGAATAAATGATATAAATACTGCGAAATCAGAAAGAAACCGCTGCCCGAGCGGTGCAGCTCCCGGGTAGAGCCTGTGTTTCTGTCTGTAAAGAGAAAGACGTATATCTGTTTGCTCATCGGAGGGCTATTTCAACGTAATTGAAAGGCCGGATAAGATGTCGCTGTTCGCGTTTCCCGGAGGCTGTGGGTGCCGTAGCACCGCAGCAGAGGAGGGGGCGTGTAGGGCAGCGGTTCTTGTCCGACCTTTTGTGATTCTTTTGGAAAGGTAGTATCTATGTCAAAGCAAAAGATTCAGTTATCCGATCATTTTACCGTCTCCCGGCTGCTGCGGTTTGTGCTGCCCAGCATTGGAACCATGCTCTTTACCTCTGTTTACGGCATTGTGGACGGTCTGTGTGTGTCCAATTTTGTGGGAAAAACGGCTTTTGCGGGGGTGAACCTGATCTGGCCGGTGCCCATGCTCATCGGCACCATCGGCTTCATGCTGGGTACCGGCGGCTCCGCCATTGTGGGCATCGCCCTGGGGGAACGGGACGGGGAGCGGGCAGATGCCTACTTTAGCCTGTTTCTGGCGGCGGCCCTTCTGGCTGGCAGCGCCTTTGCGGCGCTGGGGCTTTTGTTCCTGCGGCCCATTGGGGTGCTGCTGGGAGGCCGGGGGGAGATGCTGGAGTATGCCCTGCGGTATGGCCGCATTTTGCTGATCGGCCTGCCCACCTTTATTTTGCAGAACATGTTCCAGAGCTTCTTCGTCACGGCGGAAAAGCCCAACCTGGGCTTCTGGGTCACGGTGGGGGCCGGGGTCACCAATATGGTGCTGGACGTGGTGCTGGTGGGGCTCCTGGGCTGGGGTGTCGAAGGGGCGGCCTTTGCCACGGTCCTCAGCCAAGTCGTGGGCGGCGTGCTGCCGGTGTTCTATTTTATGAGCGGCCGCAACACCAGCTGCCTGCATTTGCGGCGGCCCCGCTTTAACGGGAAGGTGCTGTGGATGGCCTGCGTCAACGGCTCCTCGGAGCTCATGACCAACCTGTCCATGTCCCTGGTGAACATTCTTTACAACTACCAGCTGCTCCGCTTTGCGGGTGAGGATGGGGTGGCGGCCTACGGTGTGATCATGTACGCGGCGTTCCTCTTTGTGGCGGTATACGTGGGCTATTCCGTGGGCAGCGCCCCCATTGTCAGCTTCCATTACGGGGCCCAGAATCAGAGCGAGGTCCACAATCTCTACGCCATGAGCCTCCGGCTCATTGGGGCGGCGGCGGTTGGTATGACGGTGGTGTCCATGTATCTCATTCCCCATGTGGCCCGGTTCTTTGTGGGCTATGACCAGGCCCTGCTGACGATGACCACCCGGGCCTTCCGGCTCTACGGCCTGAGCTTTCTCATTATGGGCTTCAACGTCTACGCCTCCTCCTTCTTTACTGCCCTGGGGGACGGCCTGACCAGCGCCCTGATCTCCTTCCTGCGGACGCTGCTGTTTCAGGTCCTGGCGGTGCTGCTCCTGCCCCAGCTTTTGGGGCTGGACGGGGTATGGCTGGCGGTGGTCCCGGCGGAGCTGGCCTCCTTGGCGGTCAGTGTTGGGATGTTTCTCTATAAAGACCGCACCTTCCACTATCGCAGGGCACAAAAGGAATAAAATTCCCCCATAGAGGGCCCTATGAACCGCTTCGGTTCCGGGCTTTCTCTATGGGGGCGTTCTTTATCGGGCGTTTTGGCCTTGATGGTATTTGCGCTTCTGTTCGTACATCTTTTCATCCATGGCCGCAAGGAAGGCTTCCTTGCCCGTTTGGGGGTCAAAGGGGCTCCAGCCCATGGAGACGGTGAGGGTGAAGAGGGCCTCGCCGGAATGATTGAAGCGGGAGAGGTTCCGGTCGATTTCTTTGGCGGTGGCCAGGGCGGTGGCTTCGTCGCCGCCGGGGAGCAGGACGATGAACTCGTCTCCGGCGTAGCGGATGGCGATGCCGCCCTCGGGAATGGAGCGGAAGAGGATGTCCCCCATTTTGCAGATGGCCTGGTCCCCGGTGCCGTGGCCGAAACGGTCATTGATGGCCTTAAAATCGTTGATGTCCATCATAATGCCGTAGAGGCTCCGCCGGTTGGTCCGGGCCTGATCTGCCAAAAGGCTGTTTAAGTAGCGGCGGTTATAGAGGCCGGAAAGCTCGTCTGTATAAAGGTTTTCCGAGAAGGATTGCATCTGCACAAAAGACAGGGCAACGGCCACAGAGGCCCAGGAAGTGGTGATACCGTAGTAAAGCAGCTGAATGAGGACACCGGCCAGACAGGGGCCGATAAAATACAGCACCGGGAAGAAATTCAGGTTGAAGCCCTGCCGCTTGGAGTAGTACACCAAATGGGTGGTGTAGACAAAATAAAACATCAGGGTAACATACCCAATGATGGCCCATTGCCCCCGGTGGTAGATGTTTTCTTCTGAAACGGAAAACAGGAAACCAGGCCGGAAAAGGTTGAATAAAATGGCAAAAACTTCTATGAGCCAGGGAATCAGCAGAAATTTGGCGTTGCGGACGGTGCGCTTGTAATTCCGGTAGATCAGCAAATCTACATAAAATGACCACAAAAACCCAATGCTCACGGTACCCAGAAAGCACAGGCTGTTGGTGAGGTAATTCAGAGCCTTGGCACCAGGGAAAAGCTTTCCGTCTACCCAGAACGAAACAGTTTCCAGCAACGCCCCCAGCAGATTCACCACAGCCATGGCATCATACAGCCGGGCCTCCCCCCGGATATTCTCCCGGTTCTTCCGTCTGCAATTGAGCAGAAACCACATCATCAGAATGGCTCCGCCGTTTGCCACCAAGATCTCTTCCCAAACGATCATTGCACTGTTCCTCCGCACCAATGCCTTTATGGGCATAACTTAACTTAAGTATACCACACGGAGATGATTCTTGCAAGTGGCTGCGCAGGTCCGCCCAGAGGGCAAAACGGAAGCCCCCGGTTTTCACCGGGGGCTGGATGTAAGGGTTTAGGCTTCCAGGTTGACGCCGGTCTCCTTGTTGAAGACGTGGCAGACGTGGCCGGCGAAGCTGTACTTCACGGCGGAGCCGCTGGTCAGGGCGGCAACCTCGGCACCGGTCATGTTCATGGTGGAAACCACCAGAACCACGTCACGGCCCATGGAGGTCACGTGCAGGTGGACGGAGGAGCCCATCATTTCGGATACGTCCACAACGGCATCGATGCCTTCGTTGCTCAGCTCGATGTGCTCAGGACGGACACCCAGAACGATGCTCTGAGGAGCAACGTTGTTCTTGGTCAGGTTCGCCTGCTTCTCGTCGGACAGGGTGACGGTGATGCCGCCGACCTTCACAGCGTACTTGCCGTCTTCCTTCACCAGCTCGGCATCGAACAGGTTCATCTGAGGAGTGCCGATGAACCCGGCGACGAACAGGTTGTAGGGATGGTTGAACACTTCCTGAGGAGTGCCGATCTGCTGGATGAAGCCGTCCTTCATGATGACGATCCGGTCGCCCAGGGTCATGGCCTCGGTCTGGTCGTGGGTAACGTAAATAAAGGTGGTGTTGATGCGCTGACGCAGCTTGATGAGCTCCGCACGCATCTGGTTCCGGAGCTTGGCGTCCAGGTTGGACAGAGGCTCGTCCATCAGCATGACCTGGGGATTCCGGACGATGGCCCGGCCGATGGCCACACGCTGACGCTGACCGCCGGACATGGCCTTGGGCTTCCGGCCCAGGTACTGGGTGATGTCCAGAATTTCAGCGGCTTCCTTGACCTTGCGGTCGATCTCTTCCTTGGACTCATGGCGCAGCTTCAGAGCGAAGGCCATGTTCTCATAAACGGTCATGTGGGGGTACAGAGCATAGTTCTGGAAAACCATGGCAATGTCGCGGTCCTTGGGGGCCACGTCGTTTACCAGACGGTCGCCAATGTACAGCTCGCCATCGGAAATATCTTCCAGACCGGCGATCATACGCAGGGTGGTGGACTTACCGCAGCCGGAAGGACCGACCAGAACGATGAATTCCTTGTCCTTGATGTCCAGATTGAAGGCCTGAACAGCAACAACGCCTTCATCAGTGATCTGCAGGTTGGTCTTCTTGGCGGGTTCCTCGCCCTTCTTTTTCTTCTTGTTCTTCTTGGCGTCGTCGCCGTTAAAGGGGTAGACTTTCTTGATGTTCTTCAGGGATAAGCTTGCCATAGTTTTCTGACTCCGAACATACTGAATCCTCAATGTATGTTCTCGCGCACTGCCGAGCAAAACGGCAGAGGCATTACGACAGGTCTCCACACTGCCGCACCGTGAGTCTGACGGGGGTTCCTCCTTTATTTTAGCGGAATAGAGCCTATTTAGTGGAGTAGTGCCCATTCCACCGGGATGATACAATGATACCATAAATCGTGCCCCCAGGCAATCGTACATATTGACGGAATTGGACGCAATAAATTGGTGATTTTGCCCATTGCGCCGCCGTGTGTGCAGGGGCTCTTTTTGCTTGCAATCCCGGATACCCTGTGCTATGCTTGCGGCAAAGAGTGGTTTTAGAAAGGAACACATTATGGAAATAAGAAAACCTGATTTTTACGATTCCTTCCGGTGCCTGGGGGGCCGGTGTCCGGACAGCTGCTGCCAGATGTGGGATGTGGCGGTGGATGAGGAAAAGGCAAAGGTTTATCGGGGGCTTCCCGGGGAACTGGGGGACCGGCTTCGGTATTTTCTACGGGACGAGGACGGAGAGACCTACCTGACCCTGGAGGGCACCCGCTGCCCCATGTGGCGGGCAGACGGGCTGTGCCGCATTCAGGCGGAGCTGGGGGAAGAGGCCCTGTGCAAGACCTGCCGGGACTTTCCCCGGCTGCGCCATGACTATGGCAGCTTTCTGGAGCTGGGCCTGGAGCTGAGCTGCCCGGAGGCCGCAAGGATCATCCTTTCCCGGGACCGCTGGCAGTGGGTCACCCAGGGAGAACCTGAGGAAATGCCTGACTATGACCCCCGGGATATGGAGCTGCTGCTGACCACCCGGGAGACCGCCATGGCGCTGACCCAGGGCCCGGACCCCCTGGCCCGGCTGCTGCTGTTTACTTACCACGCCCAGGCCCTATTGGACGGCGGCCCGGAGGAGCCCTTTTCCCCGGAGGCCTGCCCGGAACTGGAAAAGCAGGCCGATTTGGAAGGCTTTTTGCAGGTCTTCCGGGAGCTGGAAATTCTGACACCAAAATGGAAACAGCGGCTGGAACAGCCTGCCCCCAGAGCGCTGCTTCCCCAGGACAGGGCCATGCTGCGCTATCTGATTTCCCGCTACTGGCTCCAGGCCATTTCGGACTTTGATCTGGTGTGCCGGGGGAAGATGGCGGTGAGCCTGGTGCTGCTTTCCTGCCTCTTAGGAGGCGACCCGGTGGAGACGGCGCAGCTGCTGTCCAAGGAGCTGGAAAACGACGCGGAAAATATGGATGCCCTTCTGGACGGGGCCTACACCCTGCCGGGGCTTACGGACGGGAACCTTCTGGCCCTGATTCAAAGTGTCACAAAGCATTCATAAATTATTTACGGAAAAGCCCCTTTTCCCTCTTGCTTTTTGGGCACAAGTGCGCTATTATATCTTAGCACTCAGAGATAATGAGTGCTAAGCAAGTAGAGAAGAGCCGGGTCTCCCGGCAGTCTATATCTATAATATTGCAAACATGGAGGAATACGTTATGAAACTGAAACCCATGGCTGACAATGTGCTGCTGAAGGCGCACGAAGCCCCTGAAACCACCGCTTCCGGCATTATCTTAGCCACCAGCAACAAAGAGAAGCCCGCAATTTACGAGGTCGTTTCCGTAGGCCCCGGCACCAAGGACGTGACCATGACCGTGTCCGTCGGTGACAAGGTGGTCGTCGGCAAGTTCACCGGCACGGACCTGACCCTGGATAAGGTCGATTACAAGTTTGTCAAGCAAGACGACATTCTGGCCGTCGTAACGGACTAAGGAGGATACACATTATGGCAAAGATGATCGTATATGGCGAAGAAGCCAGAAAGAAGCTGCAATCCGGTATTGACCAGCTGGCCGATACCGTCAAGGTCACCATGGGCCCCAAGGGCCGCAACGTGGTTCTGGGCAAGAAGTACGGTTCTCCCCTGATCACCAATGACGGCGTGACCATCGCCAAGGAAATCGAGCTGGAGGATGCCTTTGAGAACATGGGCGCCCAGCTGATCCGTGAAGTGGCCACCAAGACCAATGATGTTGCCGGTGACGGCACCACCACCGCCACGCTACTGGCCCAGGCCATCACCAAGGAAGGCCTCAAGAACCTGTCCGCCGGTGCCAACCCCATGGTCATGCGCAAGGGCATCGAGAAGGCCGTTGCCGCCGCCGTGGAGGCCATCAAGGCCAACTCCGTCCCCGTTCAGGGCTCTGAGGACATTGCCAGAGTCGGCACCGTGTCCTCCGGTGACGAGTCCGTGGGCAAGCTGATCGCCGAAGCCATGGAGAAGGTGGGCACCGAGGGTGTCATCACCATTGAGGAGAGCAAGACCGCCGAGACCGGCCTGGATGTTGTAGAAGGCATGCAGTTTGACCGGGGCTACATCTCCCCCTACATGGTCACCGATACCGACAAGATGGAAGCCGTCCTGGACGATGCTTACCTGCTGATCACCGATAAGAAGATCGCCTCCATTCAGGAGATCCTGCCCATTCTGGAGCCCATCGTCAAGTCCGGTCGGAAGCTCATCATCATTGCCGAAGACGTGGAAGGCGACGCTCTGGCCACCCTGCTTCTGAACCGTCTCCAGGGCCGCTTCAACGTGGTCTGCGTCAAGGCCCCCGGCTTTGGCGACCGTCGGAAGGAAATGCTCCAGGATATCGCCGTGCTGACCGGTGGTACCGTGATTTCCAGCACCCTGAACATGGAGCTGGGCGACGCCCAGATGACCGACCTGGGCCACTGCCGCCAGGTAGTCGTCACCAAGGACACCACCACCATTGTGGACGGCGACGGCACCCCCGAAGCCATCCAGGAGCGGGCCCACATGATCCGTTCCGCCATTGCCACCACCACCTCTGACTACGACCGCGAGAAGCTCCAGGAGCGTCTGGCAAAGCTCTCCGGCGGCGTAGCCGTCATCAAGGTCGGTGCCCAGACCGAGGTTGCCATGAAGGAGCAGAAGCTCCGGGTAGAGGACGCTCTGAACGCCACCCGTGCCGCCGTTGAGGAAGGCATCGTGGCCGGCGGCGGTACCGCCCAGGTCAACGCCATTGAGGCTGTTGAGAAGCTGGTAGCCACCCTCCACGGTGACGAGAAGACCGGTGCCCGGATCATCGCCACCGCCCTGCAGGCCCCCATCCGTCAGATCGCCGAGAACGCCGGTGTGGACGGCTCCGTGGTTTACGAGAAGATCCGCACCTCCGGCAAGGTGGGCTACGGCTACAACGCCTACACCGAGGAGTATGTGGACATGATCCCCGCGGGTATCGTGGACCCCACCAAGGTCACCCGTTCCAGCCTGGAAAATGCCGCCTCCATTGCCTCCTGCGTGCTGACCACCGAGAGCCTGGTGGTCGACAAGCCCGACCCCGCCGCTGACGCAGCCGCCGCTGCCGCCGCCGGTCAGGCCGGTGGCATGTACTAAGCCACAAAATCAGATTTCCCCGCCTTCCGAAATGGAAGGCGGGGTTTTTTGATGGGCGGTCATCTTCTGCTTCCGCGCAGCTTTCGCAGTAAAGGCCGGTGAGCTCACAAAAGCTTTCGTTTTTGGGGGAACTATGGCTTCCCGTGTTGTCATGAAGATACCCGTCCATGGGCCGCCGCCGCAGGGCCGTGCCCACTTCTATATACCGATACATGGGCTCCTCGCTCCGCCAATAGGGCTTGTGGCAGGCGACGATGATTTGGATTTTTTTGTTCATTTTGGGGGTCTCCTTGGGGGCCATATTCATTACAGGGGAACAAAAAATGTTCCCCTGTGATTTTTATAGATTTTGTTCTGCCGCCGTCAGGGCCGAGGCAATGACGGCATCCATGTCGTAATACTTGTATTCGCCCAGCCGTCCGCCAAACAGGACCTTTTCTTCCCGGTCAGCCAGGGCCTTGTAGCGCTGATACAAGCTGCCGTTCTTTTCATCGTTGACAGGATAGTAGGGCTCGTCTCCGGGGTGCCATTCGCTGGAATACTCCCGGCTGATCACAGTCTTGGGCAGGTCCCGGCCCGCCTCGTCTTTGCCAAAGGTGAACCACTTGTGCTCAATAATGCGGGTGTAGGGGGATTCGGCATCGGTGTAGTTCACCGCCGCGTTGCCCTGGAAATTGGGGATGTCCAGCAGCTCGTTTTCAAAACGAACGGAACGGTATTCCAGGGCCCCCAGCTGATAGCCGAAATAGGCATCAATGGCACCGGTGTATACCACCTTGTCCGCCAGTGCATCCAGCTGGGCCTTCTGCTCTAAATAGTCCGTATTCAGCCGCACTTCGATGCCGTCCAACAGATTTTCCACCAGGCGGGTGTAGCCGCCCAGGGGGATTCCCTGATAGAGGGCATTAAAGTAGTTATTATCAAAGGTCAGCCGGACGGGCAGACGCTTGATGATAAAGCTGGGCAGCTCGGTACAGGGACGGCCCCACTGCTTCTGGGTGTAGCCGCGGATCAGTTTTTCATAAATATCCGTTCCCACCAGAGAGATGGCCTGTTCTTCCAGATTCCTGGGCTCCGTGATCCCGGCGGCTTCCCGCTGGGCGGCGATTTTGTCCGCCGCTTCCTGAGGCGTGACCACGCCCCACATTTTGTTGAAGGTGTACATGTTAAAGGGCAGGCTGTAAAGCTCCCCCTTGTAATTTGCCACCGGAGAATTGGTAAAGCGATTGAAGGTCACAAACTTGTTTACATAATCCCACACTTTCTGATTATTGGTGTGAAAAATATGCGCGCCGTACTTGTGAACATCAATGCCCTCTATCTTTTCCGTATAGACATTTCCGGCAATGTGGTCCCGCTTGTCCACCACAAGCACCGTTTTCCCGGCAGCCTTCGCCTGCTGGGCGAAAACCGCACCGTAGAGGCCAGCGCCGACGATAAGATAGTCATACATATGCTTTTTCTCCTTATTTCAACAACTCCGGTTTTCTCTTTCGGACAATAGACAAAGCGGCTTCAATAGCTGCATCTGAATTACCAGTCTCCAGAATATTCTGGAGCTTTTGCGCCTCACTCATTTGCTTTTTTCTCCGCTCTTCCGCTTTGCGTTTGACAAATGCCTCTGACAAGTCAAGCATTTCCCTGCTATTGCTTGGCAGGTTCCTTGTAATCAGGAACTCCTCATAGGCATTGCATACGGTTTCTGTTTCACTCCCAAAATAAATCTGTTTTCCGTGATCCAGCCACAGGATTTTGTTGCACATCTCCCGAACCTGATCTACAGAATGAGACACCAGGATCCCCGTAACACCGCCGGAGAGAATCTGCTTCATTTTGTCGCCACTCTTTTTTCGAAACGCACCATCTCCCACAGACAGGACTTCATCCAGAATCAAGATGTCCGGATTTACCAGGCAGGCAATAGAAAAAGCCAGTCTGGACTTCATGCCGGAGGAGAGCTGCTTAAAGGGACGGTCTTGAAAGTCTTTCAGTTCCGCAAAATCGATGATCTTCTCGTACATATCATCCATAAATTTACGGTTGTAACCCAGCATCGCTCCTCGGAGATACGTGTTCTCTCGAACTGTCAAGTCTCCGTCAAAACCAGAGCCTAACTCCAAAAGTGCCGCAATACTACCGTTAATTTCCATTTCTCCCTTAGTGGGAACCATAATGCCGGAAACCGCTTTCAAAAGGGTAGATTTGCCCGCACCGTTGGAACCGATAATCCCCATCATATCGCCTTTTTCCAGCGAAAAAGTTACGTCTCTATCCGCCCAGAATTCCGTAACATGATAGTTTCCCTTTAAGCGGCGCATTATATATTCCTTTAGACCAATGTCTTGGAAATCGCCAGTAATATAACGGATGGATACATTGTTTGCTTGAATCATTGCCATTGCGATATACCATCCTTATACATAATAGAGGAATTTATGATTGTACTTCTTATAAATCCAGCCGCCAATTGTCACTACGATCAATGCGTAAAGCGCACACAACAGGTGGAAAGAAAGAGACGGAATTCCCCCATCCAGCACAACCACCCGGAAATACTTGATATAGCAATAAATCGGATTCATCAGGAAAAATCTCTGCACTCTCAGTGAAAAAGTGTCAACTGTATAGAAAATGGCTGACATGTACATCAAAAGCAGCGTGAATATATCATACAGGTATCCAATATCCCGGAAGAAAACATACAGCGCCGAAAGTATCAGCCCAACGCCGATGTTAAACACCACCATACATAAAATAGGATACAGGAGCATGAAGAATCCCAGGTGGAATGTCACCTGATCAATCGCGGCAAAAAGGAAAAACACCAACAGCGTCAGTCCAAAATTTATCAGCGAAGAAATATTCTTGGATAGTAAGAACATGTATTTGGGCACGTTCACCTTGCTGAATATGGACGCATTGGCCATTAAGGAATTCATTCCTCCGTGGGTTGACTCATTAAAATAGGAGAAGACCAGATTTCCGCAGAATAGATATGTCGTATAGTGATCCATGCCCCGGCCAAAGAAGTTCATAAAGACAAGCCGCATTACAAATAGCTGAAGCAAAGGGGACAGGACACTCCAAAGCATCCCCAAAACCGTACGTTTATATTTCTGCTTAAAATCGCGCTTGGTCAATTCCTCGAATAGGAACTGATTGGTAACTACTTTTTCTCGAATTGTATTTAATAGTTTCATATTATCATCTCAAATGGAAAATGTGTAAGATTCGCTTTACGAATGTATTTCTGCGGGAACCCTTAGGAAAGATTCTGCTGAGAATGCCACGCATGTTTTTCCCCCGTGGGAACAGTTTGTTCAGAATATCCCGATCTCCTTTGGCAACGCTGTTCTTTCTATCCAGCATATACGCAATGGTTTGTTCATAGAAGCAAGTCTGGCGTATCGATGTCCAAAAACAGGCACTGACCGGGTTTCCAAAGTCAAATAGCGGTATATCAAACTGGTAGGCAATGACCACAGGCTTCTTTTGCGCTTTCAGAAGCGCAAGATAATCTGCACACGGGGCATACGGAAGTTGATACTGAAGTTCAGCGTTCACGGGATACAAAACATTATACTCCTGACCGATTATTTCCACATAGTCACAGCAGAGCATATTTAGAATTTCCTTTGCTGAGCGCAGCTGTCCAAGCGTATTTATAGAGGATGCCTTTATTGCGTCTATTCCGAACGCTCTGCGCATACCTTCCAGGTTCCACAGCATAGAATCCGTATAAAAATATCCAAATGGCTCCTTCAACTGCGCAGAAACATAGTTCCACTCCGTCTCCGGATAGATATCATTCATTCTGGCCAGCATCAGAATATCCTTGGGGGCACAAACCAAAGAAGCAGTGTCCTTATGGGCTTCCCACAGCGGTGTAACAGAGTCAGAAAACAGCACTTTAGGGCCATAAACAAGAATGCGCTTATACTCATTCAAAATCCAGGGAAGATAGGGCAGTAGAATAGGAATCGTTTGATGCTCCTCTTGCAGAAGGTTTTTCCAGAATCCCGCATTCAAAAACCGGATGGAAACATTTCCTCTGTTCTCACAGATTCTTTCAAATTCCTTCTGTATAAAGGCATCCGGTTTCCGGAGTGCCACAATCAAGTCATAGGAGTGGTTTGAATCCACATGCTCCAAGAAAGACTGTAAAGGGGCGGCAAGCAGGAAACTCTCTTCCTCGCTGAAATCAAAGAATACAGGAACAGCGCCTTCCCTGGGATGAAATACAGGAATTGAATCGGTATAGTTGAAGTATACCAGAGGAAGATGGTGTACCTTGTAGTGCCCCTTTTTTTCAATCCAGTAAATATAAGAGCTGCAAATGATTTCCCCCATGAAGCCGTAGATGCGAGCCAATTGCTGATTGTAGTGCGACAAGTCTACTTCTTTCTCCAGTTTTTCCAACACTGTAAACTCAATTTCACACATCTGTTGGAATAGTTCCTTACGCATTACAAAGCAGTTAAATCCCAGAAAGTATTCCCCGTTTAGATACTTTTTGGCCGCTGCTCCAATCTTCGGAGATACCTTCTCCAGAATCCCCAGCATACACTCCAAATCCTCTGTCATGATCAGAGCCCTGTCATGAGCCGTCCAATGGCGAAGGGCCGTGGGCTGGTTGCCCCGTGGCGTATACAATTTTGCCACTTTCTGCAACGGACCGCAAACAATATCGTTGTCCTCGATTACAGCCCGCATTTCCGCTTCGTCTTCCAGCCCAAAGTGCGCAAGCGTGTACGGTGTAATCGCGGTAGATTCAATTTGTCCACGTAAATTACGGGGTGCGCTCACATCCCGAAAACACAGAAACCGACGGTAATGGCACAAGCCATAGTAGTCTGCCTCTACATTTTTCCAGGCCCAATACTGCGCTGTCAACTCACAGTATTGGGGGTTCTTTGCGGAGATATTCTCTCCTTCGTCATCGTGTCGCATTCCTTCCATCCGTCTGGCAGCAATAGCAGAGCCAACCTGAACAGGCATTAGAAGTTCATTTGAAGGCAATACGGAGGGCTTATGGCAAGCGACCGCGATTTTAATATTCTTCATTGTTTTCTCCTGATTTGTTTGCCTTATCGTCCTCTGGCAATGAGTTCTTTCTTCATACGATCATAGCCCTCGTACTTGGGAATTGGGCTCTTTATCGGTAACGTAATCAAATCACCAAAATATCGATTAGCTGTTTCATCCGACCAAGTGCATCCACCAGAAGCAGAAGTAAATGTCATCTCGCCGAACTTAATGCTCCCATCATTCAAAATATAAAAATCAACTCTTACATGCGCAAATCCCGCCGCAAGCCTTTCCGCTAACTCAATCATTTTCGACAGATTAGGAGGGCACGGAATTTCTTCCTCTATTCTTGGATAACTGTAAGTAAAGTCCAGTTTATTCCAATTCAAATCGAAGAATGCCATCCTCAGCCCTGTTTTTCTATCACTTAAATACATAATACAGTCAGCTTTCCCGTTAAAACAGAACACTTTATAGTCCTTAAGGTCTCCTCCTGCATTTTCCAGGTATTCCTCCGCAATAATTCTCGGCTGAATATTCATATAGTGCAGTTCAAGGCCATTATTAAATGCGTAATTCATAGAAAGCCATTTTTCCATAGACTGTTCGGCGTGTTGCAAATCCATGTTCTGTTTATCCGTAACGATTATATTTGTTGCACAGCCATGATTCGTTTTTAAGACAAATTTTTCAGGAAGACTTTCGAAATCTATATCGTCAAATTTGTTCCACACTCCAAGAAGCGGCACAAGGTAATCCTCACCGATTTTTTCAGAAACATATTTCCTCACCAAGTATTTGTCAGTTAAAGCTGTTTTCAACGGGGTGCTGTCATACAACTTAAGCCACTGTATCTTTTCATTAAAAGTCTTCGGGAAGTCCAACGAAAGTGCATTTCCTGTTCTACAACGATACCATCTCTCTAGCTCTGTGCGATAATAATCAGGGCCAAGGTTAGCATAGAAGTCATAATCCCGTCTTGTTTCTTTTTTATCCACATCCCCCTGTTCACATGTTCCGGAAGATTTGAACCCGTCGCGAATTTTTCTCGGCAAATGAGTAATCATTCGACCAATTTTGAAAGAGACTGAATTGTGCACACAATTCAAATCATAGTTTAAACTTTCCACCGTCTTTTTTGCTGTGGCAGACGGTTCTGAAAATACCCGTATTTTTTCACCGTTATCTACCGCAAGTCTATGATATTTGTATGCAATTGGGTCATCCAATATCATTCTTAACCTGAAACTCTCCTCCATGTTGAAGAGCTCGCCGTGAATCTCTCCGGCGGCCATTATTGTTCTGAAATCTTCAGAAAACCGCTCCAGGAAAATGTCTTTATATTCCTCACCAATCCGGCCGTAATTCCACTCGTAGTTTTTGAACCGATAGAGAGCAAGCAACGGTGCAAAGTCCTTTTCCAATTCCGGCTCTTTGCGAAGCTCCTCACGAATGTATGAATACTCCTCACACATAGAAAAAACCTTCCCTCGCGAGTGAACGGAGGAAGCAGGATTGTCCCGGCGAAGCATGTAATAGTCCCGTTCCAGGTACATCAAGCGGTTTGCGTGACACATAGTCAGAAACCAGAATCCATTGTCCTGGTATGAAGCCCCTGGAGATTCATGAAAGCGTATGTGATTTGAGCGCAAAAATGCTAAATCGTATATGCCGCTCCAAATGACATTGTTGCACTTAAAAACATAATGCCAGTCCCTGGGAGTGTAAATGCGGTTATATTGGACATATGTCCGATTCTCAATCATTGCGCGATACTTAAAATATCGCCATTTCTCATCATCTTCAACAAATATCGAAAAATCAGGTTTGATAATATCCAGATAATTGCTTTCCGCCAGTTGGTACAATTCCTCAAACATAAGTGGCTTTATATAATCATCTGTCTCCAGGATTGCAAAGTACTCACCCGTCGCGGCGTCCATGCCCATATTCATCTGGTAGCCATAGCTTTTTACAGGGGAGTGCAAAATCTTTATTCTGGCATCCTTCTGTGCGTATTCCTCCAGAATCTCCAGTGTGCCGTCAGTTGATCCTGCATCCACACAAATGATTTCGATTTCCTGCATGGTCTGGTTCATTGCACTTTCTATGCACTCACGAATAAATGGGGCCACATTCAGCGACGGCAAGACCACAGACACCTTAACAGGGCTGTCAATATGCCGGATGATTTTAATATACTTGTCGTATTTGTTGCTCTCCAAATAGAATGACCTTGGAAATCTTGAAAATCCAAACTCCGTCTCAGCGTATTTGCGGATGTAATCACGCAGAACGCATTTCGCCTGGGGGTCTTTTATAGCTTCATAGTTATAAATCACCCCGTTCATTGCGGACCGCAAATAGGATTCTTCGTAGGTTGAAAAAGTGCCGTCTTCCTGCATTCTCCTTTTCGTTTCCCTGAAGGCATCCCAGAATGCGAGCGGTGATGCATGGTTTGTCTGTTGTAGACTCGTCCCGCTACCAATTCGGTAATTTACAAAGCTTTCATTCAGCACAGAGATTTTTTCGGCCTGTGTGAGTGCCTGCGTAGTAAACGCCAGATCGTTCGTACGAACCACACTCTGCCATACAATATGGTGTGCCTCAATAAATCTTCTCCGAAACATTTTATTCCAAGGCCAGTTCTGAAAGGAATTTAGCAAAAGCTCCGCCATTTCCGATGGATGGAACGGTGAATGGTCGGGGCACTGATCAATTTGAAGACTCCAAGGCATTGGTTTTACTGTACCGGTGCGCATATCAAACTCACTGGCAGCATAGACCAGCACATCCGACATTTCCCGCTCCATCACCGCTACGCATTTTTCCAGCATTTCAGGCATAAAGATATCATCAGCGTCTAAAAACGACAGAAAATCACCCTTTGCGATTTTCATACCCGCATTGCGCGCTTCTCCAGCGTTACTATGCTCTACAAACAATGAGCGAATCCTACTATCTTTTTTCTTTAAAGCTCGAATAATAGATGGCGTTTTATCCTGTGAACCGTCATCAACAATAATAATTTCGATTTCTTTCAGCGTCTGATGAATAACGCTTTCCACACACTCTAAGAGAAATCTTTCCCCATTGTACACTGGAATAATTACCGAAACCTTCGGTTGCGTTTCCTTTGTCATCATCTTCTTCTTTCCTTTCACTGGATAATGTTCTACAGCCTCCGTGACAGCCTAGACCAATCCATCATAGTATATTTTCATTTTTTCGAAATCGATGTAAAGACAAATTCTGCTTTCGGGTTAAAAAGCATCCCCGCCCAAATTCCCCTCGCCAACATCCCGAGTCTTGGGAGCCTGGGCTTTCCGTTCTTCATGATCCGCAAAAAATCCCTGCCGCGTTTTGCGAAACAATACAGTCGTCCTTTCATGCCCTCCTGCCTATAGAGATAGGCCTCGTTCCGGAAGGCATAAAAATAGCGCCCGATCCGCTCCGGTGCGTCCAGGGCAATATTGGAGCCCTCGTTGTTCCCGGTGGCGTGGACCACCTGGCTTTGGCCTGCCAGGAAGCAGGGCACCCTTCCCCGGACTGCGATTCGGCGGGTGAATTCCAGGTCGTCGCCCCAGATGAAGAACTGGGTGATGGGAAGGCCAAACCGGCGAATCACATCCGACCGCAGGAACAAAGAGACAAAAGTCGCCTGCTCCGCCTGGACCAGGCCGTATTTCAGGAAGGGGCTGTAGTCATAATAGCTCTTTTTCAGCTTCTGCCGGTTCATTTTACACTCGCCGCCATCGGTCCACAGGGCCACGCTGCTGAGCCAGCCGTAGTTTCCGCCCAGGGCCCGGTCTGCTTCCAGGAGCTTTTCCAGGGCCTGGGGCTCCGGCAGGGTGTCGTCATCCATGACCCAGACGAACCCGTAGCCCGCCTCCACCGCCCATCGCATGCCCCGGTTGAAGCCTCCGGCGCCGCCCAGGTTGCTGCCGGTATTCCGGTAATGGCAATCCTGCTGCCCGGCGGCCCACTGGGCTGTACCGTCGGTGCTGGCGTTATCCACGATCAGGATGTCGCACCCGGCACTCTGGTCCCGCAGGGCTTCCACGCAGTGCTTTAAAAGCTCCAAGCGGTTATAGGTGACCACCACCGCGCAGACGCTGTGTTTTTTCCCCTCTTGCATCCGGCCGCCCATCCTCCCTTACGCCGACTCTCCCCCGGGGGAAAGGGTCCCGCCGGGTTTGCTGTTCAGTGGCTGATTTTGTACAGTTTATCATCCATGAAGCCCTTGCAATTTGTCTGCCAAATTGTTATAATAAAAAGTGCTTATATCGTGCTTCTTCGCGCGGTTAATAAACTGTACTTTTTCATCCGTTGCATTCCTTTACCCACCGCAAAAAGGTGCTGTGGGTGATGCCCAGCTGTTTTGCCGCCGCTCTGGCGGATATTTTTTGGTCCTGCCACTGCTTTTGGAGTTCATAAAACGCCGCGGGCCGCTCCATGGGCTTTCTGCCGAACCGAACGCCGTTTTGCTTTGCCGCGGCGATGCCCTCTGCCTGGCGCTGCCGGATGAACTCCCGCTCCGTCTGGGCTACATAGGACAGGAGCTGCAAAACAATGTCCGCGATCAGCGTTCCGGTCAGGTCCCGGTTTTGCCGGGTATCCAGCAAGGGCATATCCAGCACCACAATGGCCGCCTGTTTTTCCTTGGTGATGATCCGCCACTGCTCCAGGATCTCCTCATAATTCCGCCCCAAACGGTCGATGCTCTTTACCACCAGGGTATCGTCCTTTTTCAGTTTCCGGACCATTTTCTTATAGTTCTTCCGCTCAAAGTCCTTGCCGGATTGCTTGTCCATGTAGATTTTGTTTGGGGATATTCCAAACTCCCGCATTGCAATGAGCTGCCGCTGTTCGTTTTGCTCTCTTGTGGAAACACGGATATACCCATATTCCATAATGCAAACCTCCAATTGATCGGTATTCAGATAAATTGTAATACAGTTTGCGGGGCGGGGGTTCTCTTTTGTTTATAGATAAAAAAAGACCGTTCCGGAGCATTTACCGGAACGGTTTTTTGTTAACTTGTTATCTCTGGATTCTGCCGGAGCCGTCGCCGCCGGCCAGCTTTTCCACTTCGGGGACAGTGACCATATTGTAGTCCCCCTCGATGGAGTGCTTCAGGGCGGAAGCCGCCACGGCGAATTCCACCGCCTGCTGGGTATCCTTGCCGGAGAGCAGACTATAAATCAGGCCGCCGCCGAAGGAGTCGCCCCCGCCGACCCGGTCGATGATGTGCAGGTCGTACTTTTTAGAGAAGCAATATTCGTCCTTGGCTGCGTTATAGAGCATGGCAGACCAGCCGTTGTCAAAGGCGGAGTGGCTTTCCCGGAGGGTGATGGCCACCATCTGGAAGCCGAACTTGTCTGCCAGCTGCTTGGCAACAGACTTGTAGCCCTCGTGGTTCAGGGTGCCGCCGTAGATGTCGGTGGCCTCGGCCTCTATGCCGAAGATATCCTTGGCATCTTCCTCGTTGGAGATGCACACGTCTACGTACTGGCACAGGTCGGTCATGGCCTTGCGGGCCTGTTCCCGGGTCCAGAGCTTTCCCCGGTAGTTTAAGTCACAGGAAATCTTGCAGCCGTGGGCCTTGGCGGCCTTGCAGGCCTGACGGCAAATTTCTACCACATTTTCACCCAGGGCCGGGGTAATACCGGTGAAGTGGAACCATTCGGCCCCCTCAAAGATCTTGTCCCAGTCGAAGTCAGAGGGTTGGGCCTCCTGGATGGCGGAATGGGCCCGGTCATAGATGCAGACGGAACCCCGCTGGGAAGCGCCCTTCTCATTAAAGTAAATACCCACCCGGTGGCCGCCACGGACGATTTTGGAGGTATCCACACCGTAGCGCCGCAGGCTGTTCACTGCCGCCTGACCGATGGCGTGGGCGGGCAGCTTGGTGACAAAAGCGGCATCCATACCGTAATTGGCCAGAGACACGGCCACGTTGGCCTCGCCGCCGCCGAAGGTGAATTCCACATGGTCACACTGAACAAAGCGCTCGTAGTTGTAGGGCTGCAGCCGCAGCATCAGTTCACCGAACGTAACGATTTTAGCCATTTTGTACCATCCTTTCTTTATTGACCCTGGGCAGCACTGCGGGCTTCCAGGCACAAGTTCGTGATTTTCTCAAAGTTTCCGGACTGAATATCCCCCTTGGGGCAGACCCAGCTGCCGCCGACGGCGAAGATGAAGGGTGCATCCACATATTCCTTAATATTACCGGTGTTCACGCCGCCGGTGGGCAGGAACTTGATGCCCACAAAGGGTGCGGACAGATTCTTCATGGCGTTCAGGCCCCCGTAGACGTTGGCGGGGAAGAACTTGACCACCTTGAGGCCGTGGTTCACCGCCATGGTGATCTCCGTGGGGGTCACGCAGCCAGGGGTCACGGCAATGCCGTTTTCAACGCACCAGTCCACTGTTTCAGGGTCAAAGCCCGGGGATACAATGAATTTAGCCCCCATCTCAACGGCCAGCTTGGCTTGCTCCACATTCAGCACGGTACCCGCACCCACCAGCATCTTCGGGCAGCCCTCTGCCACAGCCTGGATGCACTGGGCGGCGCAGGGGGTGCGGAAGGTGATCTCCATGGTATCCACACCACCGGCCAGCAGAGCCCGGGCGGTGGGGACCGCCTTCTCTACGTCATCGAGCACTACCACCGGCACCACAATGGACCGGGCCAGTCTTTCCATTACTTCCATGATTGTTTCCTCCTTTATAATTGTCCTTCCGCCCATCAGGCGAAGAAGGAGATGATCAGCGCGACCAGGAAGCCGGTGGTACCCACCAGGGTCTCCATGACCGTCCAGGTTTTCAGAGTGGTCTTTTCGTCCAGGCCTACCAGGCTCTTTACCAGCCAGAAGCCGGAATCGTTAAAGTGGGAGCAGACGGTGGAGCCTCCCGCAATAGCGGCGGTGACACAGGCCAGGTACAGCGGGCTCAGCGCCTCTATCCCAGGCATGGCGGAGATGATGCCCGCGGCCATGGTCATGGCCACCGTGGAGGAGCCCACGGAGATCCGCACCAGTGCGGCAACAATGAAGGCAACCAGCACCAGGGGCAGGCTGGCGGTGGCTACGGCGTTGCCGATGACATCGCCCAGGCCGGAATTCTGGAGCATGTACCGCAGCACACCGCCGCAGGCCGTCACCAGCAGGATCAGGCCGGTAGGCTCCAGGGATTTGGTCATGATCTTTTCCAGCTGCTCCATGGAATAGCCGTGGCGTGTGCCCAGCAGGAACATGGCGGCAATGGTCGCCAGCAGCAGGGCCATAAAGGGCTCGCCCAGGAAGGCCAGCACCGGCTGCACACCGGAAAGAGCGGGAACCACTTTTGCAACGGAATTGGCAATGATCAGAACCAGGGGAATGAGGATGATGCCCACGATGGTGCCAAACTTGGGGAGCTTGCTTTCGTCAATGTCCTCCTGCTGGGCAATATAGTCCGGAACGGCAATCTGGAACTTCTTGCCGCAGATGCTGCCCCAGATGGGACCGGCCACGATCATGGCGAAGATGCCGCAGAACACACCGATGAGAATGACCCAGCCCAGGTCTACACCCAGCATAGTGGCCACCAGCACCGGGCCCGGCGTGGGGGGAATGAAGGCATGCCCTACCGCCAGACCTGCCAGCAGCGGAATCACATAGTACAGAACAGAACGTCCGGTGCGCTTGGCCAGAGAGAAGGCCAGAGGAATCAGGATGATGAGGCCCGCATCAAAAAACACAGGCATGGCGATGACCAGGCCGGTAATGCCCAGAGCCCAGGCGGCTTTTTCATCTCCGAATTTCCGAACCAGCACCAGGGCCAGGGTCTGCGCGCCGCCGGATTCTTCCAGAATGGCGCCGAACATAGAGCCCAGGCCTACCAGCAGGGCAATGCCCCGCAGAGTCGTACCGATGCCTTCGTTCACCGATGCCACAATGTCCGACAGGGGCATGCCCGCCATCATGCCGATGGCCACAGCGCCCACCAGAATGGAAACCATGGCGTGGACCTTAAACTTGATAATCAGAACCAACAATAAAACAAGACCTGCTACAGCAGCAAATACCAGCCGTGCCGCCTCGGGGTTTAAAACTGCCAACATATTTGATCCTCCCTATTTACTCTTTTTATTCCATATAAGCGCCCTTCATGGGGCTGACTGCGTGCTGAGAATAGAGCTTCAACAAGCCGCTTGTATACCGGGGTGCCTTGGGCTTCCAGTTTTTCCGGCGTTGGGAAAGAATTTCTTCCATCTCCTCCGGGGTTTTTTCCACACCCTGAACGCCCACAATGGCGAGAAGCCGGTTGGGGATGTCGATGGCGATCAGGTCCCCTTCCTCTACCAGGGCAATGGGGCCGCCGGCTGCCGCTTCCGGGCTGACATGGCCGATCACCGGGCCCCGGCTGGCACCGGAGAACCGGCCGTCGGTAATAAGAGCCACGCTGGAAGCAAGCTTGGGGTCGGCGCAGATGGCTTCGCCGGTGTAGAACATCTCCGGCATGCCGCTGCCCCGGGGGCCCTCGTAACGAATGAAAACGGCATCGCCGGGCTGGACTTCGCCGTGAAGCACCGCGTGGATGCAGGCCTCCTCACTGTCAAAGGGCTTTGCCCGCAGGGTGGCCTGGAACATGTTCTTGGGGCAGGCGGTGTGCTTGATAACACAGCCCTCCGGGGCCAGATTGCCCTTGAGAATGGCAATGCTGCCGTCGGTGCCCTTGGCATTGTCAAAGCTGTGGATGATGTACTCCCGGGTCACCTTCCGGGAGAAGCCCTTGGTCTTTTCTGCCAGGATGGCATCACAGTGGGCATAGAAGCCGCTGTTTTTAAGGTCCTCCAGATTCTCCCCCAGGGTCTTGCCGGTGACGGTCATAACGTCCAGGTGGAGCATGGACTTGATCTCCTCCATCACCCGGGGGACACCACCGGCATAGTAGAAGTACTGGGCGGGCCAGTCTCCGGAGGGGCGGATGTTCAGCAGATAGTGGGCCCCCCGGTGCATCCGGTCAAAGGTGTCCGCGTCAATTTCAATGCCGAACTCGTGGGCAATGGCGGGCAGATGCATGGTGGCGTTGGTGGAGCCGGAGATGGCCGCATGGACCATAATGGCGTTTTCAAAGCTCTTTTTGGTCACAATGTCCTTGGCCCGGATGCCCTTGCGGACCAGCTCCATGAGCTGCTTGCCCGCGTCATAGGCGGCCTGCTTCAGCTCCGGGGCCGTGGCAGGCATCAGGGCGGTGCCGGGCAGCATCAGGCCCAGGGCCTCGGCCATGATCTGCATGGTGGAGGCGGTGCCCATAAAGGAACAGGCGCCGCAGCTGGGACAGGCGTGGTGCTTGTAGTAGTCCAGCTGGCTGTCGGGGATCACGCCGGTTTTCTCCCAGGCGTCGAATTTGCCGATCTGCTCCAGGGTCAGGAGCTCGTTGATGGCGCAGGCCGGGTCTTCCACCACATAGTCCTTGGGCAGGGTGTGGGCCTCCATAACGCCGCCGGTGACCACGATGGCGCTCATGTCCTTCAGCCGCCCGATGCTCATGAGCATGGCGGGCACGGACTTGTCGCAGCTGGCAATGAACACGCCGCCGTCATACACGCTGGCATTGGCCTGGGCCTCCACCAGGTTCACGATGGCATCCCGATGGGGCAGGGAATAATTGATGCCGTCATGGCCCTGGGCAATGCCGTCGCACATATCCGTGGCGAAATACCGGGCGGCCTTGCCGCCGTTGTCCCGGACGGCCTGCACCGCCTGGTCTACAAACCCGTTCAGATGGGCGCTGCCCGGATGGCTGTCACCGAAGGTGCTCTCCACCAGGATCTGAGGCTTGGAGAGGTCCTCCACCGTCCAGCCCATGCCCATTTTCAGCGGGTCATTTTCCGGAGCCAATGTGCGGACTTCTTGTGAGCGTAATTGCATATTGTTTCCTCCCAAATGATGTTTTCTTGACGTTTCCTGTCAGTCATCTTATGGCTATATTATAATTCCTTAAAATATGCATTGCAAGTTATCCCCACCCGTTTCTACTTTATGTTCAAAACTTTCTTTCTCTTTGTAGCATTATCACCAATTTGAAGCCCAGTTTATCCCGAAAACCGATTCTTAGAGAGCCCATAGAAAAGATCATCAAGCAAAGTTGTCTGATGACTTTTCAGAAAAAAGAGCCCTGTCCGGGAATCTCCCGGACAGGGCGTTCATTTATCTTTCGGCAGCGGCGTTATTTGGGGAATTTTCCTCATCGTATACCTTTTTGATATAGGTCCTGTTAAAGTTCAGGTGCATGACCATGGCAGACCTGGCACCAATGGGGTCGTGGCTCGCGATGGCCTCGACGATCATCCGGTGGGTCATAACGGTTTCTTCGATCAGCTTTTTGTGGGTCACGTTGACGAACATCATCACCGCCGTATCGATGATGGGCACCAGCTGCCCCACCACCAGGTTTTTGCTGCTCTCGGCAATGCAGGTGTGAAAGGCAATGTCGTCTTCAATATACCGGTCTCCGTCACGGATCTTCTGCTCCACCCGCTCACACAACCGGCGCAGCCGCTCGATGTCCTCTTTGGTCGCGTTCCGGGCCGCCATTTCCGCAATGCCCGGTTCCAGAAGCAGACGGACATTTACAAGGTCCAAGGCCAGTGCGTTTTTATCCCGCACGGAACGCAGCCCCAAAGGGTCCGACAGCCCCTTGGTAGTAGTCACCACATAGGTCCCCGACCCCCGGCGCACCTCCACAATGCCCTTGCTGGAGAGCAGCTTCACCGCCTCCCGGACGGTGCTGCGACCAACCCCAAACCGCTCCCCCAACTCAAATTCATTGGGCAGCTTGGCCCCCGGCTCAAAGGGCGTGTCCAAAATATAGTGGTAAATCTGATCCTCCACCTGCTCCGCCAGAAGCTTGCTTTTCAGATGTGAAAATTCGCTCATGATGCTTCCCACCTATACCGCAGATTCTTTTGAAAAAATTATAGCAAATATGGGGGGCGATTGCAATCTTTTCAAAAACGCTCCAACAGCCCAATTTTTTTTCGATAGCCCAGCAGAATAGAATCCACACAGGGGATCAGAGGGTCCGCGCTATAAATCCTGTACAGCTCCTCTTCCGTTGGCAGCTTTGATACATCCAGCAGGCTCCGGTCTCTGACAAGCCGGAGCATTCTTTTTTCCGTATTCCGGAAGCTGTTTACCGCAATATCCGTAAGGTCACTATAGGAAGGCAGCCTGGGATTTTGCCAGAACATGGAATTTCCGGAATCAAAAATCGGTGCCATTCCCATAAACTTCAGTGTCCGCGTATTCCGTAGAATACCGACATTGTTGAGATGCCGGTCTGTATTGGTCAGGACAAAATCCGAAAGGATTTGATATTCCAGAAATTTACGAACAGTTTCCTCTGGAATGCCGTGCAGCGTGCAGACTTGGATGAAATGCTCGTACATGGATACGGCGTTGTCTTTTTTCTTGGATTCCACCACATCAATGGCCGGGATCAATTCAATTTGATCCGATGTAAAGCTTTCGCAGACACAGTAGATTTGCTGATGCTCGTCCATTTGCATGGTCGAATACGTTACATAGGGGACGCGCCCCTGCTTCCGGTGGAGCAGCGCAGCTGCCACTTCATTCAGGCTCTCCTGAGAATTGCTGCCATGATTTCCCTTCACCAAACACCGCTTGCCATTGGCAATGATCCATTTTTTAGTCAGCTCCCCTTGGGTAGAGGAGCTGGGAGAAAAGGCATTTGCAGGCAGTTCCAGAATATTCTCCGTCGACAGCCCAAACTGCAGGTCCCCTACAGGGTCTCTAAAGTCATTGGTGAACAGATTCACTTGCTCCCAGCCCAGCTCCATATCCAAGGGCCTGATCCAATAGTGGTCGGTCAGGCTCAGGCCGAGATTTTTCACAAGGTACTCCTGGGGCGTGGAAATGCCCAGCTGTTCCAGAATGCGCCGGATTTTTCCCTGTCCTACAGGAGCCGCTCTGCGCTGCCACCACTTCTTCAGTGCCGCAGAATCGATGCACCCACCCGGCGGCAGCAATTCGGGGCACTCCGGCTTTGATGCCCTTAGGATCACACCGGAAACCGGGTCGATGGAAACGGCACACACAATGTCATTGCGGTGCATCAGAGTGTACAGTTTTTCTTCCATGGCCATCACCAGCTTTCAAAATCATCTGTCAGACTTTCCTCTATTTGGGCCTCCATCTGCAATACGGCCGCTGCCTTCAATCCCGGAAGCGTGGCCCAAGTAAACACCGCCCGAAACGGCAGCAGATAAAGCTTTCCGTCGTAATAAAACATCGTGGCCACACTGTGATCCCCGCAGACCCATCGGCCAAAGGTTTTGTATTGGTCGCTGTAAAACCATTGGCTCTGAATGGTCTCCACGTCCAATCGGTTTGCTTCCAGCAGCGGTGCGCCCCGGACATCTTCCAGCAGCAATTCTTCCGTTGTGCAGCCCAAGGCGGTGGAAAGACGCAGCAGAATATCCCCACTGGCAGACATCAGTTTTTTATGCCCCTGTTCATAGTCCTGCAAAGAGCGAAAGTTCACGCCGCTTCTCTGGGCCAATTCTCTTTGGGTCAGGTTTCGCTGCTTTCTTCGTTCTTGTAAGGTCATAGGCCGCACCTCCCCTATCACTATTATACGCATTTTTGCGTATAATAGTCAAGTACATTTTTCCGCGCCCAAATTGCGGTACGCAGTCCCCCCTTTCCCTTTCCGTGATCCTTCGAAAAACCTTGACACACCCGATACCGGGGTTATATAATATCTCCATAATAAAAGGGAGTAACTGACGCTTTTGCACAGCGTTTGCGGTGTCGTCAGCACGGTGGAAGCATCCGGTGCCGCAAGGAAACGGTGAGACTTTTATTGCACGCAGGTGTGCAATAACGGTCTCTTTTTTTCAAGGAGGAACACAATGAATTTAAATGAGATTTCTGTCAAAAAGGCCCGGGAGCTGATCGTCTTTACGGCGCTGGTGGTGGTGGTCCTGTGGAAAATGGACGCGGTGCTGAAGGTGCTGGGGACCGTTTGGGGAATCGTGTTTCCCTTTGTGCTGGGCGGGGCCATCGCCTTTGTGATCAACGTGCCCATGGGCTTTCTGGAAGAACGGCTTTTCGGGAAAGCCAAGGGCCGGGGCAGCCGGTGGGCCGGGAAGCTGGCCAGGCCCCTGAGCCTGCTTTTGACCGTCCTTTTGGTGGTGGGCATCATCGTGCTGGTGCTGTTCGGCGTCATTCCCCAGCTGACCAAGACCCTGGGGACCCTGATGCGCAGCATTGCCGATTTTATTCCCCAGATGCAAAGCTGGATCGGAGAATTTTCCCACAACAACCGGGAGATCATGAGCCTGGTGGACCAGGTCCACTTTGACCCCAACGAAGCCATTTCCTGGGCCCTCGGATTGCTTGGCAGCGGCACCGGGAACGTGATGAACACCACCGTATCGGCGGTGGGCTCCATCGTCAGCGGCATTACCGCCTTTTTCATCGCCTTTTCCTTTGCCTGCTATGTGCTTTTCCAGAAGGAAAAATTGCAGGTGCAGGTGCGCAAGGTATTTTTTGCCTTTCTTCCCAGGAAAAGAGCCGAAGCCATCCTGCGGGTCTGCTCCCTGACTTATCGGACCTTCGCCAACTTCTTGGCAGGACAGTGCCTGGAGGCCGTGATCCTGGGCAGCATGTTTGTGGTGACCCTGGGGCTTTTTAAAATGCCCTATGCCCTGCTCATCGGCATTCTCATTGCCTTTACAGCCCTGATTCCCATTTTCGGCGCATTTATCGGCTGCGCCACCGGCTGTTTTCTGATCTTCATGGTGAGCCCCAAGCAGGCGCTGCTCTTTATCCTGCTGTTTTTGCTGCTGCAGCAAATTGAAGGAAACCTGATCTACCCCCATGTGGTGGGCAATTCCGTTGGCCTGCCCTCCATCTGGGTCCTGGCCGCCGTCACCGTCGGCGGCAACCTGATGGGCATCGTGGGCATGCTGATCTTCATCCCTCTGGTATCCGTCTTCTATACCCTGTTCCGGGAGCTTGTGTACCTGCGCCTTCAAAAACGCCGCATCAAACAGGTGACCAAAACCACCGTGGAGGAATACACCCCGGAGCCTCCCGCGCAAGGCGCCCCCGGCAGCAGTGACAACGCTTGAGCACTCCGGCTCCGGAGCACCCGGACTGATTTTGCGGTCATTTTTTCCAAAAGCAAAAACAAGTCGGCTGCCCAGGGAGCGGGGCAGCCGAAGGGAAGCTCTGTAATTGGAGAAAAAAGGATCAGAAATCAGGAGGTAGTTCGGCAACAAAAAATCCGCTTACAGAGTGTACATATCGTTTTTGTATTACCTCACGCCAGAGCCTCGCCCAGCTTGCGGCAGGCCTCCAGGGCATCATCGTCAGGGGTCTCCTGGCAGATCACGCTGTCGCAGGCCAGGGCAGCGCCCTTTCCCTGGCAGGTGTCTTCCCAGGTGCGCATCCATTCGCCGTCACCCCAGCCGTAGGAACCGAACAGGGCGATCTTCTTGCCGGAGAGCTTGTCCTGGCAGCCTTCAAACATGGGGCCAAACTCCGTATCCTCCAGCTCCTCGGCACCCATGGCCGGGCAGCCGAAGGCAACGGCATCAAAGGCATCCATGTTGTCGCCCTCAAATTCAGCGGCGGTAAACAGCTGGGCCTCTGCCCCGGCGCTCTTGGCGCCCTCCATAACGGCCTGGGCCATGGCCTCGGTATTGCCGGTGCCGCTCCAATAAACAACTGCGATTTTCATAAATAAAATTCCTTCTTTCAACCGGCTACGGTGAGCCGCTCAATATTTGTACCCTTGGCATACTGCTTGCAGTAGATTTCCGTACATTTTCTGTACCTGTCAAAGGTTTTTTGGGCTGCCTCTTCATTTTCATAGACCTTCCAGCAGCCGGTACACTTGCAGGGCCGGTGCTCCAGGAAGCCCCGGACATCCTCCGCCGGATAGCTCAGGAACAGGCCGATCTCATGAGGAAATTCCTCCTGCTGCCGCAGCCGCCGGGCCAGCCTGGTCAGGCATCGGTTCCCGTTCTGGCAGGGATAGCCGCATTCCCGCAGCAGCTCCCCCGAAAGGGACCGGGCCAGGTCCTCCTCCAGCCTGGAGGGCCGGTAGAGGTAGATCAGGGCCTTTTTCCCGGAGAACCGCAGGGGAACCGCACGAATGCCTTTCGTGCCCAGCCGCCGGTTCAGCTGCCGGAGAAAATCCAGCACCTCTTCCCGGCAGACATAAGAGCAGGAAAAGAGGTTCCCGGTCTTGAGCCCCGCCAAGGTGGGGGCACAGTTGCGAACCAGCACTTCCTCAGACATGGGGACGCCCTCCTTTCAGGACGATCCGACGCAGAGAATGCCGCAGGAGCAAAGCGCCCGTGCCGATCCCGCCGATCACTGCCAGCGCATGGACCGTGGTTAAATTTCCAATAGCATTCATCCTTCAAACCTCCTTGTTCCGGACGGGGCTTCCACCCTTTGTGTTTTGTAGTTAGCCTTTGCTAACTGCCAGTATCATACACCATGCTTCTCTATTTGTCAAGCATTATTTTCCTACTATTTTGGTAGGCAGCATCTTCCCCCGCATCCGGGCACACGACAATCGCATGAGCAAACAATTTGTAACTCATGCGATTGTCGTGTGTAAATCCTGCGCACTCTTTTATTTTGTGCCCGATTGTGATACAATACTTATACAACAGAATTTACGGAGGGAACCATGGAGCCGGAAATCACACTCAAGCCAATGACCGCCCAGATGTATCACGCTTTTTTCCGGGACTATCAGAACGATGCCGATTTGTATCTGGATAAAAGCGAATTTCGGGAATATACATACAACCGGGAAACGGTTGACGCTTACATCCAGCGGCAGATTTCCTTGAAGCGGCTGCCCTTTGCCATCCTGTACGGGGATGAAATGGTGGGCGAACTGAAGTTTTATGACATCAACCCCCATGAATCTGCCGCTCTGGGCATCACCGTGAAAAGCAGCCAGTACAAAGACAGGGGCTTTGGCACCCAGGCGGAGCGGCTGGCCATTAATTATGCTTTCCACAGGCTGGACATTCCTGTGCTGTATGCGGATGCCGTTTTGACAAATACCAGAAGCCAGCATGTGCTGGAAAAGGTCGGCTTTCAGCTCATTTCCCAGGACGCACGGCGGAAATACTACCGGATAAGCAGGGAGGGGTAAGTGCCTCTTGCACGACAATTGCATGAGTAAACAAATTGCGAACAAGAAATAAAAAGCTTTTCCAAGCCCCCTTTTTTAAAATGAAAGAAAAAGGGGGTTACAAAAAAACGGAAGAAAAAGCACATGGTCAGCTGAAAAAAAGAGAGTATTATCAGACAGAAGACATCTTGAAAGTCACAGAACTGTCAAAGCGCACGCTATCGATGAAGAAAAAAACGGTTTGCTATCAGTCTGCGCCCCACTATGCTCCTTGAAACAGTTCTCAATGCTTAAAAAATGAAGTACCGGGAGTACAGTGCGAGGGGGAGCGTTCATGCAATCGTCCTGATCCGGGCAAACCCCGCATTGACAAAGGCTTTTTCCTGTGCTATATTGGAACACAGCCTGGGTTCAGTACCGCTGATATTCCCCCGGCCGTATTCCATAAAATCAGGCACGCCCTGGTTTTATACCCGCGGATCAAGCGTCACGCTCCGCCTCGGTTCCCTCGCCGTGTAAAAACAGAGGTCCCCAAACCATGCGGGCATGGTGGAATTGGTAGACTCGGTGGATTTAGGTTCCACTGCTAACGCGTGCAGGTTCGAGTCCTGTTGCCCGCACCAAAGAGGAGCGCCGCCCTATGGGTGGCGCTCCTCTTTGGTGCGGGCAGGACTCGAACCCATTTCAATGCCAAATGCCAGTGGCATTTGGCAGCAACCAGTTCAAAAACTGGTTGCCACCATACGGTTTTGCCGTGCAAAAC
>CAKTNS010000025.1 GCA_934589225.1 uncultured Oscillospiraceae bacterium
CACAGAAGTTAAGCTCGTCCGCGCCGACAATACTTGCAGGGTGACTTGCCGGGAAGATAGGTAATGCCAACATAAGATAACCGCTTCGTGAAAACGAGGCGGTTGTTTTTTAAGAATTGACAATTGACAATGGACAATTGACAATTATCGGAACAACGGACGTGCCCGTTTTTAATCACGTTGGTTAAAAAATGCTCCAATCAGCGAAACCGTAGGGAACGGCCTGTGTGCCGTTCCGGCAACGTTGCGAATATAACCCGTGTGGATGAACGGAAGCACCCTCCGGTATGTCATTCCGACCGTAGCAAAGCGGAGTGGAGGAATCCACCACGTTAGAGAAAGGACCAACACAAGATAAAATCTGCAACTTGGGAAGATTTCTCGACTCGCTTCGCTCCCTCGGAATGACATTTGGGGGGACGTTGTACCTTATGTTATTCAGGCCTTGAGCGTCAGCGGAAGACATTCTGCGCTTAATCATGTACAGCGTCCTTGATATTTTCATGCCTTCTTCCTTAAAAATTCCACATTCGTCGGGGAATCGTACAAGGAAGTCCATACTCTGTTTGATAAGTAACCCGATTTCCAACATATTGAAACGCTCCGTTCTCCAAAGGGCGAAGGGTAACTTCATGGGCAAATAAGCAATCCGTTTTCAGATCGGTGGAAAGAGCTTCAACAGTCAATGTCAGTGTTCCATCTGCATTCTTCCAATATGCTGTTACCTCGGGTTCTATGTTGTAATACCATATAAAGGCAAAGTCGTTCGTTTCCAATGGTCTCCACGGGTAATAGTCACCGTCCGGGTTATACTGTGACAGCTCCCGGAATGTATTCAGATCAATGTTGTAATATGGCAAAATAACGTCTTCAAATTCTTTTGCTGGGATTGCATATCCGTATTGGTCTTTCAGCATCGGATATTCATCACCGTTGAATTGTTTCCCCAAACGGGTAAGATATAGGTATTCAAACTGGTCATTGAAGCAGAGGTTTTCCCAGTTTCCCTCTGACCAATCGACTAAAAACACATTAGCTGCGACATAGCTTACGGGAAGAATATAGTGCAGTGTCATGTCGTATAGTTCATGATCCGCAGGATTGAGGCGAATCAGGGAAAAGTCAGGATAATGCTTGTCATTTGCCGGAAGAATACGGTAGAAAAAGTTATCTTTTTCCGTCAATTCCCAGTCTTTGATACTGTGCTCTTCATATGACTGTTCTCTCTCTTCATCTAAAGAATAGGTCATGCTGTACAGAAAGCCTCCAATCCCATCATAGGTGAACAGCCTATATACAAGGGCTCCGGATGCGGTAATCATGATGATCTCCTGCTGGGCCTGTTTTTGGTTCAGGACGGCATTCCAAAAACGATGAAAGCGATCCGAGGTGACCAGGTAGCTGGGATAAAGTTCATTCGTGTCGATCACATCCAGGCCCTTACAGATGAGCACTTCTTCCATTGCGTCAATATCGCTTTGTGAGGGTGTCATTCCATTCAACGCCTCATAAAGCGGACGATAGACGGCGGCAATCTCCTCGCAACGGACCTCCAACCGCTCTTGCATGATGGATGCAGTGGGAACTTCCACCTGTTGAAAATGAGGTAATACGTCTTTCCCGCAAGCAGCGAGCCCCATGCTTGCTATACAGATCCATGTCTTCAATTTACGGTATTTCATATATTTTGACTCCTTTCTGAGTGAAGTTTGAGAGAATGTCCTCTGTAACGGGAATCACACAGAAGCGGTCCCAGTCCCCAATCGCAAAGTAGGGATATATCCCAATCCCATCTGCGTGAAATAGTACACATGGAATAGCCCCTTTATCGTACCATTCCTCACTGGACAATACATTGCGGTTTCCCAAAGAAATAATTTCCGAACAGATCGAGAATCGTTCCTCATCCGTCAAATCCGGGAAGAAAATCTTCATCGTATAACAGCATATTTCTTTGTACAGTTGGAAGCCGTATTCCGTAAAACTATGCTGGTCAAAATTGATTGTGATCTCCTGTATACGGTCCACATTTGTCGGAACGTATACTGCAACCGTAGGTAATGAATAGACCTTCTCGTCTAACTGAAAATAATAGAATTTCATTTCATGGTCAGAATGAATCCCTGTTTCACGGTGATAGCATTGCCATTCAGACACAGGCGAGAAAAAGTCACAAACATTGTTTTCTCTGTAAAGGGAATTATACATTTCGATATAATCCTCTGTGCTAATGGTAAAAACCAGCTCGCCTTCCCGATTTTCTTCTATGCTGATCTGCAAAATATCTGGGTTGACAGTTTCTGTACTGAGAGAAGCTTCTGTTGCTGTAGGCTCCTGAGATATTCGTGGGTCATAAGGGGGTAAACGTGAACAGCCCGCAAATAGAAAGGCAATCATTAGGCAAATAGCATTTACAATCAGTATTTTCTTTTTCATAAAGTAACACCTTACAATTGTAAGACTTATGAGTATAAGGTAAAGCCGCCTATGCGGCTTTACCCCACAACGACTTCTGTCTTTTCCAAAATGCGGCAGGCAATTTCATAAGCAGCCGCTCCATCGGCGCCCTCCGGGCTTGTCAGATAAACCGCAATGAACCGGGTATTTTCCGGCGATTCAACAAAACCGATGAACCACCCCGCTATGTTGGCATCTTCCAGCTGACCAGTGCCGGTCTTTCCGTAAAACCCGGTTTCATTTAGCGAAATAGCTTCTTTTACAGCTGCAATGTTTTTGGAATCGGCGCCAAAACCATTTGAGCAGAGCTCTTTTAGAAGATATACCTGTTCCATTGCGGAAATTTTCACACCGGAGCCATACCATAGATTTTCAAGATTGCTTCCCAGTTGGCAATTGCCATAGCCAATGCGTCGGAAGAACAGCTCCAGCTGTGCCGCGCCGGCCCTCCGGTCCAAAGTCTGGAAATACCAGTTAACGGATTCCTGCATAGCAGAGTGCAATGTATGGTCACGATTCCAGGATTGGATCCTGTTTTCTGTCCTATCCCAGGAGAGCTCGTTTTCTTCTGGCGTAATCAGCTGAAGCTCCAGGGCGTTGAGGGCACTATATGGCTTATAAGTTGAACAGGGTGGGACACGGTGAAATACTTCTTCCCGATTGTATACCGTATAACGGTCTGTCCGCTGGTCATAGAGAACCGCACAGCCGTCTTTTCCTCTAAAAAAATAACTCCAGTCAGCGTCTTCCATTACAAGTTCAGACGGCGGCGCATAATAAGCCTCACCGGCATCTGCACAAACGGACAAAAATGGGAGTTGTCCAAGCACAAAAACTGCCATCAGGACAGCGCAGCATTTCCCGAGGAACCGTTTCCTTGCGGTATCCTCCCGAAAGTCAACAATATACTCAAGACGGTATCTTAACTGCTTCTTTCCTTTGCATAATCCATCGGCTGTGCAAAAGCGCATATTGGCTGCTACGGCAAAATTCAAAATTGTCTGCCCATACCGGATTCGTTCCTCTTCATCTGCAAGTGTGTTCAGAACAGCCCAATCACAATAGGCTTCCCGCTCCCGGCGCATTTGCCGGAAGGCGATCCATACAAGCGGATGAAACCAGAAAATAGCCTGTATCCCGCAGAACAGGTACGCTGTCCATGGGTCACCATGCTTGATGTGGGTCAACTCATGACGCAGAATGTTCTCTAAATCTGTATCTGATAGCTCTTTCAGCCCATCCGCGGGGAGAATTACGAAGAAACGTCCCCACCAAAAACTGATTGGAGAAGAAAGAAAATGGGACTGACACAACGTAATGTTAAAATTTACGTTCAGTTCCGAGCGCGTTTTTTCAAATTCTTTTTGAATCTGGGCAGGTACGCTGAATGCTGATTTCGCGGTTCGATACAGCCGGCAATTTCCCAAGCAGTACAGGGTAGCCATCAGCAGGGTACCGATCGCCCAAACCAGCAGAAGCACAAGGACGATCTGGTCGGCTTCGGGGTGCTGGCGAAGCACGGTGGTATCCAGAAGCCACGCTGTCCCGGATGTAGGCGTATGGTCGGTGTAACTTGAAGGTGTCGAAATGGTAAATGCCTGCCTTAGACCGACTCCCGTCGGAAGAAAGCCACGCAGAATCTTCAAAGGGGAAAAAGGCAGCAACAGGGAGACCGCTAAGAAATACCAACTTCTATATTGTGTACGGGCAGAAAGGCGGTAACGCAGCAGCCATTTTGCGCCCAAAACAACACCAATCAGCGCAGCATTCCATAGGCTTCCCAGAAAGATTTTTTTCACGAATGTCATACTTGTCATTTGATCTGACCGCGCTTCCGGTCAAGAATCTTCTGTAATTCGGACAAATCATCTGCTGTCAAATCATCCTGATTTAAGAAGCTGACGACCATCTGCTTCATAGCGCCGTCAAAGAAGCGATTTGCAAGACATCTGCTTTCTATTGTCCAGTAGTCCTCTTTTTTTACACAGGGATGATAGACAAATACACGGCCTTCTTTTGTATGCGTGATGGCCCCTTTCTTTTCCAGCCGAGAAAGCATTGTGAAAATGGTTTTTGGGCTCCAATCTGTCGTTAAACCCAGTCGGTCCGTGATTTCCGTTGTGCTGATTGGCGCGAATTTCCAAATCACATCCATGACAGCAAACTCCGCATCAGAAATTGGTGGTAGTTTCTTCATGTCTCGTCTCCAATTCTTACGAATGTAAGATATATTATACAGCACAAATAAAACAATGTCAATAACAGCCGCGGCTGATTCCTGCGGTACCGATTCCGGCACCCTGCGCATGCTTTTAAACCCTTACCGATAAAACGTATTCCCGCCGATGAATTCCCGGACCAGGCTGGTAGGGGGAATTTCGTCATCCACATCTGCCTGCTGAACAAAGTCCAGAATCCGGACGATATAACGAACCTCGTCATACCAGCTGTCTTCGGGCTGAACGGCTTCCAGAAGGGGGTAAATGTGTTTTTTGAGGACCGCCAATTCGTATAGCGTGGAGCTGTTGAAAATCATATCCGCATTTTCCTGGAAGGGGAAGATCCAGCGCTTTTCGCCCTGCTGCACGGATTCCCACATGGAAAGGGTGCGCTGTACCGAGGAGCCCCGGGTTTCGTAGTCCCGGACGATCCGGCGCAGCAGCCGCAGATAGCTGGTTGGTATCCGGTTGTGGTCGTCCAGGTTCAGGGGGAGCAGGGGGCTGACGTAGAGCCTGAAAATGCGGTTCATATCCACATTGGTGGGCAGCATGACAGGATTCAGAGCGTGAAGGCCCTCCGCAATGATGACAGAGTCCGGGCCCAGGCGCAGCTTTTTCCCGGTCCATTCCCGCTTCCCGGTTTTGAAATTGAACATGGGAAGTTCAATTTCCTCTCCCGCAATCAGAGCACCCATATCTTTGCGGAACAGGTCGCAGTCCAGGGTGTTGATATGCTCCAGATCCAGCTTTCCGTCAGGGCCGGGGGCGATCAGGTCCCGGTCAATATAGTAGTCATCCAGACTCATGAGTACCGGTTTCTTTCCGTAGACCCGGAGCTGGGTGGCCAGACGGTTGGCAGAGGTGGTTTTTCCGGAGGAGCTGGGGCCTGCCAGCAGCACCGCCCGGCTGCCCCGGGAGCAGATCAGGTCTGCCGACTGGGCAAATCGCTTTTCGTGCAGGGCCTCATTGACCCGGATCAGTTCCCGAATTTTTCCGGACTGGGTCAGCTCATTGAGGTCAGACACATTTTCACATTCCATCAGCCGACACCAGCGTTCTCCTTCAGAAAAGACGCTGAAAAACTGGGGCATGGGGGTCAGCTTTGCCAGTTTGTCCGGGTTTAAGTCATCGGGAAAGACAAACAGGAAGCCGCCGTCCGCGGGGAGCACATCCCAGACCGTTAAATATCCGGTAGAAGGAGCCATTTCCCCGAAGAAATCGTCCCGGTAATCCCCATAGCTGTATTCGCTGCAATAGGGGTTGCCGCGCCAGGAAAGAAGCCGGGCTTTATCCGGCTGTCCTTCCGCCGCGTACCGGGCAATGGCCTCATCCCTGGGGACCTGTCTGCGAAGCAGGGGAATGCCCGACGCCACAATGGCGTTGATCTGCCGTTTCAGCCGTTCTACGGAAAAATCCTCCGCTCCGTCTACGGAAATAAACACGCTGGAACCCAGGGTGCAGCTCAGCACCGCCCGGGCCTGGGGCCAGAGCTGCCGCAGGGCCAGGAAGACCACAAACTGGGCGGTGCGGGTGTAAACCTCTTTTCCGGCGGAATCCCCGTAGCGCAGCAGATGGATATTCCCGCCGGAGGCGGCCATGGCCCGGCGCATAGAGGGGCGCTCACTGTCCGCTTCCGTTTGCCGCTGGGGAATATAGTTTAAGGTAAAGACCTCACCGGCGATCCGGGCGGCAAGGGGACGTTGAGAAAGCAGGGGGCTGTCGAGCCCTAATTTTACCACAAGCTCCCGCAGGGATTCCCCCTGGGAAGGCGTGATGGATTTTCCGTCAATGGTCAATTGCATAGTATCACCTTCTAAAACTTTTACAAATACTTTACCACATTTTGGGTCATTCTTCAACAAATTCACTATAATTTAACAAAATCGCTCCGGTATAATAGTGAGCCAGGATCTCTTCAAAATCCGCACCCGCTTCCGCCATGGCGTTGGCGCCGTACTGACTCATGCCGACCCGGTGGCCGTAGCCGCTGCCGGTGAAACGGATGCCCTCCGGTTCCGGCTCCGCTGTGAAGACGGTGGAGGGAAGGCCCAGGGTGTTTCTAAGAAAAATCCCGGAAAAAGACCGGTCCCCCATAATCATCCGGTCAACGCCGCCGCCGGAGGTATGGCTCACATCACCGACCCACAGAAGACAGTCTTCCCCAAGGGAGACATCCAGCAGCTCCTCCAGCGTTTCTTTGGAAAAGAAAACGCTGGTCTCATTGTAAGGGCTGTCCTCCCCGGGGCTTTCCACGGAGCGCAGATAGGGAAGATCCGTGCCCCATACCGCCAGGGCGTCCTCCGTTCGGCCGCCGGAGCTGGAAAAGAAGGTGGCCTCGATGGGGGATCCCTGATAGGTCAGTATCAGTCCGTCGGTATCTGCTACCGCCTGCTGTATTTTCTCCCGGTCCTCCTGGGTGAGGCTTTCCAGCTGGGCATCGGTGGAGAAGGCCTGACAGCACCGGCTGTCGGTGCATAGTGCTCCGTCATGTTTTTTGGCGGCCAGCCGGGCCTGACAGGTATAGGTTCTGGCGGCAACGGCCTGGGCTTTCAGCGCTTCCGGCTCAAAGGACGGGGGCATTTCAGCCGGGAGCACCCGGCACAGATAGGCCTCCATGGTCATTTCCACCGGCTGCTCCTCTTGCAGCACGGTGACCGTATAGCTGCCGTCCGTGCTTTTGGCCGAAAAGAATGGCATTTCCGTAAGGCCGATTTCCGATATTCTGCCCACTGCGGATACAATGACCAAGGGCACCACAAACCCCAGCAGCACCGATTTCTGCACGTCTCCCAAAACATGACCCATTCCAATAGCCCTCCTTGTTCGGTCTGCGCCTATGGTATCACAACGCACAGAAGAAGGCTGTCAAAAACATATTGCAATTGCCGGTTGACTCTGGTAAAATGTAGGGATGTATGATACTTTGTGCCCTGGAGGAATGACAGTGGAGACCAAAAAGAAAAAATGGGGCGACCGGCCGGACGCGGTCTGGCTGAAGGACCTGCCCTCTATGAACCGGATCATGCCGGGAATCATGCCCAACCGGGCGGATAATGAGGCCTTTGTCAGTGTGGATATTGACTTTGCCCCGTTAAAGGCCTATGTGGACAAAAAGAATGAGAATAGGACGGAGGACAAGGTGACCTTCTTCCAGGTCATTGCGGCGGCCATTGGCAAGGCCTTTGTCCTTCGGCCGAAAATGAACCGCTTCATTTGCAATTACAAGGTCTACCAGCGGGATGACATCAGCGTGGCCTTTACCGTCAAGAAAAAGTTCTCGGACCGGGCGGAGGAAGCTCTGGCGTTTATTCGCTATGACGAGAACGACACCATGGATACCTTCCATGAAAAAATCATGAAGGTGATCCATGTGACCAAAAGCGACGTGGAAAAGGACACCTCCACCGGGGCCATGGATGTGGTGGCAAAGCTTCCCCAGTGGCTGATCAATACGATCATCAAGGTGGTTTTGTGGCTGGACAAGCACGGCTGGGCCCCCCAGGCGCTGATCGCCTCTGATCCCAACCACGCCTCCATTTTCCTGTCCAACCTGGGCTCCATCGGTCTGGAGGTGGGATACCACCATCTGGTGAACTGGGGCACCAATTCCTGCTTCATTGTCATCGGCAAGAAGCACCCCAAAATGTTCCACTATGCCGATGGAAGCCAGGAGCTCAAGGAGGTCGTCCCCCTGGGCATCACCCTGGATGAGCGCATTGCTGACGGCTATTACTATTCCGGTACGGTGGCCCTGGTCAAGAAGCTTCTGGAGCATCCGGAGCTGCTGGATCTGCCCGCCAATACTCCGGTAGAATATGCCATTCAGCGGTAAAATAAGAAGGAGTGTCAGTATATGTTTGTACCTGTTCTTCTGTTTGCTGTGGGATTGGTTTTGCTGATCAAAGGCGGCGACTGGTTTGTAGACGGGGCCACCGGCATTGCCGAGCGGTTCCATGTGCCGGAGATCATCATCGGCGCCACGGTGGTTTCCATCGGCACCACGCTGCCGGAGGTCATGGTTTCCGCAACCTCCGCCCTGACCGGCCACGGAGAGATCGCTTACGGCAACGCCGTGGGCTCGATCATCTGCAATACGGCCCTGATTGCCGCCATTACCGTGGCCCTTCGCCCCGGCCCCGTGGACACCAAGGCGCTGAAAACCCCGGTGTGCTTCTTCTTTGGCTCCGCCGCCATCTACTGTCTGAACGTCTATCTGACGGGCTATTTTGGCCGCCCCTTGGGCCTGCTGCTGTTGGGGATTTTCGTTGTCTATATGGTCGTCACCATCCGCCAGGGCTTCCGGAACCCCGTGGTGGCCGCGGAGGAAACAGAGGAGGCCCAGGAAGCGGAAGAGAAGGCCCAGGCCAATTCCATGGGCAAGGACATTCTTCTGCTCATCATCGGCGCGGCCTTGGTAGCCGTGGGAGCGGACCTGCTGGTGGATAACGGCACCCTGATCGCCAAGGCTCTGGGTGTTCCGGAATCCGTCATCGCCCTGACCTTTGTAGCCCTGGGCACCAGCCTGCCGGAGCTGGTCACCGCCATTACGTCCCTTGTCAAGGGCCACGGCGCCCTGTCGCTGGGCAATGTGATCGGCGCCAACATCTTCAACCTGGTCCTGGTCTGCGGTGCCTCCATGACTCTGGCCCCCTTCCGCATCCCCCAGTCCAGCACCCTCTTTGGCCGCAACGCCTCCCTGGTCCTGGACATCCCCTTGATGCTCTTCGTCATGGCCTTCCTGACCCTGCCCGCGCTGAAAGCAAAGAAGCTCTCCCGCTATCAGGGTATTGTGCTGCTGCTGCTTTACGCCGGATTCTGCGCCATTCAGTTTACAATGTAAGCCCTCTCTCCCATAAAAATCACCGCAAGCAGAAAGCAGGAAAAATAACTGCTTTCTGCTTGACTTTTTTGGAAAAGAGAGTTATAATACCCACGCAATTGAACACATGGGCTTGTAGCGCAGTTGGGAGCGCACCACATTCGCATTGTGGGGGTCGAGGGTTCGAATCCCTTCAAGTCCACCAGAATGTTACCCGGTAAACGTGATGTTTGCCGGGATTTTCTTGCGCTTTTTACAGAAGTTCAGTTCTCCACCGAAAGAGAACTTTGATCAGGTCGGTTCCGGAAATTGGATCACATGGTGAAATTGCTTGTTTTCGGGATCATAGTACATGGTCGTAACGCCATGATATTTTGATACAGTCCTTTCAATGCTCCGCAGCCCGACACCGTGCAGAAGTCGATCCGCTTTCTTGGTGCGAAAGCCTCCGTTCCCATCCGGCATTGGGGGATCATCGCAGGAGTTTACAACTGAAATCACAATTACCGATTGGGCTGTGTTCCTTATCACAGACAACTCAATCAGCTTTTGGGCAGAAGCTTCGGCAGCTTCCAGCGCGTTGGAAAGCAGATTGCCGTATAGTGTCGTGATGCTGGCGGCATCGAGGAAAGCAGAGCTGTTTTCCCGAACATCGCAGTGAAATTGAATATTCCTTGCCTTGCAATCATCCCGAAACCGCAGCAAAAGTAGATTTAAAATAGGGTCCGTGCATAGCTTTACCTGCTTAGAAAGTGTAAAGCTTTCTTCCAGTCCGGAAATATAGGCTTCTATTTCAGCGGAGCCATTCTGTTTGGCCAGGGCATCAATGGTGCCCAAGTGCTTTTTGATGTCATGTATCAGAATGCGTTGATTTTCAAACTGTTCCTGTAGCGCGCTGTAGTAAGCAACGTCTGCCTGTTCTTTCTGCATGCTTAACTGCAACGTCAGATATTCCGTATTGGCCTTCTGCAAACAGTCATACAGAATAAGGAAAATCAAATTGACAATGAACAGTGTTACGATCATCAGAATTGTGATGATGGAACTATTCCCGATTATTCCGTCCGCCATTCCAAAATACACGATCGTAATAGCAATCACGGCAGACAGCAACGGGAGAACGCAGAACAGTACCATCAGGCGGGGCTCTTTATTTCCATACTGATGGGGCGCAAAGATACGTGATCCAATCATAGAAAACATGAGATACAGCAGTTTGCTAAGGACCGCAAGAAGAAGCATGATATGGAAATTATAGGTGTAGGCGGAAAACGCATACCCGAATAAACCGATGATCAGGGCAACAAGGAGTTCAGCGCCAACCATGGCGAAGCACAAAAACGTAGAATGAAGCAGGGCTGTTTTGATACTGCACTGATAATTCTGCCGGATCAAAAAATAATTGATCCCACAAAAAGTTATAGCGTTTATGGTCGTGTTACCCAGGAGAGAAAAAGCGAATAAGGCCGCATAGCCGAGGCCGAAGGAGCAAATCAAATAATGAAGTGACCTTTTCCTGTTTAATATATACTCAAGGTACAGCCATGCGATCATCGCCTCCGCGACAAATACAGTTGCAACGCAAATTTTCTCGCCAATCATTTTGTGCTCTCCATATACATCAAATAGGTGTTTTTGAAATGGGAAAATTTCCTTCTGGACAAATACGCCTCCATTTGCTGGTTTCCGTTCCTGAGAATGACCCTGTCCCTGTCCATGCTGTAAACAAAGCGCATATTGATGATGTAGCTGCGGTGGGTCAAATAAAAGCAAGGTAAGAAGAGCGTTTCACGCCAATATTCCATGTTTTTAATGCTGATGAGATCCCCATCTGTTGTGTGGATGATCGTTTTCCGATTGGTGCTTTCTACGCAAATGATTTCCTCTGATCTCCGCACGGAAATGCCAGCGCTCGTTTCAATCGGAAATTCCGAGGTTTCAATGTTATAGGCATAAACCGCGTCCTTCAAATTGCGGAACAATCTGGTTTTGTCTATCGGCTTGGACAGATAGCGAAAAACCTGAAAGCGCATGGCCTCGTCCAAATAGTCCGGGTAGGCCGTTACGATGAAAATCTTGATTCTTGGGTTCTTTTCTTTCAATTTGGCCCCGGCCTGTATTCCGCTGGCTCCGGGCATCTCGACATCCAGAAACGCAATATCAAAGGACGCTTCCTGGCGAATCAGCTCATCCCCCGTGTGATAGACGGCATATTTCGGTTCCGCTCCACCCAAGCTCTCGAAAAACGCTTTTACAAGGGACAGAAGCTGCCGGAGAATAACAGGATCGTCATCACAAAAAACAATCCGCATAAGCGCCCCCCTTCCTTTGAGAAGATTATAGCATACTTCAGCAGAATTGTCATTATTCCTTGTCAGACCTTGCCGCTCGACCGTATGACCCACTATGACCGTTTATGCACGAAATCATGCATTTCAAGCAAGATCCATTGATATCTGATTGGATTTGAAATAAAATGAAGCTATACAAAAAGTTGCATGACTAAATTTAAGAAGGAACACGATATGATAATAAACGGGAAAAAGGAGAAATTTTATTGTGGATAAAAACTACATCAAATGGATAAGAAGTAAAGTAGGTCACGAGACGATCATTTTGAATTTCGCAGGTGGGTGTATTAAAAACGATAATGGAGAAATTCTTTTGCAGAAAAGAAAAGATAAAAACGTATGGGGATTTCCTGGAGGTGCTATCGAAATTGGGGAGAGCGCTCAACAGACAGCTATCAGGGAAATCAAAGAGGAAACCGGACTTGATGTTTTTCCCCAAAAAATGATTGGTGTGTATACTGGATATTTTGATGAATATCCAAATGGAGACAAAGCCCAAGTGATCTCTATTTTTTTCGACCTGGAGATAGTGGGTGGAAATCTCGTTGAAAGTAATGATGAGACTTTAGAGTTAAAATTTTTTGATGAAAAAAGCATTCCCAAACTTGTGAATCAGCAACATGAGGATGCATTACGGGACATCATTAATCGAGAATATGGTGTTTGTCGCTAATAGTGAGCTGATAAAAAAGTACGATCTGGAGAGAGGCGTTTTATAGCAATGAAAAGCTTATCGGGAGTCCTGCGACTGAAAGGTTATGTCGCCAAACGGAAAAATAGACTTTTTTACATCGTTCTCCTTGCGTTTGGGTGTTCCATTCTGGAATTGTGTCCGGCTCAAATCGTCGCCCGGATCGTGGACATCCTACCGGCAGCGCCACTTCATCGTGCTTTTGAATGGGTGCTGTTGTTTGGAGGTACATATGTGCTTTCCAGTATCCTTGCTCTTGTTTACGGAATTATTGTTATGAATTTCAACAACGAGATCATTGAAGATGTGCGAAAGGATGTTGTACGGTCTGTGATCCACCGTGAGGTCAAAGTAACAGACCCGGATATTTCCGGTGATGTGATTACTAGATTGACAGGAGATGTAGAACAGATCACCAGGGTGATCGCCGGGCCGCTGAACGGTTTCCTCCGGCAGATACTGGTCTTTGCGTTCTCCCTTGCGGTGTTGGGAACAATTGATCTGAAGCTGATCGTTGTAACGGTAGCGGTATCAATTGTGTTGTATCATTTGTCAAAACGGGTAAGTAATAAAAACAAGGAATACGGACAGCGGGAACGAGAACAAATCGGAAAAATCAGCACCGTTTTTTCTGACATCCTAAAGAATCGCATCCTTGTCAAATCATATGGAACGGAAAGAATAGAGATTGAACGTGTTGAAGATTTGAGCGACAAGATCCTGAACTGCCGAAAAAGCCAGATGGGATATATGACACGGTACTGGTCCGGGGTAGAGATCTGCAATTGTACCGGATATGTGGCTGCGTTTCTTGCCTGCATCTACGAAGTGAAAGCGGGACATTGCTCTATAGGACAGGTCGTTGTGGTTTATGCATACCTTCAGCGTGTGTTTTCAACGATGGTCAATATTAGTCGGTACAGAACAGATATTTTTAACGCAGACGCCGCATTGACCAGAGTGTTTTCACTTGTCGGCATAGAAAACGTACATTTTGAAAAAGAGGTGGAGGGAAACGACAAAATCGAAAAAGTCGTGGTTTCCGATTTGACAGTCTCATACGGAAATAAACGCGTTGTAGAGCATCTCAACATGGAGATGAGAAAGGGAACAGTCACAGCACTGGTGGCAGAAAGCGGAAGAGGAAAGAGTACAGTGATCCAGACCTTTGCCGGTTTTACGGATATTACCGGTGGAAAGATATTCTTTGATCAAAAAGACGTGACAAACCAAGTTTCTTTACGAAGAAAAATGATGAGGATTTGTTATCAGCTCCCCTATCTGCAACAAAAAACCATTGCGGAGAATCTGGACTATGGGAAAGATGGAAAAGAAGGAAACAACCGCTTTGAATCCATAGTCCGCGAAATCGTGAACAAAAAGGGATTGGAAGAAATACTGGATACATCAAACAACGGGTTATCCGGTGGAGAAGCAAGGAGAATTGCTCTGGCAAGAACCGTGAACCGACATGTTCCGTTTTACCTCTTTGATGAGCCTACCGCGGAGCTGGACGAAGAAAACCGCAAAAAGGTCATGAAAGCGATCCGACAGCTCGCTCAGGATTCAGTCGTTCTCATTGCAACACACGACCAGGATTTGATTCGTGAAGCAGATCAAATCATTCGATTATAAGACAATGTAGCCGTGGGTGCAAAGGGGGCACAATAAAAAACCGGGCCTGATCGGAGCATTTCCGTTCAGGCCCGATATTCTTTTTTACGCAATGGGCGGGCAGGGGTACTTGAGGATCAGGGAGATGAGCAAGCACAGGAAGATGCTTGCAAAGCCCGTTACCATCCAGAAGCTTCTTCTGCGGATGAGCTCGCCGGTGATGAACAGCCAGCCCAGGGACAAAACAGAAGTAAGGATCGAGACGGTGGCGGCAATGACCCGCACAACACTCCAGCCCTTGGCGGAGAACACCAAAAACAGCACGAAAACAAGAGCGTCTCCCAACAGAAGCTCGGTCATAAGCTTCTCCAGCGCGCGATACCGATTTTTCTTACCCAATTCTATCCCTCCAGCGGTCTCTTTCTAGGGGTATCTTATCACACCTTGTCGGAAATTGCAATCGTTTTGATACAGATTGTATATTTTTTTATTCTACAGCTTGCGAAGTAGGGGAAAGGGTGGTATAATACCAAAAACATCTATCAATTGAACCTGGCGGTGGGAAAATTCTGGAGAAACACAAGCTTTTCCGGGAAAAGCCGCCGCAAAGGGAGAGGAACGGGACCTATGTCGGAACCCCAATACCACCTGGAGGGCATCGTCCACACCCGGACGGAAGAACGGGCGGACTTTGAAGGCCCTCTGGATGTGATTTTTTTGCTGCTGAGCAAAAACAAAATTGAGATCCAGGATGTATCCATTACGGCGATTCTGGAGCAGTATCTGGCGTATCTGGATGAAATGAAGCGGCTGGATATGGAAATTGCCAGTGAGTTTATTACCATGGCATCCCACCTGATGCTGATCAAAACCAAGATGCTGCTGTCCGCCGCGGAGCAGCAGGAGGCGGAGGACGAGCTGGACCAGCTGCGGCAGGGCCTGATCGAGCGCCGCCGGAGAGAGGCCATGGAGCAGATCCGTGTGGCCGTGGCGGAGCTGGAACCCCGAAACGAAATCGGCCGGTGCCTGTTTACCAAGGAGCCGGAGCCCCTGAAAAAGGCGGGGTCTTACCGGTATCAGCATGACGTCCGGGACCTGCTGCGGGCCCTGGAAATGATCACGGAGCGGAGCCAGCGGCAGCTTCCGCCGCCCACCCAGAATTTTAAGGGCATCGTCGGCAAAGAGCCCTATCCGGTGGCCCGGAAATCCGGTGAGGTGCTGCGGCAGCTGCTCCTTCGGGGCGCCCAAAAGCTCAAGTCGCTGTTCCGGGGCAACAAGACCCGGTCAGAGGTGGTGGCCACCTTCCTGGCCATTCTGGAGCTGTGCAAGACCAATGCCATCACCTTAGAGGACGATACCAGCGGAGAAAACCCAAATGTCCGGCTGCTGGACCGGAACGTTGCGGAAGGAGTACAGGGCTAATGGAACTAGAACAGCTGCAAAGGATCATTGAAGCCATTCTCTTTGCCGCCGGGGAGCGGGTGGAGGTCTCCCGACTGGCCCAGACCCTGGAGACAGACCCCCAGGACATTGTAAAGGCCGCGGATGCCCTGGCAGACCAGCTGGCCTATGACCGCCGGGGCATTCGCATCCTCCGGCTGGAGCAGGGCTACCAGATGGTGTCCTCCGGCGAAATGGCGGACTATATTACAAAGGCTTTGGAGACCAGAAAGCCCCCCAAGCTTTCTTCCTCCCAGCTGGAGACGCTGACCATCATCGCCTATTACCAGCCCGCCACCAAGGCTATGGTGGAGCAGATCCGGGGGGCGGACAGCTCCTATTCCGTGGCGGCGTTGCTGAACAAAAAGCTCATCGAGGAGGCCGGACGGCTCAACGTGCCCGGGCGGCCCATTCAATACAAAACCACGCCGGATTTTTTGCGGACCTTTGGCCTTCAATCCTTGGAGGAGCTGCCGCCCATTGAGAAAATCGCCTTTGGTGAGCCCATCGAGCTGCCGGAGGAAGGGCAGGAAGCGGCGGCCGCCCCGGAGGGAACCTGAATGGGCTGGCTGATTTTTCTGGCCATCCTGGTGCTTCTGGGGTGTATGCCTCTGGGCCTGCGGCTTCGCTATGATGCCGGAGGAGCGGAGGCGGTGCTGCTTGTGGGCGTGTTCCGGCTGGGGCTTTACCCCATGTCAGACCGGCTTTACCGGCTGCTGCACCGGCCCAAAAAGCAAAAAACCCAGCCGGTGCCCCAGGCACCGACGGCGCCTCCACAGCCGTCCCCCAAAAAGAAGCCCGGCGGGGACTGGAAACGCTTCCTGCCGCTGCTTCAGACCGGCCTGGATTTTCTGGGGGATCTGCGGCGAAAGCTGCGGGTAGATCACCTGACCTTCCATCTTATCATGGCAGGGGATGACCCGGCAGATCTGGCGGTGTACTATGGCAGAGCCTGGGCGGCGGTGGGATGCCTGATGCCCCAGCTGGACCGTGCTTTTGTCATCAAAAAGCGGGACGTGCAGGTGGAGTGCGACTTTGTGGGCAGTGAGCCCCGGGTGGTCTTTGCCATGGATCTGACCGTCACTCTGGGGCGGCTCCTGGGGCTGGCGATCCGTTACGGTATTCGAATCATAAAACAATTTTTAGCGATCAAGAAGAAAAAGGCGGTGCAAGTCAATGAGTGAAAAACTTCCCAACATGCTGGAGAGCACCATTGCGAAAATTCGTGAAATGGTGGATTCCAATACGGTGGTAGGCCAGCCCATCCAGACGGCAGACGGCATTACCATCATTCCCGTGTCCAAAATCAGCGTTGGCCTGGGGGGCGGCGGTTCGGACTTTGTATCCAGCAAGGCCCCCACCCAGAATCCCTTTGGCGGCGGCGTTGGTGCCGGCGTCAAGGTCACGCCGGTGTGCTTCCTGGTGGTCAAAGAGGGCAATGTGCGGATATTGACCATTGCGGAGCCTGCCAACACCACCGCTGACCGGATCGTAGAAATGGTCCCCGAGACCCTGGACCGGATCTCGGCGCTTTTTGAGAAGAAACCGGAATAAAGCTTCCTGTTCCGGGCATTCTAGCCACGGGTGAGGAATATGAGATCATTTTCGGCCAAAACGGCAGCTATCATCCTGGCTGCCGTTTTGTTATTGCCCCAGCGGGCAGAGGCGGTGTCCGCCAAAAGGGCGGTGCTGCTGGAGCCGGTCAGCGGGCGGCTGCTCTACGAAAAAAGCCCCGGGGACCGGGCCCCCATGGCCAGCACCACCAAAATCATGACGGCGCTGCTGATCTGCGAACAGTGCAACGTTTTAGACCGGATGCGCATCCCTAAGGAGGCGGTGGGCATTGAGGGCTCCTCCATGTATTTGCGGGAGGGCGAGGTGCTGACGCTCCAGGAGCTTCTGTACGGCCTGATGCTCTCCTCCGGCAACGATGCGGCGGTGGCTCTGGCCATTTACTGCGGGGGAACCCTGGAGGGCTTTGTGGAGCGAATGAATGACAAGGCAAGGGCACTGGGGCTGACGGATACCCATTTTGCAAACCCCAACGGCCTGGATGCCCCGGACCACTATTCTACGGCCCGGGACCTGGCAAAGCTGGGGGCCTATGCCATGGAAAACCCGATTTTTGCCAAAACCGTTTCCACGAAAACCGTTACGGTAGGGGAGCGGTATCTGAAAAACCACAATAAGCTATTGTGGCTGGCGGATGGAGCAGAGGGCATCAAGACGGGCTATACCCGTGCCGCGGGACGCATCCTGGTATCCAGCGCCCAGCGGCAGGGCCGCAGACTGGTGGCGGCCACCATGGATGCCCCCCAGGACTGGCAGGATCATCGGGCCCTTCTGGACCGGGGCTTTGAGGACTTTGCGCCCAGGCTTTTGATCAGCGCCGGGGAGCAGCTGGGGAAGCGCCGGGTGATGGGGGGCACCGGGGAGGTCCGGCTGCTCTCTTCCCGGGATTTTACCTATGCTTTAGGCCGGGAGGAACAGCCCCAGATCGTGCCGGGGGGCCAGGAATTTGTCTATGCCCCGGTGGTCCGGGGCGGTGATGCCGGTTGGGCCTATGTGCTGCTGTCCGGGAAGGTCATCGGAAAAGTAGAACTTGTTTACGGAGAAACGGTTGAAAAGGAGCTTCCTGAAAAGAAGCCCTTTTGGAAATTTTGGAGAGAATCATGAAAGAACGACTGCAAAAAATCCTTTCCGGCAGAGGCCTTTGCTCCCGCCGGGAGGCTGAAAAATGGATCGGGGCGGGCCGGGTCACGGTGAACGGCCTTCCGGCGGAGCTGGGGGCCGCAGCGGACCCGGAGAGTGACCAAATCATGGTCGATGGCCGCCCTCTGCCCGGGGAAGGAAAGCCTGTGTACCTGATGCTCCACAAGCCCCGGGGTTATGTCACCACCTTGCGGGACGAGAAGGGACGGCCTGACGCGGCGTCCCTGGTGGCGGACTGCGGGGCGCGGGTGTATCCCATCGGCCGGCTGGATATGGACTCCGAGGGCCTGCTGCTCTTTACAAACGATGGGGACTTTGCCAACCGCCTGATGCACCCCAGTCATGAAATCGAAAAAACCTACCGTGTGCTGGTTTCCGGCTTTGAGCCGGGAAAAGAAGAACGGCTTGCAAGGCCCATCGTGCTGGACGGCTACAAGATCCGTCCCCCCAAGGTCCGGCTGCTGGAGGCAAGAGACGGCAAGGCCCGGCTGGAAGTGGTGATCCACGAGGGCCGCAACCGCCAGGTCCGCCGGATGTGTCAGGCGGCGGGAATGCAGGTGCTGCGGCTGAAACGGATTGCGGAGGGCTCTCTGGGCCTGGGAAGCCTGCCGGAGGGAAAGTGGCGCTATCTTACAGAGCAGGAAATCCGAGAGCTTAAAAAATAGTTAGGAATTGTTATCCGGGAACCGCTTGCAAAATACCCCGGGATTTGTTAAAATGACAAAAGAATACGGTTTTACCACCGCCAGAACAATGTACATAGAAAGAGGGGCTATCACGTGAGCAGTGATATTCTTTCCAATTTAAAACAAGACATGCCCGGATTCTCCAAGGGTCAGAAGCGTATTGCCCAGTATATCCTGGAATCCTATGATAAAGCGGCCTTTATGACTGCCAACAAGCTGGCCCAGAACGTGGGCGTTTCCGAGTCCACCGTGGTTCGGTTCGCCGTGGACCTGGGCTTTGACGGCTATCCCAGCATGCAGAAGGCCATGCAGGAAATGGTGCTGAACCGCCTGACCTCCGTCCAGCGCATCGAGGTGGCCAACGACCGGATGAAAGACCAGGACGTGATCTCCACGGTCTTCCATGCCGATATTGAAAAGCTCCGCCAGACCGAGGAAAACGTCAGCCGGGAGGAGTTTCAAAACGCCGTCAACGCAATTCTGAAGGCCAAGAGGGTGTTTATCCTGGGGGTTCGTTCCGTTGCGCCGCTGGCGGAGTTCCTGGGCTATTACCTCAACTATATGTTCAACAATATCCATGTGATCACCGGTGTGAGCCAGGGCGAAATGTTTGAAAAAATGGTCAGCGTGGGGCCGGAGGACGTGGTCATCGCCTTCAGCTTCCCCCGGTATTCCGCCTCCACCACCAAGGGTGCCCGGTATTGCTGTTCCGCCGGGGCCACGGTCATCGGCATCACCGACAGCAAGCTCTCCCCCCTGGGTCAGTGCTGTGACCATGTTTTGGTAGCCAAGAGTGACATGGTCTCCCTGGTTGACAGCCTGGTAGCCCCGCTTAGCATGATCAACGCCCTGATCGTTGCCATTGCGGCCAAAAAGGAAACGGAGATCGCCCGTACCTTTGAGACCCTGGAGCGGATCTGGGACGAATATGACGTATACGAAAAGCAGGTAACCGATCATGACGAGTGATGTTCTGGTGATCGGCGGCGGACCGGCGGGGATGTTCGCGGCCATTACCGCTGCAGAACAGGGCTGCAAGGTGACCCTTTTGGAGCGGAATGACCGGCTGGGCAAAAAGCTTTTGATCACCGGCAAGGGCCGCTGCAATGTGACAAACAACTGCTCTGCGGAAGAGGTGCTGCAAAACACTCCCCGGAACGGCCGCTTCCTCTACAGCGCCATGACGGCCTTTCCACCGGAAAAGACCATGGCCTTCTTTGAGCAGGCAGGCTGCCCCCTGAAAACCGAGCGGGGAAACCGGGTCTTCCCCCAGTCCGACAGCGCCGGCTCCATCCTGGATTGCCTGAAACGGAAAATGCGGGAAACCGGTGTCACCGTAAGGACCGGCCGCGTTCTGGAGATCACCACCCGGGAGGGCCGTGTAACGGGAGTGCGGACGGAAACGGAAGCGCTGGAGGCGAAAACCGTGATCCTTGCAACAGGCGGCTGCTCCTATCCCACCACCGGCTCCACCGGTGACGGATACCGGATGGCAGCGGCCCTGGGCCATACGGTGGTTGCTCCCCAGGGAAGCCTGGTGCCCTTAGAGGAAGCCGGGGAGGACTGCCCCAAAATGCAGGGGCTGTCCCTGCGAAACGTGGGGGTCAAGCTGGTGAACGCCAAGGGGAAGGTGCTGTATAAGGACTTTGGAGAGCTGCTCTTTACCCATTTCGGGGTCTCCGGTCCCACGGTGCTCAGCGCCAGCTGCCATCTGAAAGGGGAGGGCTGCCGGCTGCTGATCGACTTGAAGCCCGCCCTGGAAGAGGGGAAACTGGATGCCCGGCTTCTGCGGGACCTGGACATGTACCAGAACCGCACCATGGAAAACGCCCTGACAGACCTTTTGCCCCGGTCCATGATCCCGGTGGTGCTGGACCGCCTGAACATCCCCCGGGACCTTCAGGCCAACAGCCTGACCAAGCAGTCCCGCCATGCGCTTGTGATGCTTTTAAAAGCCTTCCCCGTGGAAATCAAAGGCAAGCGCCCGGTGGCGGAGGCCATTATTACCTCCGGCGGCATCAAAACCGGGGAGGTTGATCCCAAAACCATGGCCTCCAAGAAAATCGAAGGGCTGTATTTTGCGGGAGAAATCCTGGATTGTGATGCGTATACCGGCGGATTCAACCTGCAAATCGCCTGGGCCACGGCCTATGGGGCGGCTTTGGGCGTTAAGGCTGAATTGGCCATTGACAAATCCAGACCTTTGTAATAGAATAGCGTGGAAACCTTTGATAGAGACTATTTGACGAAGGGAGTATTTTCATGTACGAGAAGCTTGTAAACTACGCTGCCAAGCAGCTGGAGCTGGACGCTTCCGAGATCCATCCTGACTCCACCTTTGAGAGCCTGGGCATCGATTCTCTGGACATTGTCGAGATGATCATGGACCTGGAAAGCGAGCTGGGTGTGGAGCTGGATATGGAAGATCAGAAGATCACCACGTTCAAAGAGCTGGCCGACTTCATCGAATCCAAGCTGAACTGAATACATTTCACTTTGTTAAAGCTGAATCGGCTTATAACAAGGTCGCACTAGTCGGGGAGTTAGCGGTGCCCTGTACCTGCAATCCGCTACAGCAGGGATGAATGCCTATACCCGGGTGAATAGATTTTCTCTTGGACCGTTACCGCGGTGTTGAGAGAGCGGTCTTGCGCAACGAGACCCCGTGAACCATGTCAGGTGGGGAACCAAGCAGCATTAAGCGGAATGTTTCGTGTGCCGCGAGGTTGCCGTTTTTGAGCTGGCTGCACGGTCTCAAGGAGTGTCTATTCATTCAAATATAGGTGTGCGATCTTGTTATAGGCCGATTCTTTTTGAAAAAATGTTCTTGTAAACGCAAAAGCGGGGAGGAGGCTGCCGCCATGTCTGCCTATCAGGCCCTTTATCGTAAATATCGCCCCCAGACCTTCGACGATGTATCCGGCCAGCTGGCGGTGACCCAGACGCTGAAAACCCAGATCGTCACCGGAAAGCTGAGCCACGCCTACCTCTTTACCGGTTCCCGGGGCACCGGCAAGACCAGCTGCGCCAAAATTCTGGCCAAGGCGGTGAACTGCCTGAACCCGGATAACGGGAACCCCTGCAATGTGTGCGCCGCCTGCCGGTCCATTGATGCCGGAACCTGTATGGACGTACTGGAGATTGACGCCGCCTCCAACAACGGCGTAGACAATGTGCGGGACCTGCGGGATGACGCGGTGTATACCCCGGCCCAGGTCCGCAAGCGGGTGTATATCGTGGACGAGGTACACATGCTGTCCCTCTCCGCCTTTAACGCCCTGCTTAAAATCATCGAGGAGCCGCCGGAGCATTTGCTGTTCATTCTGGCCACCACGGAGCTGCACAAGGTCCCGGCCACCATTCTCTCCCGGTGCCAGCGCTTTTCCTTCCGGCGCATCAGCCAGGAGGATATTGCGGCAAGACTGCAATATGTGGCCTATCAGGAGAGCATCGATTTAGACGACAGCGCCGCCCGGGTGCTGGCAAGACTGGCAGACGGGGCCATGCGTGACGGCTTGAGTCTGCTGGACCAGTGCGCCAGTGCCACCACCGGGGAAGTCACCGCGGAAAAGGTCTATGAGTGCCTGGGCATTGCGGGGGAGCAGAAGTGCGGCACCCTGCTGTCCTACTGCGCCGCCCACGATACCCCCAAGGCCCTGACCCTCTTTAACCAGCTCTACAGCCAGGGCAAGGACATTGGGGCTTTGCTTGATGAATTGGAGAGCCTGCTGCGAGACCTATTGGTGATGAAAACCGCCCCCGGTTCCGGTATTGCCATGCTCTCCGGAGTAGCCCCGGATTCCGAGGTGGTGGAGCTTACGAAGCGGCTTTCCACGGGAGAGATCGTCCGCATGATGGAGCTGGTCCAGTCCACGGCGGCGGGCTTTAACCGCAGCGCGGGACGGCGGATGGATGCGGAGCTGTGCATCGTCTCCCTGTGCCGCCCGGAGCTGAGTCTGGACGCAGGGGCCTTGAACGCAAGACTCACCCGACTGGAAGACCAGCTCAAAAGCGGTCAGTTCGTTGTCAAACAGCCGGGAGAGCCCCCGGCAGCAGAAGAACAGGAGGAGGCCCCACCGCCCCCCGGCGATGAAGATGCCCCTCCGGAGGAGGAAGCACCCCCGCCCATGCCCCAGAATGACCAGTTCTGGCTGGAGCTTATGGAGGAGATCCGACCGGAGCTCCACCGGCCCGCCTCCGGCTTCTTTGTGGCCAATCCCGCCTCGCCCCTCCGGGGAAATCTGGCGGGAAATGTGCTGGAGCTGCGCTGCGGCAGCCGGTTCGTGGCAGAGACCGTGAGCCGGGAGGACATTCTGGCCACCGTTACCAGAAAGGCCTCCGCCAAGCTGGGAAGGCCCATCAAGGTCACGGTGGTGGACCAGTCCGCCTCCGGCAAATCAGGAAAAATGGAACAGCTGATGAATTTCGGCCGTGCCCATCAGGATATTGTGAAGATCCGAGAATAATCAATTGATAAGGAGATTTTTGTTATGGCTAAAGGTGGTTTCCGGGGTATGCCCGGTGGAATGGGCGGCATGAATCAGTCCGCCATGCTCAGACAGGCCCAGAAGATGCAGCAGGAAATGCTGCGCATGCAGGAGGAGCAGGAGAACAAGACCTTCTCCGCCCAGTCCGGCGGCGGTATGGTTTCCGCCACCGTCAACGGCAAGCATGAGGTGGTGGAGCTGAAGGTGAACCCCGAGGCGGTTGACCCCGATGATGTGGAAATGCTCCAGGATATGATTATTGCCGCCGTCAACCAGGCCATGCGGACCGCGGACAGCGAGGCTGCCAACAATATGTCCAAGCTCACCGGCGGCCTGAACCTGGGCGGCCTGTTCTAAGGAGGGGCCATGCAGTTCTTCCCCGCGTCGCTGCAAAATCTGGCAGACCACTTTGCCCGGCTGCCCGGTATCGGCGGGAAAACCGCCCAGCGTCTGGCCTTTCATGTGCTGGAAATGCCCTTGGAGGATGCCCAGGCCTTTGCCGATGCCATTCTGGAAGCAAAGCGGACAGTGCATACCTGCCCCTGCTGCCAGAACCTCACCGACCAGCCCCTGTGCCCCATCTGTGCCGACGACACCCGGGACAAAAGCACCATCTGCGTGGTGGCCGAGCCCAAGGATGTGATCGCCCTGGAGCGTTCCCGGGAGTACCGGGGGGTATACCATGTGCTCCACGGTGTGATCTCCCCGCTGAACCGGGTGACCCAGGATGACATCAAGATTCGGGAGCTGATGCTGCGCATCGGTGCGGGTGATGTCAAAGAGGTCATTATGGCCACCAACCCGGATACGGAGGGGGAGGCCACGGCCATGTACATTTCCCGGCTGCTCCGGCCCATGGGTGTCCGTGTCACGAGGCTTGCTTACGGCGTTCCCGTGGGCAGTCAGCTGGAATATGCCGACGAAGTCACCCTGTCCCGGGCCCTGGAAGGCCGCCAGGAGATGTAAGCGCTTCAAAAAAACAAATTCCCCCTCTGCCGTCACCAAAAGCGGCAGAGGGGGTTCGTGCGTTTCTAAGTGCGAAAATCAGCACTCCTGTTCCGAAGGCAGGGCGGCGGCATGATACTTTCGCTCCGGCATCTGGGAGAGGATCACCGCGGAGAACATGAGCCCGCAGCCGATGAGCTCCGTACCGGTCATGGTCTCGTGGAGCAGCAGCCAGCCAAAGAGGGCGGCAAAAACCGACTCCAGGCTCATGAGCAGCGCCGCGGCGGCAGGGGCCACCCGCTGCTGTCCGACGATTTGCAGGGAATAGGCAACGCCCATGGAAAGGATACCGGCGTATCCCAAGGGCAGCCAGCAGGAGAGAATAAGCCCTGGCTCAATGGTCTCCGTAAACAGGGCACAGGGAATGGAGAGCACCACCACCGTCAGGGACTGGATGCAGTTGAGCTTCAAAGCATCCAGCCCCCCGCAATGCAGGTCAATCAGGAGAATTTGGACGGAGAAGCCAGCGGCCCCCGCCAGCAGCAGCACATCCCCTTTGTTGATGCCATCAAGCCCTGTGCAGCTGAGCAGATACAGCCCGACCACGGCAGGGACCAGACTCATGACCGCGTTCCTTCCCGGCTTGTGGCCAATGGCCAGGCCTAAGAAGGGGACGATGACAATATACATGGCGGTGAGAAAACCGGCCTTCCCCGCATCGGTATACATGAGGCCGATCTGCTGCAAGCTGCTGGCCACAAAAAGGGCCGTGCCGCAGATGAGGCCCGATTTCCACAGGGCCAGATTTTTCCAGCTGCTTCCAAAGTCCTCTTTTCCCGGTACTAATGCGGACATCAGGAATAAAAAAAGCACCGCCAGGGCGCAGCGGACGGCCTGAAAGGTAAAGGGCCCCAGCTTGTCCATGCCCACGCTCTGGGCAATAAAGGCGGAGCCCCAGATCACGGTGGCTCCCAAAAGGGCAAAAATGCCCGAAAGTTGTTTTTTCATACTTTTCACCCCGGAATAATATAGCATAAGTCGTATAAAAATACAACATAGAGAATAATCCGGAAACCCTCTGGAAATTTGTGCAATCTGTGCTATAATAAAGAAAAATTGTTTGGAGGTATATTCTATGCCGAATACCGAAACCATTCGTGTCCGTGAGGAGATCCCCCAGGAGGACAAGTGGGCCCTGGAGGACCTGTATGTCTCCGATGAAGCCTGGGAAGCCGGGCTCAACGCTGTGCTGTCCAGACTGCCGGAGGTCTCCGCCTTTGCGGGAACCCTTTCCGAAAGCGGAAAGACGCTGTTCGATTTCCTCTCTCTGTTGGAGGAACTGGACTGCCAGCTGGAGCTGCTGGGGAACTACGCCATGCGCAAGGCCGACGAAGACACCCGCAACGCCACCTACCAGGCTATGAGCGGCAAGTTCATCGGCGCGGCCACCAACATTGGCGCGGCTTTCAGCTTTTCCACTCCGGAGATCATGGACATCCCTCAGGAGACGCTGGAAGGGTTCTACGCCGCCTGCCCCCAGCTGGAGCGCTACCGCCGGCACCTGACCGACCTGCGCCGCAGAAAGGCCCACACCCTCTCTGCCCAGGAGGAGCGTCTGCTGGCTGCCGCCGGAGAGATGGCCAACGCCCCGGACAGCATTTACGGCGCTCTGACCGATGCGGACATGCAGTTCCCCAATGCGCTGGATGCCGAGGGCCAGCCCCACGCCCTGAGCCAGAGCACCTTCGTGCCACTGGAAGAAAGCGGCGACCGGGTGCTGCGCAAGAGCGCCTATGAAAACATGTATCACACCTTGGGCGGTATGCGCAACACGGCGGCCAGCCTGCTGGATGCCCAGAACAAGCAGCAGAAGTTCTTTGCCAATGCCCGGAAGTACAATACCGCCCGGGAAGCGGCCATGGACGGCACCAACGTTCCGGAGTCCGTTTACGACAATCTGATCGAGGCGGTCCACCGGAATATGGACAAGATGCACCGCTATGTGCGCCTGCGCAAAAAGCTGCTGGGCGTGGACGAGCTGCATTTTTACGATGTGTACACCCCGCTTCTGAAGGACGTTCCCGCAAAGATCCCCTTTGCCCAGGCAAAGCAGACGGTGTATGATGCCCTGTATCCTCTGGGAGAGGACTACCGGAAGATTCTGAAGGAGGGCTTTGAAAACCGCTGGATCGACGTTTACGAGAACCAGGGCAAGCGGGGCGGCGCTTACTCCGCCGGTACCAAGGTTCACCCCTTTGTGCTGCTGAACTACTCCGGCTCCCTGGACAGCCAGTTCACCCTGGCCCACGAAATGGGCCACGCCCTCCACTCTTACCTCTCCAACCGGACCCAGAATCCCATTGACTCGGACTATGTGATCTTTGTGGCGGAGGTGGCCTCCACCTGCAACGAAGCCCTGCTCATGGAGTACCTGCTGAAGAATACCACGGACAAAAAGGAGCGGGCCTTCCTCATCAACCATTTCCTGGACCAGTTCAAGGGCACCATTTACCGCCAGACCATGTTTGCGGAGTTTGAGCTGTTTATGGGCAAGCTGGTAGACCAGGGCCAGACCCTGACCGCCGATGTGCTCTGCGCGGAGTACGCAAGACTGTGCAAGCTCTATTACGGCGAGGATATGGTGGTGGATGACGAGATCGCCATGGAATGGGCCCGGATCCCCCACTTCTACTACAATTACTATGTGTTCCAGTACGCCACCGGCTATTCTGCCGCCATTGCCCTGTCCCGCCGGATTTTGCGGGAAGGGGAGAGCGCCGTTAAGGATTACCTGAACTTCCTGTCCGGCGGCTGCTCCAGAAGCCCCATCGATCTTCTGAAGGGTGCAGGCGTGGACATGACCAGCCCCGAGCCCGTCAACGATGCCCTGAAGCTCTTCGGAGAGCTTTTGGACGAAATGGAAAGCCTGATGGCGGAATAACATGGAAGAGGAACACCTGATTTTTCTGCCCACCCTGCACACCTTTGCCATGAACAATATTTTTACGGGCTCCAAGGGCCTGTTCCGGTTCCGGGTGGTGCCGGAGGTGGTCATGGCCACCCCCAAAGAGGTGGATTACGAAGGCTCCACTCTCCACGCCGCCTACTGGCACGGCCCCTTCTGCTATGAAAAAAGCACCATGGAGGGGCAAAAGGATTTCCCCCTGACGGAGGAAGGCCAGGAGGAAATGCGCCGCTGGTTGGAAGAGCATATCTAATTTTTTAGAATGTCTTAAATTGACGGGCCATGGCCTGCATGGTATAATGATGGTGGATTTTTAAGAAAAGAGGGAGAAATATGGGATTTTACATGGGATTTGGCCTTTATCGCATTCTGTTTTTCATTGCGTTTACCTTGATTTTTTGCACGATTCTGGCAACCGTATTCCAAAGCATCCGGCAGTGGAACAAGAATAACCATGCGCCCAGAGTGACAGTCCCTGTAACGGTGGTGGCAAAGCGAGCCGATGTGCGCCGCCGTAAGAACATGGATGACGATTTTTCCCGTACCTACACCACCTATTATGCAACCTTTCAGCTGGAAAGCGGAGATCGGATGGAACTTTCCGTTGAGGCAAACGCCTACGGTCTGATGGTAGAGGGTGACAAGGGAAAACTCACCTTTCAGGGGACAAGATATTTGAACTTTGAACGGCTGTAATAAGGAATTCAAAGGGAAATTGGATTTTTTCTATGATTACCCATTGACATTTTTTCTCTTTGTGATAAAATACCAAAAGATATGCAAAGACAATGCGGAAACCAAGCAGCGTTTGACACCTTTAGCGAGAAGGGGACGGTGAAAGCCCTTCGGCAGTCGGCTGCACGCCACTTCCTGCGTCACCCGGGATGACCGGGGCGGGAGCTCCCGTTACAGAGCGGCTAAGATGCCCGGGCTTCCGGGTAAATTAGGGTGGTACCGCGGGTAAATTTTACTCCGCCCCTAAATTTGGGGGCGGGGTTTTTGTTTTGCAAAAGATAAATGGAGGTAAATTAAAAATGAGCCAGAAGCCTTACGGCGTAAATGAACTGCGGGAAATGTTCCTCTCCTTCTTCGAGAGCAAGGGCCATCTGCGTCTGCCCAGCTTTTCCCTGATCCCTCAGAATGATGCGTCCCTGCTGCTGATCAACTCCGGCATGGCGCCCATGAAGCCCTACTTCACCGGGGAGGTGGAGCCCCCCCGCCATCGGGTCTGCACCTGCCAGAAGTGCATCCGTACCGGCGACATTGAAAACATCGGCAAGACCGCCCGCCACGGCACCTATTTTGAAATGCTGGGCAACTTCTCCTTTGGCGATTACTTCAAGCGGGAAGCCATCCATTGGAGCTGGGAATTTCTGACGGAGGTCGTGGGCCTGGACAAGAACCGGCTGTATCCCTCCATTTACGTGGATGACGATGAGGCCTTTAAAATCTGGAATGAAGAAGTGGGCGTGCCTGCGGACCGGATTTTCCGCTTCGGCAAGGAAGACAACTTCTGGGAGCACGGCTCCGGCCCCTGCGGCCCCTGCAGCGAAATTTATTACGACCGGGGCGAAAAGTACGGCTGCGGCAAGCCCGGCTGCACCGTGGGCTGCGATTGCGACCGCTATATGGAGGTCTGGAACAACGTATTCTCCCAGTTCAATAACGACGGCAACGGCAACTATACGGAGCTGGCCCACAAGAACATCGACACCGGCATGGGCCTGGAGCGTCTGGCTGTGGTGTGCCAGGACGTGAACAGCCTGTTCGACGTGGACACCGTTATGAACATCACCAATAAGGTCACGGAGATCACCGGCGCTTCCTACGGCCAGAGCGTCAAGATGGATGTGTCCCTCCGGGTCATTACCGACCATATCCGGGCCTCTACCTTCATGATTGCCGACGGCGTTCTGCCCAGCAACGAGGGCCGGGGCTATGTGCTGCGCCGTCTGCTGCGGCGGGCTGCCCGTCACGGCAAGCTCCTGGGCGTGGACCATCCCTTCCTGTATCAGGTGGTGGAGACGGTCATCCATGAGAACGAAAGCCACTACACCTACCTGCGGGAGCGGGCCGGTTATATCACCAAGGTGGTCAAGGTGGAGGAAGAGAACTTCGCCCGGACCATTGACGGCGGCATGAAGATTTTTGCCGACATGCTGGCAGAGCACAAGGCCAAGGGCGAAAACGAGTTCTCCGGCGCCGATGCCTTCAAGCTGTACGATACCTACGGCTTCCCCATTGACCTGACTCTGGAAATGGTGGCCGACGAGGATATGACCCTGGACCAGGAGGGCTTTGCCAAGCTCATGCAGGAGCAGAAGGAGCGTGCCAGAGAGGCCCGGAAGGCTCTGGGCGACCTGGCCTGGGCCGGCATTGACTTAGGCCTTGACAATACGCCCACCCAGTTCGTGGGCTACGACTGCTTCAACTGCGAGAGCAAGGTTCTGGCCATCTGCGTGGGGGACGAGGTTTCCGGTGCCATTTCCGGCGGCGAAAGCGGCATCCTGGTGCTGGATAAGACCCCCTTCTATGCGGAAATGGGCGGTCAGGTGGCAGATACCGGCGTCATCATGCTGGGCGAAAGCCGCTTTGAGGTCACCAATGTTCAGAAGGACAAGGGCGGCAAGTTCCTGCACTACGGCAAGCTGAACCGGGGCACCATCCATGTGGAGGACATTGTCTGCGCCTCCATCGATGTGGACCGCCGGAAGGCCATTATGCGTGCTCACTCCGCCACCCATCTGCTGCAGAAGGCTTTGAGCAGTGTTCTGGGCGACCATGTCCACCAGGCCGGTTCTCTGGTGGAGCCGGATTACCTGCGCTTTGACTTCACCCACTACGCTCCCATGACCCGGGAGGAGCTGAACAAGGTCAATTCCATTGTTCAGAACGCCATCCTGGAGGGCTACCCCATTGTGACCCGGGAGATGCCCATTGAAGAGGCCAAGAAGCTGGGAGCCACCGCCCTGTTCAGCGAAAAGTACGGCGATGTGGTGCGGGTGGTCAATATGAGCGGCTACTCCGTGGAGTTCTGCGGCGGTACCCATCTGGACAATACCGCCAAGGTGGGCCCCTTCGAAATCGAGTCTGAGGGCTCCGTGGCCTCCGGTGTTCGCCGGATCGAGGCCTATACCGGCAAGCTGTGCCTGAAGAAGCTGGAAACCAACCGGAGCCTGCTGACCGAGGCTGCCGGACGGCTGAAGGTCAAGCCCATGGAGCTGGCCGGAAAGCTTCAGGGCCACCTGGAAGAGATCAAGGAACTGCGGAAGGTCATTGAGCAGTACAAGGCCAAGGAGGCCTCCGGCGAGGCGGAGCGGTTCCTGTTCGGTGCCCACGAGATCGGCGGCCTGAAGGTCATGACCGCGGTGCTGCCCAAGGCAGATGCCGCCAGAATGCGCCAGATGGGCGACATGCTCCGGGACCGGGAACCCGGCGTGGTCGCGGTGCTGGCTTCCGTCAATGGCGACAAGCCCACCTTCCTGGCTGTCTGCGGCAAGGATGCGGTCAAGCGGGGCATCAAGGCCGGTGAGCTGGTGAAGCTGGTCTGCACCGAGTGCGGCGGCTGCGGCGGCGGCAAGCCCGACAGCGCCATGGGCGGCGGCAAAGATCCCATCAAGGTGGACAATGCCCTGGCCCTGGTTGACGACTTCGTTTCCGGAAAAGTGTAAGGAAAACTCCGAACAATAGATTCCAAAAGGCGCAGCTCCACGGCTGCGCCTTTTATAAAAAGAAAGAGGTGGAGGGGAATGGAGAAGGGCATGCGGCGGCTGTGCTGGTTTACCCTGGGCTTTGGGGCGGCTTTGACCTGCATCATCTTACTGTGCTGGGACCAATCGATGCTGCTGACCGCCGCCGGGTGGGCTTTGGCCATTCCAGTGCTGGCGCTGTCCCGCCGCCACTTCCGTATCCGGCGGCTGGCCGTGCTGCTGCTGGGATTTGGAGCGGGGGCAGGAATGCTGCTGTGCCTGCAAAAAATCTCCTATGACCCGCTGCTTTCCCTGGATGGAACGTTGCAGGAGGCGGAGATCCTTTGCCGGAAGGACAGTACCCCCGGGCGCTACAGCCACAGCGCAGAGGGCACCGTCACCATTGACGGGAAAACCCTGGGCGTTCGCGTCTATCTTCCCGAGGGATCCTCCGCCCGGGCGGGGGACCGGATCATGGGAACCTTCCGCTGGAGCGTCACCCTGCCCGGCGGCAGCAAGGCTTCCGGCGGCAGTTCCGGCAGAGGTGTGTTCCTGACCGCAAGTCCCAAGGGCGAAACCGAGGTCTCTCCGGGAAGCGAAAGCCTTTGGACGCTGCCCCAGACCCTGGCCCGGGCCGCCCGGGGTGCCTTATCCCGGTGCTTCCCGGAGGATGCGGCGCCCTTTGCCCAGTCCTTGCTGCTGGGGGATACCAAGGACCTTTCCTATACCGACGAAACCGCCCTGCGGGTCAGCGGTATCCGGCATATTGTGGCGGTGTCCGGCCTGCATGTGGCCATGCTCTTTGGCATTCTCTGGCTGCTCTCCGGGAAAACCCCATGGCCTGCCTTTGTGGTGGGGCTTCCGGTGCTGTGGCTCTTTGCGGCAGCGGCGGGGTTTACCTCCTCGGTGTGCCGGGCCTGCATCATGTCGGGGCTCCTGGTTCTGGCAAAGCTCACACGCCGGGCCTATGACCCTAAAACCGCCCTGGCCGCGGCGGCCCTGGGACTCATGGCCGGAAATCCCTTCGTCATTGCCGCCCCGGGGTTTCAGCTGTCGGTGCTCAGCGTGTTGGGCATCCTCCTGTTCCAGCAGCCCCTGGCCGGGTATTTCCGGCAGCACCTGCCCCAAAAAGGCGGGCGCTTTTCCCAGGGAGCGGCGGATTCTCTTTCCGTGAGCCTCAGCGCCATGGCCCTGTCCACGCCGATTTCCGCCTGGTATTTTGGGGTGATCTCTCTGGTGGGCGTTCTGACCAATCTGCTGACGCTGTGGCTGCTGCCGGTGATTTTCGGGGGAATATTAGGCGTTTGCATCCTGGGCCCCATTTTCCCGGCTCTGGGTGCCATTTTGGGCAGCTGCATCGCCTGGCCCATTCGGCTGGTGCTCTATACCGCTAGGACCCTTTCCCGCCTTCCCATGGCGGCAGTGTATACATGCAGCAAATGGAGCGTTTGCTGGCTGGTGTTTGCCTATGGCCTGGTGGGCCTATGGTGCCTGTGCCGGAAAAGGCAGGGGAAGATTTTCTTCGCCGCGGCCCTGGCGGGCCTGGCCATTTCCGCCGTCCTGACAGGCTACGGCCCCAGGGCCGATGACTGCCGCCTGACGGTGCTGGACGTGGGCGAGGGACAATGTCTGCTGCTGCAAAGCGCCGGGGAGAATGCTCTGATCGATTGCGGCGGAGATTCCGATACAAAGTCTGCGGATTTGGCCTGGCAGATGCTTCGCAGTCAGAATTTTTATCATCTGGATGTGCTGGCCCAGACCCATTTTGACTGGGACCATGTGGGCGGCACGGCGCATTTTCTCACCCAGATCCCGGCCGAGACGGTGCTGCTTCCCGGGGAAGACCCGGATTTATCGGGAGCACTTCTGACCGAGGATACGGAAATCCCCTTTGGAACCGGTGTTTTGCGGTTTTATCCCTACACCGGCGGCAATTCCCGGCAGGAAAACAGCATGGTCATCTTGTTTGAATCGGAAAACTGTGTTATACTGATTACCGGTGATTTGGATATGGCCGGGGAGCGGCGGCTCCTGCGGCAGGGGGTGCTGCCCAAGACGGATATTCTGGTGGTGGGCCACCACGGCTCCAAATATTCAACCTGCCCGGAACTGCTGGAAACCACGAAGCCGGAACTGGCGGTCATCAGCGTGGGGGCCAAAAATCATTACGGCCATCCTGCCCAGGAGCTGCTGGACCGGCTGGAGGACACCGGCTGCTGCATTCGCAGAACAGACCGGGAAGGGACGATTCTCATCAGGAGGGAAGACTGTGGCAAAAAAACAAGCATCGGGGGCTGAGCTGCAGCTGCTGAAACAACATATTCGGGAGAAGGCCCCCGGCAGGCTCTATGTATTCTTCGGGGAAGAGACCTTCCTGCTGAACCATTATCTGGGCCAGCTAAAGAAGCTGCTGCTGGAGCCTTTAACGGAATCCTTTAATTACCATCGGTTCAACACGGAAAACTTCACCCTGACGGCCTTTGCCGAGGCGGTGGAGAATCTGCCCATGATGGCAGAATACACCCTGGTGCAGGTGGAGGATGTGGATCTGTTTAAAATGAACGAATCCGACCGGGAGCGGATGGCTCAGGTGCTCTCCGACATTCCGGAATACTGCACCGTGCTGTTTCTCTACACCGCCGCCCCCTGGAAGCCGGACAAACGGATGAAAAAACTCTGGGATGCCCTGGACAAGGCAGGGCTGGTGGTGGAGTTTGCCAAGCAGGATCAGCGGGACCTGATTGCCTGGCTCACCAGGCATTTTGCCTCCCGGCAGAAAAAAATCTCCACGGAGCTGTGTGCCTACCTTATTGACATTACCGACGGCACCATGACGGCCCTTTTGGGAGAAATCGATAAGATTTGCGCCTATTCCGGGTCAGATACCATCTGCAAAGCGGATATTGACGCGGTCACGGAGCCGGTGCTGGATGCGGTGGTCTTCCAGATGACGGACCTTCTCAGCGCCGGGCAATATGACGAGGCGCTGCTGAAGCTGCAGCAGCTTCTAAAAATGCAGCAGGAGCCCCTGGCGATTTTAGGCGCGGTGGGAGGCCATTTCCGCCGTCTGGCCACCGCCCGGACCCTGCTGGATAACCGGAAAACCTCTTCCGACCTGCAAAAGCTCAGCGGTCTGCCGGACTATCCTGCCCGAAAGACCATGGAGGCTGCCCGGCGGTTCAGCCCGGAGTTCTGCCGCAAGGCGGCGGAGTTGGTATTGGAAACGGATTACCGCATCAAAACCTCTTATGACGACCCGGAGCGGCTGCTGGAGCTGCTGCTGCTCAGTCTGGCACGGGAGGCACGGCATGGTTAAAATTCAAGAGGCCATTGTGGTGGAGGGTCGGTACGATAAAAACACCCTGAGCCAGATCGTAGAAGCCCCCATTTTTGAAACCTCCGGCTTTGGCATTTTTAAGGACAAAGAGCAAATGGCCCTTTTGCGCCGGGTGGCGGAAAAACGGGGGCTCATCGTGTTTACGGACTCCGACGGCGCGGGTTTTGTCATTCGCAATCATATCAAAAGCGCCATTCCCGGGAAATACCTGAAGCACGCCTACATTCCCGATATTCCCGGAAAGGAGCGCCGGAAGGCGGCCCCGGGAAAAGAGGGGAAGCTGGGGGTGGAGGGCATGACCCCGGAGGTGATTTTGTCCTCTCTGAAAGCCGCCGGGGCCACCATGGAGGGCGGCAGCCCGGCGGCGGAGCCCCGGGAACCCATCACCAAGCAGGATTTCTTTGAATGGGGCCTGTCCGGCGGGCCGGACAGCGGGGAGAAGCGCAGAAAGCTTTTGAAGCGGCTGGAGCTGCCGGAGCGGATGACGGCCAACGCCCTGCTGCAGGCCGTGAACCTGTTCTGCGGCAGGGAAGAACTGGAGGACATCCTCCGGGAATTGGGATAAAATCGCGTTCATCCTAATATGGAGAAAAGCAAATGGTAGATATATCGGTTAAAAATTTAAGCAAGTTTTTTGTCATCGGGGAAAACCTGTTGCAGGACCTTTCCTTTGACATTCAGGAAGGGGAGTGCGTGGCCATTCTGGGCCGGAACGGCTGCGGGAAGACCACCCTTTTTAAAATCCTCACCGGGGAAATGGACTATGACCAGGGAGAGGTCTATGTAAACCCCAATAAAAAGCTGGGCCTCATCTCCCAGATCCCCAAATTCCCCCAGGGTTACACCGTGGAGGATGTGCTGCGGTCCGCCTTTGCGGTGCTGACTGCCACCAAGCGGAAAATGGAGGCACTGGAAGCCGCCATGGCCCAGGGAGCCACCCAGGAGCAGCTGCGGGAATATGACACCCTGGTCAACCGCTTCCAATCCGGCGGCGGCTACGAAATGGACGTGGACGTGGACAAGATCTGCAACGGCCTGGGCATTACCCCACAGCAGCGGCCCCAGGAGTTTGACAGCCTTTCCGGCGGTGAAAAGACCCGCATCAATCTGGCCCGACTGCTTCTGGAGAAAACGGACATCCTGCTTCTGGACGAACCCACCAACCACCTGGATTTGAACAGCGTGGAATGGCTGGAAGGGTACATCACCGGCTTCAAGGGTACCGTCCTGACCATTTCCCACGACCGTTACTTCATTGACCGGGTGGCAGACCGGGTCATTGAGATCGTAGACGGCCACGGAGAGTTCTATTCCGGCAACTATTCCTACTATATGGAGGAAAAGCAGGCCCGGTTTGACTTGCAGCTGAAGCAATATGAGCAGGAGCAGGCCAAGCTCAAGCAGCTGGGCTATACCGTGGAGCGGATGAAGGGCTGGGGCATCAACAACCGGACGCTGTACCGCCGGGCCATGTCCATCCAGCACCGCATGGAGCGCATCCAGAAGACCGAACGGCCCAAGACGGAGCGGACCATGAAGGCCTCCTTCGGAGAAAAGGACTTTTCCGGAGATGTGGCCTTTAAGATGAAAAACGTATCCAAGGCTTTTGGAGACCGGGTGCTGTTTTCCGATGTGAACCTGGTGGTGGAGGGCGGTGAGCGCATTGCCCTGCTGGGGGACAACGGAACGGGCAAGTCCACCTTTATCAAGTGCCTGCTGGGCGAGGAGGACTGCGGCGGAAAAATCCAGTTCGGCCCCACGGTGAAGTGGGGGTATCTGCCCCAGATCATTCACTTCGACCACCCGGAGCGCAGCCTTTACGACACCATGCTCTACGAAAAGAACCTGTCCCCCCAGATGGCCCGAGACCGGTTGGGTGCATTTCTATTTCAGGGAGAGGACGTGTTTAAGACCGTAGGAACCTTGTCCGGCGGAGAGCAGTCCCGGCTGCGGCTGTGTATGCTCATGGACGAAAAAATCAACCTGCTGATTTTGGACGAGCCCACCAACCACTTGGACATTGCCTCCCGGGAATGGGTGGAGGCCGCCATTGAGGAATTCGAGGGCGTGCTGCTCTTTGTGTCCCACGACCGGTACTTTATTGAAAAATTCGCGGAGCGCATCTGGCTTCTGGAAAACGGAACCATCCGGGATTTCCGCTGCGGCTACGAAAAATACCGCTCCATTCTGGAGCATGAGGCCCAGGCCAAGGTGCTGCCTGCCCCCTCCCCAGAGCCCAAGGTCAAGAAGGAACGGCCCCGGTCCGGCCCCAAGGATGCGGAAAAGCTGGTCAGGCGGCTGGAACGGGAAATCGAAAAGCAGGAGCAGAAGGTGGCGGAGCTGGAAGAAAAAATCCAGCAGGCCTCTGCGGACTACCAGGAGCTGACCCGTTTGCTGGAAGAAAAGGAAGGGGCGGAAGAAACCCTTCTGGAGCTGATGGAGCAGTGGGAGCAGGCCCAGCAGTAGAGAAGGTCCCCCCAGGCCTGCCGCAAGAAAACGGCATTGACAGAAGAGTTGTTGGGGTTTATAATAGACCCTGCGGCGGAAAGCCGAATTTTTGTGAAATTCCCCAAAAGGATATTGATATTTTTAAGGAGAGTTGATTATGAGTTCCTGTAACGGAAATTGTTCCAGCTGCGGCTCTGATTGCGCAGATCGCAAGCAGGAGAGTCTGCTGGCGCAGTTGAATCCCAAGTCCTCGGTGAAAAAGGTCATCGCCGTGGTGTCCGGTAAGGGCGGCGTGGGCAAGTCCACCGTCACCTCCATGCTGGCCGTTGCCATGGCCCGGCAGGGCAAGCACGTGGGTGTGCTGGATGCGGATATTACCGGCCCCTCTGCCCCCACGGCCTTTGGCGTTACCGAGTGCCAGGGTGCCAATGAGGGAGGGCTGTATCCGGCCCTGACGGCCTCCGGCATTCAGGTCATGTCCATCAACCTGCTGCTGGACAACCCCGGTGACCCGGTGGTGTGGCGCGGCCCGGTGATCGCCGGTGCGGTGAAGCAGTTCTGGACCGACGTGATCTGGGAAGACGTGGACTATCTGTTTGTGGATATGCCTCCCGGAACCGGTGACGTGCCTCTGACGGTGTTCCAGAGCCTGCCGGTGGACGGCATCGTTATTGTCACCAGCCCCCAGGATCTGGTTTCCATGATCGTGACCAAGGCGGTCCGTATGGCGGAAATGATGCACATTCCCGTTCTGGGCTTCGTGGAGAACTACTCCTATCTGGAGTGCCCGGACTGCGGCAAGCGCATCAAGGTCTTCGGCGAGGGCCACTTGGACGAGGTGGCCCAGAACCTGGGCCTGCCTGTTCTGGCCCGGCTGCCCATTGACCCCAAGGTGGCGGAAGCCTACGACAACGGCCGGATGGAGACGGTGAACACCGACGCTCTGGCGGACGTGGTTGCGGCCATCGAAAAAGCGGAATAAACATTGCCCCTGATGTTTTTCGGCATCAGGGGCGTTTTTGAAAAGAGGTGGAAGGCTTGGAGGAGAACAAGAGGGAAAAGGCGGCGCAAAGCCGGGGAAAATCCGCTGCCGCTTTCTTGGGGAAGACGCTTTTGCTGCTGCTTGAAACCGTGGTGCTGGCAGCGGCGCTGCTGCTGGGTGCCATATTCGTGGTGACCCACGGTCCCTCAGAGGCGGCAAAAAGGCTTTTTGTCATGTCCGTGAAGGAGACCAGCGCCATGGGCTTTCTGGCGGACTGGTTTTTAAGCCCGGAGGAAGTGGAGCGAATTACCCGGGTGGAGCTGGAGGAGGACATTCAGACGGATGCCTCCCTGATTCAGCTGCCCCAGGAGACTCGGCAACCCGACCAGGCGGACCCCTGGGGCTTTACGGATGAGGACGGCGACGGCATCATCCTGCAGCGGGTTACCGGCTCCGGCTATTCCGGGTTTATGATGATCGTTTTAGACCCCACCCGGGTCATTATGGGCTCCGTGCCGGAGCACTTTGGGGTCAGAGGCTATACCGTGGCGGAGATGGTGGAAAAATTTGATGCCGTGGCCGGGATCAACGCCGGAGGGTTTTATGATCCCAACGGCAACGGAAACGGCAGCATTCCGGATTCCATGGTGGTGTACCGGGGGAAGTCCTATTATTCCGGCACCCGCCAGGGCTTTGCGGGGCTGGACAGCGCCGGCATCCTCCATGTAGGGAACCCCGGCAAAGAAGAACTTGCGGAAATGGACATTCAATACGGGGTCTCCTTTGGCCCTGTGCTGGTTGCCAACGGGGAATCGGTGCTGCCGGAGAACACGGCCAGCGGCCTGAATCCCCGAACCGCCATCGGTCAGCGCTCCGACGGGGCCATGCTCCTGCTGGTCATTGACGGCCGCCAGGTGGTGAGCCTGGGGGCCACCTTGCAGGACCTGGCGGAGATCATGCTGAAATTCGGGGCGGTGAACGCCTGCAACTTAGACGGCGGCTCTTCCTCCCTCATGTGGTTCCAGGGGGATTACATCAACAACTGCGCCTCCGTCATCGGCATTCGGCCGGTGCCTACCACGTTCCTGGTGTTAAAGGAGGGGGCTCATGAAGAATAAATTCCTGAAGGTCATGCTTTTATACGCTCTTGCGGTACTGCTGCTGGGAGGCCTGGGCCTGGGATTCCTCTGGAATTACTTAGGGGCCTATGAGGCATCCCGCAGCCAATACGCGGTGGAGGCAGTTATGGCAGACCTGACGCCCGAAACGGTTCTGGAAGGCGCGCAAGGGCTTCTGGACCGGGTAGATGCCAATCTGCAAAGCCGGGACCAGGCGGAACAACAAATCCTGGATGCCTGCCGGGAACCCTTCCGGGCGGTGAAAGACCCGGGGGCTTCCGGGGAAAGGGAACTGCACTATGAAATCCGTACCGGCAAGCAAACAATCGGAAGCTTCACCCTGACCGCCCAGCCCCAAGGCCTGTATGGGCTGCCCAAATGGACCTTGGCAGACCAGAGTTTTGACCTGTCCTTCCTCTGGGGGGAACCCGTCACCCTGACGGTGGACAGCCGGGCCCAGGTGGTGCTGGAGGGGAAGGCCTTGCCGGAAACCTACCGGACCCAGCAGGATATTCCCTATGCCCTGTTTGCGGAATTGGGGGAAGGGGCGGCCTTTCCCACCAGAGTGACCTATACCCTGGAAGGGTACCTGGGGACCATCAGCCCCCGGGTATTGGACGGGAACGGCCGGGATGTGACGGGGCAGGACTATGAAACCGTCTTCCTGGAGGACAACTGCGGTGAAGAAGAAAGCCAGGCCCTGCGCCAGACCCTGGAGACCTTTGTAAAACGCTATATTGCCTTCTCCGGCTCCACCAAGGCCAGCGCCCGGGGAAATCTGTCCAGTCTGCGCCGCTATATTGCCTCCGGAAGCCCCCTGTATACCCGGTTGGCCTCGGCCCTGGACGGCTTGAGCTTCGGCCAAAGCACATGGGATCAATTGCAGGAGATAGAATATCACCATCTGCTCAGGTTGGAAGAGAACCTGTATTTCTGCGACATCACCTATCTGGTCAACACCTCCGGGCGAAAAGGCGTGGTGCAGACCACCAACAATATGAAGCTCCTTGTGACCCGGGAGGGTGAGAGCCTGAAAATCACAGAGCTTTCCAGTTATTGAGTTTCCCGTTCCTTTCATACCGACCGCAAACGCTGCCAGACGAATGCCTGGCAGCGTTTTCTATAAGGAGTTTTTCGAATAAAAGAAAGTATTTATCGAAAAACAATAAATACTTATTGACAAACGGTCGCTTCTGTGCTATTTTGATTCTATCAGAACACAGGAGGTTTTGCTATGGAAACAAAAAAGGATTCCGGTATTCTCTTTAGCCGGGTGCTGGTATGGGTGTTTGGGCTGCTGATTCTAATACTAGACTGGGCGGTGTGGCCTATTTCCCGTTGGCTGATGCTGTTCATTGTGGATATGCAGTACCGTGACACGGTGCTTCTGATTATTTGCCTGTATGTGTGCAATGTACCCGGGTTTGTGCTGCTGTGGTGCATGGATAAGCTTTTGCGGAATCTGCGGCAGGGGAAGGTATTTGAGGACGATAATGTGGTGCTTTTGAAAAATATCAGCATATGCTGCTTTGCGGTCAGTGTGATCAGCCTGAGCCTTTGCTCCAGAATCTACTTTTTGGGCGTTGTGGCACTGATGACCGCCTTTATGGGCCTGATCGTGCGGATCGTCAAAAATGTATTTTCCTCCGCCATTGCCATGCGCAGTGAGCTGGATTTGACGGTGTGAGGGCGAAAGATGGCAATTGTTGTAAATTTGGATGTGATGATGGCCAAGCGGAAAATCTCCGCGGGAGAATTGGCGGAGCGCATCGGCATTACCCCGGCCAATCTGTCCATTCTCAAAAATCAAAAGGCCAAGGCGGTGCGGTTCTCCACGCTTAATGAACTCTGCCGGGTGCTGGACTGCCAGCCCGGGGACATTCTGGAATATCAGGAGGATCAGTGATGAAAAAACGGTTTATTCTACCCCTTATTGCCTATTTTATAGGCTGGTTCTATTGGAAAACTCTGTTGGAGCCATGGCCCATGCTGCTCTTTGTTTTGGCATTTCTTGGCTGGGGCGCTGCCATTGGCCGGGAAAAACACCCAAAAGGAAAAATGCACCGGTTTTGGGCAGCGGTGACGGTGTTGATGGCCCTGGCAATCAGTCTAAAGCGGTGCAACGCCACCCAGGATTGGGGCATTTTGGCGCTCCATGGCGCTGCCGTCTTCTGGGCCCTTTCCTATCTGGGGGCGGACCGGGGTGGGGAAGATGCCCTGGGCTTTGCCTGGGACTGCCTGGATGGTTTCCTGCTGCTGCCCTTTGGAAACTTCTTCGGCCGTGCAACGGATACACTCTGCGCCCTGGGGGCTTTGTTCAAGCCTTTCAAAGGGGAAGAGAATCAGAGAAAACGGCGGGATTTCTGGCTGGCTGCCCTGTGTCTGGTGCTGGCACTGCCGCTATTGGTCTTTGTAACGGATTTGCTGGGTCAGGCGGACAGTGGATTTGAAAGTCTGGTTCAGGGTTTCCAAAACTTTTTCCGGGTGGAGCTGTCCCAGGACTTCTGGGATGAATGCCTCTGGTTTGTTCTGGGCCTGCCGGTTGGGGCCTATCTCTATGGTCTAGTACGGGGAGCGGCCCGGCGGGAAAGAGTACCTGCGCTGTCGGCAGCGCAGCTGGAAAAGCTGCGTGTGCTTCCGGGAAGTGGGGCAAACCTGGTTCTGGGGCTGTTCTGCGGTGTTTATTTCCTGTTTTTCGGTGTGCAGGCAGGGAATCTCTTTGCCGTGTTTTCTGGGCACATTCCCGGAACACTTACGGCCTCGGATTACGCCAGAAGCGGCTTTTTCCAGCTTTGCGCCGTGATGGCCATTAATTTCTTCCTGATTTGGCTGCTGTCCCTGCTGACAAGGCAAAGCCGCCTAGGGAAAGGATTACAGGCGGTGATGATGGTGCAGAGCATCTTCCTGGCCGTTACCGCCGGGGCGAAGCTGTGGCTGTATATCGCCCGCTTCGGATTTACGCCTCTGCGGCTGCTGTCTGCTTGGGCGGTGCTGGTCCTTGCCGCTGGCTGCATGCTGATGCTCTACAGCCTGGGCAGCGGAAAGAAGACCTTCCGCCTCTGGCTGTACCTTGCCGCCGGGAGCTTTACGGCGCTGTGCTTCTATTAATACAAACAAAACCCATTCCTGTCCAATCAGCTGGCAGGAATGGGTTTTGTGCAGTGTGCGTTTCTTATCAGGCATAGCCCCAGGTCATCAGTTTCCAAGGGCCGCTCTCCGTTCGGGCCAGACACCATTGCCAGCCGGTGTATTCCTCATCAGGATTCCAGGCCCCGGCATCTTTATCATTTTTAGGGGAATGAAAACTGCTTTCAAAAAAGATGCACTGGGTAAAGTTTCTATCTTCGCCCCGGGCCTCTGCCAGGTCGTTCATCCAGGTTAGGTTTCCATCATTGCAGTTGTCGTCTGAAGTATAGCGGATGCTGTGCAGCTCACAGCCCTTCCAGGTATCAAATTCCTGACGGATCAGCCGGATGGCCTCATCCATATCCGCTTTTGTATAGATCGTGGATGTCCCATAGTCGATGGTGACCTGGTTCCCGCAGCCCATAAGACCTAAAAGCAGGGCAGGGAGGAGAAGAAAGCAAAGGAAACGTTTCATAAATACACCTCACTATAAAAATGGCAGCCCCGGAGGTTTCTTCCGGGGCTGCCAAAAT
>CAKTNS010000026.1 GCA_934589225.1 uncultured Oscillospiraceae bacterium
AGATAAGCGGGATCGAACCGCTGACCTCTTGAATGCCATTCAAGCGCTCTCCCAGCTGAGCTATACCCCCATATTTGCTTGGTGCCCCTGTATTATATCATAATCGGGCTAAAAGTCAAGAAAATTTTATATTTCCTTTATTTTCTTTTTCGTGCTTCCTTTTTTCAATAGAATCATGTATAATGAGGCTTATCAAGGAGACCGGCGGATGCCGGGGAAAAACAGGAGGTTTTCAATATGTCTTTACAAAGCCTGAAACTGGCAAAGGCACAAAAGGAAATTCTGGACCGGGGCTTCGCCGCGGCCTTTGGCGGGGCGCCGGAGCGGTATTTCTCGGCTCCCGGGCGGACGGAGATCGGCGGCAACCACACGGACCATCAGCGGGGCCGGGTACTGGCGGCGGCGGTCAACCTGGATACCCAGGCGGCTGTGCGGGTCAACGGCACCAATACCGTTCGCATTCTCTCCAAGGGTTATCCCCTCTGCACCGTTTCCCTGGACACCCTGGTGCCCCAGGAAAGTGAGGTCAACGCCACCCCCGCTCTGGTTCGGGGTGTCTGCGCCCGGTTTGCGGAGCTGGGCTGCAAGGTCACGGGCTTTGATGCCTACTGCGAGTCCACGGTGCTCCCCGGCTCCGGCCTGAGCTCCTCCGCGGCTTTTGAGGTGCTGATCGGCACCATTGTCAATGGGCTGTTCTTCGGCGGCAAGGTCTCCCAGCCGGAAATTGCCCAGATCGGCCAGTACGCCGAGAACGTCTTCTTCGGCAAGCCCTGCGGTCTGATGGACCAGACCGCCTCTGCCGTAGGGAATCTGGTGACCATTGACTTCTTCGATAAGAACCATCCTGTCATCGAGCCTGTGGACTTTGATTTCTCCGCCTGTGGCCATGCCCTGTGCATCATCGACAGCCAGGCCAGCCATGCGGACCTGACCGACGAATACGCCGCCATTCCCGGAGAGTTGAAGCAGGTCTGCGCCTTCTTCGGCAAGGAGGTCCTGACCCAGATCGACGAGGCGGACTTCTTTGCTTCCCTGCCCCAGCTGCGGAAGGTCTGCCCGGATCGGGCGGTGCTGCGGGCCATCCACTTCTATCAGGAGAATGCCAGAGTGCCCCTGCAGGTGGCAGCCCTGCGGGAAAACAACTTCCCCCGGTTCCTGGAGCTGGTCAAGCAGAGCGGTTACTCCTCCTATATGTACCTGCAAAACGTCATTCCCGCGGGCTATGTAGAGCATCAGGACGTGGCCCTGTCTCTGGCCCTGTGCGAGCATTACCTCCGGGGTCAGGGTGCCTACCGGGTCCACGGCGGCGGCTTTGCCGGTACCGTCCAGGCCTTTGTACCTTTTGAACTTCTGGAAGAATTCAAAGCCGGAATCGATGCGGTGCTGGGCCAGGGTGCCTGCCATGTGCTGTCCATCCGTCCCCAGGGCGGCGTAGAAATGGAAGTGGAGGCTTAAATCATGCAAATTGAAACCTATATCGACTCCCTGGTATCCTACGCCATGAACAAGGGGCTGGCGGAGCCCGTGGACCATCAGGTCCTGACCAACCGCCTGTTGGACCTGCTGCACAAGGAGGACTATACCCCCTCCCAGGAGCCCCAGAGTGAGGACCTGGAGGAGATTCTGAAGGGTCTGCTGGACTATGCCTGCGCCCAGGGTCTGTGCGAGGACAACATTGTTGCCCGGGATATTTTTGACACCCGCATCATGGGTGCTTTGACCCCCATGCCCCGGGAGGTCATCCGCACGTTCCGGGAAAAGTACGCCCAGTCCCCCCAGGAAGCCACGGACTGGTACTATGATTTCAGCGAGAACACCGATTACATCCGCCGCTACCGCATCGCCAAGGACATGCGCTGGAAGTATGACAGCGAATACGGCCAGATGGACATCACCATCAACCTTTCCAAGCCGGAAAAGGACCCCAAGGCCATTGCCGCCGCCAAGAATGCCCCTCAGTCCGGCTATCCCAAGTGCCAGCTGTGCCGGGAAAACGAGGGCTATGCCGGCCGGATGAACCATCCCGCCCGGGCCAACCACCGGATCATCCCCATTACCATTGCCGGGGCCGACTGGTATTTGCAGTATTCCCCCTATGTATACTACAACGAGCACTGCATCGTCTTCAACGGCCAGCACATCCCCATGAAGATCGACCGGTCCGCCTTTGAAAAGCTGCTGGACTTTGTGACCCTGTTTCCCCACTACTTCGTGGGCTCCAACGCGGACCTGCCCATTGTCGGCGGCTCCATCCTGAGCCACGAGCATTTCCAGGGCGGTCACTACACCTTCGCCATGGAGACTGCCCCTGTGGAGACCCCGGTGGTATTCCGGGGTTTTGAGGACGTGCAGGCAGGCCTTGTAAAGTGGCCCATGAGCGTCATCCGTCTGGACGGCAAGGACCCCCAGCGGCTGGCCCAGCTGGCGGACAAGATTCTGACGGTATGGCGGGCCTATTCTGACGAAGGCCGGGACATTGTGGCCTTCTCCGACGGAGAGCCCCACAACACCATTACCCCCATCGCCCGCCGGAGAGGCGACCTGTACGAGCTGGACCTGGTGCTGCGCTGCAACATCACCACCGCCCAGCATCCTCTGGGCGTGTTCCACCCCCACGCGGACAAGCACCACATCAAGAAAGAGAACATCGGCCTCATTGAGGTCATGGGTCTGGCGGTGCTGCCCAGCCGCCTGAAGGGCGAACTGGCGGATCTGGCGGACAAGATTGTGGCAGGCCACGACCTGCGGGCAGACGAAGTCCAGGCCAAGCACGCCGACTGGGTGGACCAGCTGAAAAAGCAGTACACTTTCACTTCCGACAACGCCCTGGACATCCTGCTGCAGGAGACCGGAAAGGTCTTCTCCCAGGTTCTGGAGGATGCCGGTGTCTACAAGCACACCGAGGACGGCAAGGCCGGATTCCTGAAGTTCATCGACGCGGTGAACGCCTGATCATCAATATCTGCGGCATGGCCTTTGACGGCTTCGCCGCCCACGAAAGCCCCCGGTTCTGCGCCAAAACAGAGCCGGGGGTTTCCGGTTTTCTTCACAGGAATTTCACAATTTTCCTCTTGACTTTTTCAATCAATTGCGTAAAATTAAATTAAGCAAAATCAAATTGCACTTGAAGAAAGGAGCACCTATGGAGCGTTATGATATTGCCATTGTGGGCACCGGCCCCGGCGGGGTTTCGGCGGCGATCACCGCCAAGGTTCGTGGGAAGAAGATCGTCCTCTTCGGCTCCCGGCATTTAAGCGAAAAGGTAGAAAAAGCCCATTCCATTCTCAATTATCCCGGGCTTTCAAATATTTCCGGCCCGGATCTGGCCCAGGCCTTTCGGGAGCAGCTGGACAGCCTGGACATTCCCATTACGGAAAAGCAGATCACCGCGGTATATGCCATGGGAGACTATTTTGTCCTGCAAACCCCTGACGACATGATCGAGGCCTCCACCGTGATTCTGGCAGCGGGGGTGGTCACATCCAAGGCCCTGCCAGGAGAAAATGAACTGCTGGGTCGGGGCGTCAGCTACTGCGCCACCTGTGATGCCCATTTTTATCGGGACAAAACCGTGGCCGTCCTGGGCTATTCCGGCCATTCCTGCCGGGAAGCGGCCTTTCTGGCAGAGACCTGCCAAAAAGTGCTGTACTTCCCTGCCGCCCCTCACCAGCTGGAGCTTCCCGATTCCGTTCAGGTGGTCCGGGAGAAGCCTGTGGCCATTGTAGGCGAAAACCAGGTCCGGGCCCTGAAAACAGACCGGGGGGAATACCCGGTGGACGGGGTCTTTGTCCTGCGGGACGCGGTGGCCCCGGGCAAGCTGGTGCCCGGCATCCAAACCCAGGGCAGCCACATTGAAGTTGATTTGCAAATGAAAACCAATCTTCCCGGCCTCTTTGCATGCGGAGACATTACCGGGACACCCTATCAATATGTAAAAGCCGCCGGTCAAGGCAACGTGGCCGCCCTTAGCGCCGTTGCCTATCTGGCAGAAAAAAAGGAGAAATCATTATGATCACCAAAATTACCAACAACGATTTGACCAAAGCCTTGAGCCAGGACCTGGCAGTGCTGGATTTTTCCGCCCAGTGGTGCGGCCCCTGCAAAATGCTGGCCCCGGTGCTGGAAGCCGAATCCCAGGACATGCCCGATGTGGGATTTTACGGCATTGACGTAGACGACAACTTTGTTTTGGCCCAGGAGTATCGGGTTTCCAGCATTCCCTGCCTGGTGGTGCTGAAAAACGGCCAGGAAGTGGGCAGAACCATTGGCTTCCAGCCCCAGCCCTCCCTCCACAAGTTCCTGGAACAGTATGTCTGAGGAACACTATCAGCAGCTGAAGCTGGAAAACCAGCTGTGCTTCCCCCTTTACGCCTGCGCCAAGGAGGTGGTCCGGCGGTACAAGCCCTTTCTGGACCGGCTGGATCTGACCTACACCCAGTATATTGCCATGCTGGTGCTGTGGGAACATCGGTGCCTCAGCGCCAAGGAGCTGGGGGCCCACCTATACCTGGACTCCGGCACCCTGACCCCCCTGCTTAAAAAGCTGGAGCAGAAGCAGTACCTGACCCGCCGCCGGGACCCGGAGGATGAGCGGAATCTGCAAATCTGCCTGACCCCCCAGGGCCTGGCCCTGCGGGAGCAGGCCCTGGAGGTCCCCAAGCAGATGTGCGCCTGCGTGGCCCTGCCCCCGGAGGAGGCCACCCAGCTGGGGGTGCTCCTAAGGAAGCTGCTTTTCATTATGACAGAGGAACCTGGGGAATAGATGTATATTGCAAATTTACAAATTCGCCATATTTGCTTTATCAAAAAGTGAACTCTGTTTATGGGCGGCAACCCAAAACCGTGGTATAGTTGGGTCAGAAAAGAAAAGGAGGGCGCTTTATGAAAGAGCTTTGGAAACGTTTTCAGGTAGGCGCCGTGGCCGTCAGCCTTTGTATGCTGATCCTCGGCATTGTAATGCTGGTCTGGCCGGATATTTCCGCCATGACCGTCTGTGTGATTTTGGGCGTTCTGTGCGCCATCACCGGTGTTTACAAGCTGGTGCGGTACTTCCGGATGGGCTTTGTGGGCCTGTTTTTCCGCTTTGACCTGGGTGCGGGCATCCTCTACATTCTGGCGGGGCTCCTGCTTCTGCTGCATCCCCAGGATGCCATGACCATCCTGCCCATGGCCGCAGGCATCTACATTCTCTTCGGCAGCGTCCTGGACATTCAAATTGCCGTGGAAATGCGCCGCTTCGGCCTGCGCAACAGCACCGCCTCTTTGATCTTAGGCATTCTGGACGCGGTCCTGGGCTTCTACCTGCTGTTTAACCCCTTCAGCGGTGCCGCCGCCCTGATGATGGCCGTAGGCATCTGCCTGGTCATCGGCAGCATCCAGAACTTCTATTCCGTGTTCTGCATCTCCAAAGCCATCCGGGAAAGCAAAAAAGACCGGATCATTGATGTGGAGTGGAAAGCGCTGTAACGCAGCATAAAAAAACGCCGTGGTACGTTCCAACCGAACCGTACCGCGGCGTTTTTTATGTATTCAGCAATTCTTCATGCAGATCCTTCCAGGCTGCCAGATAAGAAAAGCAGGGCCAGAAGCCGTCCCGGGCGCAGATTTTCTCCAGCAGGGCCTGTCTGTCCAGACAGGCGGGGTGGTAGGCCAGGCCATACTGGGCAATGCCGTATTCCAGGTCCTCCGGCTCCTGTTCCAGCGCTGCCGCCGTCTGGGAATAGGCCCTTGCCCCGGCCCATACCGCCACCGCCTTTTCATAAGCCGTGTGGTGCCCAACCGCCATGCCGCTGTGATATTCTCCCAGCAATGCGGGAGCGGCTCCCCCGCGGCAGGCGCTGAGGGTGTGCCAGTAAATCACCGCAATGCCCATTTCCTCATCACATAGGGGCATACAGTCCCGGAAAGCCCCGGCAGCCGCGGCATAGCTGCCCCGGTAAAAGAGAGCAAGGCCCATGCGGTAGCCGCAGTCCAGCCTGTCTGCCCCCAGGGAAAGGCAGCGCTCAAAATCTGCCAGAGCCTGCTCTGGCTGCAAGGTGGTCAAGTACCGTCCCGCCCGAAGCCGCAGAAGCCTCAGATTCTCCGGGTCCGATTCCAGCCCCCGGCTATAGGCTTCAATGGCCTCCCGATAGCGCAGCTGCCGGGAGAGGGCCTGGCCCAGGGCCTCAAAGTCCCCGGCTTGTCTGGCGGAAAGGACCTGGGGGGAATCCGGGAGGGTTTCCGGGGTCCCCAAGACCTGGCTTCGGATGCCAAGGTGCGGTTCATCAAAAGGTTTTTCCATTACAGTCCTCTCGTATAGGGTCGGTAGCAGGCGGCGCACAGAATTTCCCCGTCCTGCAAGTGGGCAAAGCTTTCCGCAAACCGCTCCCCGCAGACCGAGCAGGTGCAGCTTTTAAAAATCCGGGCGCGTTCCGGCAACGGCTCCCCGGCGGGCTTTACGTCAAACATCTCATGGAAGTCTCCCTCCATCAGCCATTCCAGACGCTCCTCCTTGCTCTTTTCCGGTGTGGCCCGCAGCACCAGACGAAAGGATTTTTCGTCATTGCGGCGGTAAAAGGAAAAGGCATTTTTCCCCTGCATGTTGAAAATCAGGTTGCCCTTTCCCACGGTGCAGCCCGTCAGGGCTTGAATGGCATCCACGCCGCAGGCATCGGTTTCCGCAATGCAGACCAATTCCTCGTCTTCACTTTGGGCATTCTCTCCCAGCAGCTCCCAGGCATACAGCACCGCCCGGAAGCCCACCGCCAGGCCGCCGCAGCTGTGGCCGTGAAAGTCAACACAGGTGTTCCACAGTTTTTCCAGTTCCTTCTGCATGGCAATTCCTCCTATTGCTCCTGAATGGTGCTCTGTTTTCCTTCAAAAAACAGGCTGATCAAATAAAAAGACAGGGACAGCAGCATGATGCAAATACCCGGGGAGAGCAGATACCCATAGGCCCGCCGGAGAAAGGCCCCCCGCTTATATGCAAAGTTGATCATGGTGCCCCAGGTGGGGTAATACAGGTCCCCGAAGCCCAGAAAGCTCAGCGTGGACTCCATCATAATGCAGCCGTTGACCCCCAGCAGGAACCGGGAGATCAGCACGTCATAGAGATTGGGCAAAATATGGTACAGCACGATATGAACCCGGCTGTAACCCTGGATGGCGCAGTTTTCGATAAAGGGTTGGCTGTTTAAATGGATGACCTTGGCCCGGACATTCCGGGCCGTGCCCACCCAGCTGAAAGCGGCAATGAGCATGACCAGGGTCTGGCCGGAGCTTCCCAGAAACGTCGCCAGCACGATCATGGTCACAAGCTTGGGAAGCAGCACAAAAATATTGATGAGCCCATTAAAGAAGCTCCCGCCCTTTCCGGCGGAAAGGGTGCCGATGATGCCGCCCAGAAGCAATGTCAGAATGCTGCTGGAAACCCCCACCAGCATGGTCCGGCGGGTGCCGTAGATCAGCTCCGTAAAAATATCGTAGCCCAGGGCGTTGGTGCCCAGAAGGTGCTCCTGGGAAGCCGCCAGCCAAGGGCCGAACATCTCCTTCTGCCCGTATGGGGTAAAGAGGCCCGGAAAAAGGGCCGCCAGCAGAAACACCAGCAAAATCGCCCCGCCTGCCGCCAGAGGAATGGTCTGCTTTTTCACTTCCGGTCTCCCTCCAATCGGACCCTGGGGTCCAGCCAAATGCAAATCAGGTCCGTCACCACAATGGACACCGTCATGATCGCCGTGGTCACAAAGAGGATGCCCTGCATCAGCGGGTAATCCAGGGTATACACCGCCTCGGACAGCAGGCTCCCCATGCCCCCGATGGAAAAGAGGTTTTCGATTACCAGAGAACCGCCGATGCAGGTGCTGACGCTCATGCCCACCATGGTGATAAATGGCTGGGCAATATTAGCCCAGATGTATCCGTATTGAATTTTTCCGTCAGACAGTCCCCGTTCCCGGGCGTAGAGCACATACTTTTCCTCCGTAACCTGGCTGACGGTATTGCGCATCAGAAGGTATCTGGAGGGGGCAGAGGCAATGGTCAGGGTCAGCACCGGCAGCACCAGGTGGTGGAGCCGGTCGGCCCAGTATCCCCCTGTCCCCGGCACCGCCTGGGCGCTGTTCAGCCCCACATAGGGGAACCAGCGCTTTCGGAAGCAGAACAGGATCATAAAAATCAGGGCGATGAGGAAGGTGGGCATGGTGTTTACCACGATTTGAAAAACCGTGGAGAGCTTGTCAAACACGCTGCCCTTCCGGTATCCGCTGGCCATGCCCCAGAGAAGCCCCAAAACCGTACTGAGAATCACCGCCGGAAGGGTGATCTGTAAAGTGTAGCCCAGTCTTCCCAGAATCAGGGCCGAAACCGGGCTTTCCTTTTTGTAGGAGTAGCCCAGGGTGCCGTCCAGAATGGAGCGGAGATAGTAAAGAAACTGCACAAAGCCCGGCTTGTCCAGGTGGAGGGCCTGCCGGTAATAGGAAACCTGGGCAGGGGTCATATCCTCCTCGGAAAAGCCGGTCAGATAGGCGATGGGGTTCCCCGGCAGAAGCCGGGGAAGAAAGAAATTCAGAACAAGAACGATCAGGAAGCACACCAATGCCACCGTCAGATTCTTCTTATACGTATGCACAGGCATGCCTCCTGATTGTTAACGGATGATCACTTTTCGGTAACGGTAAACCAGTTGTTTACATTGTTCAGGCCAAAAACCGCGTCCACGGTCACGTTGTCCAGACGGGCGGCGTAGGCCAGCATCATGTTGTCCCAATACAGGGCGATCAGCGGCACATGGGCTCCGTAGTAGTCCTGCAGCTTGGCGGCGGCCGCGTAGTATTCCTCCATGGTCTTGGCACCCTTCATCTGAGCCAGAATCTCCTGGAAGGCCTCGTCAAACACCTGGCAGCCACCCTGCACCGGATGGCTTCCGTCCACATAGATGGAGCCCAGGCCGTTGCCCATGCCCATACCAGCGGCGGTATAGCCGTAGATGGCCGCTTCCATGGTAATGTTGTTCTCGGAGAACTTGTTGCTGGTCTTGGCATTGTAGGAATCCTTGTCCACCGGGTCCAGGTTCACCTGAATGCCAAAGGCCTCCAGCTGGTTCTTTACCAGCTCCGCATAACCCACATGGGCCTCCTTGGCGGCGTTGACCGTCAGGGTAAAGGCAGCGGTCTTCCCTGCCCCGTCCACATAAAAGCCCTCGGCGTTCTTTTCCGTATACCCGGCGGCGGCCATGTATTCCGCGGCCTTGGCCGTATCCGTGGTCAGCTGCTGGGTCTCGTGGTAGCCAACGGTGGTTTCCGGCACGAAGCCCCGGTTGGGGATCTGGGCATAAGGGCTGCCGAAGTAGGTCTTGAAGGCCTCGTAATCCAGGGCGTAAGAAACAGCCTGACGGAGGTCTTCATTCTGGAACAGCCCCTTGGCATTGTTAAAGGCCAGCACCGCGGGGGCATTGGCAGCGGCTACATTTACAAGCGCAATATTCTGGTCCCCTGCCAGCACATCCTGATAGGTTCCCGCTACGCCGGAGGAGTAGCTCCAAACCATATCCACATCCCCCTGCTGCAGGGCCATGTACATGGTATCCTCATTGCCGAAGAGGCGGTAGACAATGTGCTCTACATTGGGCTTCTGGGGGTAGTAGGGGTTTACGGAGAAGGTCAGGGTCCCGGCCTCCTTGCTGAAGGACTCCAGCACATAGGGCCCGCAGGTGACCCGGGCCTGGGCATCGGTCACGGTGTCCTTGCCCTCATAGATATGCTTGGGCATCACCCGGAAGGAGGTCATGTTGGTAAGCTCCCGAACATTGGGAGTGGTAAGGGTCAGGGAAATGGCGGTTTTGTCCTCAGACAGAGTATATTCCGCATACTTTGCCTGGGTGGTCTTTCCCTCCGCGTTGGTCTGGGCCTCAAAGTTAGCGCTGCCATTGGCCTGGTCGTATTCCAGGGTAAAGAGGATGTCCTCCGCAGTCACCGGGGTGCCGTCAGACCAGCACATGCCGGGGCGGACGGTGTAGGTCCAGGTCTGGCCGTCCTCCGTGGCGAAGTCCGCCAGCAGGGGGTGAAATTCACCCTTGGTGTCCTGGGACACCAGCGGCAGCTCGGATACACCGCTGGCCAGCATGTCATAATTATACTCCCCGTAAACGGCGGTCTCAATGGCGGCAGTGGTGCCCAGGGTAACGGTCTCTACCGCAAATTCCGGCTCCGTCTGGGGGGTGGCGGTGGTCTCCGCAGGGGCCGCGGTGGTGGGTGCTTCCACAGCACCTCCGCAAGCTGCCATGGACAGGGCCATGAGCGCTGCCAGCAGCAGGGATAGTCCTTTTTTCATGATTATCATTTCTCCTTCTTCAAAGTTTTATTGTCAAATACATAGATTTGATCACAAAAGTATTCCGTCAGCGGGCGGTCGTGGTTGATGAGCAGAATGCTCCCGCCTTGCTGCTCCATGCGCCTGCGGATCATGCCCAGGACATTTGCCTGGGTGGATACATCCAGCATAGAGGTGGCTTCATCCAATATGAGAAGCCTTGGATGAAACAGCAGGCACCGGGCAATGGCCACCCGCTGGGCTTCCCCGCCGGAAATCTGGTGGGGCAAGTGGTTTAATATTTCCGGTTCCAGTCCCACCTCGCCTAAGGATTCCGCCGCCGTGGACAGTTCTTTCCCCTTCGGGGCAAAACCGTGGTAGCGAATCAGTTCCCGGAAGCCGCTGCCGATTTTCTGCCGGGGGTCCAGGGTGGCATAGGGCTGCTGATAGACCATCTGGATGTTCAGCCCCAGTTTTCGGTCATAGGGCTGCTCCCCGGACACCAGCAGCCGGTCATCCAGCCGAATCTCCCCTTCCCGGGGGCGGATCACCCCGCACAGAAGCTTTGCCATGGTGGATTTTCCGATGCCGCTTTTCCCGTAAATGCCGCAGATACAGCCCTCCGGGATCTCCATGGAGGCTCGCTCCAGCACCGCCTGTTCCCCAAAGCTTTTACTCACATGTTCTACCGAGATCATTCCTGACAGCACCACCATTCTCTTCCTGCCCTTTCCCGCTTGGGAAGACTCCGGCGGCATTCCTCCGCCGCCTGGGGACACCGGCGGTAAAAGGGGCACAGGCCCTGCTCCTTCCGCAAAACCTGAGTCTCCACCATACCGTTTTCCACCAGTGCCCCCAGAAGGGCCCTGGTATAGGGGTGGCAGGGGCTTTCCAGAACCTCCGCCGCGCCGCCGCATTCCACGGCCCGGCCCCGGCACAGCACGAAAATGCGGCTGCACATTGCAGCCACGGAAATATCGTGGGTAATGATCAGCTTCCCCGCCTCCGGGAAAAGGGTGTCCAGCTCCTCCATGAACCGAAGCTTGGACGCTTCATCCAGGCCGTTGGTGGGCTCGTCCGCGATCAGGAGCTTGGCCCGGGAGCACAGGGCCAGGGCGATGGTCACCCGCTGGGCCATGCCCCCGGAGAGCTGAAAGGGATAGAGCTCCAGCACAGTCCCGGGGTCCCCGAAGCCCGCCAACCGAAGCTTCTCCAGGGCCTGCTTATAACGGGCCCCTTTGGGGACCCCCAGCCTTGCAAGGCCGTCAAAAAGGTGCCGCCGGACCGTGGCGGAGGGATTCAGAAATTCATGGCCGTTTTGGGGGATATAGACGATTTCCCGCCCCAAAAGAGCCCGCAGCTGTTTTTCCCCGGTGATTTTTCTGCCGCAGAGGGTCATGGTCCCGCCGATTCGTTTCACGTTTCCGGGCAGGACCCCCATGATGGACTGGGCCAGAATGGTTTTTCCGGAACCGGTCTCCCCCACCAGGGCCAGACTCTCCCCGGGGCGGATGCAAATGGTCACATCCTGCACCAGTGTTTTGCTGCTTTTTTCCAGCCGCGCCTGAATGCTGCCGCAGGCATAATCCAGCACCGGATCCATTTCCTCACCCTCTGTCTCTTTGTTTTCCTTTAGGAAGCTCTGATTAAATCGACAAGAGCTGGCAGCGAGAGATTTTGTCCACAGGCAAGCTACTAAAAGTGGAGGAATACTTTGTGTATTTTCCACTTTTAGTAGGGCAGCATGTGGACAAAATATCCGCTGTCCAGCCGCCGACGATTTATTCAGAGTTTCCTTTATTATAACCGTTCACCGGAGTAAACGTAAGCCCCCCCGGGGGATAGAATTTTCGTCCAAAAAAGTGACCCCGGGCGCACCGAAGAACGGTGCGCCCGGGGCGTGTGGAGAAGATAAGGAAGGAGGGTTAGATAATATTTTTGGTGGCGACGATGTCAACGCCGGTTCCTGCCGCGTTGGACAGGAGCACGTCACCGATGTGGACAGGGGCCTTGGCAGTGACGCCCTTCAGGGCGGAGACAATGTCAAAAATCTTGCCCTTGGGAATATCCTGGGCGGTTTTGCAGCTGACTATCGCCTCGCCGCTGCGGCTTCCTGTAAGGCGCACGGTGCTGGTAACGATCCGGGTGGGATTGGTTACTTCTTTTCTGGCGTAGTCATGGCCACGCTTGCAGGTGTAGCCGGTGACCTCTTGGATTTCACCGTTTTCCATGGTCACGGTAATGGAACAGCCCAGAGGGCAGCCGATGCAGGTCAATTCACGTTTTGCCATCGTTATGCCTCCTCAACTGTAATATGGATCCGGTTTAGGCCGGGATGGGCGGCCAGCATTTCCCGGGTGAGCTTCAGCTCTTCCATCTCGCCGGGGGCCATGACCGGCCGCTTGCGGGACAGGACTGCGTCCTCGCCCAGATAGAGCTTTACCACCCGCTTTTTCATCACGCCGCCGACCCGGAAGCGGATGACCAGGTCATCCTGGACAAGGGCGGGGTCAATGCTGGCGGGGACGGTATAGCGGATGCCGCCTTCAAAGGTGACGGGAATTTCATGCCGGGAAGCGGCCTCGCCCTGGGCAAGATACCGCACGGCGGCACGGCCCGCGGCAGCGGCTTCCTCGGAAACGTAGTCCACCAAGTCGTGAACGTGGAGGACGTTGCCCGCGGCAAAAACGCCGGGGATGCTGGTTTGCAGGCTCTCGTCCACAACGGGGCCGTTGGTAACGGGCGAAATCTCCACGCCCATGCCCCGGGACAGTTCGTTCTCCGGGATCAGGCCGCAGGAGAGAAGCAATGTGTCACAGTCATAGTGGATCTCCGTTCCGGAAATAGGCTTCCGGTCCGGGCCGACTTCGGCAATGGTCACGCCGGTGACCCGTTCCTTGCCCTCAATATCCACCACGGTATGGCTGAGCTTCAGGGGAATGTCAAAGTCATTGAGGCACTGGACGATGTTCCGTTTCAGGCCGCCGGAGTAGGGCATGAGCTCCGCTACCACCAGGACCTTGGCACCTTCCAGAGTCATACGGCGGGCCATAATGAGGCCAATGTCGCCGCTGCCCAGAATCACCACCCGGCGGCCGGGCATGTAGCCTTCCATGTTGACCAGCCGCTGGGCCGTACCGGCGGAGTAAATACCCGCAGGACGGTAGCCGGGAATATTCAGTGCGCCGCGGCTGCGCTCCCGACAGCCCATGGTGAGCAGGATGGCCCGGGCATCGATTTCGATCAGGCCCTCTTCCCGGTTTACGGCGGTGATGTGCTTGTCCTGGCTGATGGACAACACCATGGTATTGAGCTTGTATTCAATGCCCCGGTCCATGGCCTGGGCGATGTAACGGGATGCGTATTCCGGGCCTGTCAGCTCTTCCCCGAAGGTATGCAGGCCGAAGCCATTGTGAATGCACTGGTTCAGAATGCCGCCCAGCTGCACGTCCCGCTCCAGAATGAGGATGCTGCGGCAGCCGGCATCATAGGCTGCAATGGCGGCAGACAGACCGGCGGGGCCGCCGCCGATGACAACAATGTCATATTTCATTACTGCTGCACCTCCCCGATGGCATCTTTATTCACACCGGTGATCAGCTTGGACTGACCGCCGCATTTGGTGATTTCACTCTGAGCAACGCCCAGCTCCCGTGCCAGAATTTCCATGACCCGGGGGCTGCAGAAGCCCGCCTGGCAGCGGCCCATGCCTGCCCGGGTGCGGCGCTTCACGCCGTCCAGGCTCTTGGCACCCAGAGAGCGGTGGATGGAATCCAGGATCTCCCCTTCCGTGACCTGCTCGCAGCGGCAGATGATCTGGCCGTAGGCGGGGTTTTCACGGATCAGGGCCTGATAGTCTTCCTTGGAAAGCTTCTTGGGGTCCAGAACGCCCTTGCGGGTGGGGATGTAGTGTTCCTTTTCCCTCAAATCCATCAGCTCCCGCATGAGCTCTGCCACATGCAGGCCGATGGCGGGGGAGGAGGACAGACCCGGGGACTCGATTCCGGCGCAGTCAATAAACTGCTGGGCACCCTCCGCGGGGCCGATGACGAACTCATGGTGATCCTCATGGGCCCGGAGACCGGCGAAGCTGGTAATGGTCTGCCGGATGGGCAGGTTTTCAACGGTGGCACCGGCCTTGGCGATCAGGTCATCCAGGCCTTCGGCGGTGGTATTGGTGCCCTCCCGGTCCTCTACGTCAATGGCCGTGGGGCCGACGATGGTATTGCCGTGGACCGTGGGGCTCACCAGAACGCCCTTGCCCAGCTTGCCGGGCAGCTGGAAGATGGTATGAGAGACGAAGCCGCCGGTGCTCTTGTCCAGCAGGCAGTAGTCCCCCCGCCGGGGGGTAATGTGCAGCTTCCGGGTGGAAACCATGTTGTGCAGCACGTCGGCATAAACACCGGCGGCGTTGATCACATACCGGGTCTCCAGGTCGCCCTTGTCCGTATGGACGACCCAGTAGCCCTCCTTCCAGGTAAAGCCCTTCACCTGGGTATTGAACTGGAATTCCACGCCGTTGTCATAGGCGTTTTCAGCCAGAGCGATGGTCAGATTAAAGGGGCAGACAATGCCGCCGGTGGGGGCCCAAAGGGCGGCCACGGCCTTTTTGGACACATTGGGCTCCAGCTCGTGCAACCGCTTCGCATCCACGATTTCCAATTCTTTGACGCCGTTTTTCACGCCGTTTTCATACAGGGCCTGGAGCTTGGGCAGGTCTTCTTCCGACATGCACACCACCAAAGAACCGTTCATCTGGAAATCAAAATCCAGGTCCTTCGCTAGCTTCGGCATCATCAGATTGCCTTCCAGGTTCATTTTGGCCATCAGCGTGCCGTTGGCAGCGTCAAAGCCCGCATGGATGATGGCGCTGTTGGCCTTGGAAGTACCGCAGCACACATCCTCCTCTTTGTCCAGCACCAGCATCCGGCCTTCATACCGGGACAGATACCGGGCTACGGCGCATCCGGTCACACCGGCGCCGATCACAATAATATCGTACAAAAAGATTCCTCCTTATCCGCTCAAGAAGGCCGGGCAGCCCAAGTAAACCTTCCGGTAGGAAGTTGGACTGCCCGACACGTTCACTTAGAGCAGAGATTATTCAATAACGCTGAACCTAAGCTGTTACCAGGGAATGGCGTTGTACAGCAGGACTGCCACGATACCGCCGAGGATGGGTCCAAAGATGGGCACTACCAGGCCGTACTTGAAGTTGCTGTCGCCCTTGCCCTTGATGGGCAGGATGGCGTGGGCCAGACGGGGTCCCAGGTCACGGGCGGGGTTCAGAGCGTAGCCGGTCAGGCCGCCGAGAGACATACCGATGGAAACGATGATGCCGAATACCAGGAGCTTACCAACACCGGCAGACAGCTCGGGAACCTGGTTCAGGCCGCAGATGGCGAATACCAGAACGAAGGTGGCGATGGCTTCCTGCAGGATGTTCCGGCCGGTATTGGGGATGGAGGGGCCGGTGGAGAACACGCCCAGCTTGGTGCCGGGATCGTCGGTGGCGTCGAACTGGTCCTTGAACATCACGTATACCAGGATGCCGCCCACCATGCCGCCCAGGATCTGGGCAACGATGTAGCCGGGAACCAATGCCCAATCGAACATGCCGCCCACTGCCAGCGCAATGGTCAGCGCGGGGTTGAAGCTTGCACCGGAGGCTTCACCGAAGATGAAAGCGGGCAGCATGACCGCAAGGCCCCAGGCCAGGGTGATCTGGATGGAACCGGCACCCTTCATGCCGGATTTGTTCAAAGTGACGTTTGCGACAACACCGTCGCCCAACAGAATCAGCAGCATCGTGCCGAGAAATTCACACAAATACTTTAAGAACATGGTTTTTCCTCCCTATCAAAATGTCAAAGCCCAATAGGCTATTCTACCTGGTGTTTTTCAGGTCTTGCGAATCAGTCCTTGGCCCAGCCGTAAGCGCACTTCACAGCCTTGTTCCAGCCCTTGACCTTCTCGGCCCGCTCCTCAGCGGTGATTTCGGGATGGAATACCTGGTCGATGGCACGGTTGCGGACCACGTCTTCCTTGTTGGCCCAGTAGCCCACGGCCAGACCGGCCAGGTAGGCAGCGCCCATGGCGGTGGTTTCAACGCAGGTAGGCCGCTGGACGGGTGCGCCGGAGATGTCGGACTGCATCTGCATGAGCAGGTTGTTGGCGGAAGCGCCGCCGTCCACGTTCAGGGCAGCCAGCTTGATGCCGGAGTCCGCCTGCATGGCGACCAGGATGTCGTTGACCTGGTAGGCCAGAGATTCCATGGTGGCACGGATGATGTGATTCTTGTTGACACCGCGGGTGATGCCCACGATGGTGCCGCGGGCGTACTGATCCCAGTGGGGGGCGCCCAGACCGGTGAAGGCGGGAACCACATAGCAGCCGTTGGTATCCTTGACCTTGCCGGCATAGTACTCGGAGTCGGGAGCGGACTCGATGATCTTCAGCTCATCCCGCAGCCACTGAATGGCGGCGCCGGCTACGAATACGGAGCCTTCCAGAGCGTATTCCACCTTGCCGTTGAGGCCCCAGGCAATGGTGGTGACCAGGCCGTTCTGAGAGAAGACGGGCTTTTCGCCGGTATTCATCAGCAGGAAGGCACCGGTGCCGTAGGTGTTCTTGGCTTCACCGGGATGGTAGCAAGCCTGGCCGAAGAGGGCCGCCTGCTGGTCACCGGCAGCACCGGCGATCTTGATGGGTCCGCCCAGCAGGGAGGGATCGGTCTCGCCGTAAACACAGCTGGAGGGCATGGGAGTGGGAAGCATGCAGCGAGGAATATTCAGTTCCTTCAGGATGTCCTCATCCCACTGCAAGGTGTTGATGTTGAAGAGCATGGTCCGGGAGGCGTTGGAGTAGTCGGTGACGTGGACCTTGCCGCCGGTGAGCTTCCAGATCAGCCAGGTTTCGACGGTACCGAAGAGCAGCTCGCCCCGCTCTGCCCGCTCCCGTGCGCCGGGAACGTTTTCCAGCAGCCAATGGACCTTGGTGCCGGAGAAGTAAGCGTCAATGACCAGACCGGTCTTGGCCCGGAAGGAATCGGTCAGGCCCTTGGCCTTCAGGGAGTCGCAGTACTCACTGGTACGGCGGCACTGCCAGACGATGGCATGGTGAATGGGCTCGCCGGTGACCTTATCCCAAACGATGGCGGTCTCACGCTGGTTGGTGATGCCGATGGCGGCGATGTCTGCCGCGGTGGCGCCCACCTTCTGCATGGCTTCCACAGCAACGCCCAGCTGCGTTGCCCAGATCTCATTTGCGTCATGCTCTACCCAGCCGGGCTTCGGAAAGTATTGGGGGAACTCCCGCTGGGAGACGCTGCACATTTCGCCTCTCTCGTTGAAAAGAATGCAGCGGTTCGAAGTGGTACCGGCGTCCAGGGCCATGATGTACTTTGCCATAAATACGTCCTCCTTATCTTTCTTGCAAATTAAAATTTTTTCACCCGCAGGTGCTATCCACAATACACATTATAACAAGAAATGGGGCTGCCGTCATTAGACAATATCTTTAAGTTGTCAAAACCAACAAAAATTTTTGAACTCTCTTTTGAAATATAGCACTTCTGCACACAACATCCTATGTGCCCAAAGGCAGCATAGAAGTGCCCGCCAAAAATTCACCCCGCCTTCTGCATGGTGGAAAACAGCGCCCGCAGGTATTTGGCGCAGGCATCCACATTGAGGGGGGTCCGGCTGACCACCAGGCTGTCCAGGGTGCAGAACACGGCGTAGCAGAGCATGTCCAGGGCCAGGTCAAAGGTCTCCTGCTCCTCCGCTTCCGGCAGGTACCGGGCCAGCTGGGGCCGCAAAATGCCGCCGGTAAGCTGATACAGCTTGTCCCGCCCCAGGGCCGGGGAGAGCTGCCGCAGCAGGGGCTGCTTGGCCCGCAGAAGCGTCAGGGCCTGGCGGCACCACTCCTCCGGGTCCATGGTCTCGTCATATTGCAGGGGCACGCAAAGCTGGCACTCCACGATCCACTCCAACACGCTGTAAATATCCTGATAATGGTAGTAAAAGGTCTGACGCTTCATCTGCGTCTGCTCCATGATGCTCCCGATGGTGATCTTGCTTACGGGTTTTACAAGCATCATTTCCTCAACGGCCTCGGCAATTCTTCCCTTGGTATCGCTGCACATGACCCATCCTCCTTACATCTGCCAGACGTTGGGGGCAGTACTGGAGATGGCCAGGGCTCCCGCCTCCAGTGCCTGCATGACTTCTCGTTTTTCTGTGATGAGCCCGCCGGTAAGCACCGGAAGGCCGGTGATCTGCCGGATCTTGCCGATCATGGTGGGCATCAATCCGGGCAGGATGTCAATGGCGTCGGGCTTTAAATTCCGGGCGCTGAAGGCCGTGTCCAGGGCCATAGAGTCAATGAGGAAGACCCGCAGAATGCCGATCATGTGCAGCTCCTTGGCCCGCTGGATCATATTGGCCCGGGTGGAAATAATGCCGTCGGCCCGGGTGGTGTTGTGGAGAAAATCCACGGAAATCTCCTTGGTGGCAAGGCCCATAATCAGGTCCGCATGGACAATGGCGATTTTCCCCGCATTTTTGATCCGCTCCACGATCCCTCCGATGCCGCAAATATCGCCGTAAAGCACAAACACCGTCTGCACATCCGCCTGCAGGCACTCCTCCAGCCCCGCGTCATCCCGGATCGCCGCAATGATGGGGTTTCGCTGCAGGGCATCGTAAAGTCTCTGTTCCAATCCTGATCCGCCTCTCTCTTTCCGTATTCCGGGGGAACGCCCCGCCGGAATGTTTCCACTTTTTCCCAGTCGTTGACCTCCAAAGGCATAAAAAGAGCATGGCAACCAGGCGGCACGATTCGTCCGCTTGACCCCATGCTCAACACTCCGGGCAATGATTCACTTGTATTGTTTTCCCAAGCATAGTGTAGCACATTCGTCAAAAGAAAGCAAGGAAGAAACGGTCTTTTTGTCAATATTGTAGAGTTGCACAAAATATCGCACCTTTTTTCAACAAAACGCCCGCTGGCGTTGGATGGCAAGCAGAGCGACGTTTTGCGTTGCAGAAGCAATGGTCTAACATCCCCGCCACCCAGCGAAGCCGTAAGGAACGGCATGAAAAATTGACAATTGACAATTATTGCACAACGAACATTTCCGCTTTTGAAATTCGTTGGTTCAAAAATACACCCACCAGCGAAACCGTAGGGAACGGCCTGTGTGCCGTTCCGGGAACGTGGCGACTATAACCCGCGCGGTTGAAAGGTACCGCGCAAGTAGGGGCGGCTACTAGCCGCCCGCCACGTTGCAAATACAACCTGTGTGGTTGAACGGAACCACCCAATACACGGTACAGCTGTAGCGGCGATGACCCATCGCCATGCAACGCCGCAAATATAACCTGTGCGGATACACGAAATCACCTCCCAATGTGTCATTCAGGCCTTGAGCAAAGCGGAGTGGAGGAATCCACGCAAGTTGCAATAATAACCTACGCAAGGTAAAAGCTGCAACTTGGGAAGATTCCTCGACTCGCTTTCGCTCCCTCGGAATAACATGCCGGGGGGTGGTTCCGTTCAACCGCACGGGTTGTATTCGTTATGGTGCCAGCCCCTCGCCGGGGCTGGATGGCGATGAATCATCGCCGCTACATTGCGTAATACCATTCAACCACACAAGTTATATCCGAAACGTGGCGGGCGGCAGATTGCCGCCCCTACATGCACGTCGGCGGGTGGTTTCATTCAACCGCACAGGTTGTATTCGAAACGCAGCGGGCGGCAGATTGCCGCCCCTACACCCGTTTTTTAATGTAATACCGTTTGGTCGATACGGCTCAATAATTGCAACGTGGCGGGCGGCTAGTAGCCGCCCCTACATGCGCAGCACCATTGCGCCAATTGTTTGTGCAACATTTCACGCTTCCCTGCCCCCGTCCATCCAAAACTGTCAACTGTCAACTGTCAACTGTCAACTAAAAAAATTGTCAATTGTCCATTGTCAATTGTCAATTTCGTTCCTCACCGTCCCGCCACCGTCACGGCCAGGTTAACAACGCCTGCAAGGACCATGACGGCGATGGGGCTGAGCTTGGTTTTGCGCAGGAGCAGGAAACTTCCGGCGAAAATGGCCACCATGACCCAGTTGGTGCCGGACAGGATGATGGTGCGGCCGCCCCAGAAGGCGTTCATTAAGATGGTGATGCCCGCCGAGGCGATCATGGCCACCACCGCCGGGCGCAGGGAGCCCAGGACGCTTTGCAGCACGCTGAGATTCCGGTATTTAAGATACAGCTTGGCGATCAATGTCACCAGGATGCAGGCCGGGAGGATACACCCGGCAGTTGCCACCAGGGCCCCTGTTACGCCGCCGATCTTGGTGCCTACAAAGGTGGCCGCGTTGACGGCAATGGGGCCGGGGGTCATTTCCGCAATGGTCACCAGGTTGGCAAACTCGGTCATGGAGAGCCAGTTGTGGGTGGTGACGATCTGGGCTTCGATCAGGGGCATGGCCGCATAGCCGCCGCCAAAGCTCAGGGCTCCGATCTGCAAAAAGCTTAGAAACAGCTGTAAATAAATCATCCGTTCTTCCTCCCTGCCAGTACGGTCCGCAGAATGCCCAGGGCAATGCAGACCAGAATGACGATGATCACGTTCACCCGATAAATGCACACGGCGACAAAGGCCGCCACCATAATGGCCACGGAAAGGGCGCTTTTCTGCTTCAGAATGCCTGCACCCATGTCCCATACCACGGAGCCGATCACCGCGGCCACCCCGGCCTGCATACCGGAAAGCAGGGTGCTGACCACGAAGTTATCCCGGAACAGCTCGTAAAAATAGGAGATCACGGAGATGACCACAAAAGGCGGGATGATGGTTGCCAGAATAGCAGTCAGGGCCCCCAGGAGCCCCGCCAGCTTGTAGCCCACCACAATGGAGCCGTTGACCGCAATGGCGCCGGGGGCGGACTGGGCAATGGCAATAAGGTCCAGCATTTCATCTTCTTCGATCCAGTGCAGCTGATCCACGAACTTTTCCTTCATCAGCGTCACGATCACATAGCCGCCTCCAAAGGTGAAGGCGCTGAGATACAGAGTGGAAATAAAGAGCTTCCACAGTACATGTTTCTTGTTCATACCCGATCCTTTCTCTTCCTCACAAAACTGAGTGGCCAAAATATCGTTCAAAAACCTCTTCCGGGCAGTCGTTTTGCCCCATGAGCCCCATCATGGTCCGCTCCATCCGCCACTGGGTGTCCGGGTCATCCAGAGGAGTCTCTTCCCCGGGGTCCCGGGCCAGGTCGTAGAGCGCCGTGGGGTAATGGCTCTGGGACACATCCTTTTCGTTTTTCAGCTTCAGCACCGGCATGCCCTTGGTAAAGGAGAAGCCGCCGTGAAGCGCTGCCCCCCGGAGCATGCCATCCAGCATAAAGGCCCGGCGGGCCGCCGTATGGCAGGTGGGCATGAGGGTGTACTCGTATTTGGGCTTTTCCGGGCAGTCCGGGCTGCGCAGGTACACAAACCGGCCGTCGGTGCAGCCGATCTGGCCGCCGTACAGGCCGAAGAGCGCCGCCTGCCGCACCGGGGTGTCGTCCGCAACGGTTCTCCCCAGGGGCTTTCCCTGCATATCCGGCGGCAGCTCCAGGCCGAAGAACTCCAGAAGCGTTGCCGGAAGGTCGATGGTCTGCACAAGGGCCCTTCTCCGCTGGCCTCCCTGGCAATCGCGGGGGTCGTAAATGAACAGCGGCGTGTGGCAGACCTCCTCATAGAAAGGACAGTGACACTTGGCCCACTGGCCATGCTCTCCCAGCAGGAAACCGTGGTCCGTATTGACGATCAGAAGGGTGTCCTTCCACAGATCATACCGGTCCATGGCATCCAGGACCCGGCCCAGATTCCGGTCGCACATGGAAAGCAGCGCCGCATACTCCCGGCGCACATGGTCAATAAGCTCCGGCGTATCCCCGTCATTTACCGGCCGATAGTCCGGCCAGTCCAGCAGCGGGCCTCGGTAAGAATCCGGAAACAGCTCCTTGTATTCCGGCTGCACGTAGAAGGGCTCGTGGGGGTCAAAGGTTTCCAATTGCAAAAACCAGTTATCCTTCCCGTGGTTTTTCTCCAAAAAGTCCAGTCCCCCCTGAAAGGTCCGGCTCTGGCTTTGGCTTGCCTCCTCCGGCATGAGCGACCGGTTGGCAAAATCCTGGCCCACCCAGTTGTCCTGGGGGGCACCGCACACATTGGCGTTTTCCGGTATTTTGTCAAAGCCCACCAGTGGGGCCCAGGCATCCCCCTCCTGGCCCCGGACACAGTCCCAGGTGGTGTAGCGCTGGTGATAGGTGGCCCCGCCGTCCTCCCAATAGTGGTAGTGGTCGCTGACCAGATGGGTATGGATACCGGCACGGCTCAAAAGCTCCGGCATGGAGTCATCAAAGGGCTCTAAGGGGCCCCAGCTGCGGTGGAGAAAATTGTATCTGCCGGTGTGCAGCTCCCGCCGGGCGGGCATACAGGGCATGCTGCCCACATAGCAGTTGTCAAAGGTCACGGCCCTTTGGGCCAGCCGGGAAAAATTGGGGGTTTTGGTCCAGTCACAGCCGTAGGGCTCTAAAAAGTGCCGATTCAGAGAATCGTACATGACCATGATCGCTTTCATAAGTGCTTCCTTTCACTCGCTGCGGTGCCGGTATTCATAGGGGCTCATACCGTACTTTTTCTTGAAAATCGTGGAAAAATAGCTGACGTTGGAGTAGCCCACCGCCTGGGCCACGTCCTGCACCCGCAGGGCGGTGGTTTCCAGCATCTGCACGGAATGGCGCAGGCGCACATCCGTCAGGTAGTTTACGAAGGTGACCCCCACCTCTTCTTTGAAGATGCGGGAGAAATATTCCGGTGTCAGATGGACCTCCGCCGCCACCTGTTCCAGGCTCAAGGGCTGGGCGTAGCTTTCCTGGATGTTGCGCATGGCCAGCCGCACCGCCTTGGAACTGGTGTGGGTGGGCCGGGCCTGCCGGGCGCAGAGGGCCGCCAGCTCCAGCACCGGCTGCACCGTCTCCCCCATGGATACACTGGCCGCCAGACGCTGCCGGATCTGCTCGGGCTTTTCCGCCTCCAAACCCATGGACAGGGCCTGGGCATAGAGCAGGTCATAGCAGTCGGCGCAGAATTTGGTGACCGCGTCCACCTCCCCGATGCGCTGCCGGGCGGTGTCCTGCAAAAATTCCTCTAAAATCTGCTGCCGGGTCACTCCGGTCTGCTGGTACAGCTGCACCCGGATGGCGCTGAGCCGTTCCCGCCAGGTCCTGACCCGGATGTCCAGGGTCTCCAGGGGTACCTCCGGCTGATACAGCCGCTGCTCTCCCAGGTAAAAGCCGCCGCTGAGGGAGAAGGCCGCCTGCCGGGCCATGGCCGGGATCTGGGACATTTTATCCGTCACGCTGCTGCTGCCTACCATGCAGCCGTTCAGCTCCTGGACCTGCCGGGCATAGAGCGCCAGCTGCCGGTCCTTTTCCGTAGGGCTCAAGGCCCGGGGGAGATTGCCCACCACCATGTAGATCCGCTCGGAGTAGTCAAAGCCCGCCACATGTCTGGCCGGGGACTGCTTTGGAAAATGCAGCCCGCCGTTCATGAGGCTCTGCTTCCATACCGCCAGAGCAAACAGGCCGTTGTCCCGCCAGCGCAGACCGCACTGGCGCAGCTCCTCCAGGTCCCGCTCCTGCAGGGGCTCCCGCTGCCGGAGGATTTTGCCCACAATGGCGTGGGCCTGGGCCGTATTGGTCAGGCTGTCTCCCTCGCCTCCCTCGGCTGCCCCGCAGAACAGCATCATCCGGGAGAGCATCTGCTGCAGCACCTCGTTATTCATCTCCGTTTTCAGCAGATACTCGTCCGCCCCCTCCCGCAGGGCGTTCCGGGCCATTTCAAAGTCCGCAAAGGCCGTAAGCAATACCACCTTGGTAGTGCCGGACTGCTGGCGGATGGCATGGAGCAGCTCCAGGCCGTCCATTACCGGCATTTTGATGTCCGTCAGCACCAGGTCCGGCTCCTGCTGGCGGTAGAGCTCCAGGCCCTCCTTGCCGTTGTGTGCCACCCCCACCAGGGTGCAGGCGGGATTGGAGCTGATGCAGAATTCCAGCCACTCACAAATCAATTTTTCGTCGTCCACGATCATTACTCGCATGTTTGCTCCCCCTCCCGATTCTCCTGCAGCCGCCGGGCAGGCAGCCGCAGGGTGATGGTGGTACCCATATCCGGCGTGCTCTCAATGGTCGCGCCGTAGCCCTGGCCGTAGTTCAGCCGCAGGCGGTTGTTCACATTGGCAAGGCCGATGGAGTCGCTTTGCTTCTCCCGGCCGTCCTGCAGGGCCTGCATGTCCGCCGTGACCCGCCGCAGCACCTCCGGGGTCATGCCCGCGCCGTCATCCGCCACCGTCAGCAGCAGGTCCTGCCCTTCCAGGGCGGAGGAGACCACCACCAGGCCTGAGTCCTCCCGGGCTTCCAGCCCGTGGAAAATGGCGTTTTCCACCAGGGGCTGCAAAATCAGCGGCGGCACCTGGCAGCTGCCTGTCTCCGGGGCCAGATCCATTTCAAAATGGACCTTGTCCCCATAGCGCAGCTTCTGCACCACCAGATATTTCCGGGTGTTTTCAAATTCCGCCTCCAGCGGGATGGCCTCCTCCGTGGTCCGGAGGGTCGTCCGCAGAAGGTCCGTAAAGGCCTGGATCATCTGCACCGCCTGGTCGCTTTTCCCCATCTCCACCGTGCAGCGGATGGAAAAGAGCATGTTGTAGAGGAAATGGGGATTGATCTGGGCCCGGAGGAAATTCATTTCCGCCAGCCGCTTCTGCCGCTCCTGCTCCGTTACCGCCTGCATGAGGCTGGTGATCTCCCCGGCCATGTGGTTGAAGCTCTGGCTGAGCAGGTCGATTTCCCGGGTCCCCGTATGGACGGAAACCGGGGTGAAGTTTCTGCCTCCAAAGGCATCCATGGCACGGCTCAGGCCCATTAAGGGCTTGGCGATCTTCTGGGCCTGGGCCAGGGCCGCCCCCAGGCTCAACACCAGGCAGCCTGCCAGCACCCCGGCGATGATCGTATACATCCGGTTCAGCTCCCCGAAGATCATCTCCGCGGGGATCTCCTCCACGATGGTCCAGCCGGTGTTCTCGTCCAGATAGGTGGTCAGCAGGAAGGGCTTCCCCTGCTTGCGGATCATGGTGGCGCAGTTGGTGCCGTAGAGCTCCGCCATGGCCTGGGGGTCTACAAACTGCTTGCCCAGCAGCTTCTTATTGGGGTGAGAGACGATATAGCCCTGCTGGTCGTAGATGTAGATTTCGCTGCCGTCGGCCAGGGCCGGCTCATAGAGGCGCTGCAGCACCCCCTCGTCCATCAGCACCATGAGGATGCAGTCGTCCTCCCCCTGTCCCGCCGCCTGACACACCGCAAACTGATAGCGGGTGCCGTCCGCCGTGGGGAAGGTGCTGCTGAAGAGCACCGTTCCTTCCGGGGCATCCAGCAGCTTTCGGCGGAGCCTGCGATACCACAGCTGGGATTCCAGATAGGGCGGCCGCTCCTGGGGCGGCAGGGAAGAATAAATACCCCGGGCCCCGGCGATCAGGGGGTCGTGGTCCATGCCGATGGGGCTGAATACACTGCTGTATTTATACTTTTCCTCCGTCAAAAAAGCGTCCATATCCAGCTCCACATCTTCCGGGAACCCGGGCAGCTCCGTGAGCTCGTAGCGATACAGGCCCACCAGGGTGGTGGCGCTGGTTTTGATGGTGTTGGTCCGCTCACTGATCTGCCGCAGCAAATCCAGGCGGGACGCGCCGATCTGCTTGGTCATCATCTGCCGGGCCGTCAGCGCCACGCTGAAGCCCAGCAGCACAAAGGCCAGGCTCAACACCAGAACATTGGACAGAAACACCTGAATTTTGATGCATTGTACCCGATTTTTCAGTTTCTCCAGGAATGTCTTCACGGTTTTTTCTGTCCTTTCTTCTTCATTTAACGCAGCCGATAGGGGGCGTAATTGGGATTTTCTTTGATATAGTCGTCACAGCTGTGGGCGGGGCTGCCGTCTCCCCAGGTGCCGGCCAGACCGATCTGGCCGGAGCCGAAGACCGGCTCCTTGGCCCCGTCGATCTGGGGGTCTACGTACCGGGCGAACCATTTTTCCAGGCGCAGCTTCATTTCCCCGCCCAGGGCCTGCCACTGCTCCTCTTTCAGAAGATTCCGGGTCTCGCCGGGGTCCTCCTGAAGATCATACAGCTCGTTGGGGCCGTAGGGATAGCGGGTGATGTACTTGTAGCGGCGGCCCCGGATCATCCGGTTGGGGCCGTATTCGTCCAGCACCACCACTTCCTCATGCTGCCGGAAGTCCTTTCCCTCCAGGGCCGGGGCGAAGGAGACACCGGGGCGGCGCTGCCCATCCGCCGCGGGCACCCCCACATATTCCAGGAGCGTAGGCATAAAGTCGTAGGCCGAGACCAGGGCATCGCACACCGTGCCCGCCGGAATGCGGCCGGGCTGCCGGGCGATGAAGGGCACCTTCACACTCTCCTCAAACATATTGATGGGGAAGGTGGCGTTGCCCTTGCCCCAGAACCCGTGGTGGCCGCAGCTGAAGCCGTTGTCCGCCGTGAAGATCACCAGGGTGTCCCGGGTCATGTCCAGCTGGTCCAGCTTGTCCAAAATTCTTCCGATGGCGGCATCCATGGCCGTCACCGCGGCAAAATAGCCGATGAGATTGCTGCGCTCATCCTTGGCCACTTCATCCGTCAGATAGATGCTGTCCGGATTCCGGGGCAGATGGGGGACGGACTCAAAGGGGCAGTCCTTGTAAAGGTCCGTATACTCCTTGGGATGGTTGTTGAGCCAGGGGGCATGGGGGGCCGTATAGCCCACATACAGAAGGAAGGGGTCCTCCTTCCCTGCCCGGCTGTCCAGGTATTCCAGGGCGTCATCGGTGATGGCATCGGTGACGTAGCGCTCCTCCTTATAGAGCTTGCCGTCTTTATAGATGGGGGCGCCGTAGTAGGGGCCGCCGCCGCTTTTGTGGCAGTACCAGTGGGAAAAGCCCTGCTGGGGCTTTTCGGAGGCACCCATGTGCCACTTGCCGGACAGGGCGCAGTCGTAGCCCGCGTCGGAAAGGGCTCTTGTATAGGAGTACTGCCCCGCCAGATATTCAATGGCGGCCTGCCGGTCGTCATCGTCCCGGAGCCAGTCGTGAATGCCGTGCTGACTGGGAATGCAGCCGGTCAGCAGGCTGGCCCGGGCGGGGGAGCAGACGGGAGAGGCGCAGAAGAAATTGTCAAAGCGCATTCCCTGGGCGGCCAGGCGGTCGATATTGGGGGTGATGATCTCCCGGTTTCCGGTACAGCCCAGGGACCACCAGCCCTGATCGTCCGATAAAAGGAACACAATATTGGGACGTTTCACTGTTGTTACCTCCTGTTTACGGTTCATAATAGCACATTTCCTTAAAATAGTAAAGCCGCGGCAAGCCGCGATAAACGGCCTGCTGCGGCTTTGCGTTTCATAACGTAAGGTTGCGGAAAAATTACCACCACTTGATAAGATCCGTGACCTTGTTGCGCAGGTCCACGAAGTCGGGGCTGGCGATGTCCCGGGGACGGGGCAGGTCATTGTCGATGCTGCACTTGATGGAGGTGGGCTTGTTGGTCAGGACCATGATCCGCTGGCCCATGTACACGGCCTCCTCAATGTTGTGGGTGATAAACAGCACCGTGGTGCCGGTGCGCTGCCAGAGGCTGATGAGCTCATCTTCCAGGTGGTAGCGCAGCTGAATGTCCAGCTGGCCGTAGGGCTCATCCATCAGCAGCAGGTCCGGCTGGGTGGCAAAGGCCCGGGCGATGACCACCCGCTGGAGCATACTGGCCGAGAGCTGGTCCGGATAATAGTGGCGATACTTGGTCAGGCCCACGATGTCCAGATACTCGTCAACCAAGGCCTTGGCCTTGGCTTTTTCCACGCCCTTGATGTCCAGGCCGAAGCCCACGTTTTCTTCCACCGTCAGCCAGGGCATGGTGGAATACTCCTGGAAAATATAGGCGATGTTGTGTTTTTTCAGGTCTACCGGCTCGCCGTCCAGCAGAATTTCACCGGCGGTGGGCTTGTAGAGCTTGGTCAGGCTGTTGAGGAAGGTGGTCTTGCCGCAGCCCGTAGGGCCCACGATGCAGAGGAACTCTCCCTTGGCCACGTCGAAGGAGATGTCGTTGAGCACCAACAGATCTCCGAATTTTTTGGTCAGGTGCTTTACCTGTACCTTGGGCATTTCCTGTGCCATAGCGATTCTCCTTTCTTACAGACTGGGGTCCATGTTGTCCGTGATCTCCTTGCGCAGGCGCAGGAACTCCGGGTCCACATAGTCTCTGGGGTGGGGCATGGTAATGGTGTACTCCTGCTTGATATGGGTGGGGCAGTTGGTCAGCAGGATGATCCGGTCTGCCAGGAACAGGGCTTCCTCGATGTTGTTGGTCACGAAGACCACCGTGCGCTTTTCCTTCTGCCAGATGCGCTGCAGCTCCTCTTCCATCATATACCGGGTCTGGGCATCCAGGTGGCCGAAGGGCTCGTCCATGAGCATGATGTCCGGCTGATTGGCGTAGGCCCGGGCGATGCCCACTCTCTGGCGCATACCGCCGGAGAGCTGGCTGGGATAGCTCTTTTCAAAGCCCGTCAGGCCCACCAGGTCCAGGTACTTGCGGATGCGCTCCTGCTGCTCCTGCTTGGGCAGATGGCGGACGCTGGGGCCGAAGCCCACGTTCTCCTCCACCGTCAGCCAGGGGAACAGGCTGGTCTTCTGATACACCACGCCCCGCTCGGGAGAGGGGCCGGTGACCTTCTGGCCCCGGGTGTACACCGCTCCGGCGGTGGGCTTGTCCAGGCCCGCCAGAATATTCAGCAGGGTGGTCTTGCCGCACTGTCCGGCGCCGAAGAGCACCAGGAACTCGTTTTCTCTGACTTCAAAATTCACATCCTGCAGGACCACGTTGGCCTCGCCGTTCTTTTCGTAGCTCTCAAAGGTACGGCCCACACCCCGGCATTCCAGTACAGGAGCGTTCTTTACATTCCCTTCTGCTCGTTCCATGCACACAGTCTCCTTTCCAGTGCGGATGTCAGTGTTGCCAGCAGGAAGCCGATGATGCCGATGGCCACCATGCCGACCATGATTTGCAGGGTATTTCCGGTGTTCATGCCCCGGACGATCATCCAGCCCACGCCCTCATCGGAGCGGACCATTTCCGCACCGACCACGGCACTCCAGCCGGCGGTAACGGCGATCTGCAAACCGGCGAAAATATAGGGTACGGAACTGGGCAGCACAATGCGGAAGAACACCTGCCGCTCGCTGGCACCCAGCATCCGGGCCGCGCCCATAAGCTCCGGGTCCACGTTTCTGGCACCGTCATAGGTATTGACGGTGATGAAGGTGAAGCAGCCCAGGAAGATGATGAAGAACTTGCTCTGGTCTCCCAGTCCGAACCACAAAATGGACAAAGGGATCCAGGCCAGAGGCGGGATGGGCCGGACAAATTCAAAAATAGGCTTCAAAATGGCTTCCAGCATCTTGGAATAGCCCATGCCGATGCCCAGAGCGATACCGGCAACGGTGGCCAGAAGGAAGGCAACGCCCACCCGGTAAAGGCTGATGCCGATGTGGGCCAGCATGGTGTATTTGCCCACGGGCTCCACAAAGCTTTTAAAGAAGGCCCCCAGCACCGTACTGGCGGCGGGCAGGAACATGGAGGCGCTGGTAAACCGGGCCACCAGCTCCCAGACCACCAAAAGGGTCATGAGGGAGAGAATGGTGTAGATCACAACCAGCTGCTTCTGAGAAAAGCGGCTGTCCTTGGTATTGTCGATCACCGCTTCTTTCCTCCTTTCACAAAACGCTTTTGCAGGGCTTCCAGAATGTAGTTCAGGGCCAGGCCGATAAAGCCGATGGTCAGCATGCCCACGATGATCACGTCGGGGCGGCCCAGCATCCGGGCCATCTGGATCATGTAGCCCAGACCCTTGGTAGCGGCCAGCAGCTCGGCGGCCACCAGGGCCACCCAGGAGGAGCCCAGGGCCAGACGAAGGCCGGTAAAGATCATGGGCAGGGCCGTGGGAATGGCCACCTTAAACAGCAGCTGCCGGTTGGAAGCGCCGAAGGTCTTGCCCACCCACAGATGGACCTGGCTGGTGCGCTTGATGCCGGCATAGCTGTTGACCGTGGCGCTGATAAAGGCGGCAAAGAAGATGATGCCCACCTTGGAGGCATAGCCGATGCCCAGCCACAGGATCATCAGAGGGATCCAGGCCAGGGCGGGGATGGGGCGGATGATGTCAAACAGGGGCTTGGTAAAGAGCTCAAACCGGCGGCTCCAGGCCATGCCCACGCCCAGGGGCACGCCGATGAGCACGCCCACCGCATAGCCGCCCAGGGCGATCTTCAGGCTGGCCCAGATGTTCTGGAACAACGTTGCGCCGTCGGGGTTGGTGCCGCCCTTGAGCTTGTAAACCAGGGTGCTGAAAATTTTGGCCGGACTGGGAAGCATCATCGGGCTGATCAAATGCAGCACATCGGTACAAAGCTCCCAGACCAGCAGAACAAACAGGAATGAACAGATGGAGATCAGGTGGTATTTCTGTTTCTTCAAGAACTGCTTCACAGGTTTCACCGTGCCTTTCTTAGTTTTCCTTTTGCTGTGGGCGGAGGAACCGTCGCTCCTCCGCCCTCAACAACACATTCCGGGCCGATGCCCGAAGGAGGGAAATGTAGATCGCTTACTTATAGGCCTTTACGAAGGTATCGACGACGTTGGTCTCGAACTTGTCGATGACGTTGGGCTCCAGCTGGCCCTGGCCTACGTAGAACTCGCCCAGCTCCTTGGCAAATCTGCCGATCTGGCGGTCCTTCCAGTCGGCACGGGTGATGAACCGGGCACGCTGCAGGTCGGATACGCAGTTCTCGCGGCTGGTCTCGGAGCCGTTTTCCTTCAGGAACTGTACAAACAGGTCGGCGGCCATCTCCTGGTCGTTCTGAATGGCCTCGCAGGCCTCGGTCAGAGCGTCCATGTAGGCCTGGACCAGCTCGGGCTTGCCCTCTACGGCCTTCCGGTTGGCAACCACCATGTCCACATAGCTGGTGCCCATTTCGGACAGACTGCCCACCTGGACCATACCGGCGTTCAGGGCGTCAAAGAAGGTGGGAACGTTCAGGGAAACGGCATCACACTGGCCGGCCTGCAGCGCCTGGAAGGCCTGGACGCTGTCCATGTTGACGATGCTCACATCGGTGGACTCCAGGCCCAGCTTTTCCAGCCACTTGAGCACGGTCATGTGCTGGGCGGTGCCGACTGGGGTCAGGATGGTGATGCCCTTCACGGTGTCGGGGCTGCCCTTCACGGTGGGGTAAGAGGGATTGTAGCCCTCGTCGGTGGCGATGGGGCTGTCGGGTCTGACGAAGACACCCAGGCCGTCGGCGCTCTCCAGAACCTCGCCGATGATCATCTCATCGTAGTTGGCAACGCCGGTAACGGCAGCGGCACCCATGGCACCCACGTCCCACAGGTCGGCGGCCAGGGCCTCGTTCATAGGCGCGCCGGTGGCGAACATGGTCACATCCATCTGGAAGCCGTACTTTTCACCCAGGTTGTTCTGCTGGATGTAGTAGGTGGGCAGGCTGGTGATAAAGGGCATGGCGGCCACACGCAGAGTGGGCAGCTCCCCGGAGTCGGACTTGCCGTCGGCCTTGGCGTTGGAGCCGGAGTTGCCTCCGCAGGCAGCCAGAGACAGGGCCAGAACCAGAGCCAGGATCAGGGCCAAATACTTTTTCATTTTGTTTCCTCCTAAAAAGAATTTTCTGTTGTTGATACGCTTTCCGTATCGGTTGTGCCTATTGTAGCATAGAAAATCAGAGAATAATTTTACAATTTTTAAGGTTTCTTTACATAGGAAAGGCCCCTCTTTCACTATTTTGTCTTTTTTACTGATATTTTGTTTTTTTAGCCCCTTTAAATGTGCAAGTTGCTATAAAGCGGTGTTCCCTTTTTTACATTCCCCACAACCAAAAAACGCCGCCTCCGGCTTTTAACCGAAGGCGGCGAGAACAATTTATCGGGTCAATACCCTGTAGAGCGTGCAAAGCCTGTCATAGGCGTACTCAAAAAAGGCCTTGTAGGCCGGGCAGAAGTAGTTAAGCCCCAGGCCCCTCTCAAAATAGTCCCGGTCCCGGCGGCAGCCGCCCCGGCACAGGGGGTACCACCGGCAGCTTCCGCATTCCGGGGCGGCGGGAACGCTCTCCTCCAGAAAGCCCAGCTCCCTGCGACGGCGGTCCACCGTTTCGATGGATTCCAGGGCCAGATTCCCCAGCCGGTAGCGGTCCAGCATGTAAAAGTCGCAGGGATAGACGCTGCCGTCGGCCTCCACCACATACTGCATGGAGCAGTGCCCCAGCATCCCGCAGGCCTGGGGCAGCTGGCCGTTGAGCATGCACAGCAGGTTATCAAAATACCCATGGTACTGCTTGTTCCCCGCCATGGCCTCCCGATACCACAGATCAAAGGCGGTTTTTAAGTATTTTTCAAAGAGCTCCGGGGTCAGCGACCACTCCTGTCCCCCGCGGACCTCCCCCATGGGGTCCAGGCAGGGGATGAACTGCTGATAGCGGAAGCCCTTTTTTGTGAAAAAGCTGTGGATGGCGCCGTAGGAGCGGACGGTGTTTTTGGTGATCACCGTCAGGATGTTGTACTCCACCCCACACCGCTCCAGAATTTCAATGGCGTGGACCACCCGGCCGAAGGTCCCCTTCCCTGCCGCGTCCAGCCGGTTCCGGTCGTGGACCTCCTTGGTGCCGTCCAGGGAGACCCCCACCAGAAAGTGGTTTTCCGCCAGAAAGGCCCCCCAGGCTTCATCGAGCAGCAGCCCGTTTGTTTGCAGGGCAAAGTGGAGCCGGGCATTGTTCTTGTTTTTCTCCCTTGCCAGGGCCACCGCCTCCCGAAAAAAATCCAGCCCCGCCAGGGTGGGCTCGCCCCCCTGAAAGGCAATGGTGCATTCCCCTGTCACCGCCTCCAGCCCATGCTCCAGCACCCCGGAAAGGGTCTCCCGGGACATCATGCCGTAGCTGGGAACCTGCCGCTTGCTGGTTTCATCCGCGTAAAAACAGTACCGGCAGCGCATATTGCACAACCCGCTGGCCGGTTTGATCATGATGTGAAGCGAACGCATAAAAGTCCTCCCGCCGCTTTTCTCCCAGGGCAGTCTCCCGGGGTATTCTTATTTTTCCATTCTAACAAAATCCCCCCGGTTTTTCAACCGGGAGGATTTGGGTTTTGGCATTTACAGCACCGGTGGTGTCCACAGGTCGCTGCTGCCGCCCCTACAATACATTTGTTTCGTATTTCCACATTTTTTGCGTTTCTATTACCGATTTGCATTCTATAAAATGCTAAAAACACTGTACATTGACGTAGGGGCGGCAATCTGCCGCCCGCCACGTTTCGAATATAACCTGTTTGGTTGAACGGAACCACGCAATGTAGCGGCGATGATTCATCGCCATAAAGCGTTACAAATATAACCCGTGCGGTTGAATGGTATCACGCAATGTAGCGGCGATGATCCATCGCCAAGCAACGTAACAAATACAACCCCTGCGGTTGAACGGAACCACCCACCGACATGTCATTCCGAGGGAGCGAAAGCGAGTCGAGGAATCTTCCCAAGTTGCCTGTTTTATCTTGTAGTGGTTCTTCCTCCAACGTGGTGGATTCCTCCACTCCGCTTCGCTGCGGTCGGAATGACATATCTGGGGGGTGGTTCCGTTTATCCACACAGGTTGTATTTGCAACGCAACGGGCGGCAGATTGCCGCCCCTACAATACATTTGTTTCGTATTTCCATATTTTGGCGTTTCTATTTCCGATTTTCGTTCTATAAAATGTCAAAAACGCTGTACATTGACGTAGGGGTGGTGCTTCGCGCAGCGAAGCAAAATCCCCCCCGGTTTTGCAGCCGGGGGGATTTGGGTTTTGTCGTTTACAGCACCGGCGGGGTCCACAGGTCGCTGCTGCCGCCGCCGGAGGAGCCGCTTTCCGGGGCGGGGGTGATGACCAAGGGGGTCTCCAGTAAGGTGTTAGAGGCGGCGTAGAACCGTTCGCCGTCCACCTGCACCAGGGCGGTGAGCCCTGAGTCCCAGAGGACGGTTAGGGGCTTGTTGGTGTACAAAGACTTTACCTCCTTATGAAGGAGCTGATAGTGCCCGTAGAGCTTGCAGTTGTTGCCCGCGTAGCCTTCCCAGGGGGTGAAAGTCTGGGCATTTTCAAGCCAGGCGGTGGGGATGTAGGCGGTGGTGCCGTCGGATTCCAGGATGGCGGTATAGCCCGGGAGCTCCGGGGCCGCGCCGGGCTCCAGGACGGAAACCCGGTCTCCAAAGTCACAAAACCTGAGCACCAGGGGCACGCCGGAGACCTTCACCTTGGCTTCCCCGGTTTTCACGGCATCTGCCAACAGCTTCAGCGCGCCGGGGTGCATCAGGGTGATGTCGCCGCCGTCCTGGGGGCCGGAGCCGCCGGAATCGCCGGAGCCGCTGTCCGCCGGGGGCTGATAGGGGTATCTGCTCTGCTGGGCCAGGGGCACGAAGCCCAACTTCTCCCCTGCCTGCACATAGAGGCAGTGTTCCAGTTCCTCCAAAACCTCCAATTTGGTGTTGGTGGCCAGCCGGGCCAGGGGTTCTCCCAGGCAGGAAAAGTCCGGGTAGAGCCCCGCGTTCCACAGGGCGTAGGCCGTGCGGCCCTCAAAGGGCTCGTCCGGGAAGCGGAGGAAGTCTGCCTCTACTACCCCCTCCTCCGTCCCCGCCGTGACCTTGGCGTAGGTTTCCTCATAGCCCGTGACCTCCAGGGTCGTCCCCTGCTGCAGCAGAAGGCGGATCACCGGGATGCGGTCTCCCATGACAAGGGATTCCGTGGTTTTGGGGGCGGTGGTTTCCGGGACGGTGGTCTCCGTTTCCTGGGTGACAGGGGCCGTGGAGGCGGGAGGCTCCGTGGTCGGGGCCTCCTGCCCTTTTCCGCAGCCTGCCGTCAGCAGGCACAGGGCCAGAAGCAAGGCCATATATTTTTTCATTTGGTTTCTCCTCCCTGCTCCGTCTTGCCGTAGACGGCATCGATGATCTGGTGGACATACTGGTATCCGGCGGTTCCGGGCTGATAGGTGTTGGCGTTCTGTTTTGCGATGTAGCCAATGGACCGGCTGACGCAGCCGCCGTAAATGGTGACGGTTTCGCCGGTGGCGGTGTCCTTCAGGAGGACGTAGGGCCGCAGGGTCAACGTATCCTTGCAGTCCTCCAGGCTGAAGCCCACCAGGACGTTGGTATACTGGACCATCCCGCCTGCTCTTCCAAAAACGGGGTCCGCCTTGCCCTTTTTGTAGGCAAAGTTGTGGCTGTGGCTGTTTTCCAGGGTGGGGGTGCCCACGCCCCGCATGACCACGGTGCCGTATTCCTCCAGGGTGTAGCCCGCCAGGCCCTGAGCCCCTATGAGGGCCGTTCTCTTGGTCTCGCTGATGCCGGTGATCATGCGGATGCCCTTGGTGCCGGTGAGGCGGATGGAGCATCCGGCGTAGTTCAGCAGATTCTCAAACTCCGGAATCTCCTCCAGGGTCACGCCGGTGTCTGCCCGCCGGAACCGGTAGACCTTCATGCCGGTGGGGTAGTCGTTCCCGCCGCCGCTTTGGTTGTAGGTGTAGGTGGTCAGGAGCCCCGCATCCTCCGACAGCAGGATATGGCTGCCGCCGCTTGTATTAATGGGCTGCTTCTGGCCGTCGATCCAAACCGTCCCCGCATCTCCACCAAAGTCCAGGCCGCTCAAATCCAGATAGCGTCTATTCGCCGTAATGACTGCGGTGGTGCCGGTCTGCTGGCCCTGTGCCGCCAGAACGTAGTTGCCCTGTTCCGCGCCGCCCAGGGTCAGGCCGGTGATGTTCACGAACTTGTCGCCCACGTTGGCATCCTCAAAAGCGCCTTCCGCGGTGACGGTGAGCTTGTCGCCGTCCACGTTGCCATCCAGCCGCGCATTTTCGTAGTCAAAGGTCACCTGGGTATTGCCGTCATAGGTCTTATCCTGGGCGGCAATGCCGGAGACGGTGACGGGTCTGGGGGTAATACGGGCCTCCACGCCGGTGGGCTGGGTCAAAGCGTAGTTTCCGGCATCCTTGCCGGTGAGGGTAAAGGGGGTGAAGGTCACCTGGACGTTTTCCCCCTTGTCCTTGGAAACAAAGGTGGGGAAGCCGGTGACCAGATAAACGTCGTCGCCCGCCACAAAGCCGCTGTGGGTCACGGTATCGAGCTTGGCGCTCAGCGTGCCGTCATAGGTCTTGTCCTTCGCCGTAACGGTCAGGGCAACGGGCATGGGGGTAATGCTTGCCGTGGTGGCTACAGGCTGGCCGGAAAGCTCATAGTTCCCTGCCGCCGGGCCCTCCAGGCGGAATCCGGTGAAGGTGACGGTCTTGTCTGTGCCTGCGTTCTTGTCGTTATAGGCGGCGGTGCCCACTTGGAAGGTCAGGTTCTCGCCGTCAAAGTTGGCGGAGAGATGGCCATTGTCGGTGATTGCCGCATTGGCGGTGCCGTCGTAGACCTTGCTTGCTTCCACGGCAACGCCCTGGATGGTCACGTTCTTCTGTTCAACGGTCAGGGTGCCCTTTGTAAAGGTGATGTCGTAGTTCCCGGAAGTCAGGCCGTCGAGGGTGATTTCATAGTTGCCCACGCTGCCATACTGCTGATAATTGTAGGCATATGCCAGCTCGCCCTCCAGAACATCTTCCTTCTCGTCCTTTACAAAACCGCTGTAAGTAACGCCGTTATTGTCCGGCTTCTCGCCGTAGGTGATGGTCTTGGGATTGGCGGTGACGGTCAGGGGCGCCTTGGCAATGGTAAAATCCACCGTTTTCGAAACGCCGTTATAGTTGCCGGTTTTCGCCACGGTAAAGACCGCCCGGTAGTCACCCGCATTGGTGGGCACGTCGTTGCCCAGGGATTTGCCGTCTTTGAAGTATTCCACGGTCTCGGTGTCCGTGCCGAATTTCGCCCTACCCATGGTGACGGTGGGTTTCTTTCCGTAGGTGCAGTTGGTAACGCTAGGTTCCACTGTCCACTTGTTGTCCGTTACCGCCTGGATTTTCCAGTCTTTGGAGGCGGAGAGGGTAAAGTTGCCCGTGCCGTTGACCGTCAGGGTGTAGGTTCCCACATTGGTGGCTTTTGCGTCACCGGAAACGGTATAGTCATCCTTGCCCAGGGTCAGATTGTCAATCGTTACACCGGTAACGGCATTGGTCAGCTCCTGGCCGGTGTAGGTCTGGGTGCCCTCTTTCAATGTAACGGATGCACCCGTGATGTTCTTCGGGGCAATGTTCCAATTCTTGGTTGCCGTGCCGGTGAAGTTGACCTTGCCCGTAAGGATCATGGTGTAGGTCCCGGCGTTGGTTCCCGTTCTGTCGGTGACATCACAGATCACGTCCAGGCCGTCCACCTGCACGGAGGTGATGTTCTGGGTCTGCTGCTGACCGTTGTAGGTCAGGCTCTTCCCCAGGGTGACATTGGCATCCTTGATGTCCTTCGGGGCGATTTTCACGTCGATTGGGCTAACCTGACCATCATTGTGGTTTTTGTCGCCCACCAGCTGATAGCGGACGGTGTATGTGCCCGCATTCCTGGCCTGGGGGATGCTCTCGCCGATCAGATCCCCTTCCAGCCAGTATTGGAATGTTCCGTGTGCGGAGGAACCGGGGTTGATCAGCTCCTGGTTCTCACCGTCGTAGATCAGCCCTTTCTTTGCGGTGGGGGCAGTAAATTGGGCATCGGCCTTTTCGATGGTGAAAGACTTAGTAGTTACGTCCGGTAGTTTGTAGTTCCCCGCTTTCTCGCCCTGGATTTCCGTTACGGTTGCGGTGTGTTCGCCCGCATCAGTCTTCTGCCCGGTAACGGTCAGGGTCAGCTTATCGCCGTTCACCATCTCCCCGGCGGTGGCACTGGGGGCCCAGAGGTTGCCGTCATAGGTGTAGGTGGTGCTGCCCCAATTAATGGAGATGGTCTTCTGTTCAACGAACAGGGGACCCTCCTTAAAGTCGATGTTGTAATTCTTGGAAGTCAGGCCCCCAGGGGTGATTGTATAACGGCCCACTTGATCGTACTGCTGATAGTCGTAGGTATAGTCCAGCTTCCCGCTTAGGATGTTTGGGGTGTATTCGTTCTCACCGCCTACGAATCCTTTGTAAGTAACACCATCATTGTCAGGCGCGCCGCCATAGGTGATGGCATTGGAATTGGCGGTAATGGTCAGAGGGGCGGGCTGGATTGTAAATTCTGTCCCCTTGACATCGTCGGCAAGGAAATAGTTTCCCGCATTCCCGCCAACCAGGATCAGATCTTCCGTTGTGTAAGTTCCAACATCGGTTTGTTGGTTACTGATTTCCAGGTATACCCGATCGCCGCGAACCCGGCCCGTCAGCGTGGCGGTAGGTTGCTGGGGCCAACCGTTGTAGGTCAGGATCCTCTTGGTCCAGTTCACACCCAGAGGTTTTTTCGCAATCGTCACTTCCAGCTGCCCCATGTCGCTGTCTGCTTTGTCCCCGACCCTCGGCACATAGTACCAGACGGTATAGGTCCCGGCATCGGTCTTGCTGGGCAATTCTTTGGAAAAGGCATTTTTCCCAGGCTGGCCGCTGCCGGAGAGCGTTACAGCATACCGCATCGTGCCGCCCGCTCCTGCCGTACCGGCACTGACCAGCTCCTGGGAGCTGCCGTCATATGTGAGGCCCTCCTGACCGGTGGGCGGCGTGCTGATCTCCATTCTATTCAGTTTCACCCAGAGCTCGTTGGAGTTCTCCAAGGTGAATACATATCCATCATTCTCGCACGTCAGGTATTGGAGGCTCTCCTGGTCGCCGGTCGCAACTCTCATCTCTTCTGGTCTGCTGAAGCAAATACCCAGCTGTGCGCCTGTCGTGAGATTTGTGATCGACAGCTCACGGCCCATCATAACATATAGGTTGCCTGTACCGTTGCCTGTATTCTCCGTGATTCTCGCCCCTCCGGACAACTGGCAGCTTACAATGCCTTCGATATACACACCTTTGCCATTACTCACAGCCTTGTTTCCGGTGATGCTGCCGCCGGACATGGTGAAGCTGCCGTTATACATGTAGACACCGCCACCGGCGGCATTTGCCGTGTTGTTGGAAATGGTGCCGCCACTCATGGTGAAGCTGTGTTTATCCACATACACGCCGCCGCCATTTTTCTTTGCCGTGTTGCCGGAAATGGTGCCGCCTTTCATGGCGAAGCTGCCCATATGTACAGCCACGCCGCCACCATTGCCGTAAGACTTGTTTTCTGCCTGGTTCTTGCGAATCTCGCCGCCTTCCATGGTGAAGCTGCCATTTCGATACACTTCCACGCCACCGCCTGATTGCGCACGGTTTCCGGAAATGGTGCCGTTATACATATTGAAGGTGCCAGAGGTATACACATACACGCCGCCGCCTGATTGCGCCTGGTTGTTGGAAATGGTGCCGCCTTTCATGGTGAAGGTGCCACCTTGACCCACATACACGCCGCCACCATAGCCACTTGATACATTGTTTCCGGAAATGGTGCCGCCATTCATGTTGAAGGTGCCACCTTGATCCACATACACGCCGCCGCCCTTGCGACCATCTGCACTGTTGCCGGAAATGGTGCCGCTTTCCATGTTGCATATTCCTTTTGATCCAATGGAAATCGCTCCGTCATCTTTTAGGCAGGAAAAGTCCTTAATGGTGACTCCGTCAATGGTCAGTGTGCCATTCTCCACATTAAAACATCGGATATATTCTTGCTTCCCGTTCTTTGTTATTGTGCCGTTCTTCACTTTAAAGTTTCCACCATCGAGCGTAAACACACCAGATGCGCCAAATATACTACCGTCGTCGCCACTGTAGGTGATGGTTTTTCCATTCAAATCCAGGGTGATGTTCTTTCCCTCTCCAATCGTGATGGATCTTGAAATGTTGAAATCCGCACCCACTGTGATGTTGCCGCCAGCGTTGATTGCATTCTGAAGGTCTGTTTCGTTGTTGACAGTCCCCTCCGCCAACACCTCCGGCTCCTCAAAGCGCACCGTTACCTCCAGCGCCGCCACGCCCTCTGCCAGGGTATAGCCCTCCGGCAGGGTGGTCACAAAGGTATAGTCCCCGGTGAAGGCTCCCCCGGCGGGGTAGCCTTCGCAGGTCCAGGGGCCCAGAGGGACGGTCTCCTCCGCCCCCTCCACCGTGGCCAGAATGGCCCCGGGCAGGGCGCCGGTCAGAAGCTCCATGGCAATGGGCTCCTCCTGGGTGGCGGAAAGATACACCTCCCCGGTCTCCGGGTCCAAAATCCGGTCTTCCTCCTCCTCCGGCTGCACCCAGGTCCAGGCGGTGACGGTTTTCCCCACCTGGGCCGCTTCCAGCGCCGCCAGCGCCGCCCCCGCCGCCTGATAAGGCGCCAGGTCCACCAGGTCCTGATCCTCCTGGGGCAGCAGGGCAAAGCTTTCCGTGATGGTCTCCAGCTGGAGCTTCACCAGGTCCCCGTTCTCCCGGGTGATCTCTTCCGGTGCGGGCAGCCCATGAATCAGCCCCTGTACAACTTCAATGTCCCGGCACCGCGGACACTCCGCCGCCAGCGCCCCATGGGGGCACAGCTCCTCCCCGGGCTCCGTGGGTTCCGTGGGCTCCGTGGCCTCGGTAGGCTTCGTGGGCTCGGAGGGGTCAGAAGGCTCTGTGCCCCCGGTAGTGCCCGTGGTTCCGGTGGTGGTCGTGGCACCGGTGGTGGTCGTGGCACCGGTGTTGGCCGTGTCACCGGTATTGGCCGGGTCTCCGGTGTTGGTCGTGTCACCGGCATTGGCCGGGTCTACGGCATTGGCCGGGTCGCCGGCATTGGCCGGGTCTCCGGCATTGGCCGGGTCTACGGCGTTGGCCGGGTCTCCGACATTGGCCGGGTCTCCGACATTGGCAGGATCTCCGGTATTGGCCGGGTCACCGGTGTTGGCCGTATCACCGATGTTGGTCGGGTCACCGGTGTCTCCCATAGATCCAGAGCCCTGGACGGCCTCGGTCACGACCGCCGTCCCCTCCTCCGCAAAACCCGCCATGGGCATAGACTGCCCCATCATGCACAGGCACAGCGCCAGCGCGCAAATTCTGCGCAGGACCTCCGATACTTTTCTCATAAACGCAGCTCCTTTCGCGCCCCCACCCGGGGACACAGCTTTATGCCTATCAAAATACCACAAACCCGTCCATTTTTCAAGCGTTTTGGGACGAATCGTATTTTCGAGGGACGAATAGTTAAACGCTTTCCAAAAAACCATTTTTCGTCCCCAAAATATCGATTCGTCCCAGATTTGCAGCCGTTCTTTGTACCCGCCAGGGTCATATGGGGAAACCTACCAGCGTATCCGTAGGGGCGGCAATCTGCCGCCCGCCACGTTTCGTATACAACCCGTGCGGTTGAATGGTGTCACCCTTCTGATATGTCATTCCGACCGTAGCAAAGCGGAGTGGAGGAATCCACCCAAGTTGCAATAATAACCTGCGTAAGGTAAAATCTGCAACTTGGGAAGATTCCTCCACTCCATTTCATTTCGGTCGGAATGACATGTCGATAGGTGGTTCCACTCACCCACACAGGGTATACTCGGGACGTGGCGGGCGGCTAGTATGTATAGAGTAGTAACATAGGTAACAGGTAGAGAAGAGACATAGGTAACAGTTTTTGC
>CAKTNS010000027.1 GCA_934589225.1 uncultured Oscillospiraceae bacterium
TCCACCATCAACGTGGACCTGGCCAACGACCTGGGCAACCTGGTGAGCCGCACCGTGGCCATGGCCCAGAAGTACTTTGGGGAGCGCCTGCCCGCCCAGCAGACCGAAGACGCGGAAAAGGACGCGGAACTGCTGGCCATGGTCTCCACCCTCCGGGACCGCTATGAGGAGCAGATGGAAAAGTACGCCTTCCAGAATGCCCTCAGTGAAGTCTTTAAGGTCATTTCCCGGGCCAACAAGTATATTGACGAAAACGCCCCCTGGGTGCTGGCCAAGGACGAGGCCCAAAAGCCCCGGCTGGCAAGAGTGCTGTATAACCTGTTGGAGACCGTGCGCATTTGCGCTGGCCTGCTGCAGCCCTTTATGCCCGATACCGCCGGGGAGATCGCCAAGCGGCTGGGCGGCGCGACCCTTACTTGGGAGACCCTGAATGTCTTCGGCACCCTGGACCGGGAAGCCGCCACTCTGGCAGGCCCCGCCCTGTTCCCCCGGATCGACATGGAAAAGGAGCTGGCGGCCCTGGAAGAGCTGAACAAGCCCGCCGTGCCTCCCATGGAGATCGAGCCCTACACCCAGGAGAACGTGGATTTTGACACCTTCTGCAAGAACGAGCTCCGGGCCGTGAAGGTCAAGGCCTGCCAGAATGTGAAAAAGAGTGACAAGCTGCTGCAATTCACCCTGGATGACGGCACCGGCACGGACCGCCAGATCCTCTCCGGCATTGCCAAGTTCTACAAGCCCGAGGAACTGGTGGGCAAGACCCTGGTGGCCATTACCAACCTGCCCCCCCGGAAGATGATGGGCCGGGAGTCCGCCGGTATGCTGCTCAGCGCCGTCCACAAGGAAAACGGTGAGGAGAAGCTGAACCTGGTGATGCTCTCCGATGCCATCCCCGCCGGCGCAAAGCTGTGCTAAGATTTAAAACATAAAACAAAGCCCCTGTGGAGCGGCCGGAACGGTCTCTTCACAGGGGCAGTTTTTATTATTAAAGCTTAGTCTACTGCGGGCGGATACTCGGTGCAAAGCAGCCGGTAGGGGGCTTCGTCCTCCTCCACCGCCGGGAACCGGCCCATGGGGGGATTGAAGCGGTTGTCCTTGGCATCGTCATTGCACTGGCTCACTTCTCCCAGCAGCACATTGCCGGTGCCGGGCTCCACCTCAAAATCGTGGTAGAGCCGCTGCTGGATGAAAATGCTCTCCCCGGGGGTCAGCCGGATCTGGGTCCCGGCGGGGACGGTGTAGGTCCGGCCGTCGGTATGGACCGTTACGTCGCTTTCGTAGTCAATGGACTCGTCCTCATGGGAGTTGTACACCCGGATCAGCACGTTTCCGCCGCCCCGGTTGATGATGTCCTCGGTCTTGTACCAGTGGAAATGGTTGGGGGAATACTGGCCCTCTTTCAGGTACAGCAGCTTTTCGGCGTAGACCTTGGGATACTTTTCCCGCAGGGTCTGGCTGCCGTTGCGGATGGTGATGAGGGAGAAGCCCATTTTGTCAAAATTCCCCTGGCCGTAGTCCGTAATGTCCCAGCCCAGGCAGCACTCCCGGACCTCGTCATATTCATGGCCCTTGCTTTTCCACTCCTCCGGGGTGAAATTGCAGAAGGGGGGCAGATAGCACCGATACTCCCGGCACATCTCCTCCAACTCCCGCAGGGCCTTGTTGATTTCCGAACGTTTCATAAAGCCTTCATTCCTTTCTGCCCTTTGGGGGCAATGGTCTTTACCCTTACTATAGCATATTTTCCCCGGTTCGGAAACAGGAATGGTTGAAAAAAGTTAATTTTCCGCCGCGGCCCACGGCCACTCTTTGCCTGTCACGCCGCAAAGGTCTGCCGGTACACAAGCCGTTCCTGTCCCTCCGACAGGCCCAGGGCTTCCTGCCACCAGCAGGTGGCGCTTAAAGACCGGTCCAGGAGGCGGAAGCACAGGTAGCCCAGAAGCCCACCCAGAAAGTTCATGATCACGTCGTCCACATCGGCGCTGCGGCCGATGAAATACTGAAAGGTCTCAATGCTTCCGGTGGACAGCAGCACCGTCAGGGCCGTGGCGGGGAGGGAGCGGAGCCGGTGGGCGGCAATGGGCAGCAGCAGTCCCAAGGGCAGGAACATGGCGATGTTCAACAGCAGCTGGGCTGCCATGATCCGGGGACCGGCGGTATAGCATTCCGTGACCCAGATGAAGGGCACCAGATTCAGGTGGTGCCGGGCCGGATGGAAGCTGATGTTGGGGTAGAAAAAGAAAACGGTGAGATACAGCAACGAGGCCACGCACAGACCCAGCAGGCACTTGGCCAGATGGTACAACCCGGGACGCTGGCCATGGCGCTTGGTGACGTACACGCCGTAGGGCACATAGGCCAAAATACAGATGGCGGCCAGCACAGGCAGGGCCGACGTATAGGTAAAATAATAACTCAGCATTCCGGGAACCTCCAGTCATTTTTGATAACTGAATTATACCACGGAATGCTGAATTTGTCCTTAACGCTTGTTTATAGGATGTTTAAGGCTCCCTTAATTTTGGGGCTTCAGGGCTCTTAAGGCCAGCCCCAGCACCAGGCCCAGGGCTCCGGGGAGCACCCAGCCCATGCCCCGGGAGAACAGGGGCACCGCCCCGTTGGCCCAGGTCAGAAGTCCTTCCACCCGGAGGGCCCTTTGGGCTCCGGCGGGCATGGCGTTCAGCAGGTCCAGGAAGGCCGCCACCAAAGTAAAGGCGGTGACGCTGACAAAGACCCGGCGGTCATGGCCGAAAAACCGGCCGAAAAGGGTCAGGAGGATCAGGGTGATGGACAGGGGATACAAAAACATCAGTACCGGCAGGGAGACGGTGATGATGGTGGTGAGCCCCAGGTTGGAGACCACCAGGGGGAAGAGGCTGAAGAGCACCGTAAAGCCCTTGTAGGAGACCTTGGGGAAGAGCAGGGAGAAGGTCTCGGCGCAGCTGGTGACAAGACCGATGGAGGTCTTGAGACAGGCCAGGGTCACGGTGGCGGCCAGGATCAGCTGGCCCGCCCGGCCAAAGTAATGGTGGGCAATGTCCGCCAGGGCGATGCCGCCGTTTTCGCTGGTGGCAAAGACCCCCCGGCTTTGGGCGCCCATCCAGGTGATGAGGGCGTAGATGAGGGCCATGAGCAGGCAGCTGAACAGGCCGGACAGGCAGGTGCTTTTGGCCAAATCTCCCGGCTCCCGGATGCCAAGCTGCCGGAGGACCTGGATCACCGTAATGCCGAAGGCCAGGGCCGCCAGGGTGTCCATGGTGTTATAGCCCTCCAGGAAGCCCGTCATCATGGCATCGGACACATAGGCCCCCTCCGGGGCGATTTGAGAGACCTTGGCCATGGGGGAAATCAGGGAGGCCACGATCAGGCTGGACAAAAACACCAGAAACACCGGGTTGATGACCCGGCCCACCCAGGTGAGGATGTGGCTGGGCCGGAGAGAAAAGTACAGCACCAGCAGGAAAAACAGGGTGGAAAACAGCAGCAGCCACAGCTTTTCCGCTCCCCCTTGCAGCAGGGGCACCACGCCCACGGTAAAGGAGGTGGAGGCGCAGCGGGGGATGGCAAAGCAGGGGCCGATGGTCAGATACAGCAGCACCGTAAAAAACAGGCCGTAGCCCCGGCTCACCTGACCGGCCAGATCCGCTAAGTTTTCGCTGCGGGAAATACCCATGGCGGCCACACCCAGCAAAGGAAGACCGACACCGGTGATGATGAAGCCTACAGTGGCCATTACACTGGCAGAACCGGCGGCCTGTCCCATGTGTACGGGGAAAATCAGATTGCCGGCTCCGAAGAATAGACCGAACAGCATACTTGCTACGGCTATGGTTTCTCGCACTGTTAATTTCCGTTTCATAAATGTCTTCCTTTCTTTTTCTTTTGTCTGCGGACGCTGCCGCAAAGATGTGAATTGGACCCAGTATAACACAAGTGTTCACAGCTTGTAAACAATTATTTTCAAAAAACAGGATTTTTCTTATGAAAATATCTACCATTTTCACCAAAAATGAAAATCCTGGAAAATTTCCACCGGAACAGCGTTCCCCCATGCCGGGGCGTTTTCCCGGCGGCCGGGCAAAAAAAGCCCCTGAAGAAGGGAACGTGCCGTTCTTCAGGGGTGAAAATGTTTTAAAGAAAATCAGGTCTTGCGGATGAATTTCTCCTTGCACCGGGGGCAGGTAATGGAGATTTTGCCCTTGCCCCGGGGGACCCGGACGGTCTGGCGGCATTTGGGACAGTCAAAATACCGGTTGTTCCGGTCCTTCAGCCGGTCAAAAATCAGCAGGAACTTCCGGTTCTCCTGGTAGCGCTTATAGGTATTCCGGGACAGGGCCCGGAAAATGGCCCAGAACATCAGCGCATAGCTGAGCGCCCAGAATACGGTGCGGATGCCCGCATTCCGGAACATGGAAGAGAGGATGCAGGCCACCAGCCCGGTGCACAGGATCACCATATTCAGCCGGTCGGAGCCGTAACGGCCATACATAAAGCTGCGCATTCCGGCGGAGAATCGGGCACCGGCCTGCCGCAGCCACAAAGACAGTTTATCCATAAAATCACCTTTGCCAACAGGGAAATCAATTTGTAACTCCTATTATATTGCGAATTTCGGGAATTTCAACCGTCCCGGTACAGAATTAACGGATTGTTTAAGATTGGCTTACGACTTTAGGCAACACCGCACAATTGTGCCTGCGATCCTCAGCCGTCTTTTTGCCCCACTTCTTCAGTTTGAAAAATGGGAAATACATACAGTATTCCTCCATTTTCCAAACTTTGAATTGACGCAAAAATCCTGGCTGAGTATTCTTGTCAAATTATGCGGTGTTACCTAAAAATTTTATTGGCGAAATGGGGGAATTATGATATAATAAACCGAATAGACTCGAAAGGAGATACCCCATGGAGCCGAAGCGAAAGAAACAGATGAAGCCGGAGCTCATAATCGTTCTGGTGGCCATTGTCAGTGCCCTGGCGCTTATGGGGATGCTGATCGCCTGTATTCCCTATTACGACCAGGAGACGGACCCGGAACCCATGCTCCAGCAGCACCACGAGCAGGTCCAGGAGAGCCAGGAACCCGAGCCGGAGACCCAGGAAACCCTGCCGCCCACCGTTCCGCCGGAGGCCAACCCCTATATCAAGCGGGATTTTCAGTATGACAAAAACAACTACCTGATCTGCACCAAGCAGGACAGCTATCCCGGGGTGGACGTGTCCTCCTTCCAGGGGGAGATCAACTGGCAGCGGGTGAAGGATTCCGGCATTCGCTTTGCCATGATCCGCCTGGGCTACCGGGGCTACGGCAAGGCAGGAAACATGGTGGAAGACGAGTACGCCCGGCGCAACCTGGAGGGGGCCCGAAAGGCCGGGCTGGAAGTAGGGGCCTACTTCTTCTCCCAGGCCACCACCATTGACGAGGTGGACGACGAGATCTTCTTCTTCATGCAGACCCTGGGAGACTTTGAGCTCACCATGCCCATTGTCCTGGACTGGGAGTATATTTCCGACACCGCCCGGACGGCCAATGTGGATGCCCGGACCCTGACGGACATGCAGAAGCACTTCTGCAAGACCATGGTGGACTTTGGCTACAGCCCCATGGTGTATTTCAACTGGCACCTGGCGGACAACACCCTGTATCTTCATGAACTGGAGGACTACCCCTTTTGGCTGGCCTTCTATCAGAACCGCATGACCTACCCCTTCCGGGTGGAAATGTGGCAGTACACCTGCACCGGCCGTGTCCCCGGCATCGCCGGAGACGTGGACATCAACGTCTATATGCCGGACCCAACGAAACTTCAATAATGCCTAAAAAAGCACCGCCCCAGGTCCAGAACCCGGGGCGGTAGCTTTTATTTCAGTTTTTCCGCCTTTTCATTGGCGGCGCGAATCAGGTTGATTTCAAAGTCCTGCCGGTTCTTCTGCCGGATGGTCTCCAGGATCAGGCCGGAAAAGAGGGATTGGAGGCTGGCCATCACCGTAAAGCCGCAGACGATCAGGGTGGGGAAGTTCGGCACCAGGCCGGTCTGGGCGTAGGTGTTCAGCACCGGAATAAAGAACAGGGCCGCCAGCAGGAAGAGGAAGGCCGCAATGAGGCCGAAGAAGCCCAGGGGCTTGTAGACCCGGTAGAGCCTTGCGATGGTCCTGAGGACCTTGAAGCCGTCGGAATAGGTGTTCAGCTTGGAAACGCTGCCCTCGGGCCGGTCCCGGTAGCCGATGATCAGGTTTTCCAGGTGCATATTGGCGTTGACGGCGTGAATGCTCATTTCCGTCTCGATTTCAAAGCCCTTGGAGATCACCGGGAAGGTTTTTACAAACTCATAGCTGAAGGCCCGGTAGCCCGTCATAATGTCCTTGATGTTGTTGCGGAACAGCAGCTGGATGCTGCCCCGGACCAGGCGGTTGCCCAGATTGTGGAAGGGCCGGGTGTTTTCCGTAAAATAGGTGGAGGAGAGCCGGTCGCCCACCACCATGTCCGCCTGCTGCTCCAGCACCAGCCGGGCCATTTCCGGGGCATCCTCCGCGGGGTAGGTGTCGTCCCCGTCGGCCATGATGTAGCACTGGGCATCGATCTCCCGGAACATCCGGCGGATGACGTTGCCCTTGCCCTGCATGTATTCGTTGCGGACCACGGCCCCGGCCTTCTGGGCCAGCTCCGCGGTGCGGTCGGTGGAATTGTTGTTGTAGACGTAGACCACTGCCTCCGGCAGCACCCGCTTAAAGTCGGAGACCACCTTTTGGACGGTCTTTTCCTCATTGTAGCAGGGAATCAGCACGGCGATTTTATCCATGGGAAGTCACCTCCTGGGGGGCGTGAAGGGAATAGGCAATGAAGCCGGTCAGGGCCAGAATGGCGGCGGTCAGGTTCCGGTGGGTCATCCAGTAGTGGACGGCGGAGTGGTTTTGCACCAGGGCGTACCACACGAAGGGCACCAGGAAGCACAGAAGCAGGGGAAGGGCCAGACCCTTTTCCGGACGGAACACATAGTGCTTCCGCAGCAGCAGCCACAGGACCGCTGCCGCCAGGCACAGGGCCAGAAGGATGTAGGCCGGGGTTTTGTAGGCGGAAAGGTTTTTGAGAACGACCTGCAAAAGCCCCACCGGTCCCGCTCCCTCGCTGCCGGTGAGCTGGCTGCCGGACCGGAGCTGGACCTGGGTCATGGCATCGGAAAGCACATTCTGGCCTGTCAGAAGATTGGCCACGAGCCATTTCCCGCTCCACATGCCGCCGTAGCCAAAGGCCCAGGCGGCGCCGGAGCCGATGCAGCCCACAAGAGCCTTGGGTCCCCGCTGCTTCTCCATAAGCACCTGAACGGTCAGGCACACCCCCACCGCCGCGGCGGGGAAGGTGAGAAGGTCAAAAAAGGCGGTGGCGATGCCCACGAACAGAAACACCAGGTACCCCCAGCCTTTATCCCAGGTTTCAAAGGACAGCATCACCAGGGCCCCGCCCAGGGTGATGAGATACATGCTGGTGTATTGCAGGCTCATGGCGGTGGTAATGGGGTTGAAGCCGGCGATCATCAGGGCCATGGGAAGGGCCAGCCGCAGACCGCCTTTCCGGTAGGCCAGCAGCAGCACCGCCAGGGCTAAAAACATCTGGAAACAGGCATCCATGGCCCGGATCTGGGGCAGGGTGAAAAACAGCAGCAGGGGCTTTAAAAACAACAGATAGCCCCCCCAGTACCGGGCGTAGGACAGCACAGGGCCGTCATATTCCCCGTAAACATAGCGGATCAGGGACTCGCTGGGGTTCCACTTGTCCGGAGAAAATTCCACCCGGGCGTGGAGCATGGCATCCTTCAAAGGGTTGCCGGTGCCCTTGTAAACGGCGCTTTGGAGCATGATGCAGTCCGTATAGCCGTCCAGGCGGGTGGTGACGTCATCCGGCGGGCACCAGTAAAAGCCGTGGCCCTCGTTTTCCAGCAGGGAGCGGCTGGCGTCTACCTGGGTGTGCATCCGGCCCACCGGCAGCACGTAAACGGCGGTCATCAGCAGGACCCCCGCGACAATGGAGAGGATCAGGAAGTCCACGCAGCGAAACGCCTTGACCCATAATTTTTGTTTGTTCATACAAAGGAAGCCCTTTCTAACATAACTTAAGTCCTACTATACAGCATATTTCCCGAAAAAGCAAGACGAGGCTGGGGAAGATGTCCCATTCCTCTGTTAGGTATGTGTGAAATCCGCCGTTCGGCTTCCATTATTTTTGGGGATTTTTACTTGACAATTCCCGCTCGGACCGATACAATAAGATGAGATGTGGGCGGCTCTACGTGAGCTGCTCCCTTACCGGCGCGTGAGCCGGGTTTGCGTTTTGCGCCTTGTGGCGTTTTGCGATAGATTGGCCTGTGCCAAAATAAGCTCAATTTCACATGGAACGATCCGCAGCCCTCCTGCGCCAATTTTACGGAAGGAGGTGCGTTGTGGAATTATGGAATGGTATTCGATTTTAGCAATCGTTCTAGGCGTTCTTGCGGCCGCTGCGGTGGCGTTTTTCGGGGGGATCATGTACCGGAAGAAAATCGCCGAGCGGGAGATCGGTTCTGCCGAGGCAGAGGCGACCCGCCTGATCAACGAAGCCATCCGAAACGGTGAAAACCGGAAGAAGGAAATGCTGCTGGAAGCCAAAGACGAGATCCATAAATCCCGCACAGAACACGACAGAGAAGTCAAAGAGCGCCGTGCCGAACTGACCAAACAGGAACGCCGGCTTGAGCAAAAAGAAACCACCCTGGACAAGAAAACAGAAGCCTTTGAACGCAAAGAGGAAGACCTGAACCGCCGCCTGGCAGCGGTGGCCCAGACCCAAGCGGAGGCGGACAAGATCCGCACCCAGCAGCTGGAGACTCTGGAGCAGCTTTCCGGTCTGACCCAGGACCAGGCCAAGCAGTATCTGCTTGACAGCATCGAAAACGACGTCCGTCACGAGGCCGCTATGAAGATCAAAGAGATCGAGCAGCAGCTGAAGGACGAGGCGGAGGAAAAGGGCCGGGAGATCATCGCCACAGCCATTCAGCGCTGTGCCGCGGACCACGCCGCCGAGACCACCGTCTCCGTGGTGGCCCTGCCCAACGACGAAATGAAGGGCCGCATCATCGGTCGGGAAGGCCGGAACATCCGGACTCTGGAGACCATCACCGGTGTGGACCTGATTATTGACGACACCCCGGAAGCCATCACCGTATCCAGCTTTGACCCGGTCCGCCGGGAGGTGGCAAGACTTGCCCTGGAAAAGCTGATCGTTGACGGCCGCATCCACCCCACCCGCATTGAGGATATGGTGGAAAAGGCCCGGAAGGAAGTGGACCGCACCATCCGGGAGGAAGGCGAGCGGGCCTGCTACGAGACCGGCGTTCACAACCTGAACCCGGAGCTTATCAAAATTCTGGGCCGTCAGAAGTACCGTACCTCCTACGGTCAGAACGTGCTGAACCACTCCATTGAGGTGGCCCATATTGCGGGGCTCATGGCCTCCGAGCTGGGCGTGGACGTGGCCCTTGCCAAGCGGGCGGGCCTGCTTCACGACCTGGGCAAGGCCATCGACCATGAGGTAGAGGGCAGCCATGTGCAGCTGGGCGCGGATTTGGCCCGGAAGTACAAGGAAAATCCCGTGGTCATCAACGCCATTGAGGCCCACCACGGCGATGTGGAGCCCAAGACCGTCATCGCCGTGCTGATCCAGGCCGCCGATGCCATTTCCGCCGCCCGTCCCGGCGCCCGCAGAGAGAATGTGGAAAACTACATTCGCCGTCTGCAAAAGCTGGAGGAGCTCACGGGCTCCTATCCCGGCGTGGACAAGGCCTACGCCATCCAGGCCGGCCGGGAAGTCCGCATTATGGTCAAGCCCGAGGTGGTCTCCGAGGACAACATGATCCTCCTGGCCCGGGACATTGCCAAGAAGATCGAAGCCGAGCTGGAATACCCCGGCCAGATCAAGGTCAACGTCATCCGGGAAACCAAGGCTGTGGAATTTGCCAAATAAGTATTTTGCCTCCGAGAGCAGATGCTTTCGGAGGCGTTTTTTCTGCAATGAAAAGCGACCGGACACCCTTTTTTGGGGTGCTGCCGGTCGCTTTTTGTAAAATAGGAAAGGGGCCACTAAGGCGTTTCGAAGTTCTCTTCCAGCCAGGCCCGGAAGGTATTCTCCGACATTGGCACCGAAATGCTGACGGAATAGGCGTAGGTCCCATCGGTCCAGATGGCCAGAACATAGCCATCGGTGCCGCCTTTCAATGTTACGGTGCAGCCGGAAAGTGGAACGGTCGTTTCCTGGGAATATTCGTTATAGTCGCCGGAGTTGTCCTGGGTTCCCGGGGATTTCCGGTAACGTAAGTTTTCGGTTTCTCCAATGTACCGGATTTCCGCCAGCTCCTTCCAATAGGACAGATATTCCTGCTGCTCCACCGCAAAGGGAAGTCCTGTCAGCTCCTTCATGGGTACGCCGGTTTTTTCGGTAAGCGCTTCCAGGGTGCTGACGCTCTCAATTTGAGCGGTGGCCATCACGCCCTGGTCCGTGTCCTGGGGCTGCCTGGGTTTCCAGGCAAACCAGCAGCAAAGGACCACTGCCGCACAGGCGGCCAGAGAGAAAATTTGGCGGGTCAGCTTCTTTTGCTTCTTTGCTTGGCCTACTTCTATATTTTGCAGGATGCGCCGCCGCATTTCCGGCGTCACTTCGATTCTGTCCATGATCTGCTTATATTTCAAAGTCGTAGGCCTCCTTCAAAATGGATTTCAGCTTTTCTCTGCCCCGGTGCAGGTCAGAGCGGACGGTGGCGGGGTTTCGCCCCAGAATCTTGGCGATTTCAGCTGTAGAATACCCTTCATAATAGTGCAGGTGGATCACCTCCCGGAACTGTACCGGAAGACTTTTTACCGCATCCCACACAAAGGAAAGGTCCTCACGGCCCTCCTCTGCCAGATTTTCATCCAGTTCATCACTGACCCGCAGGGCATTGTAGTCGATGCGGTTTTTGCTCAGGTTTGCCGCCACCCGCAAAAGCCAGGCTTTTTTGTGTGTTTCGCTCTCAAAACGCGGCGCGGCGGTCAATAGCTTGATGAGCGTTTCCTGCAAAATTTCCTCCGCGTCCGCCATATTGTGCAGATAGCTGTAGGCACAGCGCAAAATGGCATTGCCATAGGTGTCCAGCGCGTCCGCCGCCATCTGGCGGGACCGGTCCTGAACCGTTGCTTGCGGCTTTTTCTGGGGGAGTAGGCTGACTGCAAGCTGTACAAAGGCATACAGGTACTGTCCAAGTCGCTGCCACCTGAGCACAGGGTTCACAATTGCTTCCATTCCAATCGTTCCTCTTTCTAAAGAATACAGTATCAGTATATTCAAATTTCTAATGTTTTGCAAGCACACTTGTAAAGGATATCAGAAAGAAATCAGTGTGCAGGGATTGATATAGCACCCGTTATAGGCAATTCCAAAGTGAAGATGGTTGCCTGTGGTAATTCCGGTATTACCCACATAGCCGATAAGCTGTCCGGCGGAAACAGCGGTATTTACGGAAACCACATAAGTTGTCATGTGCATATAGACAGAGGAGTATCCATCTGTGTGATTGATTGTGACCAGGTATCCGGCAGATGCGGAATAGCCCGCCCGGGAAACGATTCCTGCCCGTGTGGCATAAATAGGCGTACCTTTCGGTGCGGCCAGGTCTACACCCTGATGATAGGTCGATGCTCCGGTTGTTGGGGACTTCCGCAGCCCAAAGGGGCTGGACAGATACCTGTAGGCACAGGGGCGAAACCAGGTTCCGTTGCCTTTTTCCCCGCCATTGTCAGGCTTGCTTGGTTCTGTTGGAGCGGTGGTTTCCGGCGGGACCGTGGTATAGGTCTCCATGTATTCTTTCCACTCCCGGTACTTTGCCGCATTGTATTCCTTTTCTGTTTTTGCTATTTCTTCCAGCAGAGCCGTATCTTCACTGTAGAGTTCCTCCTGTAGTGACCGGATCTCCGCGCCTTGCGCGATCAGTTCCTGTATGGCCTCATCGGCATCCGCACGTTTTTGATCCAGTTCCCCTTGAAGATCAGACAGTTCCTGTTGCGTTTGTTCCATTTGCGCTTTCTCTGTTTTCAGTGTTTCCTGAGCATCACAGACATTTTGATAGGCAAGACTCAGTGAGACCAGGCGTTGACGGTCCGACACGGCAATTTCCTCAATCATATTCAGTCGGTCTAAAAAATTCGAGAAGCTGTTCGCCCGGAACAGCACTTCCCAATAGGACAGGCTTCCATCCTCCTCCATTGCACGAATGCGGCTTTTTGAATCTGCGTTCAGGGTGTCATAGCGGGTCTGCGCTTCATCCAGTGTTTCCTGACTATCCGCAATCAGGACTCCGTAGGCCTCCAACTGGGCCTGCACATTGCTGGTCTGTCGATGCAGATTATCAATCTCCTGGTCAAGCTGATTCTTTCGGCTGACAATTTCCAGAACCCCCTGCTGATTTTCTTCATAGTTTGTATGTAATTGGTCGATCTGGTCTTTCAGCTCCATGCGCTGCTGTTTCAGCGCATCGATTTGCTTTTGGATTTCCTTAGAGGAGGCGGCGCGTGCTGGCCTTGGCAGAAAAACAAGCAGAAGCAACAGGGCCAACAAGCCCGCAATGAAGCGATTCCAATTCCATTCCATGTTTGTTTTTACCTCTGCGTTATTCGTGAAAGCCTGTCCCAAAGGGTCAGGCCAGACTCTGGACCCAGGTGGCCAGCTGCTCCGCATCCATCCCTGCGTCGGACATCACCGCATAGGAATTCTCGCCGTCATTCCAGGTTGCGGTGTATACCAGCCCCTCGCTGCCTTTGCAGGTCACGGTTTTGCCGCCGATGGTTTGCACTTCTTCTGTGTCGTAGGTGTTGTAGTCGCCGCTGATGTCATCAGTGCCAACGCCCTTGCGGAAGTACACGGAAGCCTGGTCATTATCACAGCTGCTGAAAATCACCTCTGCCAGTTCTCCCTGAATGGCCGCAATGTAGCGATTTTCAAGGCCTTCAATACTTTCGGGAGCCGTAAAGGAGAAGCCCGCCAGTTTTCCGGCTTCATCCAGACTGGAGCATTCCTGCCAGGGGTTGGGAATTTGAACATTCCCGTTTTCATTTTCAGGCTCCTCTGCCTTGGGCTTTCTGACAGAAAGAGGAACTTGTTCTGAGAAAGTGGGGGTGCTTCCGTCATGGACAGTGGGGGCTTCCGTATTTTTTCCGGCGCAAGCCGCCATAGAAAGCACCAGCACAAAACTAAGTACACCAATAGTAAACTTTTTCATTATTCATACATTCCTTTCATTTTCCGGCATCATTGCCGGTCTATCCTGGATACAGCTGGGACAGGAAAAATGTTGCGGCTCTTAAAATTTTTTTCAAACACCTCTGTACTCCAAAGAGCATTCTCTGGGGCCTGCATCCCATAAGACCGTTTTAATTTCTGAAATCCGGCATAAAAGGGTAGAAATTTTCCACAAACTGTGGTAGAATGTGATTAAGTATACCATATGGAGAGGATACCTATGTTGGAATTGCTGGCCCCTGCGGGGTCGATGGATGCGCTGCGGGCCGCGGTGCAGAACGGTGCCAATGCCGTGTATCTGGGCGTTGGGACCTTTAACGCCCGGCAAAGCGCAAAGAATTTTACGGTGGATACCCTGGCAGAGGCCCTGCGGTACTGTCATGTCCGGGGGGTTCAGGTCCACCTGACCTTGAATACCCTGGTGACGGACCGGGAGCTGCAGCAGGTGCGGGATCTCATCCGCACCGCCGCCCAGGCGGGGGTGGATGCCTTTATCGTCCAGGACTGGGGCGTGGTGCAGCTGTGCCGCCAGATCGCCCCCCATGTGCCCATTCACGGCTCCACCCAAATGACCGTCCATTCTCTGGCCGGCGTCCAGATGTGCGCTGCCATGGGCATGTCCCGGGTGGTGCTGAGCCGGGAGCTCAACCGGCAGGAGATCGCCTACATCTGCGAGAATGCCCCCATTGAAATTGAGATTTTCGGCCACGGTGCCCTGTGTATGTGCTATTCCGGCCAGTGTTATCTGTCCGCCATGATCGGCTCCCGGTCCGGCAACCGGGGCCGCTGCGCCCAGCCTTGCCGCCAGAGCTACGGCTATTCCCGTTGGGAAAACAAGTACCCCCTGAGTCTCAAGGACAACTGCCTGGTAAAGTACGTGGACCAGATCAAAAAGATGGGGGTGGCCTCCTTAAAGCTGGAGGGCCGGATGAAAAGGCCGGAGTATGTGGCCGCCGTCACCAGCGTCTACCGCCAGGCCATTGATGGGGCCCCGGTGACCCAGGAGATGATGGATACCCTTTTGGCGGCCTTCAACCGCCAGGGCTTTACCGCCGGGTACTACACCGGCAAGGTGGACCGTAAAATGTTCGGTGTTCATGAGGACGTGCCGGAGGATGCGAAGTTTTTGCAGGCCTGCCGCCAGAGCTATGAAAGCGGCGAGGCTCCCCTGGTGGATGTAAAATTCCGGGCGGTGGTCACGGTGGACGGCAGCAGTCTTACCGCCACGGACCAGGAGGGCCACATGTGCATGGCCCAGGGACCGGTGCCGGAGCGGGCGGTGAACGTGCCCCTGACGGGGAAAGCCCTGGCAGAGCGCATCGGCAAAACCGGTGGCACCCCCTTCCGCTGCGTGGAGGTCCGGACCCAGGTAGACCCGGGGCTTATGCTCCCCGCCGCGGCCATCAATGCCATGCGCCGGGACGTGCTCAACCAGATGACCGCCCTCCGGGCCAGACGTTCGGACCATCCCGTGCGCCGGGCGAAAGAGGTCCCTTATATCAAAGGCCCCACGGACCAGCCCGGGCTCACGGTCCAGGTGTCCAGCCTGGAGCAGCTGACCCCCAGGCTTCTGGAGTCCGAGGTCAGTATGCTCTATGTACCCCTGCACCTGCTGGCAGCGGATACAAAACTCTGCCAGCTGCTGGCCGCCCGGGGCCGGGTGGCGGCGGTGCTCCCCAGAGTGGTCCACGACGACGAACTGCCCCGGCTCCGCAACCGCATGAGCCAGGTTCGGGCCCTGGGCATCCGGGACTGCCTGGTGGGCAATATGGGCCTGCTGATCCCCGCCATGGAGGCCGGATTCCGGCTGCGTGGGGACTTTGGCCTGAATATTTTCAATTCCGTCTCCGCAAACGTGGCCCGGGAGCTGAAGCTGTCTTCGGCCACCCTGAGCTTTGAAATGACCCTGCCCCAGGTCCGGGACATCAGCAAGGCGGTGAACATGGAGCTCATCGCCTACGGCCGTCTGCCTCTGATGATCACGGAACAGTGCCTCATTAAAAACAAGACCGGAGAGTGCGCCTGCCAAAGCGGCGTGCCCGTAAAGCTGACGGACAAAACCGGCGCGGATTTCCCGGTGATGAAGGAAGCGGACACCTGCCGGTCGGTGCTCCTCAACGGCAAAAAGCTCTACTGGCTGGACCGCCAGAACGACCTGGCCAAGCTGGGCCTGTGGGCCATCCGGCTGAATTTCACCACGGAAAACGCCCGGGAAGTGGACCGGGTCCTGGAAGAATACTTAGTCCCGACCACCTTCGACCCCGGCGCCTGCACCAGAGGGCTGTACCTGCGGGGCGTGGAGTAAGGGCATCGGAACGGGTCATATTCCTTACGGAGCCAGCCCCTCGCCGGGGCTGGATGGCGATGATTCATCGCCGCTACATTGTTCCGTGTATCGGATGATACCATTCACCCCAACAGGTTATAATTGCCACGTGGCGGGCGGCAGATTGCCGCCCCTACAATACATTTGTTTCGTATTACCGTTTATTTGACGTGTCTATCATCGTTTTACGTTTCGGAAAATGTGAAAACGCAGTGCATTGACGTAGGGGCGGCAACCTGCCGCCCGCCACGTTGGATGTATAACCTGTGCGGTTGAATGGTACTACCCAAAACATGGTATCCCCACTGTAGCGGCGGCAACCTGCCGCCATTGGCCGTAAGGCCGTTCATTGGACGTTCGTATTCGTAACATTCAACGGAGCCAGCCCCTCGCCGGGGCTGAGTGGTGGTGCTCCGCGCAGCGAATCAAAATCAAATGATTGCCGGGGGCAATCACACATTGATTTCATCGATGATTCATCGCCGCTACATTGGGTTTGCTGTTAAACGCAACGGGCGTGGTGGCATTTTAGGCGCAGAATTCAAGAAATCTTCAAGAAGCGTTCGCAATTGGGCTGTAAAATAGGCCTTGAAATGAAAGCGCTGTCTTGGAACTGAAAGGAAAAAACAACTATGCGGTTGATTTTGGCATCCGCTTCCCCCAGGCGGCGGGAGCTGATGGGGGCCTTTGGGCACCCCTTTGAGGTGTTCAGCGCGGATATTGATGAAACCATGGACCCTTCCCGGCCTCCTTTTGAGGAGGTGGCCCGGGTCAGCAGGCTGAAGGCCTTGGCCATCCCCCGGGAAGAGGGGGATGTGGTGGTGGCGGCGGATACCATTGTGGTCTGCGAGGGCCAAGTATTGGGAAAGCCCAAGACCGCAGAGCGGGCAGAGGAAATGCTCTCTATGCTCTCGGGCCGGGACCACCAGGTCATGACCGGCTGCACCGTCCTCCGGGGAGAACGGTCGGAGACCTTTACGGAGGTCACCACCCTGCACTTCAGGCCCATGACCCCCGGAGAGATTCGCCGCTACGCCGAAAGCGGGGAGCCCCTGGATAAGGCCGGGGCCTACGGCATCCAGGGCGGCGGCGCGCTGTTCTGCACCAGCATGGAAGGGGACTACTACAATGTGGTGGGTCTGCCCCTGTGCCATCTGGGGCAGGTTTTGAAAAAATTGGTCCCGGAATGGGATATGGAGGCGTGAATGAAACAGTTATTCAATACCAAGCTTCGCATCATTCTGGTTCTGGCGGTGCTCATCACCGCGGGCCTGTCCGTGCTGTCGGGGCTGACCAATCAGAGTTTGCCGGATATGCTGATCCAGGGTGCCCTGACCCCCTTCCGCAGCGCGGCCACCAGCTTCACCAACACCGTGGAGCGGTACTACAGCTATATGTTTAAGTACGAGGCCCTGAAAGCCGAAAACGAAAAGCTGAAAGCGGACCTGGCCCAGATGGAGGATACGGCCCGTCAGGCCGATGCCACCACCCGTGAAAACGAGCGTCTGCGGAAAATGAACAACCTGCTCACCAGCCACGACAGCTACAAGACGGTGGATGCCTACATCATCGGCTGGAGCTCCACGGACTTTACAAACGTTCTGACCATCAACCGGGGCACCAACGCGGGCATTGAAACCAACATGTGCGCCATTACGGAAAACGGCGAAGTGGTGGGCCTGGTGACCCAGGTGGGCCCCAACTACGCCCAGGTCAAAACGGTGCTGGACTCCACCCTGGAAATCAGCTCCACCATATCGGACTCCGGCTACAACGGCATGGTCTCCGGCGGCTACCTCAACGGCAACGAAAAGCTGCTGCGGATGAACTATCTGCCCTCCGCCGCCATTATCCGAAACAACCAGCAGGTGGTGACCTCCGGTTCCACGGTGTATCCCAGAGGGCTCATCGTGGGCTCCATTGTGGATGCCGGTTTTGAAACCACCGGCGTGGCGAAATTTGCCCTGCTGCAATCCGCCGCGGACATCGACGCTTTGGAGCAGGTCTTCATCATCACCCAGTACACCACGGACGCGGACACTTCCGCCGCCTCTTCCACCACCACGGAAACCACTGCCGACGGCACCGGGGAGACCGCGGCCACGGAAGAGACCCTTCTCCCCTGATGAGGTCACCTATGGCAGAACAACAACGTAAACGGCGGCCCCAGCAGCCGCCTCAAAGACGCCGCCGCCGGAAGCGGAAAAAGGGCAATGCCTTTGCCCGGTGGCTGGTAGATACGGTGGATAAAATCCAGGCCTCCAAGGCGGAGTTCCAGCCGGACCGGCAGGGCTCCTCCCTGGCAAAGACCCTGCATTTTACCAAGCAGCAGCGGATGAATCTGCTGCGAGGGGGGCTCCTGGTCTTCACCTGCGTCATGGCCCTGGTGGTTCAGGACTGCATTATGAGCCGCATCCATATCTTTGGTGCCACCACCGATTTGGGCGTGGCGGCGGTATTGCTGGTGGCCTTGCTGGAAGGCACGGAGACCGGCAGCATCTTCGCCCTGGCAGCCGGCATTGTCTATTACTTTTCCGGCTCCGCCCCCGGGGCCTACTGCGTAGGGCTCATGACCGTTCCGGCGCTGCTGTGCGGCCTGTTCCGTCAGAAATTCTGGCGGCGCAGCACCGGTTCCATGATTTTGTGCAGTGCCATCGCCATGCTCATCTATGAGCTGGGGCTCTACGGCACCGCCATTTTCCTGGGCCTGACCCACTGGAGCCGTATTTCTTATTTCCTGCTGACAGCGCTGTACTCCATTTTGGCGATGATCCCGCTGTATCAGCTCATCTACCGCATTGGATCGATTGGAGGTCATGTATGGAACGAGTAACCAAACTGAGAGCCGGTATTTTCCTGGGGCTCTTTACCCTCATCATGGTGCTGTACGCCATGCGGCTGTTTAAGCTGCAAATCATCGATACCGACGGCAACACCGACAACACCACCCTGTACTCCACCGTCACCACCGTCCGAGCCGCCCGGGGCGACATCCTGGACCGTAACGGCAAGGTTTTGGTTGGCAACCGTGCCAGTTATGATTTGGTGTTCAACCACTTCGTTATCAAGTCCGCGGACAACCGTAACGAATACCTGTATACCCTGCTTAAAAAGTGCGAGGAGCTGGGGGTATCCCACCAGGACCACCTGCCCATTACGGCCAGCCGTCCCTTTGAGTATACCTTGAGCCAGTATTCTACCGCCTGGCAGGGGTATTTCCAGAACTACATGGTGGACAGAAGCTGGGACCCGGATATTACCGCCCCCTTGCTGATCCAGAAAATGCGGGAGATTTACAAAATCCCCGAGACCTGGACGGAGGAGGAGGCCCGGGCGGTCATCGGTCTTCGTTATGAGTTTGACCTGCGAGGCGTGACCAACCTGCCCAGCTACGTCTTCATCTCCGACGTCAACAGTGAAAACCTGGCGGCTATCCTGGAGCTGAACACCCCCGGCCTGATGGTGGAATCCTCCACCGTCCGGGAGTACCACACCCAGTACGCGGCCCACATCCTGGGCTACATGGGCGGCATGGACGACAAGGACTGGGCCAAGTATAAAAAAGAGGGCTACGCCATGGATGCCATGATCGGCCAGTCCGGCTTTGAAGAGGCCTTTGAAGAATACCTCCACGGCATTGACGGCCAGCGTCTGGATAAGGTTACCAAGGAAGGCACCATCGTCTCCCAGCAGTATATCACCGGTAAAGAGCCTATTGCCGGCAACAACGTGGAAACCACCATTGACATCAACATCCAGAAAATCGCCGAGGATGCCCTGGCGGAGCGGATGAAGGAGATCACCGACCCCCAGCTCAATACGGAAGTGGGCGAGCACACGGGCCTGGATGCCCAGGGTGCGGCGGTCATCGTCATGAAGGTGAAGACCGGTGAAATCCTGGCCTGCGCCAGCTACCCCACCTTCAATCTGGCCACCATGAACGAGGACTGGGAGGAGATCACCAAGGACGACCTGAATCCCTTCTTCAACCGGGCCTTCGGCGCCACCTATGCCCCGGGCTCCACCTACAAAATGTGTACCCTGGTGGCGGCCATGGAGAACACGGACAGTTCCGGCACCCCCATTTACCAGGCCGGAGAGATCATCAAGGATACGGGCTACTTTAACCATGATGACTTCGCCGGATTCCACCCCACCTGTCTGTACTATTCCAGCACCAAGGGCATGGCCACCCACGGCGACCTGATCGCCCAGGATGCGCTGAAGGTGTCCTGCAACCTGTTCTTCTACGAACTGGGCTACAAGATGACCATCGAAATGATGGATGACACCGCCAAGGCCATGGGCCTGGGAGAGCCCACCGGCATTGAGCTGGTTGAAAAAGTGGGCTGGCGTGCCAACCGGGAAAGTAAGAAAAAGTCCTACACCGGCGTTGACGCAGCCTGGAACGGCGGTGACCGAGTGCTTTGCGCCATCGGCCAGTCCGAGAACCGTTTTACCCCCTTGCAGCTGGCGGTCTATGTTTCCACCCTGGCAAACCAGGGCACCCGGTATAAAGCCACCTTCTTAAACCGGGTCACGTCCTCTGACTACCGGACCTTGGTCTATTCCAACAGCCCGGAGATCGTCAGCGAAATGAAGATTTCCGACACCACCTACGCAACTTATGTAGACGGCATGCGCCGGGTCGTCACCATGCCCGGCGGCACCGCCACCAAGTGGTTCGGTGGCGTGAAGGACGAGGACAACACCCAGTGGCCCTCCAAGATCACTGTCTGCGCCAAAACCGGTACCGCCCAGCACTCCTCCGGCGGCTCTGACCACGGCGCCTTCGTGTGCTTCGCCCCCATGGAAAACCCGGAGATCGCCATCGCCGTCTTCGGCGAAAAAGTCGCCCACGGCTCCTCCATGGCCGCCGTAGCGGAACCCATCCTGAAGGCCTACTTCGAAGCCGTAGACGCCAGCGAGGTCTACACCTACGAAAACCGCCTGAGCTAAGGCTTTTGCCCCACCCCCAAAGGTGGGGCAGTTTTGTATAGACCCGTTTGGTTGAATGGTATTACGCCCGTAGGGGCGGCTATTAGCCGCCCGCCACGTTGCAAATACAACCCGTGCAGATGAACGATCACACCCACCGACGTGCATGTAGGGGCGGCTATTAGCCGCCCGCCACGTTGCATATACAACCTGTGCGGTTGAATGGTATCACCCGATATACGGTACACCCAATGTAGCGGCGATGATTCATCGATGGAATCAAGGTGTGATTGCCCCCGGCAATCAATTGATTTTGATTCGCTGCGCGGAGCGCCACCATGCCACGTTTCAGATACAACCCGTGCGGTTGAATGGTATTACGCCTGTAGGGGCGGCTATTAGCCGCCCGCTGCGTCCCGAATATAACCCGTGCGGTTGAATGATACCTCCCAAAAGCTCGGTACAAAAGCTTCCCTCGGGGGAAGCTGGCTCGCCTGGGCGAGCCTGATGAGGGCCGCGGGGTGGCGTGAAACACTCTAGGAACTGTAGGCGAATCCGTAGAAACATAACCTCTTGCCTCTCCCTATGGGAGAGGTGGCCGAGCGCAGCGAGGACGGAGAGGGTCAACGTTGATGATTTAGGTGGACGTAATCATTCAAAAAACGACGCAAGGCCCTCTCAGTCTCGGCTGCGCCGAGCCAGCTCTCCCATAGGGAGAGCCAAGGGTGCTTTTTCGATTTGTTTCTACCTCTGCGCCCATTGTTCCTACAATGCAGAACGCCGTACCGCACCTCATCCACCGCCTATGGCGGTCCCCCTTCCCCGAAGGGGAAGGTTATGGGCGTAATACCATTCAACCACACAAGTTATATTCGAAACGTGGCGGGCGGCAGATTGCCGCCCCTACAGACACGCTGGTGGGGCACCGTTCATCCGCACAGGTTGTATTCGAAACGTTGCTTGGCGATGAATCATCGCCGCTACATTGCGTGGTTCCATTCAACCGCACAGGTTCTATTCGAAACGTCCCGGGCGTTATACCATTGCGTCCGTCGTTTGTGCGATGTTTCGTCCTGTCCTGCCCCGTGGGAGCGAATCCTGGAAGAAAACTGCGTAAAATATATGTGAAAATTTTACAAATGTTTTACATGACCGTTCAAACAGACTTTACATGGCGGTGGTATCCTGTAACCAAACGAGTGTTAAAAGGAGAGATGAAGATGAAGATCGATTTTGAAGCCAAGAAGGGCTTTATTTGTGATATGGACGGCGTGCTGTACCATGGCAACCGGATTTTGCCGGGGGCGGCGGATTTTGTGCAGTGGCTGCAAGGCAACAACAAGGAATACTTATTTTTGACCAACAACTCCGGCATGACTCCCAAGGAATTGCAGCAGAAGCTGGCCCGGATGGGGCTGGATGTGCCGGAGGAGCATTTTTACACCAGTGCTTTGGCCACGGCGGCCTTTTTGAAGGCCCAGGCCCCGGGGTGCTCGGCCTTTGTGATTGGAGAGGCGGGGCTTCTGAACGCTTTGTATGACGCGGGGATCACCATGAACGATGTGAACCCGGAGTATGTGGTCATCGGGGAGGGCCGGACCTATTCTTTGGACACCCTGACCCGGGCGGTGAATCTGGTGCTGGGTGGGGCCAAGCTCATCGGGGCCAACTCCGATGTGTCCGGCAACATTGAAAAGGGCATTGCCCCGGCCTGCCGGGCCCTGATCGCCCCGGTGGAAATGGCTACGGGCAAGCAGGCCTATTTCTGCGGCAAGCCCAACCCTTTGATGATGCGCACGGGTTTGCGGCTTCTGGGCTGCCACTCCGAAGAGGCGGTGGTCATCGGGGACCGGATGGATACGGACATCATCGCCGGTACGGAAAGCGGCATCGACACGGTGCTGGTGCTCTCCGGCGTGTCGGACCGGGACACCCCCCAGACCTTTGCCTACCAGCCCACGGAAATCCTGGAGGGTGTAGGCGACATCTGCCGGGCGGCCCAGTAAAATACATAAAAAGTCCCCCGAAACCTGGTAAAAAACAGGTTTCGGGGGATTTTAATGTTACTTGGTGACTGCTTCCGGGGCTGTTTTCGTTCTGCCGAATTTTGCCAGGAATTTTTCCCGGCGCTTTCTCCGGCGGTCCTTGATTTCCAGACGCTCGCCCAGGTCCCGGCTGCCGACACCGTAGACCAGGTACAAAATCAGGCCGGAGACCAACATGATGAATACGGTGCTGGCGCAGCGGCGGCCGGAGGCATTGATGTTGTAGCCATACATGCCCTCCTCGGCGCACATGCTCTGAATGACCATGGCATAGGTGGTGCCGTAGGAGCTGGCAAAGGTGGCGGACATGTCATACTCCGTAAACAGGGCGTTGAAGTTCAGGGCAAAGACCGCCAGAACGCTGGAGAGGATGATGGGCAGCTTCACCTTCAGGAAGGTCCGCACCGCCCCGGAGCCCAGGTTCCGGGCGGCCTCCTCCAGCTCTTCGTCAATGGTGTAGAAGCTGGCCTTGATCATCCGCAGGGAGAAGGGCAGCTTGGTGACGGTGTAGGCCATGACGATGAGCAGCCGCACATTCTGGGCGTAGTAGAGGTTTTTGCCGCCTACGTAAAAGACGCTTTCGGAATTGAAGAAGGTCCGGTAGGAGTAGCAGATCAGAATGGTGGGCAGCAGCCAGGGGAACAGCAGGGTGTATTCCAGAGCCTTGCCACTCATTCTTTTCCGGTTTTTGAAAATGTAGTTGCAGGCTACCACCACGATGATGCAGGCCAGGGCCGCGGCGATGACGGACATGATAAAGCTGAGCTTGATGCCGCCCAGGGTCGCCTCGTTGGAAAACAGGCCGGAAATGGCGTTTTTCCGCAGCTTGTAGGTGCCCCGGTTGGTGAGATACTCATAGTCCCGGGAGCCGAAGAAATTCAGCATGGTCCAGGAGGTCAGGTCCAGGGTCTTCATCCGGATGGCCTTGTAGGTCTGGAAGGAGAACAGGACGATCATGACCACCGGGGTCATGTAGATGATGAACAGCACATAGGCGTAGATGTGGGCCAGAATGTTGCCGGGTTTGCTGTGGATCTTCTGCTTTACAAGCTTTGCCTTGGTCTTGGACACGGAGAGGTAGTGGCCCTTGGATTCATAGGCCGTCAGCACCGTGAGCAGCACGATGGTGAAAATCGCCAGCATCACCGACAGCAGCGCCGCCCGGGCCTGGGGGAAGGCTTCGTCCGCCGCAGAGGAACCGGCCAGACGGACAATTTCCGGGTTGATGGAGTCATAGCCCAGCAGCGTGGGGGCGGACATGGCGCAAAGACCCGTGATAAAGGTCATGACGGTGAGGGAAAACAAGGTGGGCACCAGGGTGGGGAAGACCACCTTCCGCAGCACCTTAAAGGGGCCGGCACCCATATTCCGGGCGGCTTCCACGGTATTGTAGTCAATGCCCCGGATGGCGTTCCGCAGGAACAGGGCGTGGTTGCTGGTGCAGGCAAAGGTCATGGTGAAAAGCACCGCCCGGAAGCCGGAAAACCAGTTTTTGTTCATGCCGGGGAAGAGCTTTACCAGCTGGGTGGTGATGATGCCGTCACTGTCATAGAGGAACAGATACCCGGTGACCAGGGCCACGCCGGAGTAGATCATGGTGGTCATGTAGCCCAGCCTCAGAATGCGGGCACCCTTGATGTCAAAATACTCCGTCAGCAGCACGATGGAAATGCCCACGATGTTCACGGTGACAACAAGGCACACCGCCAGCTTCAAAGAGTTCAGCACATACCGGCCCATGTTTCCGGCGAAGAAAAACCGGATCACGGCCCAGGGGTCCCGGGTGCCGTCCGGGTTGACGGTGGTAAAGACGCTGGCCAGGGTGTTGAAGCAGGGGATCAGCATGAACCCCAAAAACAGGTAGGCATAGAGCAAAAACCCGATGATTTTGGGAACAGTCCGCTTGTCCAGGCGGATGGGGGTGGTTTTCATTGGGCCGTCGCCTCCTGTTCCGGGGGATAAGCCATAATATCCCGGGGGTTCAGCACGGCTTTCACCCGCTGCCCGGCCTCGTAGATATTGATGCCGTCATTCTTTTCAATGACCTTGATGATCTGGCTGCCCAGGTCAATGGAATACTTGATGTAAAGACCGTAATATTCCCGGCTTTTCACGGTACCTTCCAGCACCACGTCCCCTTCCTTGGCAGGGACGTTGACGTGGATGCGCTCCAGGCGGATGTAATTGTGCATGGAAAGGTCCGCACCCAGGGCCCGGCTCACGTCGTCGGAGAGCCGGTTGATGTCACCGATGAAATTACAGACAAACTCCGTGGCGGAGTGATTATAGACCTCGTTGGGGGTTCCGATCTGTTCGATGGAGCCTTTGTTGAATACCGCGATCCGGTCGGAAAGGGTCAGGGCCTCTTCCTGGTCGTGGGTCACATAGATGGTGGTGATGCCGAATTCCTGCTGCATCCGCTTGAGCTCATTGCGCAGCTGCACCCGGAGCTTGGCATCCAGGTTGGAAAGGGGCTCGTCCATGCAGATGATGGCGGGGCCTGTGACAAGGGCCCGGGCAATGGCCACCCGCTGCTGCTGGCCGCCGGAAAGCTGGGAAACCGCTTTTGCCAGCTGCTCGTCGGAAAGATCCACCTTTCTGGCGATCTCCCGCACCCGCTTGTCTACTTCGGCCTTTTTCAGCTTCTTGATTTTCAGGCCAAAGGCAATGTTGTCATAAACGGTCATGGTGGGAAACAGGGCATAGCTCTGGAAGACGATGCCGATGTTCCGCTCCTCAATGGGAACATGGGTAATATCCTGGCCCTTCACCCGGATGGAGCCGGAGACAGGGTCAATAAAGCCGGTAATGGTCCGCAAGGTGGTGGTTTTTCCACAGCCGGAGGGGCCCAGGAAGGTGAAGAACTCTCCTTCCCCCACGGTAACGTTGATGTTGTGCAGGGCCTCGAAGGTCCCGAAACGGACCACGATGTTGTCCAGCTGGATCATTTTTTCATTCATGGGGCGGCACCCTTTCTTGTGTAATGTTCTAAATGGGGAATGATTGGAATAGAAACGGATGGCGAGCCGGCCAGGACCGGCTCGCCAAGGTGTTGAAACTTCAAGTTATGCCTTTGCCTGGGTCAGGGCCGCCCAGTCCAGGGTGTCCCAGTTGGGCTCCGCGGAGGCGGAAGCGTCGTCCTTCCAGAAGAAGCCCAGGTTGGTCATAATGTTGGTCCACTCGGCGCTGTGGGCGGCAACATACTCGGCATAGGTCAGGCCGGTATCACCAACGGTGGTACGGGCAAAGTTCTTGATCTGGTAAATGGCGGGTGTGCCATCGGGGTACAGAATGGCGGCAGCATCCTGGTTGCAGGGATAGGTGTCGAACTCGTCACCCCAAGCGGCCTGTACTTCGGCGGAGCCGAACCACTCAGCGAAGGCCTTGACGGCTTCGGTCTGCTCGTCGGTCCGTCCGGCCTTGTCCAGAATGCCCAGGTACTCGGCAATGTAGTAGGTGCCGTCGTCAATGTCTACCAGGGCCCAGTTTTCAGGCTGCATGGTGCCCTTCAGGGGGTTGGCAGAACCCTCGGCCGCGGCATCGATCTTGCCGTAGAGAGAGGAGGAGTAGTAAGTAGAGACCTGAACGTCACCCTTGTTCAGAGGATCGAAGCCGTACTTGTAGTCGTCGCCGCCGAACTTGCCGTCCTGGCAGTACTTCCACAGGGTCTTCCAGCCGTCCACGGAGATGCCGCCGGCGGGGGAGGTGGGGTCGGTGAAAGCGTAGAGAATGGCGGAGTTGATGTTGGAGTTGGTGGTGCCGCCGACCTTGTTCTGACGGTACCAGGTGTAGCCGCAGTTCACCACGTCGGCCCAGTGCTGGAAGTGGAGCTTTTCGCCCTTGGTACCCAAATCATCGGTACGGTAGAGCATCAGCACGTTCTGAATGACCAGACCGTAGGCCTGACCGGGATAGCTGTATTCGCCAACCTTATCGGCCCAGGTGGGAGTCCAGTCCACCAGCTTCAGGTTTTCATACTGGCCCTTGACCACCTGGCTCCAGCGGGTCTCGTTCAGGCCAAAGAGGATGTCGCCGTCCTTGTTCTCGTTGGCGGCCTGGATGGCCTTGTCGTCACCGGAGATGACGGTGTTGTCGTCAATGGAGATGTTGAAGCCGGCGTCCTTGGCTTCGTTGATCAGCCAAGTGGTACGCTCGGTGGAGTTGGAGTTGGAGTAGATCCGGATGGTGTAGCCGGAATAATCCTTGGCTTCCTCGGCAGGTGCTGCCTCGGTTGCGGCCTGGGTTTCCTGGGGGGCTTCGGTAGCGGGAGCGGAATCGTCCCGTACGGGCTCCTTGGAATCAGCGCAGGCAGCCAGAGACAGGATCATGCAGGCAGCCAGCAGCAAAGCGAGCAATTTTTTCATGATACATCTTCTCCTTTTTGAAATGAGGGAGGTCATCCCCGATGCGAATATTATATAGGAAGCAGTATCCAAAAGGAAACAGGAGAATCCTGCGATTCTTATAAAAATTCTGTTAAAAAGGCACAGCGCTCTTGAAAAGAACGTTGTGCCTTTTGTGCATAATCTACAATGTATGTCAAACCTTTGTAAAACCGGAGGAGCGGCCCCTTTGGTAGTCCGATGGGGACAGGCCCGTGGCCTTTTTGAAGGTGGCGCTGAAGTAGGCCACATCCCGGTAGCCCACCAGCTCCGCCACCTCATAGATTTTCCGGCGGCAGTCGGACAGCAGTTCCATGGCCTTGGTCATCCGCACCTGGGTCAGGTAGGCATTGACCGTGGAGCCGGTCTCTTTTTTGAACATATGGCTCAGGTGCCCCTCGCTGAGCTGAAGGCTGCCGGCAATGGCGGCAATGCTGATGCCCGTATCGGCATAGTGCCGGGCAATGTAGGCCATGGCTTCCTGAACATACTTGTTCCCCTGGGCATCCACGGGAAGCTCCGGGGGCCGGACACGGTCCAGAGCCTCCAGAAGCTCCTGGGTGTCAAAGGGCGTGGTTAGATAGTCCCGGGCCCCCAGCCGCAGGGCTTGCAGCACCCAGCGGTAGCACTCCCGGGGGGCGGCTACAATGCAGGGAGCCTGGCCGCCGGAGGCCCGATATTTCCTCAGCAGTTCCAGGCCGTTGCAGGCCGGAGGCTCCATGGCAAAGAGGATCAGGTCCGGCTCCAATGCAGGAATGCGCTCCAGATATTCGGGGCTTCCGGGCAGGGTGAGTACAGGCCCGCAGTTCAGGGCGGCCCAGTCCATTTCGGGCAGTGGGCCCATGAGCAGGATCTTCAGCACAGACCCTCCGCCCCCTTCAGCGTCTCCAGGGCCAGGGCGTTCTGGGTGTTGTAAAGGTTTGCGTACACGCCGCCGGTTTTCAGCAGCTCCTCATGAGTGCCGCTTTCAGTGATGATGCCGTCGGCAATGGAAATAATGCGGCTGGCGGAACGGATGGTGCTGAGCCGGTGGGCAATGATCAGGGTGGTCCGGCCCCGGCTCAAATTGTCAAAGGCCCGCTGGATTCTGGCCTCGGTGACGGAGTCCAGGGCGGAGGTGGCCTCGTCCAGAATGAGGATGGGCGGGTTCATCAGGAAAATCCGGGCAATGGCCACCCGCTGCTTCTGCCCGCCGGAGAGCAGGGTGCCCCGCTCGCCTACGTAGGTCTGGAAGCCCTGGGGCATGGCCTGGATGTCTGCGTAGATTTCCGCCCGCTTGGCGGCGGCAATGACCTCCTCGTCGGTGGCATCCGGCCGTCCGTAGCGGATGTTTTCCAGGATGGTGTCCGCAAAGAGGAACACGTCCTGCTGGACAATGCCGATGGTCTTGTGGAGGCTGTGCTGCCGAATCTGCCGCACGTCTACCCCGTCAATGGAAATAGAACCGGCAGACACGTCATAGAACCGGGGGATCAGCTGGCAAAGGGTGCTCTTGCCGCCGCCGGAGGGGCCCACAATGGCAATGGTCTCCCCGGGACGCACGTCCAGGGAAACGTCGTGGAGCACAGGCAGATTTCCGTCATAGGTAAAGCTCACATGGTCTACCTGGATGGAGCCCTGAACATTCTGAAGGTCCTGGGCGTCTTTTGCATCCTGAATGGTGGGCTCCGTGCCCATGATCTCCACAAAACGGTTGAGCCCCGCAAAGCCGTTGGCGAAGAGCTCGGAGAGGGTGGAGAGCTTCCGCATGGGGGTCACGAAGGTTGCAATATAGAGGCTGAAGGTCAGCAGGTCCCGGTAGTCCATTTTGCCCTTCAGGATCATAAACCCACCCAGGGCGATGACCACCACGTTTAAAGAGGTGAGAAACAGCTCCATGGTGCTGTTGAACCGGCCCATGGCCTTGTGGAAATTCCGCTTGGAGGACTTGTAAATGTCGTTGGCGGCATCAAAGCGCTGGGTTTCCAAATCCTCGTTGCCAAAGGCCTTGGCGGTGCGGATGCCGGAGAGGCTGGATTCGATTTCCGTATTGATGTGGCCGGTTTTCTGCTTGACCCCCTTGGAAACGCTGCCCAGGCTCTTGCGCATGGACATAATGACCACCAGGAACACCGGCACCAGAATGGCCACCACCAGTGCCAGCTCCCAGCGGATGCAGGCCATGACGATCAGGGCCCCCAGAATGGTGATGGTGGAGGTCAGCACATCCTCCGGCCCGTGGTGAGCAAGCTCCGTCAGCTCAAACAAATCCGAGGTCAGGCGGCTCATGAGCTGACCGGTGCGGTTGGCATCGTAGAAATCATAGCTCATTTCCTGCATATGGTGAAACAAATCCGCCCGAATATCCGCCTCTACCCGAATGCCGAAGGTATGGCCGTAGTAGCAGACGATATAGTTGAGCCAGCTCCGCAGAAAATAAAAGGCCAGGCACCCGGCCATCAGGGGAAAGAAAACCCCGTATTTTTCGTTGGGCAGCAGATCATACAGCGACAGCCGGGTCACCAGCGGAAAGGCCAGGTCAATGCAGGCAATCAGCATGGCGCAGGTGATGTCAATGGCAAACAGCCGCCGGTGATTCTTGAAATAATGCAGAAAAACAGCCAAGGGCTTCTTCTTCCGGTATTCTTCCGTAGTCATGGACGCGATCTCCTTTGTTTCGATAAATCTATTCAGAATAGTATAACAGATTTGAGCAAAACATGCAAAGCGTTGTGGAAAAATATTTTAAGCTGCGGCAGGGCGGATAAATAAATTGACAATTGACAATGGACAATTGACAATTATCGGGGGACGGACGCGCCCGTTTTTGAAATACGTTGGTTAAAAAATACACCCATCAGCGAAACCGTAGGGAACGGCCTGCGTGCCGTTCCGGAAACCTTCCGGATAGAACTACGTCAGAATAAACAGGTTCCCGTCCGACAGGGTACAAAAGCTTCCCTCGGGGGAAGCTGGCTCGCCCTGTGGGCGAGACTGATGAGGGAAATGCGGTACAGCGTAAAACGTTGTGGAAACAATGGGCGAATCCGTAGGAACGTCTCCTTGCCTCTCCCTTTGGGAGAGGTGGCCGAGCGTAGCGAGGACGGAGAGGGTCAACGTTGAGGATTTTAATGGATGTTATCATTCAAAAGAAACGCTGCAAGGCCCTCTTAAGTCACCTGCGGTGACAGCTCTCCCAAAGGGAGAGCCAAGGGTGCCTTTTCGATATGTTTTCCCTCTGCGCCCATTGTTCCTACAATGCTAAACGCCGTACCGCGCCTCATCCACCGCCTGCGGCGGTCCCCCTTCCCCGAAGGGGAAGGTTATGGGCGTGGTACCATTGAACCCCACGGGTTATAATTGCAACGCCGCCGGAACGCATTTTGTAACGAAAAATCTCTTGATTTTATGTTCCAAATCTGGTATCATTCAGGAAAAATTTTTCCCGGAGGGATTTTTATGGAGGAAGTATATTCGAAAATTGGCAGCATTCCCACCGGGTCTGCGCCGGATACGGTTCTGGAGGGGTGCCTGGTGTTGGAGGGTGGGGCCTTTCGGGGGCTTTACACCCAGGGGGTGCTGGATGCCTGGATGCAGCGGGGGGTGAATTTCCGGTGTACCCTGGGGGTCAGTGCAGGGGCCCTGGCCGGGGTCAGCTATTGCAGCGGGCAGATCGGCCGGTCCGCCCGGGCCAATCTTGCCCACCGGCATGACAAGGACTATATTGGCCCCGGGGCCCTGCGGAAAAGCAAAAGCCTGATCCGTCTGGACTTCCTCATCGATGATTACAATGAGATGGAGCCCCTGGATATGGAGCGCTTCAACGACCCCCGCCGCCGTCTTCTGGTGGAGACCACGGACTGCCGCACGGGGGAGCCCCTTTTCTGGGAGCGGGGGAAGTGCGATATTTTCACCGCCGCCAAGGCCTCGGCCTCCATGCCCTTTGTGACCCCCATGGTGGAGGTGGAGGGCATCCCCTGTCTGGACGGGGGATGCAGCTGCGGCATTCCCTTTGACTGGGCCCTGGCCCAGGGGTATGACAAAATCGTGGTGATCCGTACCCGAGACCGGGCCTACCGGAAATCTGCCACGGATTTAAGTACCGCCGAGGCCGTCTACCGCCGGTGGCCCGCCTTTGCCAAGGCGGTGGACAGCATTCCTGAAACCTACAATGCCCTCTGCGACCGCTTGGAGGGACTGGAGAGCATCGGACGGATTTTTGTCCAGGCACCCCAGCGGCCCATTGAGATTTCCCGGGTGGAAGGAGACCTGGAAAAGCTGGGCGCCCTCTATTGGCAGGGCTACACCGAGGGGCTCAACAATCTGCCCGCCCTCTCCAAATATTTAGGGATCCCATTGTAAAAAAACGCACGGAACGGTTTTTGTAGACCGTTCCGTGTGTTTTTTTACTCTTCAATATACTTGCCCTTGTAGACAAACTTTTTGTAAATCAGGTTTACCAGCAGATTTCCCAGCAGGCCAAAGAGGATGCCCAGCACCAGGGAGACCAGAACGTCAGTCGGGTAGTGGACGTAGAGGTACAGCCGGGAGAAGGCAATGAGGATGGCAAGGACGGTGGCGGGGATGCCCATGCGCTTGTCGTGGAGCATCAGCACCGTGCAGGCCTCAAAGGAGGCAATGGTGTGGCCGGAGGGGAAGGAGAAGTCGCTCTGGGCGGAAATCAAAAGGGTGATCTCTTTTTGAAAATGCTCCAGCTGAAAGGTATATGGACGGATCCGTGCCACCTGGGGCTTTAAAATGATGTTGCACACCAGAAGACCCAGCACCAGGGCCATGCCCATGGAGAAGCCGGTTTTCCGGTACTTCGCAAAGAACAGCAGGGTCACGGCCACCAGAATCCAGAACACGCCGCCGTCGCCAAACAAGGTGACAATGGGCATGGCCTTGTCCAGAAAGCCGCACTGCAGGTGGGCCTGGATCCATTCCAGGATGGGCAGATCAAAGGATACTGCACAGGTATTCAACAGGGCTTGCAGGGCTGCAAACATATAGGCATTCTCCTCTTTCGTTCGTATTCCGGAAGCTCTGGAACGACCGGCTATTGCCAACCGATCCAGAGCTTCCTTCGTTATTTCAGAATTTTGCGTCTGGGTGGAATGTGCTTACTGTGCGTTTTCAAAGAGCGCGTAGAGGGTCATGGGGGTCAGGGTGGTGCCGCTGGGGATGGTCACCAGGCCGCTTTCGTCGCCGGGGCCGAAGACCACCGTCAGCTGCTTCTGGCCACCGACTACATCCTCCCGGACCCAGCCGGTGAAGGTCTTGCCCTCGGGAGCCGTGACCACGGGGGTGCTGATGCTGGAGGCATCGGTCTGGTAGAACTCGCTGGACAGGGTCACACCGTCATTGATAAAGGTGATGCGGACCTTGCCCACGGGCTTGGTGACGTTCTCGTTGGTCATGCCGTAGCACAGCCACTTGCCGTTCTTCTGCCGGAAGAACAGGGCCATATCCACGGTGTAGTCCCGGGTGCTGCCGTCCTTCAGGGCCACGTTCAGGGTGACGGTGCCTCTGGCGTAGAACAGCTCGTCAGAATACTTGATGTATTCCGTGACGTTTTCATTCAGGAACCGGTGGCCCCGGTCGGAGTTCATCCACAGCTCCTTGCCCATGTTCACAATGTCCTTATAGGCATCGGAGGAGCTGTCGTAATACTTGGCCACGGCCTGCCGGGCGCCCTTGGCGTTGATCATATACTCGGAGTAGGCTTCCAGGGCGCCAATGACCGCTGCCCGCTCGTCGTCGGTAATGGTATTGGACTCGGTCTGCTCCACATACATGCCCGCTTCCTCGTCGTAGACCACAGGCATTTCCGCGCCGGACTGGTCCTTGATGGTGACGGTGGGCCGCATCATGAGGCCGGTAATGCTCTGAATGTCGGTCTTGTCGCCGGTGGTGCCGATGGGCAGGAACTCGGAGGCGGAGGTGGAGGTGGTCTGGATGGTGAAGGATTCGTCCAGCTCCACGCCGTTGACATAGGCCTTGTGGCCGTCCACCTTCTGAATCAGGTAGCCCTCGGCCCGGTCAAAGTTCAGCGTCACCGCGCCCAGCTCCCAGTCGGGGATGTCCGTCACCTTCTCCGCGTGGTTTTCCAGGGTGAAGGAGGCGATGCGCTCGTCATTCATCTTGACATAGTACTTCTTGTCACCGGACAGACCGGCGGAGGTCTCCACATAGGTCAGGGGAGCATCGCCCACCTTCTGGGTCATGTAGGCCGCAAAGGCATCCTTGCCCTCGTAGGGGGAATCCTGAATGCCCGCCATGGTGTAAAGGGTGCTCCAATCCGGATGGTCAAAGAGCTGATGGAAAACCTCTTCGCTCTTGGCATCGGGCTGGGCGGCCTCGTAGTCCTCCAGCCACCCTTCCAGGTAGTTGAGGCCCAGGAAGGTGCCCAGGCAGAAAATGGCGATAAACAGGAAATACAGGGTGTAGAAGATCACGCCGCCGATCCGGGGGCCCTTCTTTTTGGGGGCTTCCTGGACTCTTGCGGGGGCGGGTCTGCCGGGCTGCTGGGGCATGGCATTAGGCCTTGGCTGCTGGGGCCGGGCCTGAGGCATCTGCTGCCGGGCGGCGTTGGCGGCGCTGCGGTGGGGCTTGTAGGCCTGCTGCTGCTCCTCCTGAACCTCCGGGGTGAAGCCGCCCTTGGAAGCGGAACGATTCTTCGATTCAAATTTTCCTTGATACATGTCGTGCCGCCTCCTTACTGAACCATCCAGAAGTCCGGCATTCTTCTGGGCTCGGACTGCAGAACGGAGTAGCTGTTGATCATCTTAACTTCACCGGAGGTGTTCCGGTAGTACATAATGGAGGAGGAACCGCCGTCCATGTTACAGGCATTGTATGCGCCGTACTCCTGCAGGATGTCAATGATGTCTTTGTAGGTGGCACCGATGGAACCGGCCTGACGGCCGTCGGCGCAGACGAAGATCACCGCGCCGTCCTGCCGCTGACCGATGGCGGTACGGGGGTTGTAGCCGGAGTTGCCGGAGTAAACCGCCTGGTTTACTTCGCCGTTGACGATGAGCACGGGGCCAAACTCACAGCCGTCCCGGATGTTCTGCTCCATGGCCTCGTTGGCGGTCATGCTCTTGGCCACCACCAGCTTGTCATCGGTGTTGAATCCGGCGAAGCCCTCCTCGGGCACCATGCCGCTGTTAACGTTGGAAACCACCTTGCCCCCGGAAATGGTGAGGCCCGCGGGAACGGAGCCAACGGTGGAGTTGGCGGTGCCGTCATCGTTAAAGGCACCGGCGTTGATGACCGCGGCGATCTCCGGGTACTTGTCCATGACCTGGTTCAGCCGGATGCCGGGGTTGGAGGTGGAGAAGCCCGAGGCGTTGGAGCCATTATAATTATAAGAGGCTCCCAGGGAGACCCGGGCAGGGTCCCGGATGACCATAATGTGGGCGTTGAAGGTCTTGCCCTTGTAATCCTCAATGCGGATGCCGTCAGGGTAGTTGTCCCATTCGTGGCTTTCGCTGCCGGAAATGGAGCCGCCCCGGTTGATCACGATGTCATTGAGATTGGTGGAGGTGTCGATCTCCTTGTCGCTGCCTTCGTTGCGGATGCTGTCTACCACGGCCTCATCCATAAACAGTCCCGGGATCCATTTGGTGGCACTGGGCTCCAGCAGGGACATGGTCAGCACCTTTCGGGCCGCGGGGGAGGGGCCGTTGAATACCAGGTTCATCACCAGCGCCAGAGCACCGATGACCAAAATCAGGATGGTGAACAGCAACAGGAAAAACCGGCGGACGATTCTTCCGAATACGCCGCTTTTCTTCTTCTTTTTCGGCGGCTTTACGGAAACATTTGCCTGGGCCGAATAGCCGTTCTGGCTTTGGCCCCGGCTGGGTGTTCTGTTCTGCATATTTCGTTACCTCACTGTTTGTCTTGCTTCGCGTCTTGCTTTACAAAGACCCAGCGCTGCTGGATCGTATAGCTGATGAAATACAGGCACACCATCACGATGACGTACCACAATGTACGAAGCCCTCCGGCATTTTCGCTGATGTGCAGCACCCGGTAGAGCCCGTTGGTCAGCAGCATCTGGGCGGCCATCTGGGGCAGGGCCAGCAGATAATACTTGAGCATGGCCTTTCCCGTCTGCTCCTCTGACTGGAAGACCAGCTTCTTATTCATAAAGAAGTTCAGCAGGGAAGAGACCACTCTGGCCCCCACATAGGGCACGGTGTCGTGGACCATGACGGAGCTTGCCCGCAGGGCCCAGTCCAGGAAGGCAAACATCCCCGTATCCACCGCGGCACTGACCAGGGAGGACAGGGTGTAGCGGAAGAAATGCTTCAGAATCAGCTTGTAGATCCGCCAGGAGTCCTTAATGGCGTGGAAATGGGAGCTCTTGTTCTCCTCAATATAGACCGTGCGGATTTTGACCTCTTCATAGGGAATGTTCATGGTCTTCATGGCCAGGAGCATATTGGTCTCATATTCAAACCGCTCGCCGGAGACCTCCGTGAACCGCTCTACGGCACTTCTGGGAATGGCCCGGAGACCTGTCTGGGTGTCAGACAGGGTCATGCCGCAAAAGACCTTGAAGACCATGGAGGTGGTGTGGTTGCCAAACCGACTGCGGGAGGGGACATGGGGCAGGGTAAAGTCCCGGCAGCCCAAAACCACATTGCCGGTTTCCAGCATCCGCTGGGTGCAGGCCTTGGTGTCCTCCGGGTGGTGCTGGTTGTCGCCGTCTACGGTGACAACGCCTTTGCCGTTGGGGCGGTTTTCCAGGAAATAGGCAAAGGCGGTTTTGAGAGCCGCGCCCTTGCCCCGGTTGACAGGATGGTGCAGCAGGGTCACTTCCTTATGGGTGTCCGCCGCCCGCTGGAACCGGGGGAGATTTTCAGGCTTGGAGCCGTCGTTGACCAGAATAATGTCCGTAAATCCGTATTGGAGGAGCCCGTCAATCACCGCGTCCAGCTTCTCGTCCGGGTCCAGGGAAGGGAGCACTACGGAAACATCAGATATACTCATAATTTCGCCTCTTTGTCACATACTCAATATCTCCAGGCATTATAGCATATTTCCCCGGATTTGCAAAGTAGTTTCCGCTCAAATTAAGAAATTTTTCCGTTATTTCTGATTTTCTTCCATACAAATTCAGTTTACCCGACACCCTTGGACCAATTCCCGGTTTTTTCTTCCAAAGCCCCCTTCCTTTTGTGCTTTTCAACGGTAACGGGCAAAACCCGTCTTTTAAGATTTCCCTAAGATTTCCCTAAGAATCGGTTCGGTCTATTGACGGTGGGAAATATTGGCTGTATCATGTCTGTATTAATACACTTCATACAAAGGAGGGCGCCTATGCTGCACCTGGATTATCGGGACATTCGTCCCCTTTACGCACAAATCACAGACAACGTCCGGCAGCAGATCTCCGGCGGGGTGCTGGTCCAGGGGGACAAGCTGCCCAGCGTCCGGGAGCTGGCGGTGGAGCTGTCCATCAACCCCAACACCATCCAGCGGGCCTACCGGCAGCTGGAAATGGAGGGCTGGATCGCCACGGTCCCCGGCAAGGGGTGCTTCGTCTGCGGCTGTCCCCTGGGGGACCCTCAGGAGGAAGTGAAGCTTCTGAATACCCTTGAAGATACGGTGAAAAGACTCCTGTCCATGGGCTACACCCGGCAGGAGCTGGTACAAAAGATCATGGAGGACGAACCATGCTCGAAATGAACAATGTGACCAAAACCTTCGGCTCCTTCAAGGCCCTGGACGGCCTGAGCCTCCACGTGCCCAAGGGGGGCATCTACGGCCTCATCGGCCCCAACGGCGCGGGAAAGACCACCGCCATCCGGCACATGACCGGGGTCTACCGGCCGGATTCCGGCACCGTGACCCTGGAGGGCCACCCCATTGACGAAAATCTGGCCGCCAAGGAGCGCATCTGCTGCATTGCCGACGAGCCCTTCTTCTTCCCCGGGGCCAGTTTGGATGAAATGCGGGGCTTCTACGCGGGGCTCTATCCCAGATTCGACAACAAGCGCTTTGAAGAATTGCAGGAGGTCTTCGGCCTGCGGCGGAAGGCCCCCATCCGGCGCTTCAGCAAGGGCATGCAGAAGCAGGCCTGCTTCCATCTGGCCCTGTGTACCCGGGCGGAGGTGCTGATTCTGGACGAGCCGGTGGACGGCCTGGACCCGGTGATGCGGCGGCAGGTCTGGAGCCTTCTGCTGGAAGACGTGACCCGCCGGGGCACCACCATTCTGGTGTCCTCCCACAACCTGCGGGAGCTGGAGGACATCTGCGACCATGTGGGCATCATGCGCCGGGGCAAAATGCTGCTGGAAAAGAGCCTGGCGGATATGCAGGGGTCTACCGTAAAGCTGCAAATGGTGGGCCCCGCCCCCAAGGGCCTGGAGGTGCTCCACAGCAGCACCGTGGGCAGACTCTCTACTTACATCGTAAGGGGCACCCTGCCCAGAGTTCAGGCGGCGGTGGAGCGGGAAAAGCCCCCTTATTTTGACGTTTTGCCCCTTTCTCTGGAAGAAATCTTTATTTATGAGCTGGGAGGTATGGAACATGAAGCTGAAGGTTTCCTTCTGTAACCCCACGGTCCTGCGGACGGACATCAGCCGGTTTGCCCCGGTCTGGGGGGCCTATACCCTGGGGCTTGCCATGCTGGTGCTGTTCCAGCTGCGGCCCGGTGACACCGATGACGCCAAGGCCACCCTGGTGTACATGTTCAATCGGATCGCCTGCACCGGGGTATGCATCAACGGCATTTACGCCCTGGTGGTGGTGCAGGCCCTGTTTGGGGATCTGCTGAATCCCCGGCTGTGCAACAGTCTCCATGCCATGCCCATTACCCGGGACGGCTACTACGGGGCCCATCTGGCCGCGGGGCTGCTGTTTGCCCTGGTGCCCAATTTCCTGGTGCTCATGCCCGTTACGGGGCTTTTGGGCACCGGCATGGGATCCGTGGCCCTGTGGACCGCCTTTGCCCTGTCCCTGCAATACATCTTTTATCTTGGCACCGCCCTGCTGGCCGTCCAGCTGGCGGGCAACCGGGTGGGCATGGTGCTGATTTACGGCATTATCAATTTTGCCACGGTGCTGGTTTACTGGTTTGTGGCCATGGTGTTTATCCCTCTGATCTACGGCAAGGATATTTCCATCAGCTGGATCGCCCGGCTGTGCCCCACGGTTGCCATGTATGACGGCTATTATTTCAAGGCGCTGGACCGTAGCGAGATCGTCAACGGCCAGTGGCAGTATTACTTTGACGGCATCCAGTCCGGTGAACTCTGGCCCCGGGCCTGGATCTGCGCCGGTCTTGGCTGCGTGTGCATGGCGGCGGCCCAGGTGGTTTACCGCCACCGGAAGCTGGAAGCCGCCGGAGACCTGGTGGCCTTCCCCGGCCTGTCGCCCGTATTCCTGACCCTTTATACCCTGACTGTGGCGGCCTTCTTCCATGTGGGGGTCAAGCAGCTGGCCCGAGGCTCCATTTCCGTCTACTTTTTCCTGCCCCTGGGGCTGATCGCCGGATATATCACGGGCCTCATGCTCCTGCGGCGCACCAGCCGGGTCTTCCGCTGGCGGCTGCTGGTGCCCATGGGGGGCATTCTGGTTGCCTGCGCTTTGTGCGTTCTGGGCATCGTGACGGACGTATTCCATGTGATCCGCTATGTTCCCAAGGCCCAGGACGTGGCCTCCGTGACCCTGGCCCCCATTCAGCTGGTCTATTCCGGCCAGACCCTGACTTTGACCCAGGAGCAGGAAATAGAGGATGTCACCGCCTACCACCAGGGGGCCCTGCGGGACTGGCAGAGCAAGGTCCTGGGCTGCCTGGTTCAGGACCAGGACCGCTGGTCTCCGGGCAGCTACCTGAACATCCAGCTGCGCTATACCATGAAAAACGGCCGGACCCTCCAGCGCCGGTATTTCCTGGAAAAGGAAAACCCCGCCTACGCCCGTCTGGCCCCCTACCTGTCCCGGCCGGAGCTGTCCCTGGGCATGCGTGAAGATCAGTTCCGGGAGGTGCTGGATTCCGCCACCTCCGGAGAGTCCTACTTCTATTCAACCGTAGACGGCATGCCCGTGGGCGACCCCGTCCGCAACCGGACCTTCACCAATTTCCAGGGCCTGGCCGATGCCATCCTGCGGGACTGCGCCGACGGAAGCATCATGTCCCTGTCCCTGCGCGTGCGGGAAGAAGAGGAGGCTCCCACCGTGCGAGGCTGGATCAGTATCATCTATCAAAAAAACGGGGAGGAAGAATACCTCTCCATCGACTTAAACGACAACTGCCGCCACACCCTCTATTGGCTCGCCACCCACGGCACGACCACGGTGGCGGTGGGATGATTCAACGCCCCGCTGTTTTGCGACAGCGGGGCGTTCAAAATTGACAATTCTTTTCAGTTGACAGTTGACAGTTGACAGTTGTTGAGGAAGTTACGTTGCCCGTTTGTATCCACCCGTAAAAGTCCGTAGGGGCGGCAATCTGCCGCCCGCCACGTAACGAATACAACCTGTGGGGTTGAATGGTATCACGACCTTGCCTCTCCCTATGGGAGAGGTGGCCGAGCGCAGCTCGGACGGAGAGGGTCAACGTTGAGAAAACCAAATAACGTTATCATTCAATAAACGCCCCAAGGCCCTCTCAGTCTCGGCTGTGCCGAGCCAGCTCTCCCAGAGGGAGAGCCAAGGGGGCGTTTTCGATAGCACTCGAAAGGATGGAACTGTTACCGATGAAAAACGGAAACGTCCCCCCATTATGTCATTCCGACGGTCGCGCAAGCGGAGTGGAGGAATCCACCACGTTGGATAATGAACCGCCGCAAGATAAAATCTGCAACTCGGGAAGATTCCTCGACTCACTGCGTTCGCTCGGAATGACATATCGGGGGGGTGGTACCATTCAACCACACAGGTTGTATTCGGAACGTGGCGGGCGGCAGATTTGTATAGAGTAGTAACATAGGTAACAGGTAGAGAAGAGACATAGGTAACA
>CAKTNS010000028.1 GCA_934589225.1 uncultured Oscillospiraceae bacterium
GGCGGCACCTGGCTGCTGGCGCCTGCCGGCACCGACAACCCCACCATGGTTGCTGACATTATGAACACCTTCATCAATGACGAAGAGGTCTGCACCAACCTGGTAAAGAATGAAATGCAGTTCTCCAACAACCAGAAGGTCAACGCGGCCTGCGCTGCCACCGGCGGCAACGACTTCCTGGGCGGCCAGAACGACACCGCGATGTACGTTGAGATGGCGAAGAACATCGTCTTCAAGAACCACACCATCTACGACCAGATCATCAACGAGGATATGCAGAAGTGCTGGCGTGAATACTGCGACGGCGACGTGACCGAGGAGCAGGCTCTGGCCAACTTCTACGCCCTGGTCTCCGAGAGCTATCCCACCATCGTCACCCCTTGATTCAGACCGGTCCATTCATTTTTCTCCTCCGGGGCAGGGCTTATGCCCTGTCCCGGAGCGCTTTCCGGTATTCCGGATGGGGTGAACACGCCCCATGGGGAATGCCGAAAAGAACACTTTTTCAAAAGGGAGGCAAATTCCATGCAAACAACCGTCAAGTCCCTTCGCCCCAAAAAGAAAAAAGGCATCAGCTATGCCAAGTGGGGCTATCTGTTCATCCTGCCCTTCTTCCTGACCTATTGCGTTTTCGCCCTGGCCCCCCAGGTGCTGACCATTTACAACAGCTTCTTTGAAAACTACCGGGAGGGCCTGACCCAGGTGGGGCCCCGGTTCGTGGGCTTTCAGAACTATGTAAAGCTTTTTACCCCGGATAAAAACGGCACCGTCAGCATTCTGAAGTTCGCCGGTAATACCATGCTCATGTGGATCGAGGGCGCGGTGCCCCAGGTGGTCATTGCCCTGATGCTCTCGGTATTCTTTACCAGCTACCGGCTGAAGATCCGGGGCCAGCAGTTCTTTAAAACCGTGATCTACATGCCCAACCTGATCATGGCCTCCGCCTTTTCCATGCTGTTCTTCACCCTGTTCTCCAACGTGGGCCCTGTGAACCAGGTTCTGATGCAAACGGGCCTGATCGACGCGGCCATTCCCTTCTTCGACAAGCAAGTGACCGTCCGGGGCCTGGTTGCCACCATGAACTTCCTCATGTGGTTTGGCAACACCACCATTTTGCTCATGGCGGGCATTATGGGCATTGACCAGAACCTTTTTGAGGCCGCCAGCATGGACGGGGCCAATTCCCTGCAGGTCTTCTTCCGGGTGACCCTGCCGCTGCTGATGCCGGTGCTGGTGTATACGGTGATCACGGCGCTGATCGGCGGATTGCAGATGTTTGACGTCCCCCAGGTGCTGACCAACGGCGCGGGCACCCCCAACCGCTCCTCCACCACCCTCATTATGTACCTGAACAACTTCCTGAAAACCAGCAAGAACTACGGCATGGCCGGGGCGGTCTCCGTGATCATCTTCATTATTACGGGGCTTCTGAGCATTCTGGTTTTCAAGAGTCTGACAAAAGAAGACAACTAAGGAGGTGCCCCCATGCAATCCAATTCTTCCGACAGCCGCAAGGCCCGGGCCATGCTGACCCTAAGCCGGGCGGTGGTCTACATCATCCTGGTGTTCCTGTCCGTTCTGTGTCTGTTCTCCTTTTACATGCTGATCATCAATTCCACCCGCTCCAACGCAGACCTCCAGGGCGGCTTCCGGTTCCTGCCCCAGGGCAACTTCCTGGTGAATCTTAAAAACGCCTGGACGGACTCCTCCATCAACATCCCCCGGGGCATGGCCAACAGCTTCTTCGTCGCCGCCGCCACGGCCCTGCTTACCACCTACTTTTCTGCTTTGACGGCCTACGGCCTCCACGCCTATGACTTTAAGCTCAAAAAAGCTGCCACCACCTTTATCCTGGCGGTGATGGTCATCCCCAAGCAGGTCAGCGCCTCCGGCTTTGTCCAGCTGTGCTACCGCTTCGGCCTGACGGACAGCTACCTGCCCCTGATTTTACCGGGCATTGCCGCCCCGGTGGTGTTCTTCTACATGAAGCAGTACATGGCCTCGGTGCTCCCTATGGAGATCGTGGATGCCGCCCGGGTGGACGGCTCCGGAGAGTTCCGGACCTTTAACCGCATCGTCCTGCCCATGATCAAGCCCGCCATCGCCGTGCAGATGATTTTCTCCTTCGTAGAGTCCTGGAACAACTACTTCCTGCCGGCATTGCTTCTGAACAAAAACGAAATGAAAACCGTCCCCATTATGATCGCCCAGCTCCGGGCGGCGGACTACTCCAAGTTCGATTTGGGCAAGGTCTACATGTTCATCCTCCTGGCCATCCTGCCGGTGCTGGCGGTGTACATCGTCCTCTCCCGCTTCATCATCAAGGGCGTCACCGCCGGTTCGGTGAAGGGATAAAAAGAACCCCCCATCCGGGAGAAAGCTCCGTTTCTCCCGGATGGGGGGTAAAAATCTCCGACAGCTGCCTGGTCAATGACGCTGCGATTGTTATTTTTTCAAATATCTATGAATCCATTGGAGAAGGTCTTGTTCCGTTGCGGAGCCATCGGCAATAGCGATAAACATATCTGCCAGGTCTCCGGAACATAATTCCAGATGATATCCATTCCATTTCAAAAGCAACTGTGTCATCATGGCACCGATTCGCTTGTTGCCATCCAGGAAAGCGTGATTGGAGGCCAGCCCGAAACCGAGCCGCGCGATTTTTTCAATGTCGGTGGGATAGAGTTCTTGCCCGCCGAAGGTCTGCATAGGTGCGGAAACAGCAGCCTCCAAGCCGTCGCGATCCCGGAGGCCGTCCAAGCCACCGCTGCCCTGGATAACGCGGCTGTGGATTTGGATGACATCCTCCGTTGTGATCCAAATCATTCTGCCATCCTCTTGTAGTCAGAGGCAAACTCCGCAAGAAGCTGGTCGGTATCTGCCAACATTTTTTCACGAGGAATCTTGACCGTTTCTTCTGTGACGGTCACCGCAAAGGGCATTCCCTTGGCTCGCACAAAAGCGTTTGCGAAAATGTTGAATGCTGTTGATGTGGTCATGCCCAGCTGATTGCAAATTGCGCTCATCTGCGCTTTTACGTCGGAATCCATTCGAAAAGTCATATTGGTATCCATTGTATTCGCCTCCTTGCACTACAATTATAGTACATATTATATGCAATGTCAAATAAAAATGCTGCACTGTTTAATCGACAACCCTGCAATGTCCGGTTTGCCTTTGGACAATGGGAGAAGGGGGGATTCCAACCCGGCAAAGAGGCGCGATAAGCAAAAAAGAAACCGCCTGCGGTTCCTTTTTGCCCAACATATTTACTATACCACGTTTTTAAGACCTTTTCCATGGGCATCTCCTCCAATCTTTGGGGCTTTTTCTTATGAAACATCCCATCTTGCAAATGAAGAACACTTGGAGTATGATGAAGATACAAAAAAGGAGTGAGTCCAATGTACTAGGAAATCTCCATTCTAAGAAAGCGAAGTTAACCACAGATGGAACCCACTTATGAAGAGAAATGACCCCTGACGGTCGCAGTGATGAGGCGACAGGTCAGGGGTTATTTCTTTGCCTTTTTAGGGACTTGATCGGTTCGGCTGACAGGCCGAATTTAAATCGATAGAAAAATCTCTTCCAGTCTTTTACAGAGCAAATTGTTATCAATATCCTCTGATACCAAATCGTTTTTTCGGATACCCGCTATAAACAATTGCAAATCCGTTTTCAATTGCGCCGGAAGCTTTACCCGTTCCTTTGGCGGCAGCAGCATCAGAAGATGATAGACATCCCGATAATGCTTTCGGATATGGCGGGAATTTCCCTCTTCGCCCTCTGCCCGGCGTGCGGCAAGCTCACACCAGGCTTTTGCTTTGAAAGGGATCAGGTATTTTTCGTCCAGGATGCTGAGTCCGTCGATGACCCGTCTGCCGTTCAGCAGAAATTCATAGTATTCATCATTTAAGAGGATTGCGGACAGGCTCGAAACATCATCGGCAACATGCACCGGGGTCAAATGGGCATCCGGCAGCAACGGAAGGTTCGGCGTTCTGGAAAACAGCTCGATCATTTTGGGGTATGCGGCGTTTGCGGGATTTTTAAACCGATAGAATTGACGCTGTGTTTCTCCGGTTTCGATTCCATTGTAGTTGGCCTCTCTGATAAAGTCCCAGAATGCACGGCCGAATTCCTCATTGATATTTTCGACGATCAGGACAACGTCCAAGTCCTTGGTTGCACGAAAATTTTCGCCGACTTCATCAAATACGACCGAACAGGCTGTTCCGCCAATCAGGACATAGTTGTCCGTGTAATTCCGGAAGAAATCCCGGAACTTATATAACCCCTGAATATTCACCATAGTATTTCACGCACCAGGCTTTCTATTTCTATTTGCACCCGCTCGTCCCGGTCGTCCTTGAACTGGGCATAGAGCGAAACCACATCAACATGGTCTGCGCCTCCTAAAATCTTTGGGTCATACCGGAAAATTTCAATAATACTGTATCTTTGGTCGAAAAGGTCATATTCGTTGAGAATTTTTTTCTTGTCAATTTTTTTGAAGTCCTGTGCCGTGGAAGCATAAGATGGTATGCTGCCCTCTTCCAGGAAGGATAGTTTGCCCAGAGCCAGCGCCCCGGACATGGGGTAGTCGCTGCATTCTACATCCGGCAGAACATACCGGTGGTTTTTTACCGGGTCAAACAAATACTGCTTTCCCCTTTCCCAGAATTCCCTTCCGCTGGAAATCATGTATTGCTTTCGGGTATTGCTGCCAACTGTTTGCAGCAGCTTTCTGTAGCACAGCTCTTTCAGCGCACGGTTGACACTTGCCACGGAGTAGGGCAGATGTGCGCAAAGTTGGTGGGCATTTGTGTTTCTGATTTTGTTCAACAGCAGGTAGATGAAAACGACCTGCGTTGCTACCGCAAATGTATCGCCATAGGTTTCATAGGAACATTCCGCTTCTGTCAGCGCCATCAAGCAGTGGGGGATATAAAGCTGTTTTTCCGGAACAATAAAGGGAATTCTCCCCTGAATCAAGCTATTTCTCTGGGTCAGTCGAAGATTTTCCAGCACCAGCACCGGCTGCCGCTTTGTAAATTTCCGGATTTGCGCCATCTGTTTTTTGAGGGCGTCGAGCCTCCATGTTCCGGTATCCCTGGGCTTCACCAGCACATACTCCTCAGAGTCGAGCCCCAGCGTGTAGAACTGATACCCTGCCGTCAGATACATGGGCAGGTCATCCGCCCCGATGTAGTCCTGCAACTGTACTTGGGGGCCGAACATCCTTTGCAGATAACCGGTGAGCTCCTCCATTGTTGATCACCTCGCTGTTATATCAATTATATCATGATTATATCATTGATTATGATATAATGCAAATAAAATTAAACAGTTAAAATCAATTCCCCCTGACCGCCCCTGTAGTGAGGCAACCGGTCAGGGGTTATTTCTTTGCCTTTTTGGGGCTCTCGGGTGGATTGGAACGGAATAATGTCGCAAATCCGGGGCCAAAACCTTGAAATAATGTTACGGCCGCCTTGGCTTACGGACACTCTTGCACCTCCTGGCGGCTGCGGAGGCGGTATTCGGAAGGGGAGAGGCCTTCCCGGCGCTGGAAGCACTGGCTGAAATAGCTGGAGGAGGAGAAGCCCAGGTGGAAGGCGATTTGGAAAATGGGGTGGTCCGTGTTTTTCAGCAGCATCTTGGCGTCATTAAACCGCAGCTGCAATACGTATTCAATGGGCGTTACGCCGTAGGTTTTCTGGAAATTCCGGATCAGGCTGTATTTGTTGATGTTGACCTTTTCCGCCAGGGCTTCTAAGTTGATGTCCTTGGTGCTGTTGTCCTCCAGATATTGGTGGACCCAGGCCATGGTGTAGTTGTCTGCCGCGGCGGAGTTGGGCCGGGGGGCATCCACCAGGGTGGTTTTTCGCTTGAGATAGAGAAGGATCACGCTCATGAGATGGCCGCACAGCTCCTCATAGCCCTTTTCCTGGTTGGCCATTTCCGAAACGATGGCGGACAGGCAGGGCAGCATCAATTCCTGGGCATCCCGGAAGGAATCCTTGTAAAAGCCGTCTTTCTGGCCGGAACGGAACAGATGCACCCCGGAAATCCCCAGGCACACATATTCCAAGGGGTCGTCCTGAGAACTCCACTCCGTGTGCTTGACGAAGGGGTCCAAGTAGATGAAATCCATGGGCTCCACCGGCAGGGTCTGGCCCTGGACGGAAAAGGTGCCGTGGCCCTTCAGGCAGAAAAACAGCTCACTGATCCGGTGGGAATGCTCGGTGCCCTTGGTCCAGTCCTGTTCAAAATGATGAAAACTGACATAGTGAAGCCTTTCGGTATTACTGAACAAAATTGGCTTCTCCAATTCGTGCAACTTGTACATGTCCCTGCTCCCTCGCTTTTTTGCAATTGGAAATTTAGTCAATTAGTATAATCACAAGGTCAATATATCATATTCCGCAAAAGAACGCAAGGTGGTATTATATAAAATAGATAGATGAAGAAAACATAAGCCTCTGTTTTGTAGCTAATTGCACAAAGGCTTTTGCGTTCTATGAAATACAGACGATTGGATGAAAGTTGTGACTTACTACGTAAACAGCTCCACCGGCTGCGACCGCAACCCGGGCACTTCCCCGGAACAGCCCTTTAAAACGTTGTCCGCGGTAAACGCCCTGACCCTGAATCCCGGGGACCGGGTGCTGCTGGCCCGGGGCTGCGTCTTTGAAAATCAGTATCTCCACCTCCGGGCCCGGGGCACCAAGGAAGCACCCGTTGCCGTTGAAAGCTACGGAGAAGGAGCCCTGCCCCATATTAAAGCCTCTGGCACGGGACTGTGGTATCAGAACTACGGCCAGCCCCTGGACAATCCCAACCACGTCTGGCACGGCTATGTCAGCTCTGCCGTTTTGCTATACGACTGCGAATACATCCGCCTGCGGGACCTGGAAATTTCCAATGACCCCGGCCTCCTGCCGGGAGAGCGGTACAACCAGGGGGACAAAATGAACCGCACCGGCGTGGCGGTGGTGGCCCAGAACCGGGGCACCCTTCACGGCATTACCCTGACGGGACTCTACGTCCACGATGTGAAGGGCAACGTCTATGACAAGCACCTGGCTAACGGCGGCATCTACTGCGTCTGCCAGAAGCCGGAACAGGAAAACGGGGAAATCGCCCGTTATGAAGACCTGCACATCACCCGTTGCCGGGTGGAGCGCTGCAGCCGCTGGGGCATTGCCGCGGGCTACAGCTACACCCATGAGCGTTTTACCGGACTGTACCTGCCGGATGAAACCGTAAAGACCTACGGCCACACCGGCGTTCTCATTGAAGACTGCTTCCTCCGGGACATCGGCGGCGACGGCATTACTCCCATGTATTGCTACAAGCCCCTGGTCCAGCGGAACGTGTCCGAAAACATCGCCACGGAGATCAACGACCGGGTCTACACCGAGGAAGGCCCCCGGCTGGGGAAGACCGCCGCGGCCATGTGGCCCTGGAAGTGCAAGGACGCGGTGTTTCAGTACAACGAAGCCTACCATACCTGCCTCAACCAGGACGGCCAGGCCTGGGACGCGGATTCCGGCGACGGCACCCTCTACCAGTACAATTACAGCCACGGCAACGGCGGCGGCTGCGTCATGTTCTGCCTGGGCGAAAGCGTCAACAATATTTTCCGCTACAACATCAGCTTCCTGGACGGGGACGGGATCATGAATCCCTGCGAAAACCCCGATGCCCATATTTATGGCAATACCTTCATCATGGCCCCGGAGGTGCCCTTTGTGCGGCACAATATGTCCGGCGGACACATGCTGGTGGAAAACAACCTGATCGTAAACCTGGGCCCGGAGCCCGTTGCCTGCGACTGGCACCACCAGACGGATTTTGCAACTTACAACGGCAACGTCTATGTGGGCTTTGAAAACGCCCCGGAGGAAGATGGGGATGCCCTGGTGCTGCCGGTCAATACCCAGGTTTTGAAAGATGCCCTGTCCGGGCCCCGCCAAACCCAGGGGGTCATCCATCCCCGCAGTGCCTTTGAAGGTTTTCTCCCCGCCATGGAGCTGGGGAAAGGCCAGGAAGAAACCGGGGAAGAGGATTTCTTTGGAAATCCCGCCCGTTCCCACCAGATCGGCGCCTGCCGGTAAATTCATGCACATCGGTCAACTGACCGTGTCAAAAAACATTCATAAAGGAGAAGGAAACAATGAAGAAACTGCTTTCCCTGCTGCTGGCCATCGCCATGATCGCGACCATGGCCGCCTGCGGCGCCAAGGAACCCGCCCCCGCTGAGACTCAGGCTCCCGCAGCTACTGAGGCTCCCGCTGCCACCGAGGCTCCCGCCGCCAAGAGCGACGTAGAGCTGACCTACTGGTCCATGTGGAACGCCACCGAAGGCCAGGCCAAGATCATCACCGAGGCTGCCGAGGCTTATGAAGCCAAGACCGGCATCCACATCAACCTGGAGTTCAAGGGCCGTGACGTCAGAACTCTGGTGGGCCCCGCTCTGGACGCCGGCGAGAAGATCGACATCTTCGACACCGACTACATGGTTCTGGTTCAGCAGAACGGCAAGTACCTGGCGGACCTGACCGACATGGCCGCTGCCGCTGACTACGAGAAGCACGCTCTGCCCAACCTGATCAACAACGTCAAGACCTGGGGCGACGGCAAGCTGCTGGCCATCCCCTACCAGCCCTACACCACCGGTGTATGGTACAACCAGGATATGTTCGACGCTGCCGGCATCACCGAGGCTCCCACCACTTGGGATGAGTTCCTGGATGTCTGCCAGAAGCTGAAGGACTCCGGCGTCAACGCCATCACCTGCAACTCCGACGGCGTGACCCTGCTCTACGGCTACCAGATGGCCCGTTACGTAGGCCAGGCCCGTCTGATCGAGATCCTGGACAACGTGGAGTGGGCCAAGGTTCCCGAAGCCAAGAAGGCTGCCGAGGAGATCCAGAGCCTGTTCTCCAAGGGCTACATGTCCGAGTACGCGCCCGCCAACTACCCCGACGGCCAGAACGAGATCGGCTTCGGCGAGTCCGCTATGATCCTGAACGCCTCCTGGGTACCCAACGAAATCAACCAGAACACCGGCACCATGGTCAACTGGGGCTTCTTCCCCTGGCCCACTGTTGAGGGCGGCGTTGACGGCACCGAAGGCACCATGTGCGGCGCACAGGGCCTGGGCCTGGTTGCCAAGTCCGAGCATCAGCAGGAAGCTTTCGACTTCATGATGACCCTGGTTACCGGCGAGTTCGACAAGAAGATGGCTGACGCCGTTCTGTCCATCCCCGCCGACGTTGACAACGCCGAGTGGCCCTCCGTGGTTGCCGGTGCCGAGCCCTACTTCAAGCTGGTCACCAAGAGCTATGACTGGGCTGTGGGCCTGGAAAACAACGGCGCTTTCAAGGACTTCGTGTTCGACAACCTGATCAAGCTGGTAAAGCAGGAGTACACCCCCGATCAGTTCATCGACGCCATGGCTTCCATGAAGTAAGCGTTTCCCTTACTGTAGCAACTGACTTTTAAGTCCATATAACACTCCGACGGAGGGTGGCAAGGAAACTGTGCGGCATCCCGCATGGCTGATCTGTCACCCTCCGTTACACCCTTTTGGTCCCTTTGCGCCATTTCCCGAAAGAAGAAAGGAGAGATTTCCTTGAAACAGGACAAGAAAATGATCGTGTGTTTCTTAACACCCCTCATGGTCTTCTTCGTCGGCCTTTATGTCTATCCCATCATCCGTACCATTGTCATGAGCTTCTACCAGGTAGAGGCCATTTCTGACCCTGTAAGCACCTGGAAATTTGTGGGCCTGGAGAACTTCAAGGTGTTGCTGAATACCTCTATTTTCCAGCAGTCCATGATAAACATGATCAAAATCTGGCTCATGGGTGGCATCATCGTCATGTTCTTTGCCATCCTCTTTGCCGTTATCCTTACCAGCGGCGTGAAGTTCAAGAACTTCTACCGCGCGGTGATCTATATTCCCAATATCATCAATGCCGTTGCCATTTCCACCATGTGGATCAACTTCGTTTACAACAAGCGTTTTGGCCTGCTGCACACCTTCTTCAAGTGGATCGGCGCGGACAACCTGGCCAAAATGGACTACATGAACGGCAACGCCAAGTTCTACTCTCTGCTGGTGGCCTTCTGCTTCGGCTCCGTGGGCTACTTCATGCTGATCCTCATGAGCGGCATCGAGCAGCTGCCCGGGGACATGTATGAGGCCGCCACCATTGACGGCGCCAGCAAGCCCAAGCAGTTTTTCCACATCACCCTGCCGCTACTCAACGGCGTGCTCAAGACCTGCCTGACCTTCTGGACCATCGCCGTGGTAGGCTTCTTCGTCTGGAGCCAGATGTGGAGCGCCCCCCTGCCCAGTGAGACTTCCAGCATTACCCCCTTCGTCTATATGTACAACCTGGCCTTCGGCTCTCTGGGCAATGCCACCCGTGACGGTGGACGTGCCGCTGCCGTTGGTGTCTTGATGACCCTGGTGGTCCTGGTGGTATTCCAGGTGCTGAACCTGATCTTCAAGAAAGACGATGTTGAGCTTTAAGGAGGTGTGACCTATGAAAAAGAATCGTTCCAACTCTGACGCCCGCAAGCAGCTGCGGCTTCTTCCCGGTCACATTGTTGTAGGCATCTGGTGCGCCTTTACCCTCATCATGCTGCTGTGGATCGTCTGCGCCAGCCTTTCCACCGCTCCGGAGATCATGAAGGGCCAGGCCATGCGCTTTAAGACCGGCCTCCACTTTGACAACTATGTCCGGGCCTGGAGTTTGAACAGCATTTCCACCTACTTTATGAACTCCCTGCTCTACGGGCTGATCAGCATGGTGGCCTCGGTGCTGATCAGCGCCCCGGCGGCCTATGTGCTGGCCCGAAAGGTCTTTAAGGGCAGCGCTGCCATTAAGAACAGCTTCGTCATCGCCATGGCCATTCCCCAGATCATGATCGTCATGCCCCTGTTCTCCGCGGCGGTCCGCTCCGGCCTGTCCAACTCCAAGTTCCTGCTGCTGATCCTCTACACCGGCATGGCCCTGCCCTACACCACCACGTTCCTCACGGCCTTCTTCTCCAACCAGTCCGTGGTCTACGAGGAAGCCGCCGCCATTGACGGCGCTTCTCCCATGAAGACCTTCTGGACCATTATGTTCCCCTTGGCCCAGCCGGGACTGGTGACGGTGAGCATTTTCAACTTCATGAACGTGTGGAATGAATACTTCCTGTCCATGATCTTCGCTTCCTCCCAGAAGTCCATGACCGTGGGCCCGGGCCTGAAGAGCGTTCTGACGGCCATGCAGTACACCGGTGACTGGGGCGGCCTGTTTGCGGCCGTTGTCATCGTGTTCCTGCCGACCCTACTGATTTTCGTGTGCCTGTCCAGAACCATCATCAATGGTATTACCGCCGGTGGTATCAAGGGCTAAAACTGAACAAGAATATCGGGCATCTGCTTCAAAACCAGATGCCCGATTTCTGGAACCATCCTGAATAGGAGGAATTTTGATGACTAAAATCACCCTTTTGGGCGAACTGCCCCAGAACGCCCCGGAGGCCCTGAAAATCCTGGGGGAGGACCTGGGATTTGAACCGGGGCAGGGGGGCTTGACTGTCACCTGCCACCGGGGGGAAAACCTGGAAGTACACTCGGACGGAAAGACGGTGGAGCTGACCTGGTCCCGGCCTGTGGAGCTCTACAGAGGCCTGAGCCTGATCCCCCAGCCCTTAGAGTCTGTAAACATCTGCCAGAAGGCGGCCTTCCGGGAAGTGGGCCCCATGTTCGATTGCTCCCGGAACGCCGTGCTGACCCCGGAGACCATGCGGTTTTTCCTGCGGAAAATGGCCCTGATGGGCCTGAACCTGGGCATGCTCTACACCGAGGATACCTACGAAGTGCCGGAGCAGCCCTTCTTCGGCTACAAGCGGGGCCGGTATACCGCCCAGGAATTGCGTGCCCTGGACGACTACGCTTATACTCTGGGCATTGAGCTGTGCCCCTGCATCCAGACCCTGGGCCATCTGCGGGAGGTCCTGCGCTGGCCCGGCTTCCAGAAGTACAAGGAAAATGACGAGGTGCTGCTTGCGGACAGCGAGGAAACCTATGTGCTCCTGGAGCAGATGATCCGGGCCGCCACCGCCCCCTACCGCTCCAAGAAGATCCATTTGGGCATGGACGAGGCCTTTGGCGTGGGCCTGGGGAAGCATTTGCAGAAATTCGGCTATGAAGACCCCCACGCCATTATGGGCCGCCACCTGAAGCGGGTGCTGGACATTACGGAAAAACTGGGCCTGGATGCCATGATGTGGAGCGATATGTACTTCCAGCTGGAGGGCAGCGGCTACTATGACTCCGGCGAGCCTACCCAGGCCGCCAAGGACGCGGTAGACCCCCGGGCCACTCTGGTCTATTGGGATTACTACCATGACGACAGAGCATTCTATGAGGACATGTTCCGCAAGCACAAGATCCTTTCCCCCAAGACCGCCTTTGCAGGAGGCCTGTGGAACTGGACCGGCCCGGCCATTGACTACCCTGTGGCCATTGCCAACACCGTCCCTGCCCTGGAAGCCGCCAGAGCCTACAAAGTGGATACGGTTCTTGCCACCATGTGGGGAGACGACGGGGCGGAATCCAACCTGCTCTCCGCCCTCTTGGGTCTCCAGCTCTACGGAGAGCTGACCTATGCCGAGCATTATGGGGAAGGGGCCCTTCATTCCCGCTTTGCCCGGTGCTGCGGGGCCAGCGCCCAGGCCTTCCTGGACATCAGCCTTTTAAACACCGTCCCCGGTATCGTCTCCACCACGCCTTACCCCAGCAACTTCCTGAAAATCATGCTCTACCAGGATCCCCTGGTGCAGCTCTTTGAAGAGGACACCAAGGATTTGGACATGTCCCGGCACTATGCCTCTCTGGTGGGCCTCTACGCCCGCCACGCCCAGGAAAACCCCGATTACGCCCTGCTCTTTGACTTCTTCGCCGCCCTGGCCCAGACCCTTTCCATGAAGTGCCGCTGGCATGAGCAGGCCGCCAAGGCCGTAAGAGCCGGGGACCGGGACACCGCCCTGGCCCTGGCCCAGGACATTGCCCCCACGGTGGATGCCCTGGAGACCCTGCGCCTGACCTGGAGAAAACTCTGGGAAAGCACCAACCGCCCCCAGGGCTTCGAGGTTCTGGACGGCCGCATGGGCGCCATCCGGGCACGGCTCACCACCGCCGGCGAAAAAATGTCTGAATTCGCCGCCGGAACCCGTCAGGATATCCCCGAACTCACGGAACCCACCCTCCCTTACCGCCGCAACCCGGACAATTCCTTCCAGTGGACCAACACCATGTGGGAGATCACCACCGCCAGCAAGATCGATTTCATTATCTAAAAGACAAGGCCAGCCCGGGTGGGCTGGCCTTGTTGGCAATATGATGGTTCAAAATACACCAATCAGCGAAACCGTAGGGAAGAGCGGAAAAATTGACAATTGACAATGGACAATTGACAATTATTCAGCGACGGACGTGCAAGCCTTTGAAATCCGTTGGTTTAAAAAGGCGCCAACCAGCGAAACCGTAGGGGCGGCAATCTGCCGCCCGCCACGCCCCGAATATAACCTGTGCGGTTGAACGGTACCGCCTACCGGCGTAACCGTAGGGAACGGCCTATGTGCCGTTCCGGGGGCGTGGCGAATATAACCCATGGGGATGAATGGAACCGCGCAAGACCTTCCCCTTCGGGGAAGGGGGACCGCCGTAGGCGGTGGATGAGGCGCGGTACCACGTTCCGCATTGTAGGAACAATAGGCGCAGAGGTAGAACGCCTGTAGGGGTGGTGCTCCGCGCAGCGAATTAAAAACCAATGATTGCCAGTGGCAATCACACATTCATTTATCGGCTATTAGCCGCCCGCCACGTATCGAATATAACCTGTGCGGTTAAATGGAATCACATATCGGGGGTGGTTCCGTTTTGTCCACACAGGTTATGATTGCAGCGTCCCGGGCGGCTAGTAGCCGCCCCTACATGCGCAACACCTTTGCGCCCACTGTTCCTGCAATGTTTCCCGCCGCCCCGCGGCCCTCATCAGGCTCGCCCAGGCGAGCCAGCTTCCCCCGAGGGAAGCTTTTGTACCGTGCTTTTGCGTGGTACCATTCAACCGCACAGGTTGTATTCGCAACGTGGCGGGCGGCTAGTAGCCGCCCCTACATGCGCAACACCTTTGCGCCCGCTGTTCCTACAACATTTCACGCCGCCCCGCGGCCCTCATCAGGCTCGCCCTCGGGCGAGCCAGCTTCCCCCAAGGGAAGCTCTTGTTCCGTGTCGGGGGGCATACCGCATCATTCTTACGTCGTGATAACCGGGGCGCTCCCGGAACGGCACACAGGCCGTTCCCTACGGTTTCGCTGATTGGTGCATTTTTATCCAACGCATTTCAAAGCCGGTCACGTCCGTCGTCCTGATAATTGTCAATTGTCCATTGTCAATTGTCAATTTTCCCACCGTTCCCTACGGTTTCGCTGACAGGTTCATTCTTTCAACCGACACATTCAAATAACGTCCGTTTTTTGCATTACCCTCTTGCCTTTCCTCAAAATCCCGGTAGAATAAAAGAAAAGGCCCACAGCCATTACAAAGGAGATGCTTCTATGCAACCAAGTATCCATTGGCTTACCGACCCCACCGTGTTCCGGGTGAACCGGCTGGATGCACATTCGGACCATGTCTGCTATGCCAGCCCCCAGGAATTGGCCGCGGGGGAGACCTCCCTGCGGCAGGACTTAAACGGGGCCTGGGATTTTGCCTGGAGTAAAAATCCCGGGCAGCGGCCGGAAGGGTTCTGGCGGGAGGATTTTGACGATGCCGCCTTTGGCACCATCCGGGTGCCGGGGCATATGGAGCTCCAGGGCCATGGGGAAATTCAGTATATCAACACCCTCTACCCCTGGGACGGCCGGTGTGAGCTGCGGCCCCCGGAAATCGACTGGGAGAATACCCATGTGGGCAGCTACGTCCGCCGCTTTGATTTGGAGCCCGGCCTTCGGGGGAAGCGGGTGTGCGTCTCCTTCCAAGGGGTGGAACGGGCCTTCTATGTCTGGCTCAATGGCCATTTTGTAGGCTACGCCGAGGACAGCTTCACCCCCTCGGATTTTGACCTGACCCCCTACATCCGGGAAACCGGCAACCGGCTGTGCGTGGAGGTCTACCAGCATTCCAGCGCCTCCTGGCTTGAAGATCAGGACTTTTTCCGGTTCAGCGGCATTTTCCGCAGCGTCTATCTTTACGCCAAGCCCGCGGTCCATGTGGAAGATCTGTGGCTGCAAACGGGGCTTTTGGAGGACAACACCACCGGCACTCTGCAAATCCGGCTGATTTTAAGCGGAGAAACGGAAAAGGCGGCGCTGCACTGCGCCATCGAGGGCCTGATGGAGGCCTTTGTGCCCCTGACCTTTGACGGGGAATATTACAGAAGCCCCGTCTTCACATTCCCCAATGTCCAGGCCTGGTGCCATGAGCACCCTGCGCTTTATCACACGGTGCTGACCCTGACTTCCGGGGAGACCCAGGAGCTGATCCCCTATGACATTGGCTTCCGCCGCTTTGAAATTAAGGACGGCCTCATGCTCTTAAACGGCGAAAGGCTCATCATCCGGGGGGTCAACCGCCACGAATGGAACCCCTCTACCGGCCGGGCCATCGGCATGGAGGACATGACCCGGGCCATGGAGACCATCCGGAAGAACAACATCAACGCCGTCCGCACCTGCCACTATCCCAACCAGACCCCCTGGTATCATCTGTGCGACCGGAACGGCATCTACATGATGGACGAAACCAACCTGGAAACCCACGGCTCCTGGCAAAAGCTGGGGAAGGTGGAGCCCAGCTGGAACGTCCCCGGCAGCCTGCCCCAGTGGAAGGACTGCGTGGTGGACCGGGCAAAATCCATGCTGGAGCGGGACAAAAACCACGTTTCCATCCTCTTCTGGTCCTGCGGCAACGAATCCTACGCCGGGGAGGACATTCTGGCCATGGCCGACTACTTCCGGGCCCAGGACCCCAGCCGCCTGGTCCACTACGAGGGCGTGTTCCACAACCGGGCCTTTGACGCCATTTCCGACGTGGAAAGCCGGATGTACGCCCCGCCCCAGGACATCCGGGAGTATCTGGAAAGCAGCCCCAAAAAGCCCTTCCTGCTCTGCGAATACATGCACGACATGGGCAATTCCCTGGGGGGCATGGAAAGCTACATCCGTTTCGAAGAAGAATTTCCACAGTACCAGGGAGGCTTCATCTGGGACTATATGGACCAGGCTCTCTGGCACAAAAATCCCCAGGGGCAGTGGGCCCTGGGCTACGGCGGAGATTTTGGAGAGCGGCAAAGCGACTACGCCTTCAGCGGCAACGGCATCGTCTTTGCCGACGGCACCGAAAAGCCCGCCATGCAGGAGGTCCGCTATTGGTATTCGGGAAAGGATGCCCGGAAGGCCCATGACGAGGCTAACGAAGCCGCCCTCCGGCGGTTCCGGCTTCCGGAAAGCGGCCGCCGTCAGCCCCTGCGCATGGTCCACGGAGACGGGGCCTTGGGGGTCTTCGGTGCGGGCTTTGAGATCCTCTTCTCCTACCCGGAGGGCGGCCCCGTGTCTTTGGTGGCAGACGGCCGGCAATGGCTCTGGCGGGCTCCCCGTCCGGCCTTTTGGCGGGCCCCCACGGAAAACGACCTGGGCTGCGGCTTCGGGGCAGACAGTGCCCTCTGGTCCGCGGTAGATGCCTGGCAGAAATGCGGCGGCATTCAAATCCTGGAGGAGACCCCCCGGCGGCTCTCCATCCGCTATACCTACACGGCCCCTGCCATGCCGGGTCTGGAAACCCAGGTGACCTACACTGTCACGGAGGACTGCCGGATGGAAGCGTGCATCCACTACCGCGGCGCCCCGGGCCGCCCGGAGCTGCCCCTGTTTGGCCTGCGGTTTGAAACGCCCCGGCCCATAGACGAGATCACCTGGGCGGGCCTGTCCGGAGAGACCTACCCGGACCGGAAAAAAGGCGGCATTTTTGGTTATCATCGGGAAGCTCCCCATATTCCGGGTTACCTGGTCCCCCAGGAATGCGGCTGCCACATGGACACCCAGGAGCTGACCCTCCACCTCTCCGGCCACGCCCTGACCCTCACCAAGTCCACCGCACCCTTCGCCTTCTCCGCCCTGCCCTACACTCCCCACCAGCTGGCCGGGGCCCACCACCGGGAAGAACTCCCCACCCCCTGCCGCACCACCCTGACCCTCTGCGCCGCCATCCGCGGCGTCGGCGGCATCGACAGCTGGGGCTCCAACGTGGAAGCCCCCTACCGCATTTCCGGGGAGAAAGACATTCAGTTCTCCTTCCTGTTCCGGCTGTGAGAGCAGAGCCAATTTGCAATTGACAATGGACAATGGACAATTGACAATTATTGGGGTGACGAACGTGTCTGTTTTTGGAATACGTCAGTTAAAAAATACACCCATCAGCGAAATCGTAGGGAACGGCCTATGTGCCGTTCCGGGGACGTGGCGAATACAACCCGTGCGGTTGAACGGTACCACCCCCCGATATGTCATCCCGACCGAAATGAAACGGAGTGGAGGGATCTACTCAAGTTGCAATCTTTACCTTACGCAGGTTATCATTGCAACTTGGGTAGATTCCTCCACTCCGCTAACGCTACGGTCGGAATGACAATATCGGAGCGCTCCTACGGATTCGCCCATTGTTTGCGCACTGTTTCACGCCGCCCCGCGGGGGCCTCATCAGTCTCGCCCAAGGGCGAGCCAGCTTCCCCACGGGGGAAGCTTTTGTACCGTGCCGTGGGGCACACTGTTTAAATCCTACGTTGTTATATCCAAAACGTCCCCGGAACGGCACACAGGCCGTTCCCTACGGTTTCGCTGACAGGTCCGCGTTTTCAACCGACGTGGTTTGAAAACGTTCGTTTTTTGACCCGTGTGGACAACCAGGGTCACGCCCCGAAACGCAAAAATTGTCAATTGTCCATTGTCAATTTAAAAAAACTGTCAACTGTCAACTGTCAACTGTCCACTGTCAACTTAACATTTCACTCCCGTATCCGCGGCAGATTCCACCGATAATGTGCCGCCAGGCAGCGTAGGGCGATGACCAGGGAGAAGCCCAGGATCATGGCTGCCCGTTCACCGAAGCCACGGGTCAGGATCAGGACGGTGCCGCCGGCGATGGCGGCCACGGCGTAGACGTGTTTGAGGAAAATATCCGGGATGCGGCCGGCCAGAACGTCCCGCAGGGTGCCGCCGCCTACGGCGGTGAGGAAGCCCAGGAACACCAGCAGAAAGGCGTTGTCCCCATAGCCGCAGCCGATGCCCACCATGATGCCGTCCACCGTGAAGGCCGCCAGGCCCAGGGTGTCGAACCAGAAGAGCATTTTGTCATACACGGGGGCCATGCGCCGGGGCATTTTGGCGTGGCTGTAAAAAAGAATAAACACCACCACCGCCACACCGGCGGCGATGCCCACGTAGAGGGGATTCCGGAACATATTGGGGGGGATGTTCCCCACGGTAATGTCCCGGATAACACCGCCGCCGCAGGCCGTACAGACCGCCAGAACGATGATGCCGAACAGATCCATCCGCCGGTTGACCCCTACCAGGGCCCCGGAGATGGCAAAGGCAATGGTGCCGATCAGGTCGAAGAAAATAACCAAAACTTCTGTCATTGCAATACAATTCCTTTTATCGAAGATGCCCGAATAGTATACAACGTTTCTTCCCGATTGGCAACCGCCTGTTTTGTTTATATAAGGTCCCGCACCCGCCGGTAGACCCAGCCCCCCAGGGCGGCCAGGGGCACCCACAGGAGGCTAAAGCGCAGGCAGACCTGGCCCCGGAAATTCAGGGGCACCCCCCGGTAATCCCAGACCCGGTGGTCCCGGTTGAATACCAGCCCCACCGCCAGCTCCACCAGGGTGATGAGCCCTGCGCCGATAAAGGGCCTGGCCCAAAGGGGAACCCGGCTTTCCTCCAGTTTTCCCAGCAGCAGGAAGCACAGCCCTCCCGCCAAAAACATGCTGTAGTGGCTCCGGCCCCGATAGATCAGCTCCAGAAGCACGTATCCCAAACCGCCCAAACCAAAGAGCGCCGCCATAAGATCACCTCCCGGAAAGCATTGCCAAAATTTTTTGAAAAAATTCAAAAAAAGGGTTGACAAATTTCATGCTGTCGGATATAATACAGAAGCTGTTTCGGCGGTGCCGGAATTGCATTGACCACATGGCGGCATAACTCAGTTGGTAGAGTAGCCGGTTCATACCCGGTATGTCATCTGTTCGAATCAGATTGCCGCTACCAGGCCCGTTGGTCAAGCGGTTAAGACACCGCCCTTTCACGGCGGTAACATGGGTTCGATTCCCGTACGGGTCACCAAACCGCAAAAGAGCAGACGCGAAAGCGTCTGCTCTTTTTTTATCCCGGCATCCGAAGAATGTCGGGAAGTCTTATGTAGAGGCGGCACATTGATCCGTCTTTTTCCGATTGTGGGGGTTATTCCTCATCCTCGTCATCGTCCATATTTGCGAAGGACTCGAAATTCTCAAAGCTGAGTTCCATACGCATGGGCACGCAATTCTGATTCCAGTTTTCCTTGGGAAGGTGCTGCTCAAAGGCCTCTCTGGACATTTCCCGAAAATCGTTCTTTTCATAGAAACCGATCGCCTTGGGATCGGCAGCCAGCACGATATTCTGAATGCCCATGTGCATTTCGTGCAGATGGGCGGCTTCCGACAAGGCGAAGTCGATCAAGGCCGTTCCGCCCCCACGTCCCTCGTATTCCTGCGCAACCGCCAGAACAGAGATTTCCAGGGCCGGATCACCAAGAATCGTTCCATTATCCTCGATACTCAAAATGGCATTTGCCCGAAGTGAAATAAACCCCATGATTTTATTCCGGTCTTCATCAATAAACACATGGGTCGTACTTCTTCCGGCTGTTTGCTCGCTCAATGCCGAATAGCACAAAAACTGACTGTAATAGCTGCTGTTCTCACAAGAATCGGGATTGACCGTGAAGGAACCGGCCAATCCCGCAATATCTTTGCTGAAAACCTCGAAATGAGCATGATCAAACATCGTTACTTTTTCTTATACGCTGCCGTATTGCGAACTGCCTGCGCAATACGCTGCCCGTTTACTTTGCTTTTAGGAGCCTCTCTGTCCTTCCGCGCAGAGATAATGTAGACACCTTTCTGCTGAGCCGCAGTCATACAGCAATCATCCTTTCTTTCTGATTTTTTCCTATCCGTCATGGAACCACCTCCAACAGAGCACCATAACAGATAGATTCAATACATCATCCCAACTATATTATGGCACAAATTGTTTTGATTCGCAAGTGCTTCTTTTCACAGATTAACAAACTCTTTATGAAAATAAAAGCAAGTCATGTCATTCTGACCGGAACAAAGCGGTTGCTGGCGGTTCTTCCTCCCCCAACAGGCGAGGGACCTTGCGCTCCCGGTTATTGTTTTCCGGGAGCCGCCGTTGTATCATAGGGCTGTGATCACGACTTAAGGAGGTCAACAACATGGAATTGGGAAAGAAAATCAGGCAGCTCCGGATCAAGGCGGGGCTGACCCAGGAGCAGCTGGGGGAAAATTGGGAATCGCGGACATCTATGAGATCATGGGCGACTACGGAAACGCAGCCAGGACCTGCGGCAGGATCGTGGACCTGCTGGAAAACGAGTGGGGTCTCACAGAGGAAACCGATTCCGCCATCACCGCGGCAAAGCGGGAGCAGACCCGCCTGCTGGCGAAAGCATGACCAAACAAAAAACAGGCGTGACCACAGCGGCCACGCCTGTTTTTGCGATTAAAAAGGGCTTATAAATACCGGATAAAGAACTTTTGAGCTGCCTGTACCCGCTCTTTTTCGCCGCCCTCATGGGCAAAGCCCGGGAGAATTTCCAGCTCCGCCAAGACCCCGTTGTCCTGCAGATTCTTTTGCAGGCTCTTCATACGCGCGACACGGTTGTCGCCGTAGGGGGACTCACCGATGAATTTGTTGTCCAGCTCTCCGACGGTGATCAGAACCGGCACCTTCCGGACGCTGTCCACATCTACATCATAGCCGAAATAGTCCGCAAAATCCCGAACACCCCAGAAATAATCCGTGTTCATATCCAGGAAGGTGGGACGGCCGGGGGCACCGATGGAGCAGGCCTTCAGTCTCTGGGGATGGGCAAACAGGAAGCGGTTGACGAACTGACCGCCGCCGGAATGGCCGAACATGAAGAACTTATCCGTATGCACGCCGGGATAGCGCTTCGCCATATCCTCGATCATGTCCAGCAGAATCAGGTCATACCGGATGCCGTCGCAGGAGAGCAGCTTGTAGCTGTTGAAGTCGTCCCGCTGGATCAGCCCGCCGGGGAACATGGGGGCCAGCACCGCCATGTGATATTGGTCGGCCAGCTCTTTGGCCTGCTTGATGTATTCCTCGGTGGCGCAGCCTGTGCCGTGGATAATGACCATCAGGGAATAGTTGTGCTCCGCTTCGTCATAATAGCAGTCCGGCAGATGCACCCAGTAGTGGAAACGCTGATCCGTGGGGCAGTGCCAGAGCATGTTCAGATAGGCATTTCCAAACAGATTTTTCTGCTGCTCCAGGGTCAGATTGGCGGCAAGGGGATTTTCTTTTTTCATGATGTGCCTCTCTCCTTACAGGAATTTTCCGAATACGAAGCTTGCGATCACCAGCATGATGGCACCGCCGATTCTGGAGGAGATCTGGGCGTAGGACATGAGCTCCATCCGATGGGCCGCGCCCAGGCACTGCACGTCGCCGGAACCGCCGCCGTTGGCCATGCACAAACCGGCGGTCAGCATGGACTCCACAGGATAGAAGTGGAATACCTTGCCCATGAGCCAGGTGCCGATCATGGCGCCGATGACGGTGGCCATAATGATCAGAATGTAGGCGGGGTTGGTGAAGACCTTGGCATAGTCACTCAGGTTGGTGCCGATGCCCACGGTGATCATCAGGGGGAAGGACATGTACTTTACAAAGAACATCTGCATGCCTCTGGCACCGGCCTTCACATTTTCAGGCAGAATGTTCGTCACATTCAGGATCGCGATCAGGATCACCATGAAGGCGAAGGTGTGGATGGAGAAGCCCAGGTTGGCGTGGTTGATAATGGAAATACGCTTGGCGTACAGGTTGGCCACGTTGTAGCACACCACACCCAGGGCCAGACCCGTGGCGTAGTCACTGACGGTGGGCTTTACATCGCTGGCTTTGCTCTGGGTGTTCTCTTCACCCACCATCAGGCGGCCGTTGCCGGTGAGGGCGGGCTTGGCCTGACCCAGCTTGTTCAGCAGGGCGCTCATGAACACGGCGCAGAGGTTGCCGATGCTGATAATGGCAAAGGCAGAGGCGTACCAGGTGGAGGCGTCACCGCCGGTGGCCGCAGCCCACATTTTGCTCATGGGGGTGATGCCCGCACCGTTGCCGCCGCCCATTACGGGGATGGCATAGGTGGCAATGGCCTCTACGGCACCGACGCCGGTAATGGCACCTACAACGCCTGCAAGACCCAGGGCGCCCAGAACGCCGGCCAGAATGGTGGGAATGAATCCGGCAAAGGACTTGATCAGCATCTTCCGGTCAACGGACAGAACGGAGCCGGTGATCAGCACCAGAATGTACAGATCCAGAAAGCCGGTGGAACCGTTGAAGGTGTTCAGCGCTTCCTTGGAGCCCTCACCGATCAGGTTGAAGGTATTCAGAGCACCGGCTACCAGGCAGGCAAAGAGCATGCCGCCGCCGAACCAGGTTTTCCAGACGGGAATGTGGTCGCCCACCCAACCCAGCAGGGTGCCGATGATCATCGCAAAGGCCAGCGCGCCGACCATGTTGGTCAGCATCCAGTCGTTGGCGGCCATCAGCAGCATCAAAGCGCTCAGGATCAGGTACATCCACAGGGGGAAGCCAAGAATTTTTGTCTCTTTCAGTTTGTTCACAATAGACCCTCCCAAATCATTATTCTTTGTGCAGTTTGAATTTCTTTACCGGTAAAATTCACAATTGCATTATATACAGGAAGGTTCTGTTTGTGCAATACCCCGGCGATTCCTATTTGTAGCCGGGACCATAACCTTTTGGAATGACTGCCCCGCTTTTTAAACCCAGGCCCCGGATTTTGCTTCCTGGGGCCTGGGCTTGCCTTGAATGCGTTATGAAGGTGATTCCAAAAGGTTATCGGATTTTTGCGGATGTACCGACCATGAATCGCCAGACGGTTTCCGCGGCGGGGGACAGCTGCCGTCCCTTCTTTCTGGCAACCACCACGTAGCGGTATAGATCTTCCCCTTTGACCATGCCGTAGATCACATTGTCGTCCCTTTGGGAATCCCGAATGGTCATGTGGGGCAGCAGCGCAATGCCGCAGCCGCCGCAGGCCACCTGATAGCGGGTGTCTACATAGTCGATGCGCTGGGGGTGGATGGGAGTAACGCGATATTTTTTAAAAAAGGCATTTTCCGCGTAATACAGCCCCTGGCCCTGGGTGGACAGCACATACCGCACCGCCGGGTCCCGGAACCGGTGGGGCTCGATGCGCACCGGGTTTTCCAGGGCGTTTCCGGAGAGGTCCAGCCCTTTTAAAACGGGGGAGTTTGTGGGAATCACAAAAACCAGCGGGTCCTCCTGAACGGGCATATACTCCAGCTTGTCAGAGCGCACCGGCTCCGTGTAAATGGCCAGATCGGCGGCCTCGTTTTCCAAGTCCTCCTCGCATTGGGAGGAACTTCGGTTGGTATATTCCAGGGTGATCTCCGGGTGGGCCAGCATGAAGGATGCCGTCTGGACACCGGCATAGGCCCCGCCCCGGTGGGTGGTGGCGATGCGGACGGGCTCGGTCTGCACGGGACTGAATTGCCGCAGACCCTCCAGAAACTCCTTTTCCATTTCCGCATAGCGGCGGGCGAAGCTCAGAAAAAGCTCCCCCTGGGGCGTGACGGTAATAGGACTTCGGGCTCTGTCGAAGATTTGAAAGCCCAGCTCTTTTTCCAGCTTGTTCAGCTGCTTGCTCAGGGCGGGCTGCGAAATAAACAGGTGCTTGGCGGCCAAGGTAATGCTCTTGCTCTCTTCGACCTCCAGGCAGTAGAGGAATACATTGGTATCCATTTGCCCCTCCTTTCTCCCCTTGCCTCCGGGGCCGTTTTTGGCGGCCCGGCGGATGGGTTCTTTTTTGAATGTCGTAAAATCGGCGGTGCCGCCATGGCTTTCAGACGGCTTCCGGCCCTTTGTTCTTCATTATACACCACGGCGCCGGAGAAAAGCAATCCTAAGAAAGGCCTTTGAAGGCCGTAAAGGGAGGATCGGCTCCCTTACTCCGGCCGGGCGGAACCATTGGAGGTCAGCGCCCGTACCACCTCTCCCGCGGCTACCATGCCTGCCGCGGCCACGGCGAAGGGGGTGGAGCCGGGGGTGGCGCGGCGGGTGGAGCCGGTGGTGGGCTCCGTGTCTTCCCGGGGGGGCAGGGGTTCTTCCTGGGAGTAGACCACTTTCAGGTGGTCGATGCCGTTTTGGCGGCAGAGCTTCCGCATGACCCGGGCCAGGGGGCAGACGCTGGTTTCGTAGATGTCCGCCACCCGGAAGGCGGAGGCGTCTACCTTGTTTCCCGCCCCCATGCAGCTGATCACCGGGGTGCCGGCCTGACGGGCTTTCAGGATGATCTCCTTTTTTCCGGTAACGGTGTCGATGGCATCCACCACATAGTCATATTTTGTGAAATCGAACCGGTCAGAGTTCTCCGGCAGGAAAAAGGTGGGGTAGGTGGTGACCTTGCACCGGGGGTTGATGTCCAGGACCCGCTGCCGGGCTGCGTCTACCTTATATTTGCCCAGGGTGGCATGGGTAGCGATGATCTGGCGGTTCAGATTGCTCATGCAGACTCTGTCATTGTCAATCAGGTCCAGGGCCCCCACGCCGGACCGGGCCAGGGCCTCTACCACATAGCCCCCCACGCCGCCGATGCCGAATACCGCCACGCGGCACCGGGAAAGCTTTTCGATTGCCTCCTTGCCGTAGACCCGCTCCATTCTGGAAAAGGGACTGACGGCACTTTCGGCGGCCAGTGCCAGTGCCCGGGCCTGTTTGCTCCTGGTCTCCGGGGTCAGGCCGTAGGCGGCGGCCAGATGGGCCCCAAAGGCCAGGGCATCCTCCGGTGTCCCTGCTTTAAGCTCCGCTTCCACCTCGCATAAGCTTTCCGACCGCCCGCCGCCGGTGAGCACCCCCTCGTCCAGGGCCAGCTCCAGCCGGGAGGCGCCCCAGGAAATCGTATGGACCTGCCGGGTGAACTGGGCCCCGCAGGTGACGCTGAGCCCCTGGGCGGCCATGGCCTCCAGTTCCTCCGGGGCCCCCAGGGCCAGAAGAGCGGGGATGGCCTGGGTGATCTCCGGGCAGGTCACTTCCCATTCTCCCCGCAGAAGCCCCGCCCCCGGGGTTTTCAGGGTGCAGACCCCCACGCCGTTTTCCAGCCGACGGCGGAGGGTCCATTTTTTGGTCCGAAAATCCCCCTGGGGGTTGTCATAATAGGCGGTTTCCATGATGACGGACCGGAAAGGGCCAAAATCCCCCTCCAGCCGCTCCATGGCCTCCCGGGTGGATGCGTACTTCACTTCAAATTCCTGTGCCATAGGTGCCTCCTTGGGTCGTTTGCCCGTATTATACACAAGAAAAGAATGGGACGCAAGGCCCGGATGTGACACATTCCTTTGGAAATTCATGGTAAAGTGTGGGGGCAGGAATAATGGCGCGGTCTACGAAAGGGGACATGGAGCAATGACGGTGGCAGGGTATTTTCTGAGAAGCAGACGGCGGATGACGCTCCTGATGGAGGAGCCCGGGGTGGAGCTGGGCTGCAAGGCCATTCTCTACGGCGGCGGGGGGCTGCTGCTGTCGGCGGTGCCTGTTCGGGGCGGGCCCAGCCCTGTGGGGGCGGCGCTGGCGGCGGTGAGTCCCGGGCTGTGGGTGTTGGCGGCGGCCCTGGGGGTGGGGGCCGGGTACTGGCTGTTCTGGGGCCCGGGGCCGGGCCTTGCCTGGACGGCGGTGGCGGCGGTCTCTTCCCTGGGGCTGCGGAAGCTCCGGGGAAGGCCTCTGGGGAAGGGGGTCTGCTTTGGGCTGCTGGCAGGGATGACCGGCCTTTTTTTCACCGGGCAGCCGGGGCTGTGCCTCCTGTGGTCACTCCTCGGAGCCGGGACGGCGGCGCTGTTTTCCGTTTTGGAGGAAACGGGCCACCCCTTGGCCCTGTGGATGACCTTCGGCCTGGGGATTCGGGCCTTTGGGGCGGCGGGGCTGGGGCCCATGGCTTCCATGGCGGCGGGGGCCTTGGGGGCGGCGGCCCCGTTTCCGGCGGCGGCCCTGGCGGGGATGGGCCTGGAAGCCGGGGGCCTCCCGGGGATGACCGCGGGGCTGTGCCTGGGGTGGATGGTGCGGTCCCTGCCCGTGAAGGACCTGTGGCGGCGGAGCCTGGGTCCGGGGCTGGGCAGCGGCGTGTGCATGCTGCTGGCGGGGGCCTGGAGGGGCGAAGCCTGGGCGGGGGTCACCCTGGGGGGCTTTCTGGGGGCAATGCTTCCCTGGTCCTGGCTGCTGCCTCCCGGCACCCGGGGGGTCAGCGGGGCCCAGGTCCGGCTGGAGCAGGCGGCGGGGGCCCTGGGGCTCATGCAGCAGCGGCTGCTGGAAATGGGCCTGCCCCGGGTCCGGGAGCCCTCGCCCGTGGAGCAGGTAAAAAGCCTTGCCTGTGATGTCTGCCCCCAGGCCCAGGAATGCGGGGCCCGGGACACCATGGACGAGACCCTCTTTGTAGACCCCCTCTCCTTTTCCTGCCCCGGAAGGGCCCAGGTCCTGGGGGCGGCGGCCCGGGTCCGGGACCGGCAGCGGCTGGTGGATGCCCAGCGGAAGCGGCGGGAGGAATACCGCATGGCGGTGGCCCAGCAATACGGGATGCTTTCCCGTTATCTCCGGCGGGTGGCGGATGAGCTGCCCCTGGGGCTCTCTCCGGGTCAGATCCGCTATGGGGTTTCCGTGGCCGTCCGCAGCCGCCGGAAAACCCGGGTGGACGGGGACCGCTGCGCCGCCTTTCCCGGCCTGGGCCCCCGGTTCTATGTGCTGCTGTGCGACGGCATGGGCACCGGCCCCGCCGCGGCGGAGGAGGCCCAGGAGGCGGTGGAGCTGCTGAAAGCCATGCTGACGGCGGGACTTCCTCCGGGCTATGCCTTCAAAAGCCTCAATGCCCAGCTGGTCCTCACCGGAGCCTCCGGCGCTGTGACGGCGGATCTGGCGGAGCTGCGGCTGGATACGGGCTACGCCTGCCTCTACAAATGGGGCGGGGCCCAAAGCTGGCTCCTGACCCGCCGCCGCTGCCGCCCCCTGGGCACCCAGGGCCCGCCCCCGGGCCTTGACATGGAGGGACAGGGCGGCAAAATCTCCGGCCTCCACCTGGGCCGGGGAGAAAACCTGATCCTCGCCTCCGACGGCCTGACCTTCGATCCGCCCCCCGCCCCGGAAGAAACCCTCCGCCCCCCCGGCGACCTGGCCCGCGCCCTGCTGATCCAGGGCACAAGAAACACCCAGGACGACGCCACGCTGGCGGTGATCCGGCTGACACCCAAAAGCAAAATTGACAATTGACAATGGACAATTGACAATTATTTTTAGTTGACAGTTGACAGTTGACAGTTATTGGGGCGACATACGTTGCCCATTTTGATTCGTTCGGTAAAGTATGTAGGGAACGGCCTGTGTGCCGTTCCGGGGGCGTCCCGAATATAACCCGTGTAGATGAACGGTATCACCCACTGGTGTGTCTGTAGGGGCGGCAACCTGCCGCCCGCCACGTTGCAGTTACAACCTGTGCGGTTGAATGGTACTACGCCCGTAGGGGCGGCTATTAGCCGCCCGCCACGTTTCGAATACAACCTGTGCGGTTGAATGGAACCACGCAAGACCTTCCCTTCGGGGAAGGGGGACCGCCGTAGGCGGTGGATGAGGCGCGGTACCACGCTCCGCATTGTAGGAACAATTGGCGCAGAGGTAAAACCCACCGCATATGTCATTCCGAGCGAGTGAAACGAGCCGAGGAATCTTCCCGAGTGGCAAGTTTTATCTTGTGTTGGTCTTTTTCCCAACGTGGTGGATTCCTCCACTCCGCTGTCGCTCAAGGCCTGAATGACAATGCTGGTATGTTTCTACGGATTCGCCTACTGTTTCTAGAGCGTTTTACGCTGCCCCGCGGCCCTCATCAGGCTCGCCCAGGCGAGCCAGCTTCCCCCAAGGGAAGCTTTTGTACCGGGCTTTTGGGGCTCTGGTTTACCGGTACGGCGTGAAGGGAAAGCGCCAAGACCTTCCCCCGTCGGGGAAGGGGGACCGCCATAGGTGGTGGATGAGGCGCGGTACGGCGTTCCGCATTGCAGGAACAACGGGCGCAGAGGGAAAACATATCGAAAAGGCACCCTTGGCTCTCCCTTTGGGAGAGCTGTCACCGCAGGTGACTGAGAGGGCCTTGCGGTGTTTTTTAGAATGATTACGTCCACCTAAATCATCAACGTTGACCCTCTCCGTCCTCGCTGTGCTCGGCCACCTCTCCCATAGGGAGAGGCAAGAGGGACGTTTCTACGGATTCGCCTATTGCTAGTGCAATGTTTCACGCCGTACCGCATTTCCCTCATCAGTCTCGCCCGCAGGGCGAGCCAGCTTCCCCCAGGGGAAGCTCTTGTACCGTGTCGGCGGGCTCCGTTTGAATCTGGCGGAGATATACCCGGAACGTTCCCGGAACGGCACACAGGCCGTTCCCTACGGCCTCGCTGAAAGGTTTGCTTTATCAACCGGGGGATTCCGGGAACGTCCCTTTTTGTTCCGCGAATGGGGCGGGCAAAAGCCCATTCCTTTTCCAAATTCTTAATTTTTTATTGCATTTTTTTGATGATATTGAAATAAGCCCCGACTTATGGTAATATGATACCAGAGAAAGAAGATTCTGAAACCGTGGCAGAAAGCCCATGGTATTCGTGGGTTTTTCGGCACGATTTGAGAGAATTTCTTGGAAATGAGGGATCCATTATGAAGATGAAAACCATTCAAAGAGCCTTCGCCTGGGCCCTGACTTTGGTTATGGTCCTGTCCGCGGCACCGCTGGGTGTGTTTGCGGAGGGCGAGGAAGAACAAGTGTGCTGCTGCACGGTAAAATGCGGCGAGACAGGAAAGGAAGACTGCCCTGTCTGCGGCGGGGAAAGCGGGAATCCTGCCGCTTGCGCCTGCAAGACCCAGGAGGAGCTGGAGGCGGCAGCCAAGCTGGCCGCCGAGGAAGCGGAACGAAAAGCGGCGGAAGAGGCCGCCCAGAAGGCCGCCGAAGAAGAGAAACGAAAAGCAGAGGAAGAGGCCGCCAAGAAGGCCGCCGAGGAAGAGAAACGAAAAGCAGAGGAGGCCGCCCAGAAGGCCGCCAAGGAAGGGGGGAATCCTCCCGCGAAAGCTGAATCAAAGAAATCCGAGGACACCACCGGCAAAAACATCGCCCCTGCCTCTGATGATGATGAAACAGAACTCAACAACACGGTCGAGACAGTAGAAGTAAGCTTCGATACCAACGGAGCAGAGGAGACTATCGACCCTATGATGGTGGCCAAGGGCGGTACTATTACTTTGCCCAAACCCGCAAGAACCGGGTTTACCTTTGACGGCTGGTATGTAAGTAAGACCTTTGAGGGAGCTCCGGTCGATGGGAGCAAAACTTATAATGAAAGCACCTCCCTGTATGCCAAGTGGACGGAGAACACGGCCACCGGTGTGACCGTTACTTTTAAATTCCAGCTCGATGGAGTTGCGGATGAACAGAGAACCGCCAAGGCGGACGGAACACTTGCTGACCCGCTGCCCACATACAGTAAACCCGGTTACAATTTTCTGTACTGGTATCTGAAAACAGAGGATTCTAAGGAGCAGAAAGTGACCAGCGGAACTACATTCACGCAGGACACCACGGTTTACGCCAAGTGGCAAAAACAGCCCCAGGCGGTGACGGTCACTTTTGATGCCAACGGTGGAAAATGTGGCGTTGAAAGAGCCACGGTCAACGAAAACAAAAAGCTGGGCAGTCTGCCCACCCCCACCTGGGCGGGCCATGAATTCCAAGGCTGGTACATCAAGGATACGAATGAACAGGTATCTTTGACTACGACCTACGACCAGGACACCACACTCTGCGCCAAGTGGACACTCATTACTTACACCGTGAAGTTCCACGACAATTACAGCACCACAAACGAAACCTACACCCGGACATTTGTCTATAATTCATCTGACCAATTGGGAAAATTGGACCGGGATTACTATGATTTTGTTGGCTGGGCCGAGACCCCTGACGGAATCGCAATGCACGAGCAAACGCATACTGTGGAGGACCTGCCTTTCGGGCAGGAAACCACGCTGGATCTCTATGCGGTATGGAGATATGTACCCCGGAAGGTGACCTTTGATGCTTGCGGCGGCACGATCACAAAGGACGGCGAGGAGGTAACTTCTGTTAAAGCATATACCCAGGAATCCCCCATCAACACGGTAAAGGCCGAGGATGTGCTCACCCCCACCAAGGAGGGCTATACATTCCTTGGCTGGTACATCAAAGATACGGGTGAAAAAGCTAAGACGACCTACGACCAGGATACCACCCTGGAAGCCCGGTGGGTTTCTCTTGCGGAAACGAAGGACGTTACCCCTGGTAAGGATTTCCTGAATGGCATTGCTCTGAAACCGGGAACCGATAAAGTAGAAATTCGTGTAGTACAAGAGGATGGACCAGCGCTTAATAAGATCAGGTCTGAATTGGGAAATGTGCTGGACGGCAACAAACTTCTGACAGTATACGACCTGTCCGTACACATGATGAAAGGCAATGTGAGTCAGGATACTCTTAAATCAGTCAACGGTCTGATTCGGTTTGACTTCACCGTGACCGGAAACGTGGTAGACGTTTACCATAAGGGCAGCCGCATGTCCAAAGACGGCAAACCAGGCTATAGCCAGACCGGCAACACCCTGACCATCTGGACGGATAGCTTTTCGCCCTATGCCATTGTTACCGGCGGCTATCAGATCAAACTGGACCCCCAGGGCGGTGCCTTCGAGGAAGGCGTCTCCAATACGATGACTACCGATACCGATGGCAAGCTGACGGAGGACCTGCCCGTTCCAACGAAAACCGGCTACACCTTCGGCGGCTGGTACAAGGTAAGTACTTGCACCGGTGAAGAGGTAAAGAAGAATGACACGGTCTTTGATCACAACGCCACCATCTTCGCCAAGTGGACACCCATTACTTACACCGTGGTTTTCCACGACAATTACAGAACCCAGGAGCAAACCTGCACGCAGGGTTTTGACTATGGCAAAAAGAAACAGTTGTCATACGACACAACCGTAATCGTCCGGGACTACTATCGGCTGAACGGCTGGGCCGAGACCCGTGACGGGGCAAAAGTATATGAACCCCAGGATTACGCCCAGAACCTGTGTTCCCAGCAGGGGGCCGAAAAGCACCTCTATGCGGTATGGACCTACGCCCCCCGGCAGGTGACCTTTGACGCTGACGGCGGTAAGATCAAAAAGGGCGATGCCCAGGTGGATGCCGTGGTGGTGGATACCCAGGAGAAGCCCATCAACACGGTGAGCGCCAAGGATGTCCCCGTCCCGGAGCTTCGGGAAGGCTACTATTTCGGCGGCTGGTACACCCGGAAAGACGGCAAGGGCGACCTGGTGAAGACCGGGGAGACCAAGGAGCCTACGGTTTTCACAGCGGATGCCACTGTTTACGCCTACTGGATCAAGTTTGAGCCCGTCACCGTCACCTTCAAGTGCCAGGGCGGCACCGCCCGCATCGGCTCTACGGATGTGAAGGAATTTACCATGCAGACCAAGTGGCCCGGCGTTCTGGACGGAACCCCCACCACCCCCAGCCGCAGCGGCTACAAGTTTGAGGGCTGGTACACCGCCGCCGGTGTGAAGGTGGACGAAGACACCCTGTTCCTGAGAGACAGCACGGTCTACGCCCGCTGGAGACGCGCCGTATCCATTACCGGCAACCCCCGCACCGGTGACCAGGTCAAGCTGGAAGCCGCCATCGGCATCCTGATCGCCGCCGCCATCGGCCTGGGCGCCACGGTGGTGCTGAAGAAGCGGAAAGAGAAATAACACCCCATAAGTAAACCCCCGCCTCCGGTTTTTCCGGGAGCGGGGGTTTTGAATTGACAATTGACAATGGACAATTGACAATTCTGCGATCTTGAGGGTGGTTCCGTTTGTTCGGATGGGGAAGAAAAACGGGCGCTTTTGGGGCGTTTTACCTCTGCGCCTATTGTTCCTACAATGCGGAACGCCGTACCGCGCCTCATCCACCGCCTATGGCGGTCCCCCTTCCCCGAAGGGGAAGGTTCTGGTGCAGACCTTCACGCCGTACCGGAAAACCAGAGCCCCGAAAGCACGGTACAAGAGCTTCCCTTGGGGGAAGCTGGCAGGGCGTAGCCCTGACTGATGAGGGCCGCGGGGAAGCGCAAAACGCTCTAGAAACTGTAGGCGAATCCGTAGAAACGTTCCTCTTTCCTCTCCCTTTGGGAGAGGTGGCCGAGCGCAGCGAGGACGGAGAGGGTCAACGTTGAGGATACTATGAACGTTCTCATTTAAAAAACGCCCCAAGGCCCTCTCAGTCTCGGCTGCGCCGAGCCAGCTCTCCCAAAGGGAGAGCCAAGGGTGCTTTTTCGATGTGTTTTACCTCTGCGCCTATTGTTCCTACAATGCGGAACGCCGTACCGCGCCTCATCCACCGCCTATTGGCGGTCCCCCTTCCCCGAAGGGGAAGGTTCTGGTGCAGACCTTCACGCCGTACCGGAAAACCAGAGCCCCGAAAGCACGGTACAAGAGCTTCCCTTGGGGGAAGCTGGCAGGGCGTAGCCCTGACTGATGAGGGCCGCGGGGCAGCGCAAAACGCTCTAGAAACTGTAGGCGAATCCGTAGAAACGTTCCCCCGTTATGTCATTCCGACCGCAGCGAAGCGGAGTGGAGGAATCCACTACGTTGGGGAATGAACCACCGCAAGATAAAATCTGCTGCTTGGGAAGATTCCTCGACTTGCTTACGCTCGCTCGGAATGACATGTCGGGGGGTGGTTCCGTTTTGTCAACACAGGTTATATTTGCAATGCCCCCCCGGAACGGCACATAGGCCGTTCCCTACGGTTTCGCTGATGGGTTGTACCTCTGCGCCTTTTGTTCCTACAATGTGGAGCGTGGTACCGCGCCTCATCCACCGCCTACGGCGGTCCCCCTTCCCCGAAGGGGAAGGTTTTGCGTGGTACCATTCATCCGCACGGGTTATAATTGCAACGTTTCCGGAACGGCACATAGGCCGTTCCCTACGGCTTCGCTGATAGGTTGTACCTCTGCGCCCATTGTTCCTACAATGCGGAACGTGGTACCGCGCCTCATCCACCGCCTATTGGCGGTCCCCCTTCCCCGAAGGGGAAGGTTTTGGGCGTGGTTCCAAAACGTCCGTTTTTTGACCCGTGGGGACAAACGGGGTTACGCCCCGAATCGTAAAATTGTCAATTGTCAATTGTCCATTGTCAATTCAAAAAAACTGTCAACTGTTAACTGTCAACTTCCCCGACGCCCTTATCCACCGTGTCCTGGGCGGAAAACAGCACCACGGCGGTGCCCAGGGCGGCGGAGAGGGTGCCGAAGAGGAGCATGGGGGGAACGCCCCAACGGTCGATCATGGGGCCGCCGATGAGGGAGGCCAGGACGGAGGCCAGGGTGTAGGTCATGGTGTAATAGGCTTGACCCTTCACCGCGTCCTCCGGGGCCATGACGGCGTTGATGTAATACACCGAGGCCACGGCGATCAGGGCCCAGGCCAGGACCTGGGTCAGCTGCAGCAGGCAGTACACCGCCACGTTGGGGGCCAGCCAGGAGCCCAGGGCCTTTAAAAGAAAGAAGAACCCGGTGAGCTTCATCCAGAAGCCGCTGTTTTTCTTTTGGAGCATTTTGGTGAACAGCAGCATGGTGGGAAGCTCCGAAAGGGCCGCCAGGGCCATGGCGATGCCCATATGGCTGCTGTTGCCGCCCTTGGTCACCATGATCTGCAAGGTGAAATTGTTTAAGAGGGCGTGGCTGATATAGATCAGGATGCAGCCCAGCAAGACCCCGGTAAACCTGGGGTATTTTTTAAAGAAGGCCAGACCTTGCACCCCCCGGCCCTGGCCCGGCACCCTGGGGGCCCGCTGGGTGGGGTAGAGGCAGAGGGCCCCTATAAACAGCAGGGCACACAGGGTAATGGCCCCGGGCACCGGTGCCCCGCCATGGGCGGCGGTGAGGCGGCCCAGCAGGAAGCTCACCAGGGCGAAGGTCACGGAGCTGAGGCTTTTGGACACGCCGTAATTGAGTTTTTCCCCGCAATTGATACTGGTGACCCCCAGGCCGTTGACCAAGGGGGTCTGCAATTGCAGCAGGGCCAGAGCCATGGCATAGAGCAGCATGGACCATTCCTTATCTTTGCGGATAAGGCACAGTCCCAGGCCGCAAAGTCCCGTCAGCCCCGCCACAAAAAGGTTGATGGCCTTGAGACTCACGCTGTTTTCCCTGTCCGCATAGCCTGCAACCAGGGGCTGGAGCAATGCCGAGACCACCCCCGCCAGGGCGATGGCTGCGCCGATGGCGCCGTTGGAAAAGCCCTGTTCCAGAAGATACAGGCTGATATACCCGGAAATGGATGCATAAACCATCCAGTAGGTGCCGTGGATCAGCCCGTAGCGGGCCGTCAAATGGTTACTCATGATTGGACCTCTTTTATGTCTGAATTTTTTCCTCCATCATACCACGGGAAAAAATTTTTGCAATTTCTTTTTTCCGCAAAAAATAGGAAAAGGGCGTTTTTCGCACTTGAACCCATCCCCCGGAGGGGGTTTCCGTCAGTTTTGTACAAATACCCCCCCGGGGGGATACAAAAAAGACTGTGAAATGTGGCGAAATAGCCGATTGACAATCTTGAATAGTATTGGTAGAATATTATCGATACAGTATTGGTTCGGCAATACCCACGTGTATCGACTGGAAAGAATTACTTAATTAGGAGGAAATCACATTGAAGGATTGGGCATATCTGACCACTGTCGAAGAGATGGAAGAAGCCACCAATTCCTTGCTGGAAAACGGCAAGAAGGTTGGCGCTGACTCCTGGCAGCAGCGTGTCAAAAACCAGACCCCCCACTGCGGATTCGGCGAGAAGGGTACCTGCTGCCGTATCTGCTCCATGGGCCCCTGCCGCATTACCCCCAAGGCTCCCCGCGGCATCTGCGGCTGCGATGTTCACGGCATTGTAGGCCGGAACTTCCTGCGCTTTACCGCCGGCGGCTCCGCCACTCACTCCGACCATGGCCGTGAGATCATGCATACCCTGTACCAGGCCAAGGAAGGCGGCAATTACCAGGTCAAGGACCCGGAGAAGCTGATCCGCATCGCCAAGGAATGGGGCGTGGAGACCGAGGGCAAGGACATCTATGATCTGGCCCACGAAATGGCCGAGATCGGCCTGATGGAATACGGCAAGCCCTTCGGCGTCCAGAAGTTCCTGAAGCGTGCTCCCGAGCACACCCAGCAGCTGTGGCATGAGGCTGGCATCGAGCCCCGGGCCATTGACCGGGAAGTTGCCACCGCTCTGCACATGACCCACATGGGCAACAGCTCCCTGCCTGAAGCTCTGGTTCGCCAGGCTCTGCGCTGTGGCCTGTCTGACGGCTGGGGCGGCTCCATGATGGGCACCGAGTTCTCCGACGTTCTGTTCGGCACTCCCAAGCCCGTGGACTCCACCGCCAACATCGGCGTTATGGAGAAGGACAACGTCAACATCGTTGTTCACGGCCACGATCCCTCCCTGTCTGAAATGATCGTTTACTACGCCAACGATCCCGAGATGATCGCTCTGGCCAAGAGCGTGGGCGCCAAGGGCATCACCATTTCCGGCGTGTGCTGCACCGCCAACGAAGTGGCCATGCGTCACGGCATCCCCATGGCCGGTAACTTCCTGAGCCAGGAGAACGTAGTCCTCACCGGCGCCTGCGAAGCCATCGTCGTAGACGTACAGTGCATCTTCCCCGCACTGGGACCCCTCAGCAAGTGCTTCCACACCAAGTTCATCACCACCTCTCCCATCTGCCGGATGCCCGACTCCGAGTTCATCCAGTTCAACGCCGAGACCGCCGGTGACAACGCCAAGGCGATCGTGAAGATGGCCATTGAGAACTTCAAGAACCGGAAGCCCGAGCTGGTGAACATCCCCAACCAGGTCCAGAAGACCCGGGTGGGCTACTCCCTGGAAGCCATCGTCAAGGTCCTGGACGGCGTTGCCAACTCCCAGGTTGACGAGTTCGGCACCACCAAGCCCCTGCTGGAGTGCATCACCTCCGGTGTTCTCCGTGGCGCCGTGGCTCTGGTCGGCTGCAACAACCCCAAGGTCCGTCCTGACACCGCCCACATCGAGCTGATGAAGAAGATGCTGGAGAACGACATCGTCTGCATCGTTTCCGGCTGCTCCGCCCAGGCTGCCGCCAAGGCCGGCCTCATGGACCCCGTACAGGCCAAGGAATACTGCGGCGCAGGCCTGAAGCGTGTCTGCGAGCTGGCTGGCATTCCTCCCGTTCTGCACATGGGCTCCTGCGTGGACATCACCCGTATGCTGATGCTGGCTTCCCAGCTGGCCAAGGACTCCGGCCTGAACATTTCTCAGCTGCCTGTTGTGGGCTGCGCTCCCGAATGGATGTCTGAGAAGGCCGTTTCCATCGGCAACTACGTTGTTTCCACCGGCCTGGATACCTTCCTGGGCGTGGATCCCTACGTTTCCGGTTCCTCCGAGATCTGCGACCTGCTCTGCGGCGAAGACGGCATCAACAAGTGGGTTGAGGCCAAGTACGTTGTGGAGAA
>CAKTNS010000029.1 GCA_934589225.1 uncultured Oscillospiraceae bacterium
CGGATGCCTTTATTCTAGCAAAAACTGTTACCTATGTCTCTTCTCTACCTGTTACCTATGTTACTACTCTATACATATTAGCCGCCCGCCACGTTTCGAATACAACCTGTGCGGTTGAACGGTACCACGCAATGTAGCGGCGATGATTCATCGCCACGCAACGTAGCGAATACAACCCGTGTGGATGAACGGTACCACCTACCAGCGTGTCATTCCGAGGGAGCAAAGCGAGTCGAGGAATCTTCCCGAGTGGCAGTTTTTATCTTGTGTTGGTCCTTTCCCCAACGTGGTGGATTTCTCCACTCCGCTGACGCTGCGGTCGGAATGACATGTCGGGGGGTGGTTCCGTTTTGTCTGCACGGGTTGTATTTGCAACGTTTTATGGCGATGAATCATCGCCGCTACATTGGGTGTACCGTATATCGGGTGATACCATTTATCCGCACAGGTTGTATCAGAACGTGGCGGGCGGCAGATTGCCGCCCCTACAGACATACCGGTAGGTAATACCATTCATCCACACGGGGGATATTCGGAACGCCCCCGGAACGGCACACAGGCCGTTTCCTACGGCACCACCCTCCCGACAAGCCATCCCGACAGAAAAAACGTTACAAATCAGAAAGCAAACAGTCAAACAATTGTGGTATACTATTATAAAAGAGGACAGGAGCCCGGGAGGCTGTGGGGATGGTTCATGTTCCCGGAGTTGTCTCATTTTCGTGGGGGAACCCACAAGAACGGGGGTGCGGTGATGGAAATGCAAGGGCAAAAACAAAGAGTATTCCTGACAGGCGCAACCGGCAGCATGGGGCTTGCCAGTTTGAAGGAGATGCTGAAGGATGGGGACAAGCAGGATATTGTGCTTCTTATCAGGGATTCGGTGAAGAATCGGAAGATTCTGGCTACCTTTCGGGGGGCGGCTGGGTTGGAGATCCGCTGGGGGGATTTAAATGATTATGACGCGGTGCTGGAGTGCGTCAGGGATGCGGATTTGATTTTGCACATTGCGGCCCTTGTGTCTCCCGCGGCGGACTACCATCCGGAGCTTGCCATGAAGGTCAACTATGGCTCCACCAGAAATCTGATCCGGGCGATCTTTGGGCTGGGGCAGCAGGAGCGGACGCGGCTGGTGTATATCGGCACGGTGGCGCAGACCGGTGACCGGATGCCGCCCATTCACTGGGGGCGGGTAGGCGACCCCATCAAGCCCAGTGTGTTTGACTATTATGCGGTGTCCAAGGTGGCGGCAGAACGGCTGGTTATCGAAAGCGGCCTTCGATACTGGGTCTCTCTGCGGCAGACCGGCATGACGGGGAAGGCCATGGCCTCGGTGGAGGATGCCATCATCTTCCACAACTGCCTGGACAATGTTCTGGAATACTGCTCGGACCGGGATTCCGCCCGGGCCATGAAAAACTTGTGCGCCTTCAACCGGGACGGTACCCTGGAGGAAGGCTTCTGGGGGCACATCTACAACATCGGCGGCGGCGAGAGCTGCCGGGTAAGCACCTATGAAATGTTCCGGAAACTGTTCGGTGCCATCGGCCTTACAGACCTGGACGATGTGTTCAGCCCCAGGGAATTTGCCACACGCAATTTTCACGGCCAATACTATTTGGACAGTGACAAGCTGGAGGGGTATCTCCACTTCCAGCAGGATTCCATGGCGTATTTTTACAGCTGCTATCTGGAAAAGCTGGGGGCGTTGGCCAGGGTATCCAGGGGCTTGTGCCGTCTTCCCGGGTGCCGGCGGCTGATGGGGGCGGTTCTGCGCAGACGCTTTGAAAAGCTTACAAGGACGGCCCACGGCACCCTGCGCTTTATAGAGGAGGACCTGGAAGACCATATCGATGCCTACTGGGGCAGCCGCGCAAAATGGGAGGCCCTGCCTGAAAAACTCTCCCGCATGCCTCATTTTACCCAATGGGATAGGGTGGTGCCCATGGACCACGGCTATGATGAAACCAAGCCGGAAAGCCAGCTGACCCTGGCGGATATGGCCGGGGCCGCCGCCTTCCGTGGGGGAAAACTGCTGAGCAAGAATATGAAAACCGGCGACTGGAAAACGCCCCTGGAATTTGAATGCGCCTTCGGCCACCGATTCAAGGCCAGCCCCCGGCTGGTGCTGGAAGGGGGCCACTGGTGCGACGAATGCGAGCGCAAAAGCTGGAACTACGGCAATCGGGCCAGGGTAGATCCCTTCTTTGCCCAGGTGTGGAATCCTCTTCACGACCCGGAGGAGCTGCGGGAATATCCCAAGGAGGTTTCGGAGCTGGATGTTTAAGGCCCGGGCAAAAGACCCGCCGGGGCAGTCCATGATGTTTTCGGGAAATAAAACTTGAAAAAACCGCCCAAAGGGATTACTATAAGAAAACAGACGAACAAAGAAAGAAGAGGACCTTTATGAGCGGATTGTTTTCTCTGGATTCCCGGTTTATGCGCTATATGGGCCGTCTGGCGGACCTGATGGTGCTGAATCTGCTGTTTTTGCTGACCAGCATCCCCATTGTGACCGTGGGGGCCTCCCTGACGGCGCTGTATGCGGTGTGCTTCCGGCTGGGGACGGAGGAGGAGGGCTCTGTGATCCGGGATTATTTCCGGGCCTTTCGGGCGAATTTCCTCCAGGCCACGGGGCTGTGGCTGCTGGAAATACTGCTGGTGGGCAGCTCCTTCCTGTGCGCAGTCCGGTTTGGTGCCATGAGCGGCGGAGCGCACGATCTGATGGTGGTGTTCGTGGGGCTTTGCACCCTGGCGGTGCTGGTGTTCTCCTATGTCTTCCCGCTGGTCAGCCGGTTTGAAAACAGCATGGTGGGGGAGCTCCGCAACGCCTTTTTGCTGTGCATCGGGTATTTGCCCAGGTCTATTGTGATGGGGGCCCTGAATATCTTCCCGTTATTCCTGCTGTTTACCGATTTGTTCCTGTTTTTGAAAATCTCCTTTTTGTGGGTGATCCTGTGGTTTTCCACAGTTTGCTACATCAACTGTCAATTGCTGAAAAAAGTCTTTGCGCCCTATTTAGGGGCGGAAGAGAACCCATTATAAAACGCCGCCCTCTATGATGTTCTGAAGTCATCATAGAGGGCGGTTTTTTATAAGAATCTTCCCGTAATGCTGTTTTTGTTTTCCTTGATCTCTCCGGGGGTTCCCGTGGCTACGATGCGGCCGCCGTATTCGCCGCCGCCGGGGCCCATATCGATGATGTAGTCTGCGTTTCGGATCACGTCCAAGTCGTGCTCAATGACGACCACGGTGGCGCCCCGGTCCAGCAGGGCCTGGAATACCCCCAGCAGCACCCGCACATCCAGAGGGTGCAGGCCGATGGAGGGCTCGTCAAAGACGAACACGGAATCCTCCTGGGTTTTGCCGATTTCGCTGGCCAGCTTCAGCCGCTGGGCTTCGCCGCCGGAGAGCCCCGGGGTCTCTTCGCCCAACGTCAGGTAGCCCAGGCCCAGCTGCTTCAGAATGGTCAGCTTCTGGCTGACGGTTTTCATGCCTTTGCAGAAGGCCATGGCGGTGTTTACATCCATGTCCATAAGCTCCGGCAGGGAGGCGGTTGTGCCCTCCGGGCCTTCAAGCTTGACACCATAGGCCTCCCGGCCGTAGCGGGAGCCTTTGCAATCCGGGCAGGGAATATCCACATCCGGCAGGAACTGCACATCCAGGCTCACCACGCCGGTGCCGTCGCAGCCGGGGCAGCGGAGGGAGCCGGTGTTGTAGGAAAAGTCACCGGCCTTGTACCCCTGCTTTTTGGCATCGGGGGACTTGGCATAGAGCTTTCGCAGCTCATCGTGGACACCGGCGTAGGTCGCCACGGTGGAGCGGACGTTGATGCCGATGGGGGTGGCATCGATGAGCTTCACATGGGCGATCCCCTGGGCCTCCACCTTCCGGATGTGGGCGGGCAGGGTGCCGCCGCTTAGCTTACCTTCCAGGGCGGGAATCAGGCTCTCCAGCACCATGGTGGTCTTGCCGGAGCCGGAGACCCCGGTGACCACGGTCAGCCGCCCCTTGGGGATCTGCACGTTAAGCGGCTTTACGGTATGGATCTGGTCGGTGGAAAGAGAAATGGTGCCCTTGTCAAAGAGCCGGTCCCTGGGGGCGCAGTCCCGGAGCCTGGTTTCAGCGGTTCCGGAGAGGAAGGGGCCGATTTGGGAGACGGCGTTCTTTTCAATGGCGGGAATGCTGCCCTGGGCGATGACATGGCCGCCCTTGGCTCCGGCCTCCGGCCCCATTTCAATGATCCAGTCCGCTTCCTTCAGAATCTGGGTGTCGTGGTCCACCAGAATGACGGAGTTGCCGTCGGCCACCAGGTCGTGCATCACCCCGGTGAGGCCCACAATGTTGGAGGGGTGCAGGCCGATGGAGGGTTCGTCCAGCACATAGAGTACGCCTGTGGTGCGGTTGCGGACCGCCCGGGCCAGCTGCATCCGCTGGCGCTCGCCGGTGGAGAGGGTGGAGGCGGCCCGGTCCAGGGTGAGGTACCCCAGCCCTAAGTCCATCAGCCGCTTGGCAGTGCTTAGGAAGGCCTGGCAGATGCTCCGGGCCATGGGGCCCATTTCTTCCGGCAGACTTTCCGGCACCCCCTGCACCCAGTCTACCAGCTGGGAGAGGGTCATGGCGCAGGCCTGGTCCAGGGAGATCCCCCGGAGCCGGGGCTTCCTGGCGGCATCCGACAGCCGGGTGCCGTGGCAATCCGGGCAAGTCTCCTCTTTCAGAAATTTTTCCACCCGCTTCATGCCCTTTTCGTCCTTGACCTTTGAAAGAGCGTTTTCCACGGTGTAGACGGCGTTAAAATAGGTGAAGTCCAGCTCCGCAAAGTCGTTGGAGTCGGATTTTTTGGGCCGGTAGAGAATGTGCTTCTTTTCGGCCGGGCCATGGAATACAATGTCTTTTTCCTGCGCTGTCAGCTCCCGGAAGGGCACGTCCGTCCGCACCCCCATCTGGCGGCAGATGTCCGTCATCAAAGACCACATCAGGCTGTTCCAGGGGGCCACGGCACCCTGGTCAATGGTCAGGGAGTCGTCCGGCACCAGGGTGCCTAAGTCCACGGCCCGGACGATGCCGGTGCCGCCGCACTTCTGGCAGGCCCCCTGGGAGTTGAAGGCCAGCTCCTCCGCCGAGGGGGCATAGAACCTTGCGCCGCACTCCGGGCAAAGAAGCTCCTTCCCCGCGGCCACCGCCAGGGTGGGGGGAAGATAATGCCCGTTGGGGCAGCAGTGGCTTGAAAGCCTGGAGAACAGAAGCCGCAGGCTGTTCAGCAGCTCCGTTCCCGTGCCGAAGGTGCTGCGGATGCCCGGCACACCGGGGCGCTGGTGCAGCGCCAGGGCGGCGGGGACATACAGCGCCTCCTCCACACTGGCCTTAGAGGCCTGGGTCATGCGGCGGCGGGTATAGGTGGACAGGGCCTCCAGATACCGCCGGGAGCCCTCGGCATACAGCACCCCCAGGGCCAGGGAGGACTTGCCGGAGCCGGATACGCCCGCAATGCCCACGATTTTTCCCAGGGGGATGTCTACATCAATATTCTTCAGATTGTGGACCTTGGCCCCACGAATCAGCATTTTATCGATCATTGTTCTTTGCTCCATCTCTGATGTTCAAGGACCGCTTCGCCCCTTTTTGGCCCCAAAGCGGTGCTTTTACTTCATCATACTTACATCCTTTGCGTTTGTCAATCCTCCGTCACAAACGGATCACTTGCGAAAACCTTCTGCCGATCGACGCTCAAGACCTCTGCTCCTCAGGTTCCGTGAAAAAACGCTCTTGATATTCCAAAATGCAGGAATATAATAAAAATACGCTTGTAACCCCAGACCGATTTTCAGAAGGATGACACACCATGAACTATATCCACATCACCAAGGAAAATATTGACTTTGAGCATATCTGCTGCGCCATGTCCGGCAAGCAGAGTATGGCCAAGAAGGTCCCGGCTCCTGTGACCACCTATGCCCTGTTCCGGGACGGGCAGTTTTTCACCCAGGGCATTCTTTCTGACAAAAAATTTCTGACGCTGGCAGGGGTTTCTGACTGTGTGGCAGGAAAAACACAAAACGCAACCGGCGGCTAACGACTTGTAAAGCCCGCTTGGTAGAATGCAACCGGACGAAATGGTATAATTTGGGCATCCAAACAGAAAGGGGAATCCTTATGATTCTGGCAGACAAAATAATAGAGGAACGAAAAAAGAACGGATGGTCTCAGGAGGAACTGGCAGCGAAGCTGGGGGTATCCAGACAGTCCGTATCCAAATGGGAGAGTGCCGGTTCTGTGCCAGACTTGCAAAAGGTCATTCAGCTGGCGGAGCTTTTTGGGGTGAGTACGGATTACTTGCTGAAGGACGCACTGGGTCAGGAGAGCCGGGGCACAGGGACCGGAAGCGACCCGGAGAGTACCCTGCACCAGGTTTCTATGGAGGAAGCCAATGCGTTTCTGAACATCAAAAAAGAAGCCGCCCCTATCATCGCTAACGCTACGGCCCTGTGCATTCTCAGTCCCATCCTGCTGATTTTGCTGCTGGCCTTTTCCGAAAACAGGCTGCTGCCCATCTCTGGGGGCATGGCCCTGGGAATCGGATGTACGGTGCTGTTTATCTTGGTGGCGATTGCCGTGTTCCTGTTCATCACCTGCGGCATTCGCTTGAGCCGCCTGGAACAATTGGAGCGGGAACCTTTTGAAACCGAGTATGGCGTTACGGGAATGGTCCGGGAAAAGAGCCGCGGCTTTGAGGAGCACTTTTCCCGGGGAATCGCTCTGGGCGTTGTGCTGTGCATCGTGTCCGTGATCCCGCTGCTCATTGCCGGAACCATGAATGTGCCGGAGGGCGGCATTTGCGTGATGGTGTGTGTGGCGGTGCTGCTGGCGCTGGTAGCCCTGGGGGTCAATTTGATCATCCGGGTCGTCATCGTCAAGGGCAGCTTCGATGCCCTTTTGCAGGAAGGGGAGTATACCCAAAAGGAAAAACGGGCGAAGAAAAAACTGGATACCTTTTCCGGCGTGTATTGGTGTCTGGCCACCGCAATTTACTTAGGCTGGAGCTTCTGGACTATGCGCTGGGACTTTACCTGGTTGGTCTGGCCGGTAGCCGGGGTGCTCTTTGCGGCGGTATCCGGCATTGCGCGGATGTTCCTGAAGGTGGACGGGGAGTAAATGCTGTAAACGCTTCCTGATGTGGCGGCGGATACGGCTGTCACAGATGAGAACCCTCCGTCGAAATATCCAATTGGCAGGGAAGGGAAAATGGCTGGTCTGCTTATTTTTACAGAAATTTGCCCCCAGCCCATCCCGGGTTTGACATGGGCCCGGAATCGTGGTAGAATCACCGGGATAAGCAAGGACGCTTCTTTGGGCGGAGAATCCTCTCCGCCTGAATAGGCGTTCTTTTTTGCGTAAAGGGGGAGCCTATGAGAGAAATTCATGAAGAATGCGGCGTGTTCGGGGCCTGGTCTCCGGAGCCGCGGAATATGGCGGACCTGGCCTACTATGGGCTGTATGCCTTGCAGCACCGGGGGCAGGAGAGCTGCGGCATCGTGGTGAATGACGACGGGGTGTTTACCGCCCACCGGGATTTGGGACAGGTGGGGGATGTGTTTACCCGGGAGGAACTGGGAAAGTTTCCCACAGGGACCATGGCCGTGGGCCATGTCCGCTATGGCACCACCGGGGCCACCAACCGGGCCAACTGCCAGCCCATTGTGGTGAACCACATGAAGGGCAAGCTGGCCCTGGCCCACAACGGCAACCTGAGCAACGCCTATGAGCTGCGAAGCGCCCTGGAACTGGCCGGTGCCATTTTCCACGGCACCAGCGACACGGAGATCATCGCCTACATCATCACCCAGCAGCGGCTGAAAACCCCCTCCATTGAGGCGGCGGTGGGCCGGGCCATGGAGCAGATGGAGGGGGCCTTCTCCCTGGTGATGATGTCCTCGGCCAAGCTCATTGCCGCCCGAGACCCCTGGGGCTTCAGGCCCCTATGCTACGGGGTGCGGCCCGACGGGACCTATATTGTTGCCTCGGAGAGCTGTGCCCTGGGGGCGGTGGGGGCCAAGCCGGAGCGGGACATTCTGCCGGGGGAGATCGTCATTTTTGACGAAACCGGGGTGCATTCCAACCGGGAGCTGTGCAAAACCCAGGCCCACAGGCCCTGCATCTTTGAATACATCTACTTTGCCCGGCCGGACTCGGTAATCGACGGGGTCAGCGTCCATGAGGCTCGCAAGGAGGCCGGAAGGCTGCTGGCCCGCCGGCATCCGGTGGAGGCGGACATTGTGGTGGGGGTTCCGGACTCCGGCATGGATGCCGCTCTGGGCTACGGGGAGGAATCCGGCATCCCCTTTGCCCTGGGCTTTATCAAGAACAAGTATATCGGCCGCACCTTTATTTCCCCCGGCCAGGGGCAGAGGCTTGATCAGGTGCGCATTAAGCTCAGCCCCATTGGCCCGGCGGTGAAGGGAAAGCGGGTGGTGCTCATTGATGACTCCATCGTCCGGGGCACCACCAGCGGCCAGATCGTGAGCCTCCTGCGGGAGGCGGGGGCCAGGGAAATCCATCTGCGGATCTCCTCGCCCCCCTTCCGGAATCCCTGCTACTACGGCACGGATATTGACTCCCGGGACAAGCTTATCGCCTGCCGGTATTCCGTTCCGGAAATCTGTAAGTTTGTGGGGGCGGACAGCCTGGGGTATCTGGAATTGGAGGATCTGGCGCAGATGGTGGGCTCCAAGGATTTCTGCCACGCCTGCTTCAGCGGGGTGTACCCCACCGGCATCCCCACCCATACGGAAAAGGACCGATTTGAAGGGAAGCTTTCCCAAAGGAGGACAGAAAAATGAGAACTTTTGACCGCAAGCTGGTCCTGGAGGACGGCAGCGAATACTATGGATACGGCTTCGGGGGCAGGGAGGACAGGGTCTGCGAGATCGTCTTCAACACCTCCATGACCGGCTATCAGGAAATCGTATCGGATTTGAGCTATACGGATCAGATGGTGGTGATGACCTACCCCCTGATCGGCAACTACGGCATTGCCGAGGAGGACTTTGAGTGCAAATTCCCCAACATCGGCGGCATGGTGGTGTACGATTACAATGACTTCCCCTCCAATTTCCGCTGCGTCAAAACCTTGTCGGAGCTGCTGGAGGAGAACGGCATTCCAGGCCTCTCCGGGGTGGACACCCGGAAGCTGGCCCGGAGCATCCGGGACCTGGGCAGCCGCCGGGCGCTGATCACCGCCCCGGAGACGGGCCTGGAGGAGGCGCTGCAAATCATCGCGAAAACTCCGGTGCCCCGGGATGCGGTGGCCCGGGTCAGCTGCAAAAAACGCTGGTACAGCCGCACCGCCGATGCCAAGTTCCATGTGGTGGCCATCGATTGCGGTATCAAGCTGAATATCATCCGGAGCCTGAACCGCTGGGGCTGCAACGTGACCGTGGTGCCCTATAATACGGACGCCCAGGAGATTTTATTTATGAAGCCCGACGGGGTGTTCCTCTCCAACGGCCCCGGAGACCCGGAGGATGTGCCGGAGGTGGCCCAGACCGTCCGGCAGCTCCGGGGGCAGGTGCCGATTTTCGGCATCTGCCTGGGCCACCAGATTTTGTCTCTGGCCTACGGGGCCAAGACCTATAAGCTGAAATTCGGCCACCGGGGGGGCAATCACCCGGTGAAGAATCTGCTGACCGGGAAGATCGAAATGACCTCCCAGAACCACAGCTACGCCCTGGTGCCGGAATCCGTAGAGGGGACGGGCCTGCAGGTGACCCATGTGAACCTGCTGGACGGGACCGTGGAGGGGGTAGAGTGCCGGGAGAACCGGATCTTCGGCATCCAGTACCACCCGGAAAGCGCCCCCGGCCCCCAGGACAGCCAATACCTTTTTGCCCACTTTGCAGACTACATGAAGGAGGCCAAAAACGATGCCCAAAAGAACAGATATTAAAAAAGTAATGGTGATCGGTTCCGGCCCCATCGTCATCGGTCAGGCGGCGGAATTTGACTATGCGGGCACCCAGGCCTGTCTGGCCCTGAAAGAAGAGGGCTATGAGGTCATTCTGGCCAACTCCAACCCCGCCACCATTATGACCGATACCTCCGTTGCCAACAAGGTCTATATGGAGCCCCTGACCCTGGAATATTTGGCACGAATTTGCAGATATGAGCGGCCCGATGCCATCGTCCCCGGCATCGGCGGCCAGACGGGGCTGAATCTGGCGGTGCAGCTGGCGAAAAAGGGGGTTCTGGAGGAATGCGAAATTGAGCTTCTGGGCACGGATGTTCAGAGCATCGAGTGCGCCGAGGACCGGGAGCTTTTTAAGGAGCTGTGCCAGCGCATCGGGGAGCCCACGGTGCCCAGCCGCATCACCTACAGCGTAGAGGAGGCCCTGGACGCTGCGGAGGAGATCGGCTACCCGGTGGTGCTGCGTCCTGCCTTTACCCTGGGGGGCACCGGCGGCGGCTTTGCCTATGACCGGGAAGAGTTGACGGAAATGATGAAAAACGCCCTGGCCCTGTCTCCGGTGCACCAGGTGCTGGTGGAAAAGAGCATCAAGGGCTTTAAGGAAATCGAATACGAGGTCATCCGGGATGCCAACGACACGGCCATTACCGTGTGCAATATGGAAAACCTTGACCCTGTGGGCATCCACACCGGGGATTCCATCGTGGTGGCCCCCAGCCAGACCCTGACCAACAAGGAATACCACATGCTCCGGGACAGCGCCCTGCGGATCATCCGGGCCCTGGATGTGAAAGGCGGGTGCAACGTGCAGTTTGCATTAGACCCCCATTCCTTCCGGTATTTTGTCATTGAGGTGAACCCCAGAGTGTCCCGTTCCTCGGCCCTGGCCTCCAAGGCCACGGGCTACCCTATTGCCCGGGTCTCCGCCAAGATCGCCGTGGGCCTGGGGCTGGATGAAATTCAGCTGGCCAATACCCCGGCCTGCTTTGAGCCGACCTTAGACTATGTGGTCACCAAAATGCCCCGGTTCCCCTTTGACAAGTTCCCGGATGCCCAGAACCGGCTCTCCACCCAGATGAAGGCCACCGGCGAGGTCATGAGTGTGGGCCGCAGCTTTGAGGAAAGCTTTTTAAAGGCCATCCGCTCCCTGGAGGACCGGAAGCTCTGCCTGCACATGGAAAAGTTTGACAAAGACCATATGCGCATGGAAGAGCTCCTGGACTATATCAAAGAGGGGACCGATGACCGGATCTATGCCATTGCAGAGCTTTTATCGCTGGGGGTGGATTCCTCGCTGATCTGCGACATGACCCAGATCGATCTATTCTTCCTGGATAAAATGCGGCAGATCGTGGACTTTGAAAAGGAGATGCGCCGCACCCCGGGAGATTTGAAGCTTTTGCGTGAAGCCAAGCGCCTGGGCTTTTCCGATGCCGATATTGGGGAGCTGTGGCAGCAGCGGGAGGAGGACATCTATAGCCTGCGCTGCCGGGAAAACATCTTCCCGGTGTACAAGATGATCGACACCTGCGCCAGCGAGTTTGTCAGCTATGTGCCCTATTTTTATTCCACCTATGCGGAAGAAAACGAATCCCTGGTTTCGGGGAAAAAGAAAATCATCGTCCTGGGCTCCGGCCCCATCCGCATCGGCCAGGGCGTGGAGTTTGACTATTCCACCGTCCACGCGGTGCATACTATCCAGGAAATGGGCTATGAGGCCATTGTCATCAACAACAACCCCGAAACGGTCTCCACGGACTACACCACGGCGGACAAGCTGTATTTTGAGCCCCTGACCCCGGAGGACGTGATGAACGTGGTGCATCTGGAAAAACCGGAGGGGGTCATTGTGACCCTGGGAGGCCAGACCGCCGTGAATCTTGCCAAGAGCCTTTCTGACCGGGGCGTGAAGATCATCGGCACCGACTGCGATGCCATTGAAAAGGCGGAAAACCGGGATGCCTTTGACGCGGTGATCAAATCCCTGGGCATTCCCAACCCCGTGGGTCAGGCGGTGACCACCCTGGAAGAGGGCATTGCCGTGGCAAACCGCATCGGCTATCCGGTGCTGGTGCGGCCCAGCTTTGTGCTGGGGGGCCGGGCCATGGAAATCGTGGCGGGGGAAGAGATGCTGGTTCGGTATCTCCAAAACGCCTTCCGGGTGGATGCCACCAAGCCGGTGCTCATCGACAAATACCTGGTGGGCAAGGAGACGGAGGTGGATGCCATCTGCGACGGGGAGCAGGTGTTCCTGCCCGGCATTATGGAGCTGGTGGAGCGCACCGGTGTCCATTCCGGCGACTCCATCAGCGTCTACCCGCCTTTCTCCCTGAGCCCCAAGGTGCGGGAAACCATCAAGGATTACACCGAGCGGCTGGGCCTGGGCATCGGCATCCGGGGGCTTTACAACATCCAGTTTATTGTGGCCCCGGATGACCGGGTGTATGTCATCGAAGTAAACCCCCGGGCTTCCCGGTCGGTGCCATTCCTGTCCAAGTCCACCGGCTGCAATCTGGTGAACATCGCCACCAAGGTCATGCTGGGGCAGTCTCTGGCCCAACAGGGCATCCGGGAGCTGCAGGAGGAAAACCCGCCCCGCTGGTATGTAAAGGCCCCGGCCTTCTCCTTTGCAAAGCTTGCGGGGATGGATGCCTACCTGTCCCCGGAGATGAAATCCACCGGCGAGGCCATGGGCTATGACACCCACTTAAACCGTGCCCTTTACAAGGCCCTCCAGGCCTCCGGCATCAAGATGAAGGATTACGGCACGGTGATCGTCACCCTGGCGGACGAGGACAAGGAAGAGGCCCTGCCTCTGGTGCGGCGTTTTTACCGCCTGGGCTTCAACATCGAGGCCACAGAAGGCACCGCCGCCTTCTTAAAGAGCCACGGCATCCGCACCCGTGTCCGTCGGAAGCTCAGCGACGGCAGCAACGAGATCCTGAACTCCATCCGCACGGGCTACGTCAGCTATATTCTGAACACCCGGAGCATCACCTCCCGTGCTCACTACGATGACGGCGTGGCCATCCGGCGCTGCGCCGTCCAGAACGGGGTGAACATGTTTACCTCCCTGGACACCGCAAGAATTCTGCTTGATGCCCTGGAAGAGGTCATTCCGGATATTTCCACCATTCACTGAAAAATAGGGGAGGCTGTCCAAATGGGCAGCCTCCTGATTTTTTCATTTTCCGCTGTCGCCGTAGTTGCTCAGCACCCGGGCGGAGGGGTCTTGGACATCGCAGCCGGCCCAGGCACTGTTGGGCATCCAGAAGCCCGCCACCATCCGGGCCTGGCCGGGGTAGTACCGCTCGAAGAGCTCCCGGTAGAGAAGGCTCTCCTTGGTAAAGGGCCGGGCAAAATCATATCGGGCGGCCCTCTGGGCAAAGGCCTCGTCGGTGTAAAGGCTTTCGGCGTATTCTTTCAGGTCATCCACCATGGAGTGGCCCACGGCATCGGAGAAGGCGGCCTTTTCCCGCCACAGAATGTCCTGGGGCAGCAGGTTTCCTTTTTCGAAGGCGTGGCGCAGCAGGTATTTGCCCTTGCCGTAGTGGTTCCGCTTCATTTCCGGGGACAGGGCCATGACGTACTCCACAAAATCCAGGTCCCCGAAGGGCACCCGGGCTTCCAACGAGTTGACGCTGATGCACCGGTCCGCCCGGAGCACGTCGTACATATGAAGCTCCCGGATGCGCTTTTCCGCCTCTGCCTGAAATTCCTGGGCCGAGGGGGCAAAGTCCGTGTACTTGTAGCCGAAGAGTTCGTCGGAAATCTCACCGGTCAGCAGCACCCGCAAGTCCGTATGCTCGTGAATGTACTTGCACACCAGATACATGCCGATGGAGGCCCGGATGGTGGTGATGTCATAAGTGCCAAGCAAGGCCACCACCCGGGGCAGGGCTTCCAGCACATCTTCCTTTGTAATAATGACCTCCCGGTGGTCGGCACCGATAAAGTCCGCCACCTCCCGGGCGTATTTGAGGTCAATGGCATCCAGGTCCATGCCGATGGAAAAGGTCTTGATGGGCGTTTTGCTCTTCCGGGCGGCTACGGCGCAGACCAGGCTGGAGTCGAGACCTCCGGAGAGCAGGAAGCCCACGGGGGCATCCGCGTCCAGTCGCTTTTCAATGCCCGCGGTAAGCTTTTCCCGGATGTTTTTACAGGCGGTTTCCAGGTCGTCGGCGCATTGGTATTTGGGGGTGCTCACATCCCGGTAGCAGACGAAGCGGCCATCCTTATAATAGTGCCCGGGAGGGAAGGGGAGAATGGTCTGGCACAGGCCCACCAGACACTTGGGCTCGCTGGCAAACAGGATGGCGCCGCCTTCATCATAGCCGTAGTAGAGGGGCCGGATGCCGATGGGGTCTCGGGCCGCCACCAGGCCCTGACCGTCATAAAGAATCAGGGCAAATTCCGCGTCCAGCTCCCGGAACATGCCAACTCCTTTTTCTTCAAAAAGGGGCAGCAAAATCTCACAGTCGGAGCCGCTTTGAAAGCGATAGCCCTTTTGAATCAGCTCCTCCTTCAGCTTTCGGAAGCCGTAAATTTCGCCGTTGCACACCAGGGCCTTGTCCCCCCGGAGGAAGGGCTGCATGCCGTTTTCGTTGAGCCCCATAATGGACAGCCGGTGAAACCCCAAAAACCCGGTACCGTCCCCCAGGGTCACATAGCGGGTCTGGTCCGGCCCCCGGGAAAGGCTTCTGTCAAAATAGGGTTGAATCTCCTCCTGGGTAAACTGTTTTCCGATATAGCCAATGATGGAACACATGGCTCTTCCTCCTTCATGAACTTCTTTCTGCGGGGGCGCCGGGACTGGAATTGGTCCCGGGCCCCCGAAAGGGAACAGGCAAAATAAAAAAAGCGGCAAAGTGGCCGTCAGAGCACCTCTGATCGACACCTTTGTCGCTTGCTATGTAGGAACTATAGCACCGCTGATGCAATTTGTCAAACGGGAAATTGCATTTTAGAAGTATTTCCAATTCAGACCCCGTCCTGTGCCCTTTTGGTTGTGATTTTCCACAGCCCCGGGAGAAACCCATTGACAACAAAAATAATCGGGAGTATAATCCTTTTCAGGTAGACAAGGATGTTTGCTGAACCAGGGCGAGGGCCCTCGTCCGGTGTGCATCCTTTTTTGCTTTTTTGCAACTCTCCGCGCCAAAAATGGCAGCTTGAATATAGACCGAAAGGAAGGGGCCGCCCATGCTGTATACCCAAGAGGACGTCGATGCCTACATTGAACAGGAGGACGTGAAGTTCATCCGTCTGGCCTTCTGCGATCTTGCCGGAAGGCAGAAGAATATTTCCATTATGCCCCAGGAATTGAGCCGTGCCTTCTCCCAGGGCATTTCCTTTGACGCTTCCGCCGTGGCGGGGTTCGGAGATGTGGTAGAGTCGGACCTGTACCTTTTCCCCATTCCCTCCACCCTTTCCGTCATGCCCTGGCGGCCCAGCCGGGGAAAGGTGGTCCGGATGTTCTGTGACATTCGCTACCCGGACGGTCGGCCCTTCCCCTTGGATTGCCGGGCCCTGCTGCGGCGGGCCGTCCGGGAAGCCAGGGACCTGGGCCTGACGGTGCAGATCGGGGCGGAGTTTGAGTTTTATCTCTTCAAAACCGATGCCGACGGAAACCCCACAACCCAGCCCTTTGACCATGCGGGCTACATGGATATGGCCCCGGAGGACAAGGGGGAGAACGTCCGCCGGGAAATCTGCCTGACCCTGGAGCAGATCGGCATCACCCCGGAGTGCTCCCACCATGAGGAGGGCCCGGGCCAGAATGAAATCGACTTCCGGTATTCCGATGCCTTGACGGCGGCGGACAATGCCCTGCTCTTTGCCTCCACCGTCCGGGCGGTGGCCGTCAGTAACGGGCTTTACGCCGATTTTTCCCCCAAGCCCATTGCCGGTGAGGCGGGGAACGGGCTGCATATCAATATCTCCTTGCAGGAGAGCGAGGAATCTGTGAGCCGGTCCTTTATGGCCGGCATCCTGCGCCATGCCCGGGAGATGACGGTGTTCTTAAACCCCTGTGAGGCCTCCTACCGCCGCCTGGGTGAAAAGAAGGCCCCCAGGTATGTGACCTGGTCCCACCAGAACCGGTCCCAGCTCATCCGCATCCCCGCGGCCCAGGGCCCATACCGGCGGATGGAGCTGCGGTCCGCCGACCCCTCTGTGAACCCCTATCTGGCCTTTGCCCTCATCATCTATGCGGGACTGGACGGGGTGAAGCAGGGGCTGACCCCGCCGGAGCCCACCAATCTGAACCTCTATACCGCGGAGCCCGCCGTCACCGAGCATCTGGAGGTCCTGCCGGGCTCGTTGTCCGAGGCCAAGCGGATCGCCGGAGAAAGCGCCTTTTTAAGAAGCATCCTGCCGGAGGAAATGTTCCGATAAAGGGATGATTTGCGCATCATTTGGGAAAGGAGCCTGGCCATGGCCTTGGGGAAAAATAGATACCGTGTCCTCATTGTCGGGGCCGGTGAAAAAGTTTATGAGCTTTTTCGGGAGCTGCTGCCCCCAGAGGGCTATGAGCCGCCTTTGCGGGCGGCCTCCGCGGGAGAGGCCCGGCGGATGCTCCAGGATACCCAGGTGGACCTGGTCATCCTCAACGCCCCTCTGAGGGATGAATTTGGCACCCAGCTGGCCCTGAAGCTGGCGGAGGAGGACCTGGGGGTTTTGCTGCTGGTGCCCTCGGAATGCTATGACGAGGTGTGCTACAAGGTGGAAGACGAAGGCGTACTGACCCTTGGCAAGCCCGCCAGCCGGGGCGGCATCCTCAGCGCCCTGGGGCTTTTAAGAGCCATGCGGGGGAAGCTTCTGAAATTTGAAAAGAAGAACCAGACCCTCCAGGAAAAAATGCAGGACATCCGCAGGGTGAACCGGGCCAAATGGCTGCTCATCGAGCACCTGCACCTGACGGAGCAGGAGGCCCACTACCACATTGAGAAAAAAGCCATGGACCTGCGCCAGTCCCGCCGGGAGGTGGCGGAGGACATCATCCGGTATTACGAACAATAAAAGACACAAACGCTGCCCTGCCAGGTTTTCCGGCAGGGCAGCGCTGTCTTTTAAACTTACAGCATATTGGTATAGCCCATGAGATACCGGTCCACCTCTTTGGCGCAGGCCCGGCCTTCGAATATGCCCCAGACCACCAGGCTCTGGCCCCGGCGGCAGTCTCCGGCGGCAAAAATGTGGTCGATGGGAGTGTGATAATTGAGGGTAAGAAGATTTCCCCGGTGATCACGGGGCAGGTCGAAGGCCTGGGCCACATACTCCTGCACCCCGGTGAACCCGGCGGCGATCAGCAGCAGGTCGCAGGGAATCTCTTCCTCGCTTCCCGAAATGGGCTGCATCCGGGTCTGACCGTTTTCGGTCTTCGGCTCTAAGTGAACGATGCGCAGGGCATTGACGGCCCCGTCCTCCCCGCAAAGGACCTCCTGGACGGTGGTCTCATAGATTCTGGGGTCGTGGCCGAACTGGGCAATGGCCTCCTGCTGGCCGTAGTCCGTTTTCAGGACCTTGGGCCACTGGGGCCAGGGGTTGGAGGGGCTTCTGGCGGCAGGGGGCTTGCACATCATCTCCAGCTGGGTGACGGAGGCGCAGCCCTGGCGGATGGCGGTGCCCACGCAGTCGTTGCCCGTATCGCCGCCGCCGACGATGACCACATGTTTGTCTTGGGCGGTAACGGCAAAGTCCTGGGTGATGCCGACGACCTTTTTTGTGGCGGCGGTGAGATAGTCCACCGCAAACCACACCCCCTGGGCATCCATTCCCGGGACATTGAGGCTTCTGGGGGTTTTGGAGCCGCAGCACAGCACCACGGCATCAAAGCGCTCTTTGAGCTCCTCCGGGCTGATGTCCACGCCCACATTGGTGTTTACCTGAAACTCCACCCCTTCGGCCTCCATCAGGGCGATCCTGCGGGCAATGACGCTTTTGTCCAGCTTCATGTTGGGAATGCCGTACATCAGAAGTCCCCCGGGCCGGTCCTCCCGTTCAAAAACCGTGACACTGTGGCCCCGGTGGTTCAGCCGGTCGGCCACGGCCAGACCGGAGGGGCCGGAGCCCACCACCGCCACACGCTTTCCGCTTCGGACCGCCGGAACACTGGGGGTGATCCAGCCGCTGCGGAAGCCCCGCTCGATCACCGCCAATTCGTTATTCTGAACGGTGACGCTGTCGCCGTTTAAGCCGCAGGTGCAGGCCGCCTCACACAGGGCGGGGCACACACGGCCGGTAAATTCCGGGAAATTGTTGGTCTTCGTCAGGCGGGACAGGGCCTCCTGCCAGTTGCCATTGTAGATTTCGTCGTTCCATTCGGGAATCAGATTGTGCAGAGGGCAACCGCTGAACATGCCGCCGAAGTCCTCGCCGGACTGGCAGAAGGGCACCCCGCAGTTCATGCACCGGGCGGCCTGCTGCTGCCGCTGGGCAGCGCTCAATGGGGGATGGAACTCCTGAAAGCTCTGGATACGCACCATGGGTGCCACAGTATCGTTTGTTTTTCTGGAATACTCCAGAAAGCCTGTTGCTTTTCCCATGCTTAGGCCTCCTTACTGATGGAATAAAAGGCTTCCATCGTCGCCTGTTCGTGGTCCATTCCTTTTTCCTCCATCTGGCCGATGGCGGAGATCATCTTCTGGTAGTCGTTGGGGATGATTTTCTTGAACTTCGGCAGATACTCCGGGAAGTGCTCTAAGATTTCACGGCCAAAGACGGAGCCGGTCTCCGTTACGTGGGCCTCAATGAGCCCCCGCAGCTCCGCCGCGTCGTGGCGCTCGGTGACGGCGCTGATGGAGACCATTTGCTTGTTGAGCCTTAAGTACAGGTCGTGGTCCGTATCCAGCACATAGGCGATGCCGCCGCTCATACCGGCGGCAAAGTTTTTCCCGGTTTTGCCCAAAATCACGGCCCGGCCGCCGGTCATGTATTCGCAGCCGTGGTCTCCGCAGCCCTCGGCCACGGCCAGGGCACCGGAATTGCGGACGCAGAACCGCTCTCCGGCAATGCCGCAGATAAAGGCCTTTCCGGAGGTGGCTCCGTAGAGGGCTACGTTGCCGATGATCACATTGTCCTTGGCGGGGAACTGGGCAGAAGCCCGGGGCTTTACCACCAGCTTGCCGCCGGAAAGTCCTTTGCCAAAGTAGTCGTTGGCATCTCCCTCCAAGCGGATGGTCAGGCCCTTGGGGATAAAGGCACCGAAGGACTGGCCGCCGCCGCCCTGACAGCACACCTGATAGGTGTCCTCCTCCAGGGTGTCACCGAAGCGGCGGGTGATCTCGCTGCCCAGGATGGTGCCCAGGGTGCGGTCCACGCTGGAGACCCGGACCTGCTCGTTGTGGGGCTTCCGCTTCCGGAAGCTGGGCTCAAAGGCGGGCAGCAGGGTGCGCACATCCAGCGTCTTTTCCAACTGGAAGTTGAACTGGTCCTTTGCTTCATAATGGGTAGGGGGCAGGGGGGAGAGAATGGCGCCAAGGTCAATGGTGTCCGCCCGGTGGGTGATGCGGTTTTCCCTGGGGGCCAGCAGGTCCGTCCGGCCCACCAAGTCGTCCACGGTCCGGACACCCAGCTTTGCCATGATCTCCCGCAGCTGCTCCGCAATGAACAGCATGAAATTCATGACGTACTCGGGCTTGCCGGAAAAACGGCACCGGAGCTCCGGATTCTGGGTGGCGATGCCCACGGGGCAGGTGTCCATATTGCACACCCGCATCATGACGCAGCCCATGGTCACAAGAGGCGCCGTGGCGAAGCCGAATTCCTCCGCCCCCAGCATACAGGCAATGGCCACATCCCGGCCGCTCATGAGCTTGCCGTCGGTTTCCAGCCGGACACGGGAACGCAGGCCGTTGCGGATCAGGGTCTGGTGGGCCTCCGCAAGGCCCAGCTCCCAGGGAAGCCCCGCGTTGTGAATGGAGCTCTTGGGGGCGGCACCGGAGCCGCCGTCATAGCCGGAGATCAGGACGCAGCCCGCCCCCGCCTTGGCAACGCCTGCGGCAATGGTGCCGACACCGGCCTCGGATACAAGTTTTACAGAGATTCTGGCATCCCGGTTGGCGTTTTTCAGGTCAAAAATCAGCTGGGCCAGGTCCTCAATGGAGTAGATATCGTGGTGGGGCGGCGGGGAGATCAGGGAGACACCGGGGGTGGAGCAGCGGGTCTTGGCGATCCAGGGATAGACCTTCTTGCCGGGCAGATGCCCGCCCTCTCCGGGCTTGGCCCCCTGGGCCATTTTGATCTGGATTTCCTGGGCGCTGTTTAAGTAGGCACTGGTCACACCGAACCGGGCAGAGGCCACCTGCTTGATGGCGCTGTTGCGGAGGGTGCCGAACCGGCCGGGGTCTTCGCCGCCCTCGCCGGAGTTGGACTTGCCCCCCAGGGTGTTCATGGCAATGGCCATGGTGGTGTGGGCCTCCTCGGAAATGGAGCCGTAGGACATGGCCCCGGTCTTAAACCGTTTGACGATCTCCCGGGCGGGCTCCACCTGCTCCAAAGGAATGCCGCCGTCCTTCGGGAACCGGAAGTCCATGAGCCCCCGCAGGGTGTGGGGCTTCCGCTCATCGTCCACCATATCCGTATACTCCCGGAACTTTTCATAGGAACCGGAACGGACCGCCTCCCGCAGGGCCACGATGGTTTTTGGAGAGTACAGGTGATCCTCGGCACCGCTGCCGGAGCGGAGCTTGTGGGTACCGGTGGAGTCCAAGGTGGTGTCCACCCCCAGATCCAGGGGGTCAAAGGCGTGGTTGTGCCGCCACTGGACACCCTCCCCGATCTCCCGCAGGCCGATGCCCTCTACGGGGCTCACCGTATTGGTAAAGTAACTGTCGATGACCTGCCGGCAGATGCCCACGGCCTCAAAAATCTGGGCGGACTGATAGGATTGCAGGGTGGAAATGCCCATTTTGGAGGCGATTTTCACGATTCCGTGGAGAATGGCGTCGTTATAATCCCGGATGGCCTGATGGGGGTCTTTGTCCAGCCGGTCCTTTTCCACCAGCTCCGCCACGCACTCCTGGGCCAGGTAGGGGTTGATGGCCCGGGCACCGTAGCCAAGCAGGGTCGCAAAGTGGTGAACGTCCCTGGGCTCCGCGGATTCCAGGATCATGGACACCGCCGTCCGCTTCTTGGTGCGGATCAGATATTGCTCGGTGGCGGAGACGGCAAGCAGGGAGGGAATCGCCATGTGGTATTCATCCACCCCCCGGTCCGACAAAATGATGATATTGGTGCCGTCCCGGTAGGCCCGGTCCACCTCAATGAAGAGCCGGTCCAGGGCATTTTTCAGGGAGGCGTTTTTGTAGTACAGCAGGCTGATGGTCTGCACCCGGAAGCCCGGGCGGTTCATATTCCGGATCTGCATCAGCTCCAGGGAGGTGAGGATTGGCTGGCGAATTTCCAGCACCCGGCAGTTTTCAGGCTGCTCTCGCAGAAGATTCCCGTCGGAGCCGATGTAGACCGTGGTATCCGTGACGATCTCCTCCCGCATGGCATCGATGGGCGGGTTGGTGACCTGGGCAAAGAGCTGCTTAAAATAGTTAAACAGGGGCTGGTGGGTTTCGGACAGCACCGCCAAGGGAATATCCGTACCCATGGAAGTGATTTTCTCGGAGCCGGTTTTCGCCATGGTCAAAATGGCATCGTTCACATCTTCATAGGTATACCCAAAGGCCTTATACAGCTTGTCCCGCTGCTCCTGGGAATACACGGGCACCTTGTGATTGGGCACCGGCAGCTGCTCCAGGGTCACCAGATTCTGGTCCAGCCACTCGCCAAAAGGCTGCCGGTCCGTAAAGGCGGCCTTGCACTCTTCGTCGGAGATCACCTTTTTTTGAACCGTGTCCACCAGCAGCATTCTACCGGGCTGCAGCCGGGATTTGCACAGGATGTTTTCCTCCGGAATGTCCAGCACCCCTACTTCGGAGGAGACGATGAGCCGCCGGTCCGTTGTGATATAGTACCGGGCGGGCCGCAGACCGTTCCGGTCCAGCACGGCTCCCATGATGTCGCCGTCGGAAAAGAAGATGGCGGCGGGGCCGTCCCAGGGCTCCATCATGGTGGAATAATAGTGGTAAAAGTCCCGCTTCTTCCGGCACATCCCCGCGTCGTTTCTCCAGGGCTCGGGAATGGCGATCATCACGGCCAGGGGCAGGGGAATGCCGTTCATCATCATAAATTCCAGGGTGTTGTCCAGCATGGCGGAGTCGGAGCCGCTTTTGGAGATCACCGGCAGGACCTTGTCCATGTCCTGCTCCATGCAGGGGGACTCCATGGTCTCCTCCCGGGCCAGCATCCTGTCGGCGTTTCCCCGGATGGTGTTGATCTCACCGTTGTGCAGGATCAGCCGGTTGGGGTGGGCCCGCTCCCAGCTGGGGGTGGTGTTGGTGGAAAACCGGGAGTGGACCATGGCGATGGCGCTCTCGTACCGGTCCTGCTGCAAATCGGGATAAAAGGCCCGGAGCTGGTTTACCAGGAACATGCCCTTATACACCACGGTCCGGGAGGAAAAGGAGCAGACATAGGTGGTGTCGCAGCTCTGCTCAAAGACCCGGCGGATCACATAGAGCTTCCGGTCAAAGTCCAGCCCCCGGTTTACTTCCCGGGGCCGGGCCACGAAGCACTGGAAGATGGCGGGCATGGTTTCCCGGGCCTTGGCCCCCAGGACCTCCGGCACCGTGGGGACCTGCCGCCAGCCGATAAAGGGAACCCCCTCCTTGCGGCAGACCACCTCCAGAAGCCGTTGGGCCTGGCGGCGCTTTAAGTCGTCCCGGGGGAGGAAGAACATGCCCACACCGTAGTCCCCCCGTTCCCCCAGAGGAATGCCCAGGGCGGAAAAGAAGGGGTGGCAGACTTGCAGCAGCACGCCTACACCGTCGCCCACTTCCCCGGTGGCATCCTTTCCGGCCCGGTGCTCCAACCGCTCTACAATGGTCAGGGCATCAGAAACGATTTCATGGCTGGCAATGCCGTCAATGCTGACAACGGCGCCGATGCCGCAGGCATCGTGTTCAAATTCGGGGGAATACAGTGTATGTTCCATGATGGTCTCCGTTTCTTACGATTCTTACAAGTTTTGTCGGCTTATCGCACGCCGAACAGAATGTCCCCGTAGCTGGGGTAGGGCCAGTACTTGCCGTCAGACAGGGTTTCCATGGCGTCCACGGTGGCCCGCAGCCGGGTCATGTCCTCAATGATGGCAGTCTTGTAGACCTCGGCCATGGCAGCGGCATCGGTGACGGTCTTGGCCTGGGCCAGGTCCTTTTCAAGGGTTTTTACGGTCTCATGGGTGCTGCCCATGAGATCTGTGAGGGCTGCCAGGGTCTCCTTTTCATAGGTGCAGTCGGTGCCCGGCAGCACCGCCAGCTTTTCGGCGGCGTTCCCTGCCAGCTCCCCGGAGAACCGGGACATGGCGGGAAGAATATCCCGCTTGGTCATCTCCAGCATGGTCTGGGCTTCAATGTTCAGGACCTTGCAGTAGTTTTCCAGCTTGACCTCGTGGCGGGCGTAGATTTCCGACTCGCTGTAAACGCCGTGGGCGGTGTACAGGTGGATGTTCTTTTCATCCAGCAGATGGGCCAGGGCATCAGGGGTGGTTTTCAGGTTCAGAAGCCCTCTGCGCTCCGCTTCCCGCACCCAGCTTTCATCGTAGCCGTCACCGTTGAAGATAATGCGCTTGTGCTCCCGGATGGTGTCCTGAATCAGGGCGTGGAGCCGGGCCTCAAAGTTGTCGCAGCCCTCCAGAATGTCCGCAAACTCCTTCAGTTCCTCCGCCACGGCGGTGTTCAGCACGGTGTTGGCGCAGGAGATGGACTCGGAGGAGCCCAGCATCCGGAACTCAAATTTGTTGCCGGTAAAGGCAAAGGGGCTGGTGCGGTTCCGGTCCGTGGCATCCTTGTGGAATTTGGGCAGGGTGTGAACGCCGATGCGCAGGACTTCTTTTTCGTGGCCGTCGTAGGGAATGTCCTTTTCGATGGCCTCCAGGATCTCGCTCAGGTCGCTGCCCAGGAACATGGACACAATGGCGGGGGGCGCTTCGTTGGCGCCCAGCCGGTGGTCATTGCCCGGGGAGGCCACGCTGATGCGCAGCAGATCCTGGTATTCGTCCACGGCCTTGATCACGGCGCACAGGAACAGCAGGAACTGGGCGTTTTCATAGGGGGTGGTGCCCGGGTCTAGCAGGTTCACGCCAGTGTCGGTGGAGATGGACCAGTTGTTGTGCTTGCCGGAGCCGTTGACCCCGTCAAAGGGCTTTTCGTGGAGCAGACACACCAGGCCATGGCGCTTGGCCACCTTCTGCATCAGCTCCATGGTCAGCTGGTTGTGGTCCGCGGCAATGTTGGTGGTGGTGAAGATGGGGGCCAGCTCATGCTGGGCAGGGGCCACCTCGTTGTGCTCGGTCTTGGCCAGAATCCCCAGCTTCCACAGCTCGTTGTTCAGGTCCTTCATATACTCCGCCACCCTGGGCTTGATGGCCCCAAAGTAGTGGTCATCCAGCTCCTGGCCCTTGGGGGGCTTGGCACCGAAAAGGGTGCGGCCGGTGTAGATCAGGTCCTTCCGGGCATCAAACATGGCCTTGTCGATGAGGAAATATTCCTGCTCGGGGCCGACGGTAGTCTTGACAGAAGTCACATCCTCGTTGCCGAAGAGCTTCAGTACCCGCAGGGCCTGGCGGTTGATGGCCTCCATGGACCGCAGCAGAGAGGTTTTCTGGTCCAGGGCTTCTCCGCCGTAGGAGCAGAACACCGTGGGGATGCACAGAACGCCGTCCTTGATGAAGGCATAGGAGGTGGCGTCCCAGGCGGTGTAGCCCCGGGCCTCAAAGGTGGCCCGCAGACCGCCGGAGGGGAAGGAACTGGCATCCGGCTCGCCCTGGATCAGCTCCTTGCCGGAAAACTCCATGATGATCTTCCCGCCGTCCTTGGGGGAAATGAAGCTGTCGTGCTTCTCCGCGGTAACACCGGTCAGAGGCTGGAACCAATGGGTAAAATGGGTGGCTCCTTTTTCCACTGCCCAGTCCTTCATGGCGTTGGCCACCACCGTGGCCACGTTCATATCCAGGTGCTTCCCCAGCTTGATGGTGCGCTGGAGGGTTTTGTAGGTCTCCTTGGGCAGACGGGCCTGCATTGTCGCGTCGTCAAATACCATGGAAGAGAAGATTTCTGTAACCATAATTCATGTTCCCCTTTCAGAAATAAAAAAGGCGGCAAGGAGGGTCTATGGGTTTCCCCACAGACGACTTCCTTGTCGCCTTTTTTTGTCTGTTTAAAGCCACGGGCTTTGTATGGGGGTATCTTACTCCTATCTTTTTGCAATGTCAATCACTTTTTCTTGCAAAATATGCGTTTTGTACAATGTGATACCCATTGAAACCGGGGAATGGGAGGTGGCTTGTGCAGGATGACCCATCCTGTTTCTGCGTGGCCTTCATCCTGGGGATGAAAGCTCCTGCCACAGGCCTACACTGAGGGTCACCCCCAGGGGCTCCGCCCGGGCCAGCAGCTTTTGAAGGCAGGCCCGGTCCCGGCCCAGGTGGAAGAGGAACCCCTGGGGCATTTCCCGGATGGTGTACCGGCAGCAAAGGGCCTCATCGTAAAAGCCTTGCAAAAGGGGTGCCGCTGCCGGGGAAGCAATTGCGCCCGCCGGGGTCAGGGTCAGCTCCAGGCCGCAAAGGCCGGTATCCAGCCAGACCTCCCGTCCCTGCCAGGGGGCCAGATGGTCTTCCACCGTGCAGTCCACAGGCACCGGCGGCAGAAATACAGGACACCCCTTTGGGGCATACTCCGGCGGGGCGGCCACCGGGCAGGGGAGCTGCCGGGCCAGAAAGGCGGCCAGGGCCTTTTGCGGGGCAATTCCCGGCCGCTCAAAGTCCAGCAGCAGCCCCCGGCAGGAGAAGCGGACAAGAATTTCTTGCAGCGTCTCCCCAATTTCCGGAATGGGCCGGTCTCCCGGCGGGGTGCGGTCGTCCAAAATCAGCAGAGCCCCCGGGGGCAGGCTCTGGGGCAGACCCCCGAGGCCTTGCTCTGAAAAATGGCATCCCAAATGGGCAAGGCAGGGGGGCGGGGGACCGGCGGAAAGCTCCTGCTCCGTCATGGCCAGATACTGCGTGATACCCATGGACAAATCCTCCTTTCCGTGGTATACTGGTAGAGCGTTCGGGGATCATGGGCCGGGTCAAACGGCATTTCTCCGTCAGTATATGATAAAGGAGAAACGAATATGTCTTTGTCCTTCCTGCCGGGGCTCATGACCGAGAAGCTCACGGACCTGACCCCGGAATTTTTGCGCAGCCGGGGCATCACGCTGCTGATGATGGATTTTGACAATACCATCGTCCCCTACACCACCGATGTGCCCACGGAGGAGATGCGGCGGTGGCTGGAGGCCATGAACGCCTCCCCGGTGAAGATCGCCATTGTCTCCAACAGCAAAAACGACCGGCTGATCCGCTTCTGCCGGGACTATCACCTGGACTACATCATGCGGGCCCACAAGCCCAGCCCCCAGGGGCTGCTGGAATGTATGGAGCGCTTCGGTTTTGCCCCGGAGAACGCCGCCATTGTGGGGGACCAGATCTTTACGGATACACTGGCCGGCAATCTGGCGGGGGTCACCCCCATCCTGGTAAAGGCCATTGATAATCATACGATTTGGCTGAAAGCAAGGCATGTTTTAGAACTGCCCTTTATCTTTGCGGCCAGAAAAAGGAGAATCAAGTTATGAAAAACATTGAAAAATTCCTGTCCATTCTGGATGGCGAGGCAGACGGCCTGCTGCTGACCTCCCGCTACAGCCGGCACTACGGCGCGGAGTTCGACATTGCCGAGGGCATGGCCATCGTCACCAAGAAGGGCTGCCGTTATTTTACAGACAGCCGCTACATTGAGTCCGCCCAGGCGGGCATCCGGGGCTTTGAGGTGCTGGATGTAAACGCCGACCGGAACTATGCCAAGTGCCTCAACGATGCCATTGCGGACTTTGGGGTCACCACCCTGGGTTACGAGGAAAAGTACCTCACCGTGGCGGAGTTTATGAACCTGGAAAAGAATCTCAACGCCAAGCTGGTGCCCATGAACGACCGCATCAACGGTTTCCGGGATGTGAAGGAGCCCTGGGAGCTGGACCTGCTGCGGAAGGCCCAGAAGATCGCCGACAAGGCCTTTGAAGAGGCCCTGCCCCGCATCCATGCCGGTATGACCGAGCTGGAGGCCCAGGCGGAGCTGATTTACGCCATGTACAAAAACGGTGCCCAGGGCCTGTCCTTTGACCCCATCGTGGTTTCCGGCCCCAATACCAGCATGCCCCACGGCGTGGCCGGTGACCGGATGATCCGGGAGGGGGACTTTGTGACCATGGACTTTGGCGTTCTCTATCAGGGCTACTGCTCCGATACCACCCGGACCTTTGCCGTGGGCTACGCCACCGAGGAAATGAAGAAGGTCTACTATACCGTTCTGGAGGCCCAGAAGGCCGGTATCGCTATTACCAAGGCCGGTGTCACCGGTGCCCAGGTAGACGGCGCCGCCCGGAAGGTCATTACCGATGCCGGTTACGGCGAGTACTTCGGCCACAGCTACGGCCACGGCGTGGGCCTGGAAATTCACGAGGGCCCCAATATGAGCTTCCGCTACCTCAAGGAGATCCCCGCCGGTGCGGTGACTTCCGCGGAGCCCGGCATCTATCTGCCCGGAAAGTTCGGCGTTCGTATTGAGGATGTGACAATTGTCACCGCCGATGGCTGCGAAGATATCACCAATCTCCCCAAAGATTTGCTCATCATCTAAAAAATTTACAAAACCCCCTTGCAAAATAACGTATTATAGGGTAAACTAGCATAGTTAAGGATATAGATTCTTGTATCCCCCCAAGGGAACATAAATTAGGAGGATAAACCAATGATTTCTGCAAGTGATTTTAGAAACGGCGTTACCTTTGAAATGGACGGAAAGGTAATGCAGGTCATCGAGTTCCAGCACGTGAAGCCCGGCAAGGGCGCGGCCTTCGTCCGTGTAAAGATGAAGAACGTGATCACCGGCGGCGTGACCGAAACCAGCTTCAACCCCTCTGCCAAGTACCCCACCGCTTACATTGAGCGCAAGAAGATGGAGTACTCCTACAATGACGGCAACCTCTACTACTTCATGGACGGCGAGACCTACGAGCTGACCCCCATTGATGCCAGCGTTCTGGACGACTCCTTCAAGTTCGTCAAAGAGAACGACACCTGCACCATCATGAGCTACAAGGGCAACGTCTTCGGCGTGGAAGCTCCCAACTTTGCGGACCTGGTGGTCACCAAGACCGAGCCCGGCTTCGCCGGCAACACCGCCACCAACGTTACCAAGCCCGCCACCGTGGAGACCGGCGCCGAGATCAAGGTGCCTCTGTTCATCAACGAGGGCGACAAGATCCAGATCGACACCCGCACCGGCGAGTACCTGGGCCGTTCCAAGGCCTAAGGACAGCCGTCTTGGCTGAAAGGAGAACGAATATGACGATTTCTGAAAAATCCGCCTACCTGAAGGGCCTCATGGACGGCCTGAAGCTGGACACCGAGACCAATGAAGGAAAGATGATCGCTGCCATCGTTGATTTGCTCGGCGATATGTCCAAGCGTATGGTGGACATTGAGGATACCACCATTGCCATCTCCGACGAGCTGGACGAGATCGAAGAGGACCTGGACGCCATCGAGGACTTCATCATGGATGAAGACGACGACGATGACGACTGGGACGACGAAGAAGACTACTACGATCCCGATGACGACGAGGATGACGAGGACGATGACGACGAGGAGGAGCCTGAGGAAGGTTTTGACTTCGGCGACGAGGAGACCACCATCTACGAGGTAGAGTGCTCCTGCGGCAACATCATCGACTTTGACGAAGAGGTTCTGGAGTCCGGCAGCATCGTCTGCCCCAACTGCGGCGAGACCCTGGAATTTACCTTTGACGACGAGGATTCCGAGTAAACATTCCCCTTCACCGGCGGACTTTTCCGCCGGTGAAGATTTTGGTAAATATTGCGGGTTCTGAGTAAAAAATGCTTGACAAAAGATTTATGCCGTGATATAATCCTACCCGTAGTGACGAGCGTCACTTGATTGAACGGGCCTTTAGCTCAGTTGGTCAGAGCCTCCGGCTCATAACCGGATAGTCCCGGGTTCGAGTCCCTGAAGGCCCACCAGCAACGAAAGGATTTCCTTTTTACATATAGGGGTATAGCTCAATTGGTAGAGCGGCGGTCTCCAAAACCGTAGGCTCAGGGTTCAAGTCCTTGTGCCCCTGCCAAAACCACCGAACAGTTTTTGTTCGGTGGTTTTAATTTTTGCCTTTTTTCAGATATGGAAATCCGGGTCTGGTTGATTTTTTGCGTAATTATAGTAGAATAGGAGAAAACGGGGAAGGGGGCATTTGGGTGCTGCGCATTTTGATTTGTGATGACGATTTGTCTACTGTAAAGGCCATACAGGCGGTGGTGGAGTCTGCTTTGGACGGAGCGGGGAAGCGGGCGAAGATTTACACCCTTACGGATGCCGGGGACATCAGCAGACAGATCATGGAAAGCTGCGATATTGCCCTTTTGGATATTGACTATGAGGGTGCCGATTATAACGGCATGGATATTGCGCGGAAGCTGCGCAGCCTTGCACGGGATACGGTGATTATTTTTGTCACCAACTTCATCGAGTACGCTCCGGCGGGCTATGAGGTGGGGGCTTTCCGGTATATTCTGAAGCGGGACCTGGAGGAGGACCTGAAAGCGGTGCTGCCTCTGGCCCTGGGGCAGCTGCATGGAGAAACGCTGCCTATTCAGGTTGATGGGGAAATCATCAAGATTCCTTTGGAGGACATTTTGTATCTGGAAGTGCAGCAGCACAGCGTGACGGTCGTAACACAAAAGGGAGAACCGGAGCAGGGGAGATATGAATTTTATGCTTCCCTGTCGGACCTGGAAGAACGGCTGGAACCCCAGGGCTTTTTGCGGATACACAAAAGCTACCTGGTGAACATGCGGCACCTGAAAAAATTCCAATGCCGGGAGGCCACCTTGGATAACGGCATGACCCTCCGGGTGGGGGAAAAGAGCTATGGGGAAAACAAGCAGAAATTCCTCCTCTGGAAGGGGTGGCAGTGATGGCCTATGTCATCGGCGGCATTTGGTGTATACTGGATCTGGCCGTCTGTTATCTGATCAATAGGGGGTTTCTTCCAACAAAGCCGCAAACCGGGAAAAGGGTGCTTCTGGCGTTGCTCCTGCTGCTCTTTACCTGCCTGTATACCAATGTTGTAAGAAATCTATACCTTAAATTGTCTGTAACACTGACCGTTTTCACGCTGCTGTCCGCACTTTTATTAGAGGGGCCGATTACGGTACATGTCTGTCTGGCTGTGGTCAGCTATATTTTTATGGCAGCTATGGATGCGGTTGCGGTGCATAGCGTGTGTTATCTTCTGGGCATCAGCTCTGATACATTGGTCTGGCGAAAGATTCCCTATACCATACTGGTCACAGCGGAAAAAAGCCTGGGTGTCATTCTGGCCTGGTCTTTCTGCCGCTATCGCAAGAAGGGGGAGCTGGGGAAGCAGCGTAACAGCTGGATCGTCTTGTCCAGCCTGTTTCCCATGGCGAGCGTTATTATGCTGACGGCTCTGGTTTGCATCGCTCCCCAGGGGAAAGACAGCTCTCTGACCATCGCCGTGGCTGCGGCGATTCTGATGGTGGCCAACGTGGCCATGCTTTATGTCATCGGCAACATTGAAAAGGCGACCCGACAGGAGCAGGACAACCGGCTGCTGCGGCAGCAAATTTCTATTCAGGCGGAAAACTACGCCGCTTTAAAGAGCAGCTACGGCGTGCAGAGAAAATCAACACACGAATTTGAGCATCACCTCCAGGTTCTGCGGGGCTTGCTGGAGCGAAAGGAATATGGGGCGGCCCAGAATTATGTCCGGCAGCTGCAGGCGGACCGAGCGCTGAAAGTGTTCAGCATTACAACCAACAATCCGGTTGTGGATGTGGTATTGAATCAAAAATACCAGGCGGCCCGGGAGCATGGAATCAAGATGCATGTAAAGGTGAATGACCTTTCCGCCGTTTCGGTGAAAACAAACGAATTGGCGGTGCTGTTATCCAACCTGCTGGATAACGCCATCGAAGCCTGTGTTAAGCTGGATGGCAAGAGAGAAATCCTGTGCAGCATTGTAAAAGAGGATGGCATCTACCTCTCGGTCCGCAATACCTCCGCCCCGGTGCAGATCCTCCAGGGGGAAATCGCCACGACAAAAGAGGATACGGCGGAACACGGCTATGGATTGCCGGCGGTCAAATACATTCTGAATCGGCTCCAGGCGGAATACACCTTTGCCTACCGGGACGGCTGGTTTCAATTTGTAGCGGAGATCCCGGAGTCCAATTCATAAAAACAACGCACATGGCACGTTCGGGACGACCCGGATGGCCATGTGCTTTTTGCTGATTTGTTGCGGCGACCAGTCGATTTTAAGTCAAAAAAATAGCAGTTGCGCCGGAACAGAAGATTTTCGCCTGAGAATCTGGTAAGATGACTGCGGATACGTTGTCACATACAGATGGATAGGAGAATGCTTATGAAAAAAGAACCATGCATTACTGCATTGCTGTTCCTGTTCTTTCTTGGGGGATGTATGCAATGCCCGGGGGTTGCGGATATACCGAAGAATGAAACTCAAATTGTGACCGTTCTTGTGGATGAGGACGGGGGCGGCTTTGCTGCAACAAGTGGAAACACCGCAAAACCGGCGGACGATGCGCTTGTCTTGATCAAGCAGTATATACCGGGTATTGAAGTAGAGCAACAATATGGGACCGTTAACAATTTTACAAAACAAAGGCTCTACGATTTTTCGGATGCGTACCTCCGCTATGGAACTGTAAAAAAACTAAAGATGGCTTCCGAGATGCTGAAAGCGCAAGGGCTTGGACTCAAGGTGTGGGATGCGTTTCGTCCCGTATCAGCACAGGTGCGGCTATACAATGCCCACCCAGACCCCAATGTGGTGTCCCATCCCGTTACCGGGTACCGTGGACATTGCAGAGGAAATGCGGTAGATGTGACCCTGATAGACCTTGCTACAAGGGAAGAACTGGCAATGCCTACGGGGTTTGACAACTTTACCCCATACGCAGACAGGGATTACTCCGATTGCGGTGCAGCTGCGGCGGCCAATGCCTGGCTATTGGAGTCTATTATGACAAAGTGCGGTTTTATCCCGCTGCAATCGGAGTGGTGGCATTTTACGGATGGGGAGACATATCCGGTTGATGAATTCTTTGACCCCGGAACACCTGGGGTATGGGCGGCAAATTGTAATGAATACATCAGCCTCCGTAAAACAGCCGGAAGCAAAGAGGTTCTTGAAAAAATTCCTGCCGGTGAAACAGCGAGATTGCACAGTTGGGATGGCCGATATGCCAAAGTGTCTTATGATGACAAGGAGGGGTATGTGCTGTCCAGCTATATAAAGCCGGAAGATCCAGATTATCTGAGCAATGCCCTTTCGGTCGTTGCGTGGGATTCTACCTATACTTACGATGAAATGCAGACGGATATTGGGCAACTGAAACAGACCTATCCCAATATGCTGACGGTTTCCTCCATAGGCACCAGCGAACAGGGCCGGGAGGTGCCGGTATTGCGGATCGGCCAGGAGAATGCCAGGTATCACGTTCTATTCCAGGGAGCGATCCATGGCCGGGAACATATGACCGCATGGCTGCTGATGGCACTGTCGGACTACGCTCTTGCCCATGATATCCAAAGCTATGGCGATGTGTGCTATCACATCATTCCTATGGTCAATCCCGACGGTGTGACGGTTTCCCAAACCGGGGTATTAACACCCCAACAGAAAGTCATCTATCAAAATGACAAAGAGAATGGATATACCTCCTTGGAAGAATCCGAGTATGCTGCTGCGTGGAAAGCCAACGGTCTGGGTACGGACTTAAACCGGAATTTTCCCTCAGGATGGGAGAGTATTACGGCAAGAGGGACGGCATCTTCGGAAAAATACCGGGGTGCAAATCCGTTTTCTGCGGTAGAAGCGCAAAACCTGCGAGATTATACCTTGAAATACCCTTTCGATGCTACCGTCAGTTACCATACAAGCGGCAGCATTCTTTACTATGAATACGGCTCCAATGAATCCGTAAATGCTTCTTCCAGGACTCTGGCCGAAGCCGTCCAAACAGTAACCGGCTACCGTCTACAGGGAAGCGGCGGCGTAGACGGCGCCGGATATAAGGATTGGGCAATAGATGCTCTTCAAATACCTTCGCTGACGATTGAAATTGGCTGTGAGGGTTCCCCGTTGGCGGAAAGGGAGCTTTACAGCATTTTTGTAAGGAATCGCTCTGTCCTTCCGGAAGTGGCCCGTTGGGCTTTTTGTAAATAAAAATTCAATGGTCAAACACAAATGCCAAACCTGAACACAACTACAAATCGCAGTATTTCAATACAACGCAAGAGGTAAATCAATATGAAGAAAACATACGGTATCTTGCTTCTGACCCTTTTACTATCTTTCGTCCTCATGGGGTGCGGGAAAGAGGAAGAACGGTTGAGTATCGCAACGGAAGCTGCTGAGACAGAAACGGCAAGTTATGGAACAACGACTGCGGCTACCGAGGAGGAGATCCCCTCGGAACTTCCCTACAAGCCAGGGCAGATGGGCGTTTATGTGATGGCAGACCCAGAGATCGAGGCCGACTCGGAGGTGCTGGACAGCATCAGCTTTGATGCAACGGACGGGTCGGTGGACTTGAACCGTTACCATGTTTCCAATCGTCAGCATGATTTGGTCAAAAACGGAATGCAAGTGGGAGGATTCATCCTGATTGACATTCCGAGGGAAATGCTGACCGATGCGGCGGAAAGCTTTGACGGATTCAAAGCTCTGGCAGAATATGTTGGGAAAAAGGTCCTACCGGATGTATATCCTGGAAAAGCCATAATCGGCGGGGGCGGTCATACCACAGGTGGGTCAAATAACAGCTTTGTGGCAATTACCTATCAAATGGGAGAGGGAATTGGCAAAGCACAGCAATGGCACCGAATCTATGTGGGTGAAAAATACTGCTATGATTTTTGGTTTGACCAAACCTGGTTTTCCGACGGTGGCGGAGCCATTATGGAAAGCCTTACTGCCGCAGATATTAAACCGGAACGGAACCGAGAAGCTGTTTTCCACTGGACCGTAGAAGAAGTAGAGAAACAGGGGAAATTTGTGTTCTGAGAGGGGACGGACATGGAAGTTAAAATATCCGAATTGACGAAAACATTTGGAAAAGCAACAGCCGTAAATCGGGTAAGCTATGCTTTCCATAGCGGCGTATATGGTCTACTGGGGGTGAATGGTGCAGGTAAAACAACGTTGATGCGGATGCTCACCACTCTTTTGAATCCGACCTCCGGAACGGTAACTTGGAATGGTCAGGATGTTGTGCAGTTGGATAAGCGGTAGGAATTTACGGCAATACGCAGGTTTATCACATTCGAAACTCCGAGGCCAAATCCAGATTTTTAAAGGCATCCTCCGTCCCCTATATTTTGCTTGCATTTTGTACATAATAATGCTATTATAGTGACATGAAAGGAGGCGGTACTATGCCACAAATTCGTCCTATCACTGATCTTCGGAATACGACTGAAATTTCTGACATCTGCCACGCCAAACGGGAGCCGGTTTTTATCACGAAAAACGGCTACGGCGATCTGGTCATTATGAGCATGGAAGCCTATGAGGATCTGATCGACACGGCCTCCATGGACGCTGCCATTGGAAGAGCGGAATCCGAATACGCCAGAACGCACGAATCCCATGATGCCCGCACCGCCCTGGCTTCCCTGCGGAGGAAGCACTTTGGATAAATACGAAGTTCGCTTGATGAATCAGGCGTTGCAAGACTTGGATGACATTTATGCCTATATCGCAGGCAATCTGCTGGAATCAGGGGTTGCCACAGAAATGGTCGATGCCTTGGAATCCCAAATCCTATCCCTGGAATACCTGCCATATCGCTGCTCAGAGCGCCGCACCGGCTCTTTTGCAAACAGCGGATATCGGCAGCTTATGGTCAAAAACTACATTGTTATTTATCGTGTTGACGAAGCAAACAAGCAAGTTTTCGTTGTGACTGTACGCTACGCCAGAAGTTCATTTTAAGAAAGCCGGAGGGGAAAGTCTCTCCGGCTTTCTTCGTTTCGTGCGCTCACCGGGCGCACGAATACAAGGCAGCGGGACGAAAAAGCCTGCTGCCTTGTGTCATTGGATTGTGTTTTTTACAGTGTTCTCAGCAAGAATGCCATATACAGCGGGAGTGTCAAAACCTGGCCCATGCGTCCGACATTATAATCTCCCAGCTTGATTGCACTGCTTACATGGTACTTTTCCGGATGGTTCAGAATCGTCTTTGTACTCTTGATATTTCCGGTTGCCGCCTTTACCTC
>CAKTNS010000030.1 GCA_934589225.1 uncultured Oscillospiraceae bacterium
GTGGTACCCCTCTTTGCGTTTTATTTTTAGAATACCACACTCTTGATTGAAAGTAAAGTTTTAATAGGTTTGCGCTACTACATGCACATCGGTAAGTGGTACCATTCAACCGCACGGGTTCTATTCAGAACGTTGCATGGTGGTGCTCCGCGCAGCGAATCAAAATCTGCTGATTGCCGGGGGCAATCACACCTTGATTCCATCGATGGATCATCGCCGCTGCATTGGGGGTACAGTATATGATGGTATCAACGTATTGAATGCCGCTCAAATTGGTGATAAAATAATTTCAAAAAATTTTCCAAGGTCATGCAATATTTGGTGTTCTTTTACGCCTATATAAGTGTAACCCCTTTTGGGTAAAACAGATAGGAGGCGATCCCATGGAGGATCAGGGAATTTTGGAGTTGTTTTTGAAACGCTCAGAGCAAGCGGTGGTGGAAACGGATAAGAAGTACGGCGGGTATTGCTATGCCATTGCCTACAATATTTTATCTTCCCGGGAGGACTCGGAGGAGAGTGTGAATGATACATACCTCACGGCCTGGAATACCATTCCGCCCAGGAAGCCTGGGGTGTTGGGGGCGTTTTTGGGGAAGGTCACGAGACACTTGTCCATTGACCGGTGGCGAAAGCTGCGGGCCCAGAAGCGGGGCGGCAAGGAGATGATTTTGGCCCTGGAGGAGCTGGGGGACTGCGCCGACCCTCAGGGGCTGGAGGGGCAGCTGTCCCAGCGGGAGCTGGCCCGGGTTCTCAACGACTTTCTGAACAGCCTGCCGGAAACGGAGCGAAATGTATTTTTGTGCAGGTACTGGTATGTGGATTCCATTGAGGCAATTGTCAGAATCACCGGATTTTCCCAGAGCAAAGTTACCTCCATGCTCCACAGGACCCGGCAAAAGCTGTGGAAAAAACTGGGGGAGGAGGGGCTGGTATGAATCCCATGGACATTATGAAAGGCCTGAACGGAATCAAAGACAGCTTCATCATGGATGCCCAGGATTTCCGGCAGGGAAAACGAAAGGTTCGCCATATTCCCCATAAAAAGCTCTGGCTCATCGCCGCCATCATCGCTCTGGCCCTGCTGCTGGTGGGGTGTACGGTGGTGTATGTGCTGCGGCTGCAGGATTTGAGAGTTGGGGAATACCGCTATACCGCGCCTACTATATATGATGAAAACGGCGAAGCCGTTCCGGTTCCTACCCATCCGCTTCAAACGCTGCTTTCACCCCAGGGAGCCAATCAGCAAGCGTTCAAGGAATGGTACGCCTACTGCCAGGAATATGAGCAGAGCAATCCGGAGAATAAACAGGAAGAATTGAAAATCCCGGAGCAATATCGCTGGAATTATGGATGCTACAGTATGGAAATGGTCAATAAACTGGATGAAATTGCGTTAAAATACGATTTAACACTGCTTTCACCCGAGGTGGAAGTGAAATCCTACGGAACAAGCGTTTTATTTGATGCGTTGGGAATAGAAAAGCTCTTGGATGTCCCCTGTGAATACGGAACCGGGTATTTTTTCCCAGAGGGTGTCTTTGATATGGCGGTAAGTTTTGAGCTGGACAATAGCCAGTGGCCGTATACGAATTATGCGGACTACCATTATTCGAAAAAAGCCTATTTTGAACCAAACGGAACCGTTATGTTGGATTTTGAAAACACAGTCCAGTGGAATTACACACGAAAAGATGGGGTGCCCCTTTTGCTTGCCATGAATCACCAGCAGGCATTCATTTTTGCGGACAGTGCTGACGGGTTTATCACGGTGTCCCTTGCTTCCTTTAAGTGGGACGGTGCGCAAAAGGTTCAAATGCCCCAATCGATTCTGGAACAGATGGCCGAAACAATTGTTTTTCCGGTCAACCCCCATCCGGCAGATATGACCCAGGTTCGGCAGCTGCAGGCATCCGCCCTGGAAGCCCATAAAGAAGCACTGGCCCAGAGCGTCCAAGAACGCTATACCCAGGGCTATGAAAGCTATATTGAGAATCGTCTTGCCCATGCGTCCAGCGATTATAACCGGGACTGCATGTTTTATTCCCTGTATGACCTTAACGGAGACGGTGTTCCGGAGCTTCTACCGGGAGGAAAGATTACGCTCTGGGAGGTGCTGTCTATTCGTGACGGAGAATCTTATCTATACGGTGATTTGACCGGCTTGTGTGGCTTTGCCGAATTCCAGATATGTGAAAATCATGTGATTGCGTTAAAAGAATACAATTCGGAGTCCAGCTACTACTATCTGCGGGCAGATGCCGCGGGATTGACATTCCTGGAAGGACTTTGGAAAAAGGGGGATACCTGGTATTCTCTGTCGGAACGCCCCGCACCCAATCCCAATGACACACACAAAACGCCCATCACCGAGGCCCAGGCCCAGACGATTATGGCCTCTTATGTTCCCTTGGAACAGCAGCCGGAGCGGCAGCAGATGAAGAAATGGGGAGAGCCTGTAAAAGACATTCCCTGGACGGACCCCTATGCCCGCTATATTGCGGAAATGATGGAGCGATTTGAGGATGCGAATCAATTTACCTATGCCTTGATGGACCTAAATGGAGACGGTGTGGAGGAACTTCTGACAAAGGATGTCCGCTCTGAGACTGACGACTTGGGACGGCCTGATTATTTGCTGTCAGTCCACACCATCGTAGACGGGAAATTGGTTACACCGAAGTCCCTTGGGTTTACAGGTGTTTGTGAAAACGGTATTTTGTACGAACAGAATCAAGCCGGGACAGAATACGAATTCTATCAAATGAACGGTACCGAGATCCGATCCATCGAAGTAATTTGTCAAGATCCGTTGGACCTATATTGGAGCCGCTTTGTGCGCGGCGACACGGAGCAGCAGGGAAACGCATTTTCAGAAGAAAAAGCAAGGGAATACATTGCTGCTTACAAACCCATTTCGTTGACGATGAAGCCCTTTACGGCGTATCCGTTTGGCTAGAATTGCGGGCAAGCGCAGACGGAGGGCCGAATCCGTCTCAACCGGTGCAAGCAGGAGTTGTAAACTCCCTATATCCGCCGTCTGCGATTGCTTTACCGCCGAAAGAATGCAGGAGGAGCATGTATGAATCCAATGGACATTATAAACGGCCTGGGCGGCATTGAGGACGGATTTGTCATGGCCGCGGCGGCTTTCCGGCAGGGGAAGCGGCGGCCAGTGGCAAAGAAAAGACTTTGGCTTCTGGCGGCCGTGATCGCCCTGGCCCTGCTGCTGGTGGGGTGTACGGTGGTGTATGTGGTTACCGGGAGCAGCTGGTACGCCGACCGCTGGTACAGGGACTTCTTTTCCTCAAATGCGTCTACTGAAAGCCTGGAAGGCCTGACTGGTCATCAGCAGCAGATCTGGGATCGGGGCCTGGTAAAGCTGGACCAAAGCGTGACCTGCAACGGTTATACCGTCACCCTGGAATCCGGCATCAGTGACGGGTATCGGATGCTCATCAAATACCGGATCGATGGGCCTGAGGGAACGGTCTTGAATGGGGAACAGTATCAGCTGCGCTGCACCACGGATATGCAGATACCACATTCTGGTGATGGAGATTATTCGTTGGGGGTCTATGGGGAAGAACCGCTGCAAGATGAAAACCCCAATGACGGCACTGTTTATGGCCTTTTTGAGTGGCTCTTTCAGCCACCGGAGAGGTCGGACTTCTCCATAACGGATGGCACACAGTGGAATATTACCGTCCATGAGATCTGGGAAGAAAACCGTTCTGCCGAAAAGAACGCGCTTACAACGCTCTGCCAAGGAACTTGGGCGTTTCAGGTGACCTTTTCGGAGGATTTGCTTGTGACGAATTCCACAGAGCTTGTGGAAAAACCTGTACGATGCGCAGCCGTTCGCGATTTCGGAAACCGTCGGTTTCCGCTAAAGGTGCGGGTCACGTCCTTTGAGCTGCGTTCTCTTTCAGCGACCCTGCGCTATAACATGCCTCTGACCGGCTCCTGGGATGGCATCACCCTGGGCCCCATTTCCCTGGTCATGCAGGACGGCACCAGAATAGAAGCCCACTTCCAAAGCTCCGTCTATCGGGGGAATCATGAAGAGTGCCTTTATATCTTCGACCGCCCCATTGCCCCGGAGGACGTGGCCGGTGTCGAATTTCCATAACATTTAGAAACTCCCCCTCTGCCGTGCCAAAGTGCTGGGCGGCAGAGGGGGAGTTGGTGTGTTTGGCAAAGATCACGGACGCTCCACGGGAATGTCCAGCACCCCCAGGTCCCAGCCGGTGTCCTGGGTTTGGGCGGTGAGGGTGGCGGTGATCTCCCGGAGGTCGTTCCGGTCTTCCTCTGGGGCGGTGTAGAGGCCCAGACGGAAGATGGCGGTGGAACGGGCGGGGAGCTCGGCCCAGAGAACCACGTCGGTTTCCTTGCCGTTGACCCGGATGTCCTCCCCCAGAAGCTCCATATCTTGGTCGGTGTAGTTTATGGCGCACAGGAGAATGGAGGGGTCTGCGGTCCAGTCCTCGGGGAGGTAGTCGCCGGTGGGGCCCAGGGCGTAGAGCATCAGGTCCCCGGAGTCGTAGATGGGGGGTTCCGGCAGGGACAGGGTATGGCGGTAATCCGGGGCGGCGTTGCCTTCAATGGTCAGGTCATTCAGGTAAATGGGGTCCGCAGTGTCGTCCTGGTAGTTATAGACCTCCAAATCGAAGGTGATGTTCTGAATTTGGGCCATGTTTCCCGCGGCAAGGCCCAGCTCTTCGATCCACAGCCGACCGGCAACGGTTTCGCCGGGTTCGGCATAGACATAGAGGGTGGCAAAGTCCGACAGGCACAGGTCATTGACAAACAGCCGATCCAGCAAAAACACATATTCCCGGTCCGTGTGGTTCACAATGTAGATGGGGATGGAATTTGTCTCACCGTCTTCCCACTGGGCGATGACGGTAAAATCCTCATTGTCTAGCAATGTGGCACCGTCTAAAGGCAGGCTCACGCTTTCCGCATAGTTCGGGATGGGGGGAAGGGTTATATGGTCGCTGCCCGTCAGGCGGCGCATCAGTGTGCCAAAGGGGTTGGCCAGAAAAAGACCCAGAATGGCAATGACCGCCGCCGTAGGCAGGCCCTTGCGCTTCCGCTTCTTTCGCTCCTGCTGGGGACAGTCAAAGGGGTCTTTGTAAGGGATGGGCTTCCGGGTTTTATCCCGGATGACCAGGGGCTCTCCTTTGTGGACGTGGGTGCGGTGGGCGATTTCCTCGCTGAAGGACTCGTAGGCACAGTTCTTGCACTTTTTCCCGTTGAACGGGCTGCCGCAGCTGGGACAGACGTATCGAGCCATAGGCGTGGCCTCCTTTCTTTTCTATATTATATCAGGCGGAAGTGGAGCCGTCAATCTATTGACAGAGAAAAACGTATGTTCTATAATAGAGTGGAATCAGAGTTTCCCAAGAAAAAAGGGGGCGGGCCTTGTGAAAACCTATGTTGCCATCGATTTAAAATCCTTTTACGCTTCCGTGGAGTGCGTGGAGCGGGGCCTGGACCCCATGACCACCCATCTGGTGGTGGCGGACCCCAGCCGTACCGAGAAAACCATTTGCCTTGCGGTCTCTCCCGCCCTGAAGGCCCATGGCATTCCCGGCCGGGCCCGGCTTTTTGAGGTGGTCCAGCGGGTGGCGGAGGTAAACGCCCTGCGCCGGGGCAGCAACCGGGGCCGGGACTTTACCGGGGTAGCCCGTGACAGCAAGGATTTGGCGGCCCACAGGGACTGGAAGCTGGATTACTATGTGGCCCCTCCCAGAATGGGCCACTATATGGAGTGCAGCAGCTTTATTTACAGCATCTACCTGAAATTCGTGGCCCCGGAGGACCTGCACGTATACTCTGTGGATGAGGTGTTCATCGATGCCACCGCCTATCTGAAGCTCTATGGCCTGGATGGGGTGGGCTTTGCCCGGAAGCTCATCCGGGAGGTCTATGAGGCCACGGGCATCACCGCCACAGCCGGAGTGGGTACCAATCTATACCTATGCAAAATCGCCATGGACATTCTGGCCAAGCACTGCCAGCCTGATGATTATGGAGCCAGAGTGGCCCAGCTGGACGAACTGAGCTACCGCCAACAGCTATGGGACCACCGGCCCTTGACGGATTTCTGGCGGCTGGGTCCGGGCTACGCCAAAAAGCTGGAACGCCGGGGCATTTACACCATGGGAGACCTGGCACGGCTGTCGCTGGACCCGGGGCCTTTTGGGGCAGAGAGCCTGTATAAGCTCTTTGGCGTCCAGGCGGAGCTGCTCATTGACCACGCCTGGGGCTATGAGCCCTGCACCATTGCCCAGATCAAGGCCTATAAGCCGGAAACCCGGTCCGTCAGCAGCGGCCAGGTGCTGCAATGCCCCTATGACTGGGGAAAGGCCCGGCTGGTGGTCCGGGAAATGGCGGATGCCCTGGCCATGGATTTGGTGGATAAAAACCTCATGACCCAAAAGCTCACCCTGACCCTGGGCTATGACCGGGAGAGCCTGTCAGGGCCGGAGCATGGCTACACCGGCCCCTGTGTCACGGACCGGTATGGCCGCCAGATCCCCAAAAGCGCCCACGGCACCATCACCCTGCCCCAGAAATGCGCCTCCCAAAAGCTGATCGTGGGGGCCTTTATGGAGCTCTACGACCGGATCGCGGACCCCCAATTATTACAGCGGCGGCTGACCCTGACGGCGGAACTCCACGAGGCCCGGCAGGTGCGGCAGGAGCGGGCGGCCATGGAGCAGCTGGATCTATTCACAGACCCTGTGGAAAAACAGACCCGGCAGGAGAAACTGGAGCGGGAGGAGGCCCAGCTGAAGGCCATGCTGGAAATCAAAAAGAAATTTGGAAAGAACGCCATTTTCCGGGGGATGAACCTGGAAGAAGGGGCCACCGCCCGGCAGCGCAACGACCAGATCGGCGGCCACAAGGCATAGGAGGCGGCATGGGAAAGTACGATGATATTTTACACACCCCCTGGCCCCAGCCCGGCACCCGGGCCCGGATGGCCGTGGAGGACCGGGCGGCCCAGTTCGCCCCTTTTGCGGCCCTGACGGGCTATGAGGCAGTATTGCAGGAGGCGGCAAGACTGACCCAGCACCCGGTGTATTTAACGGAGGAAAGCCTGGACGCCCTGAACGCCCAGCTCCGCAAAGCCCGGGAGCGGCTGGACACCCAGCCCCAAATCACCATGACCGTTTACTATGAGGACCGGGTGAAAGAGGGGGGCCGGTTTGAGACGATAACAGGGCGGCTCAAAAAAATCGATCTGTATCAGGGCGGCCTGGTTCTGACCGACGGCCGGGAGATCCCCTTTTTCAGGATCTGCGATCTGACGGTGGAAGAATCAGAAAGAGGTTCCGGATGATGGATTCCGGAACCTCTTTTTGGCAGAAAAAGGCCCCGGAAAGGAAGAACCTTTCCGGGGGCTTTATTGCATCTTAGCCGTTGGCACGCATCTGAGCGAAGCACTCGCTGCAGAATACGGGACGGTCGGACTTGGGCTGGAAGGGCACCTTTGCCTCGCCGCCGCAGCGTGCGCAAGTAGCGGTGAAGAACTCACGGGGGCCACGGGCATTGTTCTTGCGAGCATCACGGCAGGCCTTGCAGCGCTGGGGCTCATTCTGGAAGCCACGCTCTGCGTAGAACTCCTGCTCACCGGCGGTGAACACGAACTCGTTGCCGCAATCTTTGCAAACTAAAGTCTTATCTTCGTACATTGGAAATACCTCTCTTCGGTTTTTTGCCCCGTGAAAATCTACCAGGAAATGGTTGTAACGCAGGGTGAATAAATATATGCGGCTGTTATTTACCGCATGTTGGATTATACACAATCCGGGGGGATTTGTCAATCCTTTATGAAAATATTTCTCCAACTATTTGAGATTTATGCAATATTTCCAGTATTCGTCCAAAGTTTTTGGTGAAAAGGATAAAGAAAATCACAGGGAGAACTGGGTTTGCCCCTGGTAAGGGATGTGCAGGTGATCATAGGCCAGGGGGGTGACGCAGCGGCCCCGGGGCGTTCTGGTCAAAAAGCCCAGCTGCATCAGGTAGGGTTCGTACACATCTTCCAGTGTTACGGCCTCTTCGCCGATGGTGGCGGCCAGGGTTTCCAGGCCCACGGGGCCTCCGTTGTAGTTCTGGATGATGGCGGTGAGCATCCGGCGGTCAATCACATCCAGCCCCAGCCCGTCCACTTCCAGCCGCCGGAGGGCCAGGTCCGCGGCCTCCTTGGTTATGGTGCCGTCACCCATGACCTGGGCAAAATCCCGGACTCGCCGCAGGAAGCGGTTGGCGATCCGGGGGGTGCCCCGGCTTCTGGAGGCGATCTCCATGGCCCCCGCCGGGTCAATGGCCATGCCCAGAATGGTGGCGGACCGGGTGACGATGGCGGCGAGCTCCTCCGGGGTGTACAGCTCCAGCCGCAAGGAAACGCCGAAGCGGTCCCGCAGGGGGGCAGAGAGCTGACCGGCCCGGGTGGTGGCTCCCACCAAAGTGAACTTGGGCAGGTCCAGCCGGATGGAGTTGGCACTGGGGCCCTTGCCTACAATAATATCAATGGCAAAATCCTCCATGGCCGGGTAGAGAATTTCCTCTACCACCCGGTTCAGACGGTGGATTTCATCGATGAACAGAATGTCTCCGGCGTTCAGGTTGGTCAGAAGTGCCGCCAGATCGCCGGGCTTTTCGATGGCGGGGCCGGAGGTGATGCGGATACCGGCCCCCATTTCGTTGGCAATGACACCGGCCAGGGTGGTCTTGCCCAGGCCGGGAGGGCCGTAGAGCAGCACATGATCCAGGGGTTCATTTCGCCGCCGGGCAGCTTCAATATAAATGGAGAGGTTCCCCTTGGCCTTTTCCTGGCCGGTGTAGTCCGACAGCAATTTGGGCCGCAGGCCGATTTCCCCGGCGTCCTGGGGGGTAAAGGTGGGCAGCACCAGAGGGGCTTCCACCTCCTGAGAAAATTCCAGACTCATGCGTTCTCCTCCTTGTCAGCCCTTCATGACCATGGCCCGCAGGGCATGGCGCACCATGTCCTCGGTGCTGGCCTTGGGGTCTACGCCCTTCAGGGCCAGGGCAATTTCCGCGGCAGAGTAGCCCAGCTCCTGCAGTGCGGCGTTGGCCAGGGCCAGATTGCTGCCCCCCTGCTGTTGGGTGACGGCCGGTCCGGCGGAAAAGTCCAGCTCCATGGAGCTGCCGCCGATTTTGTCCTTCAATTCCAGAATGATCCGCTGGGCGATTTTCTTGCCCACGCCCTGGGCGGCGGTGAGCATCTTTTCGTCTCCCGTCATGACGGCCAGGGTAAAGTTCTGGGGGCCGCCGGAGGAGAGAATGGCCATGGCGGCCTTGGGGCCCACGCCGCTCACGGCGGTGAGCAGTTCATAGCAGCGCTGTTCCTCCCGGGAGACGAAGCCGTAAAGGTCGTAGGCATCCTCCCGGATGGACTCGGTGATGTAGAGCTTGGCGGCGGTATTCAGTTTTAATTGGGCGGCGGTATAGGCGGTGACCCGGCAGCCGTAGCCCACCCCGCCGCAGTCAATGACCGCCAGGCCGGGCTCCAGCAGGGTGACCGTACCGGAAACATAGTATAGCATATGGGTTTCTCCTTATTTTTGAGACATGGCCAGAAGGGACGTGCAGGAACGGGCATGACACAGGGCAATGGCCACCGCGTCGGCGGCATCGTCGGGCTTGGGAACGGCGGGCAGCCCCAGAATCCGCTTGGTCATGTCCATGACCTGGTGCTTGGTGGCGTTGCCGTAGCCCACCACGGCCTGCTTGACCTGCATGGGCTTGTATTCAAAGACCGGGACCCCGGCCTGCTGGACCGCCAGCAGAATGACCCCCCGGGCCTGGGCGACCTTGATGCCGGTGGTGACGTTGTTGCCGAAAAACAGCTCCTCAATGGCCACGGCATCGGCCTGGGCCAGCTGCAGCAGCTCCGTCATGTTGTTGTAGATTTCCCCCAGCCGCCAGTTGAAGTCCGTATTGGGCGGGGTGGTGATGGCCCCGCAGCGCAGAAGCTGACAGCGGCCCCGCTGGGCCTCCAGAATGCCGAATCCCGTAATGCCGTAGCCCGGGTCAATGCCCAGAATCCGCATTACAGGTGCCCTCCGGCAATGAGATAGAGCTGATAGACCACAAACAAAATGGCAAGCACCAGCCCCACCCGGGCAGCCCAAACCTGCCAGGCGGGCCGGGGAACATAGCCGGACTGCTTCTCTTCTTCGTTTTCCATGATATTCTTCACCTCGGAACTAACTATATCACACTTTTGTGCGAAATCCAATCTTTTATTTGCCCCGGCGGTGAAAAATCCGGGGGCCCTTTTCCGCGGGACGCTTGTAAAAAAGGAAACCTGTGATATAATGAACTGGACAAAACGGCCCGGAGTGTCCCGGAAGACCTGAGGCAGCCGGTTATAAAAAGGAGAAAAGCAGCGTGGAAAAGGTGTTTCGCAAAGGAATAGAGTGCCTGTTTTCGGCAACGATGACGGTCATTGCCATATTGCTGCTGTTCTTTTCGAAAACCGGCTTTGCGGCGAAGAAAACATTTCTGCTTCCCAACTGGGCCTTTGCGCTGCTGGGCGTGGGGGCGGCCCTGGTGCTGATGCTGCTTCTCAGAAGGTGGCTTCCGGAAGAACGCCGAGACCGGGAGCGGCAGACAGACCGGATCGTCGGTTTCGTGACCCTGGGGCTGTTTGTGGCCCAAGTGTATATTTGCCTGAATATCCTGTTTGCCAGCAACTGGGACCCGGGAATCGTCTGGGACGCGGCCCTGCCCCGGGCCCGGGGCGATATTTCCGGAATGGAGGCCATCGCCCACTACTTTTCGATTTACCCCAATAATATTCTGCTGCTTCTGCTGAACACCGGCTGCTACCGGTTGAATCACGCACTGGGGATTTTTGGAGGAAACTACAGCCGGATGGTGCCGATCCTGCTGGACTGCGCCTCCATTTCGGCGGCTTGCTGGCTTACTTACAAAGAACTTTCCCTGCTGACAGAGCGGCGGTATGCGCTGCTTGGATTTGTATGCTGTGTGGCTTTAGCAGGGCTGTCTCCCTGGATGGTGATTTTCTATTCGGATTCGCTGTCGATCCTATTCCCGATTCTGACGCTGTATCTCTATACGAAAGCCTGCCTGAAGGAAACCGGGAAGGAAAGCGGTATGCAGAAGGTTCTGGCCCTGCTGGTCTGCGGCGTTGGATACTTTATAAAGCCTCAGTGCATGATCGTGGTGATCGCGATTCTGGCCATCGAACTGGTGAAAGCTCTACAGACAAAGGGGAAAGAAGCGCTGCTCGGGTTTGGAGCGATGCTTGCGGTGCCGTTTCTGTGCGTTGCCTTGATTTCTCCGCTGCTGACCTTCGCCTATGAATCCAAGGGGGTCCCTCTGGATGTGGAAATGAAATTCGGAATGCCTCATTTTTTAATGATGGGCATGAATGAAAAATGCGGCGGCGCCTATTCTGACGAGGACCTCTATTTTTCGGTCGCCTTTGACACTTTCAAAGAGCGCTCCGCCGGGGAACTGCGGGAGGCCGGAGCACGGGTCCGGGCCATGGGGCCGGTGGGCCTGGGGCGGCATCTGTGCAAAAAGCTGCTGACGGTATACCATGACGGCACCTTTGCCTGGGGGGTGGAGGGAAACTGGTATACGAAAATCGTTGAGAACATCAACACCAGAATGGCACCGCTCCTGCAATCCGTCTATTATCCAGACGGCTCCAGGCAGGAGGTCTTCAAAACAGGAGCCCAGGCGTTTTGGATTTTTGTGCTCCTGTTTACGACGGTGTCCGGCTTTATGAGCCTTCCGGCAAAGAAGCCTGCCGTTGTCCATGTGCTCAAGCTGACCGTTGTGGGCTTTACTCTGTTTGAGCTGCTTTTTGAGGTCCGGGCCAGATATGTATTTCTCTATGTGCCCTTCTTTTGTGTACTGGCAGCCCTGGGGTTCGGGGCTCTCGTAAATCGTCTGCGGCTGAGCGGTGAATCTTTTGCCCCCAGACTGCGGTTATAAAAAGGAGAAAAGCTGCGTGGAAAAGGTGTTTCAAAGAGGAATTGAGTGTCTGTTTTCAATGGTGATGACGATCATCGCAATTTTACTGCTGTTTTTTTCGCAGATTAATTTTCCAGTGAAAAAAACGTTTTTACTTCCCAATTGGGCCTTTGTTATGCTCGCTCTTTGTGTGACACTGGTTCTGATGATGGTTTGGAGGAACTGTTTTTCCAAAAGGCTTTGCAATAGGGAGAGGCACATAGACCGAATGGTAGGCTATGCGACCCTGGCCCTGTTTTTGGCAGAGGGATACATCTGCTTTAACATCTTGTTTTCCAGCGACTGGGACCCTGGAATCGTTTGGAAAGCGGCAGTTTTCTGGGCACACGGAGATCACGAGGAAATGGACTTCTGGGGCGTGTATTTTTCGATATATCCCAACAATGTTTTGCTGCTCCTGTTAGAATCTATGTGTTACAGAGTGAATCATGCGATAGGAATTTTCGGAGAGAGCTATAGCCGTATGACCCTGATCCTTTTGGGGTGTGCTTCCATTTCGGCGGCTTGCTGGCTGGTCTATAAAGAGCTTTCCCTGCTGACAGAGCGGCGGTATGCGCTGCTTGGATTTGTATGCTGTGTGGTCTTGGCGGGGCTGTCTCCGTGGATGTCGATTTTTTATTCGGATTCCATGGCAATAGTGTTCCCGGTCTTGACGCTGTATCTTTACACAAAGGGTTCCTTGGAAAAAGCCGGGAAAAGGGGATACGTGCATAAGGTACTGGCGCTGTTGGTCTGCTGCATCGGATATTTTATAAAGCCCCAGTGCTTCATTGCTGTGATTGCAATTATAGCTGTTGAGTTTATTGGGGTAATACGGACAAGAAAGAAAAAGGATATGGGTGTATTCGTTTCCATGCTGGCAGTGTCTCTCATTTGCCTTACCTTGTTCTCCCGGCTGCTGACTTTTGCCTTTGAATCCACGGGTGTTCCTCTGAATACGGAGTTGAAATACGGAATGACCCATTTTTTAATGATGGGCATGAATGAAAAAGACGGCGGCTCTTATTCTGAAGAGGATTTCTATTTTTCCGCATCCTTTGACACTTTCAAAGAGCGCTCCGCCGGAGAACTGCGGGAGGCCGGAGCACGGGTCCGGGCCATGGGGCCGGTGGGCCTGGGGCGGCATCTGTGCAAAAAGCTGCTGACGGTATATCATGACGGCACCTTTGCCTGGGGCGTGGAGGGAAGCTGGTATACGAAAATCGTTGAGAACATCAATACCAGAATGGCACCGTTCCTGCAATCCGTCTATTATCCAGACGGCTCCAGGCAGGAGATTTTCAAAACAGGAGCCCAGGCGTTTTGGATTTTTGTGCTTCTGTTTACGACGGTGTCCGGCTTTATGAGCCTTCCGGCAAAGGAATCTGCCGTTGTCCATGTGCTCAAGCTGACCGTTGTGGGCTTTACCCTGTTTGAGCTGCTTTTTGAGGTCCGGGCCAGATATGTATTTCTCTATGTGCCCTTCTTTTGCATACTGGCAGCCCTGGGGTTCGGGGCCCTCTGCGGCAGCTTTCCCAAAAATCAGCGCAGCAGCCCAAAATCATAAAAAGGTACGGCGGTTGAATCGCTGTACCGGGAAAGAAAGGACGTTTACGCTTTATGAAATACGATTATCTGGTGGTTGGCGCAGGCCTTTACGGCGCGGTGTTTGCCCGTCAGGCGACGGATGCGGGGAAGAAGGTCCTGGTCATTGACAGACGAAGCCACATCGGCGGCAATGTGTACACCGAAAAGGTGGAGGGCATTGATTTTCACAAATACGGAGCCCATATTTTCCACACCAACAACGAAGCGGTCTGGCGCTATGTAAACCGGTACGTATCTTTTAACCGTTTTACCAATTCCCCGGTGGCAAACTACAAAGGGGAGCTGTACTCCCTGCCCTTCAACATGTATACCTTCAATAAGATGTGGGGCGTGGTGACACCGGAGCAGGCCCAGGAGAAGATCGAGACCCAGCGCCGGGAGGCGGGGATCACCGATCCCCGGAATCTGGAAGAACAGGCCATTTCCCTGGTGGGTGTGGATATTTACGAAAAGCTCATCAAGGGCTACACCCAGAAGCAGTGGGGCCGCCCCTGCCGGGAGCTGCCCAGCTTTATCATCAAGCGCCTGCCGGTGCGTTTTACCTTTGACAACAACTATTTTAACGCCCTCTACCAGGGCATTCCCGTGGGCGGCTACACAAGGCTTGTGGAAAACCTCCTAAAGGGCGTGGAGGTCCGGCTGAACCTGGACTATCTGGAGCACAGGCAGGAGCTGAACGCTCTGGCGGACCGGGTGCTTTATACCGGCCCCATTGATGCCTACTTTGGCTACAGCCTGGGGGCCCTGGAATACCGCTCCGTGCGTTTTGAGCACGAGTTGCTGGACAAGCCCAATTTCCAGGGCAACGCCGCCGTGAATTACACCGATGCCGAGACCCCCTATACCCGGATCATTGAGCACAAGTGGTTTACCTTCGGCAAGGACGAGGAGGGCAAGGACCTGCCACAGACCATTATCAGCCGGGAGTATTCCAGCGAATGGCACCCGGGGGACGAGCCCTACTACCCTGTGAACGACCACAAAAACAGCGCCCTGTACGAGCGCTACAAGGCCCTGGGCCAACAGGAACAGAAGGTCCTCTTCGGCGGCCGTCTGGGCGAATACAAGTATTACGACATGGATGCCGTCATTGCCGCGGCCCTGGAAGCGGCGGGGAGAGAATTGACAATGAACAATTGACAATTGACAATTTTGGAATCCCTTCGGGATAGAATAAAAGCAAACTGTAAAAAGCGGCGGGACCTTCCCCTTCGGTCAGTAAAATGACCGATTTGAGAAGGCCCCGCCGTTTTCTGCTCTTTGAGCACGGAATGCGGTTTTTTAAGATTGCACGGTACCCCGGAGCATGGCTTTGACGGTAAATTCGCCGTTTTCGTAGTCAAAGACGCTGCTGCCGCCGTTTTTTTCGCAGAGCCGCCTGACGGACTGAATGCCGATGCCGCTGGCGCTGCGTTTGGAGGACTGGAAGATGCCGTTTCGCTCCAGAATCTCCCCATCAAAGGCGTTTTTGACCTGGATCAGCACCAGACGGTCCGCGTGGAGATAGGCTTCCAACAGGATCTGCCGCCGCTCCGGGGCGGTCCGCAGGCTGGCCTCCAGGGCGTTTTCCAGAAGGTTGGACAGCACCAGGCACACATCGATTTCATCTGCCGGAAGGGCCCGGGGCAGGTCGATATTGGCCCGGAAGGGGATGGCACTTTGCCGGGCCAGGGCGCAGTAATAGCCGATGACGCTGTCCACCGCCGGATTGTCGGAGAACCGGGTGTCCAGATTGGGAATGCGGCTGACGGCCTGCTGGAGGTATTCCTTGATTTTATCCAGCTCCCCGGCATCGGCCAATATGGAGAGCTGACGGAAATGGTGGCGCATATCGTGGCGGGCCTGCCGGGCCTCTTCAATAGCCGCCCGGAGACTTTCATAGCGCTGCTGCTGCAAGAGGAGAAAATGGTTTTCCTGCTGCAATTTGGAGTTTTTATTCAGATTGTTCGCCATCATCAGAAACATTCCGTAGAACAAAGCCAGCAGGCAAAGCAGCACCAGACTCACCACGAAATAGATTTGCAGCACCCGGCCCGTATACAAGGTGACACGCTCCTTTGGGGCGATATACAGGTTCAGGACAATGAACACCAGCGGTACGATCCAGAAAAAGTACCAGGTTCTGGCAAAATTCTCGTCCTCAATCAAGTTTTTTGCCCAGTTTGTGGCGGGATAGTAGGCAATGGCTGTAAAAAGCCAACATAACAGATTGTAAAAAAGCCCTGTTCCCGTTTGAAGCCAGAGTTCCGTTTCCGCAAGACAGGTACCGGCAACGATCATGGCATCAAAGGCCCGGGCGATGCCGCTGAGACAGGCATAGACCCCGCAGACGGAAAGGGCCACGCTGCCGGATTTCCACAGGCTCAGCTCCAAAGACCGGACATAGGCCAGGGCGGTCACAGAGGCTGCCGGGATCAATACCGGCAAAGTAGGAAGTCTCAGAGCCCAGCATAGCCAGCCCCCCACAAGCACCTGGGCAAGGCACAGGGGGCCCATCCATAGCAGCAGTTTTTTGGGCGGCTGCCGCAGATGGGAGCCCATGGGCAGGTAGGCCAGCACCACCCCGGGCAGGAGCACGCCAAGCTCTAAAATGGGCTGTAGGATGCTCTGCATCACAGGTGCCCCCTTTCCAGAAGCCGCTCCAGAAAGACCTGCTTTGCCTTTTTTTGCAGCTCCCGGCTGACGGGGATCCGGCTGCCGTCCTCCATGGCAAAGCACAGGCCGTCAAAATCCCGGGCACGGTCCAGATTCACGGCCAAACCCCGACCGCAGACAAAAAAACGGCCATCCAATTCCTGGATGAACTGGCCGAAGGACTGACGGGTGGCCAGCTCCTGTCCGGCGGCGGTGTGAATATGAATGATGTGGGAAAAATGCTCGGCATAGAGCATATCCCGCAATTGAAGCCGAACGGGACTGCCGCCGACCTTGATCTCTATGAATTTTTCCGGGGCGGGGAGTCGCTGCAGCAGCTCCTGGGTCAGCCGGTCGATCTGGTCTTCCGTGTAGGGCTTTACAAGGTAATCCATGGCCCGGACCCGGAAGCCTTCCAGGGCATGGTCCGTGGAGGTGGTGGTAAAAATCAACTGGCACCGGCTGTCAAATTCCCGAAGCAGCCGGGCGCATTCCATGCCGGTGGCCCCGGTCATATAGATGTCCAAAAAGGCGGCGGAAAAGGGCTCCTGCCGGGCCTGGTCCAAAAAGTCCTGACCGTTTTCAAATTCCACCGTTGTCAGCTCCAGGCCCCGGCGAGAAAACTGGCCCAGGAGCCAGGCACGGAGCTGGGCCCGCTCCTGGGCAACATCATCCACAATGGCGATCCGCACAGAATCTTCCTTCCTTTGTTTTTTCACATCCCATTATAGCACCCTGTTGGGGAAAATGCTATGGACAGAATACCGTTTGTGCTATTTTTTGGCAATTCGTGCCAAAGCCCTTGAAAGGGCTCCGGGGGAACCCTATAATGCATCCCAAGAGGGGGCTTTTGCCCTTCCCGGAGAAAATCGAGATTCCAATTGAAGGAGGATCTATTATGAATTGCAGACGATTTGCCCGTACTGCCGGTGCCCTGACCCTGGCCGCGGCCCTGTGCCTGACGGGAACGGCCTGTGCCCCGGCCCAGACCCCGGAGACTACCGCGGCACCCACCCAGGCAACCACCCAGCCCGCCACGGAGGCTGTAGAGCAGGTGGAGCTGACCACGACATCCTATGGGACCGGTGCCCTGCCGGTCAAGGCCCTGACCCCCAAGGCGGTGGACGTGAACCCCTATATGGCCTCCGTTGACCCAAACATCCACGGGGACGGCTATAATACGGACTCTACGGATGAGATCATGCCCCTGGGCATTTATCCGGAGATCAACGTGTCCTACGAGACCACCAACGCCAATGCCTCTCCGGCGGTCTTCTTTGACAATTACAACCACAGCGTGGTGCCGCTTCTGGGCGGCATCGCCATCCGGGATATTGATGCCCAGGAGGCGACGACTCTGGGCTATTTCTCCCCCAAGAAGCATGACGGCGGTGGCTACGTCATCCAGAGCTCCTACTCCTTTGTGGATGCGGAAAACCGGATCGTCTGCCCCACCAGCCACAACCATGTGCTGATGCTCCGGGCCACGGACCAGGAGGGCAATGTACTGCCGGAGTTTGAAAAGGCGCTGGACATTGACATCAAGGCCGCGGCGGAGGCTGTGCTGGGGGAGAGTCTGGACCAGAACCTTCTTTCCATTGTCTTTGACTATGAGGGCAACCTCTGGTTTGCCACCGGCGGCTTCCGCATTTATCCGGACCGGCAGCAGCAGGGAGCCGTGGGCTACATTGCCCATAGTGCCATTGAGGACATTCTGGCAGGGAGAGAAACGGACCTGCTGAAAGCGGTTTACGTTCTGGGCCTGACCCCGGGAGAGGGCTGCGAAAACGGCATTGCCGCCTCCAAGGAGGGGGCCGTGATCCTCACCAATCGGAACTGCTATCTGTTCCGGGGAAAAGACGGCGTGGAGACTGTCTGGTGTACGCCCTATGAAAGCGTCGGTGCCAAGGACAGCCGGGAAGGGGACGAGACCACCGGCGGCGGCCTGGCCTGGGGCGGCGGCTGCTCACCGTCTCTTGCAAAGGACCTGGTCATGTTTACGGACAACCTGGACCCGGTAAACCTGATCGCCCTGGACATGAAAACCGGCGAAAAGGTGGCAAGCCATCCCATATTGGATGAGCTGCCCCAGGGAATGCAGGTCAGTGTGGAAAACTCCGCCATCGTCTATGATGACGGACAGGGCACCGTCAGCACCATCGTTTGCAACTGGTTCGGTGCGGGCAGCGCCAATCTGAGCAAGCCCGACAGCGACTCCTCCATCCAGAGCTATGCCAATATCTATGATGTGAACTGGCTGACCAAGGGCAACAGCATGATCCTGCCCGGCGTGGAGCGGGTGGATACGGTGAAGACCGATACGGGCTATGAAATGAAGTCCGTCTGGTGCCGTAGCGATCTGCGGGATACCGCCATTATGAAGCTCTCCACCGCCACAGGCTATGTTTACGGCTATGTGCAGGACCTGACCACGGGCATGTGGCAGTACATTGTGCTGGGCTTTGATACGGGCGAAACCGTTCTGACGGTGGACGTGGCCAATAAGTTTGGCTACAACAATATGGCCATCGGCATGTATTCCGGAAGAAGCGGCAACGCGCTGTATTGCCCCACCGGGTATCTGGAGCTGCTGCGGCTTCAGGACCGGTTTGCCTACCTGCCGGAGATGCCCTACCGGAAGCTGGATATGGACAAGGCTACTCGGAATGTGCTGTCTCAGGTGCAGTTTGAGGCCCTGGGCGGCCAGGGTACCGTGGCCAGCTGGTACTTTGGCATCAGCGCGGTCAATGTTCACCCCAACACCACGGTGGCCCTGCGGATGAACAACCTCTCCGGGGCGGTCAAGGACCTGAAGCTCTTTGCCCTTACCCCGGAAGGGAAGCTTCAGCAGATGGAGGATAACCTGTGGCTTTTGCGCACCGAGGACGGGGAAACCCCCGAGACGCTGGAAGACGGCACGCTCTATGAGCTGTGGGTCACGGCTTCCGACGACGGCGGCTTTGACCTGGATGAGGGGGCCCGTTCCCTGACCGTCCGGGTGGTTCTGGCAAAATAAAATTCTATTCCGGCATTTACGGAGCGGCCCCCCCGGCTGCTCCGTATTTTTGCGCTTCCGGGTAATATGCACGAAAGGAAACAGCGTATTTCCCCAACTTTTGTATAGGTAAATATCAGAAAATGATTGCCTTTTGCCGCAAGCTGTGGTATATTTCTATGTTGAGAGTTGGTACATTACATATATCGAAGGAGCTTTTTTATGGCATCTCAGGAAAAAATCAGAAATATTGCCATTATCGCCCACGTTGACCACGGCAAGACGACCCTGGTTGACGAAATGCTGAAGCAGGGCGGTATTTACCGGGAAAACCAGGCCACTGTGGACCGGGTCATGGACTCCGGCGATCTGGAGCGGGAGCGGGGCATTACCATCCTGGCCAAAAACACGTCCGTACACTATAAAGATTACAAAATCAACATTGTGGATACCCCGGGCCACGCCGACTTTGGCGGCGAGGTAGAGCGGATCCTCAAAATGGTCAACGGCGTTATCCTGCTGGTTGACGCCGCCGAGGGCCCCATGCCCCAGACCCGTTTTGTGCTGCAGAAGGCCCTGGAGCTGGGCCATAAGGTCATTGTGGCGGTGAACAAGGTGGATAAGCCCGATGCCCGGGTCCATGAGGTCATGGACGAGGTACTGGAGCTGCTGCTGGAGCTGGACGCCACCGACGAGCAGTTCAATTCCCCCACCATTTTCTGCTCCGGCCGTCAGGGCATCGCTTCCTACAGCCCCGACGAAATGGGCACGGACCTCAAGCCCCTCTTTGAGACCATTATCCAGTATATCGATCCCCCCCAGGGTGACGAAAACGGCCCCCTGCAAATGCTGGTTTCCTCCATTGACTACAATGAGTATGTGGGCCGTATCGCCGTGGGCCGTGTGGAGCGGGGCACCATCAAGGTCAACCAGGAAGTGGCCATCTGCGACTACCATGACCCGGAGCACAAGGTCAAGGGCAAGGTCGTGGCCCTGTACACCTATGACGGTCTGGCCAAGGTGCCGGTGCAGGAGGCCAAGGCCGGTGAGATCGTGGCCCTGTCCGGCATGGCGGACATCACCATTGGCCGAACCCTGTGTGACCCGGCGGTGGTGGAGCCCCTGCCCTTTGTGAAGATATCCGACCCCACCATTGAAATGACCTTTGCCGTCAACGATTCTCCCTTTGCCGGCAAGGAAGGCAAGTTCATCACCTCCCGGAACCTGCGGGACCGGCTGGAGAAGGAACTGCTGAAGGACGTGTCCCTCCATGTGACCGAGCAGGGCACCGATGCCTTCAACGTGGCGGGCCGCGGCGAAATGCACCTGTCCATCCTCATGGAGACCATGCGCCGGGAAGGCTATGAGTTCTCCGTCTCCACCCCCCGTGTGCTGACCAAGGAAATCGACGGCAAGCTCTGCGAGCCCATCGAGCGGATGGTGGCTGACGTTCCCGAGGAGAGCATGGGTGCCGTCATCGAGAAAATGGGCAAGCGGAAGGGTGACCTCTTGGGCATGACTCCTGTGGGCAACCGCTACCGCCTGGAGTTCCTGGTTCCCTCCCGGGGCCTCTTTGGCTACCGGAACGAGTTCCTGACGGATACCCGGGGTGAGGGCATCATGTCCTCCGTGCTGGATTCCTACGCCCCCATGAAGGGCGAGATCGAGCGCCGCCAGGTGGGCTCCCTCATTGCCTTTGAAACCGGCGAAGCCTGTTCCTACGGCCTGTATAACGCCCAGGAGCGGGGCACCCTGTTCATCGGTCCCGGTACTCCGGTGTACGCCGGTATGGTGGTGGGCATTTGCAGCCGCAACGAGGACATGACCGTCAACGTCTGCAAGAAGAAGCAGCTGACCAACATGCGGGCCGCCGGTTCTGACGAGGCCCTGCGGCTCACCAGCCCCAGAGTGCTGTCTCTGGAGCAGTGCATTGAGTTCCTGGCAGACGACGAACTGCTGGAATGCACCCCCAAGAGCCTGCGCATCCGCAAGCGGGAGCTGGATCATGCCCTGAGAATGCGGAACCTGATGAAGAAGCGCGCCGGTGAATAAACTGAAAAAAGATTGATTTACTGCGGAATCTGTGGTAAGATGGTCTGGTAAAAAACAACCAGAATCTTCTACAGATTCCGCACTTTTTTATGTCTACCGGATTGGAGGGATATGATGCGAAAAGTTGCGTATTTTGTGTATGCGCTGGGGCTTGCCGCACTGATGTTACGTTTCGGGAGCCCTCTGACGGTCCAGGCAGCAGCACCAAAAGAAATCACGGTGTCTGCCCGCCCTGCACCGGAGTCTCCTGCCGGGGAAGAAGAGGAGTCGTTCCTGCTAAGCTTTGTGGGGGACTGCACCCTGGGCAGCGATGCCCGGTTTTACGGGGTCAAGCACAGCTTCATCGATGTGATCGGGGAAGACTACGACTACCCCTTCCGGAATGTGGTAAGCTATTTTCAGGATGACGACTGCACCTTTGTGAATCTGGAAACGGTTCTCAAGGACGAAGGCTCTATTATTAAGGAGGATGGTTTCGCCTTCCGGGGGCCTACGGCCTATACAAAGATTTTGACCGGCAGCAGCGTGGAGGCCGTGACCATTGCCAATAACCACATCCGGGATTATGGCGTCCAGGGCATGGAGTCCACCAGAAAGGCCCTGGAGGAGGCGGAGCTTCCCTATGTGGAGCAGGATACCTACCGGATCATTACCACGGAAAGAGGCCTCAAAATCGGCCTTTACGGCGGCTTTTTCCAGGTGGATGTAAAAAAGGTGGAACAGGCGGTGGCGGAAATGAAGCGCCAGGGGGCGGAGCTCATCGTCATGGCCATCCACTGGGGCATTGAAGGCTACTACCGGCCCAACGCAGAGCAGGAGCAGCTGGCCCACCAGCTCATCGACCTGGGGGTTGACATCGTTTACGGCAGCCATCCCCATGTACTCCAGCGGGTGGAAGCGTACAACGGCGGCGTCATCTATTACAGCCTAGCGAACTTCTCCTTTGGGGGCAACCATTTCCCCAGGGATATGGATACGGTGATTTTGCGGCAGCAGGTCCTGCGGCAAAAGGATGGCACGGTGGTATTGGGCACCCTGACCCCCGTTCCCGCCTGCGTCAGCTCCCAGAGACCCCAGAATGACTTCCAGCCCACCCCCTATGAAGAGGGCACGGAGGACTACGCCCGGGTGCTTCAAAAGCTGGAATTGGAGGAGTAAAGACCCCGCCCTGCCCCTGGTTTTGAAGCCGATTTGGGGTGCTTTACCGAAGGACAGGGTACTGCCTGAAAATTTACCGGGGGAAATATGAAAAAATTGTTGACCTTCCCGGCATTTTCGGTTATAATGAGCGGGCATGACCGTAGTGGTCTGTCTATTTTGTGTTGCTGCGGCCTTTTTGGCTGTCGAGCATATGATTTTAGCGTATTAGGAGGTGTATCCGTAATGAAGCGTACCTATCAGCCCAGCAATCGTCACCGTTCCAAGGTCCACGGTTTCCGTCAGAGAATGGCTACCGCCAATGGCCGTAAGGTTCTGGCCCGCCGCCGTGCAAGAGGCCGCAAGGTTCTGTCCGCCTGATGCGCCGCCCCTGTGAACACAAGGAAATATGCGCGCGAGAGCGAAACGGGAGCTAAGCGGGGTGAATGACACATTCGCCCCGCTCCCTTTTTAGGAGAAGAAAAGCATGAAGTTTTCCAGCAGTTTGAAGCTCAACCATATTTTTCAGCGGCTCTACCGGTCCCAGGGCTATGCCGATGGGTTATTGGTGCTCTATGCCCGGCGCAATCACCTGGGCAAAAATCGCCTGGGCATCACCGTCAGCAAGAAGCTGGGCCATGCGGTGGTCCGCAACCGGACCCGCCGCCGTTTGAGAGAGGTTTACAGGCTCCAGGAGGAGCGGTTTACCCCCGGCTGGGATATTGTGGTGGTGGCCCGTACCCGGGCGGTGGAGGCTCCCTTTGACAGGCTGACCGCCAGCTTCCTGCGCCTGGCCCAAAAGGCGGGGCTGCTGCGTGAGGAAGAACCGTGAAAAAACTGCTGCTTTCCCTGATCCGCTTTTATTCCCGCTGCATCTCCCCCTATTTTCCCGCAAGGTGCCGGTTTCGGCCCACGTGTTCCGCCTATGCTTACGAAGCGATCCAAAAATACGGCGCGGTAAAGGGAGGCTGGCTGGCGCTGAAGCGCCTGTGCCGGTGCCATCCCTTTTATAAAGGCGATCTTTACGACCCTGTGCCGTGACTTTCAAAGGAGGAAAGTCCATGTTACTGTCATTCCACATTGCGGACGTGATCCAGGTTCCCTTTGGCTACCTGATGGAGCTGCTGTACCGGGTTACCGGAAACTACGGTATGGCTCTGATCCTGTTTGCCGTTCTGGTGCAGCTGGTGCTGCTGCCCATCACCGCCAAGTCCAAAAAGAGCATGATGAAAATGTCCCGCCTGACCCCCAGAATGCAGGACATTCAGCGCCGCTATGCCGATGATCCCAACCGGCAGAACCAGGCCATGCAGGAGCTCTACAGAGAAGAGGGCGTTTCCATGGGCGGCGGCTGTCTGTGGAGCTTTGTGCCCATGCTGCTGCTGATCCCCCTGTACACCGTGGTGCGTCAGCCCATTGTCTACATGCTCCACGAGAACCTGGATGTTGCCAACCAGATCGTCGAGGTCATCAAGGGCATTGACCCGGAGCTCTTCGCCGGCAACGCCTATTACCATCAGATGATCGCTGCCCAGTATATCCCCCAGTATGCCGAGGCCATTAAGGCCGCCATTCCCGGCATCAGCGAGCTGGCCCTGGGCGGTATCAACTTTGGCTTTATCGGCATCGACCTGGGTGCCGTTCCCCAGTTCAACGTATTCGCCTCCACCTGGGCCTGGAACTGGGCCCACATCGGCTCTTTGCTGATCGCCCTGTCCTCCGCCGGTTATCAGGTGGTGTCCATGCTCATCATGCAGAAGCAGAATGACTCTCTGGTCACCAACAAGGACGGCATTCAGGACAAAGAGGCCGTGGAAAATTCCCAGGCCGCCCAGACCAACAAGGTCATGATGCTGACCATGCCCCTGATGATGCTGTGGATCGGCTTCACTGTGCCCTGCGCCCTGTCCCTTTACTGGTTCGTCGGCGGCGTGGTCCGTACCGTGGAGGATGTGGTCCTCAACAAGCGTTACCGCAAGATCTACGATGCCGAGGATGCCGAGCGCCTGAAGCGCCGCATGGAGCAGGACAAGCTGGAGGCCGAAAAAGAGCGCATCCGTGCCCAGCGCCGTGCCGAGAACCCTGACGGCATTACCGAAAACACCAGCAAGAAGCGTCTGCAGAAGCAGCAGCGGGACCAGGAGGCTGCCGCCAAGGCCGAGGCCGCCCGGGAGTATGCCGCCAAGAAGGGCAAGCTGCCCCAGGAGAAGGAAGAGAAGGAGACGCTTTCCGGCATTGCGGACCGTCCCTACTGCAAGGGCCGTGCCTACGACCCCAACCGTTACGCCCACCACAGCCAGGAGGATTAAATCATGGAAAAAACCCTTGTCGCCAGTGGCAAGACCATTGATCTGGCCATCGAGTCCGCCCTCGCCCAGCTGGGCCTGGATCGGGACAGTGTCTCCGTTCAGGTGCTGCAGCAGGCCAAGTCCGGCTTCCTGGGCTTCGGCGCCCAGCCTGCCAAGGTCCAGGTGACCTATGAGGCCCCCGATGAAGTGCCCGCGGCTCCCAAGGTGGCCCTGTCCGCCGCTTCTCGGAAGCCCAAGGCCGCCCCCGCCCCCGTCAAGCCCGCGGCTCCCAAGCAGGAAGCCCCCAAGGCCGAGGTAAAGGCCGAAGCTCCTAAGGCGGAAGCCCCCAAAGCAGAAGCACCCAAGCAGGAAAAGGCCCCGGAGGCCCCCAAGGCGCCCCGTGCCCAGCAGCCCAGAGCTCCCAGAGAGCCCAGAGAGCCCAAGCCCCAGCGGGAACCGTCTGCGGCACCCCGGGAGTACGCGCCCGCGCCGGAAGGCTCCGTGGAAGAGAAGATCGAGCAGTTCCTGAAGGGTCTGCTGACCCACATGGATTCCAAGGCCATCCCCCATTGCTGGAAGGAAAACGGCAATACCTATCAGGTGGATCTGGTAGGGGAGGACCTGGGCTATCTCATCGGCCGCCGGGGGGATACCCTGGATGCCATTCAGCACCTGTGCAACTACGCCATCAACCGGGAAGTGGAAGGCCACATCCGGGTCAACGTGGATGCGGAGTGCTACCGCCAGAAGCGGGAGGAGAGCCTGCGCCGGTATGCCCGGAAGAAGGCCCAGCAGGTCCTGAAGGCCCGCCGCCGCACCACTCTGGAGCCCATGAACGCCTACGAGCGCCACGTGATCCACGCCGCCCTCCAGGATATGGAGAACATCACCACCCACTCCACCGGTGTGGAGCCCAACCGCTGCGTTGTGATCGAGTACGTCCGGTAAAAAAATACCATTACCGTCTCCCCACCCGGGAGGCGGTAATTTTTGCATTTTGGGCGGCTTTATGCTATACTGTGGAAAGCAAAAAAATTTTCTGAAACCTCTGTAACCTTTTGAAAAATTCCCTGTCTATATAGGTGAGGACGCTTATGAATGACAATGCCATCATCGATCTCTTCTTCCGCCGGGACCAGGCGGCCATCCTGGAGGCCCAGGAGCAATATGGGGTCTACTGCCTGAGCGTTGCCCGGAACATTCTGGACAACGAGGAAGACAGCCAGGAGTGCCTGAATGACCTGTGGCTGAAGGCCTGGAACGCCATTCCCCCGGAACGGCCCAGGCTGCTCCGGGCTTACTTCGCAAAAATCATCCGCAATCTGGCCATCAACCGCCATCAGGCCCAGAGGGCCCAGAAGCGGGCCGGGGACCGGTTCACCCTCTCCTTGGAGGAGCTGGCGGACTGCATCCCGGACCCGGATACCACCGAGGAAGCCCTGTGGACCAGGGAACTGGGCCGGAGTCTGAATGCCTTTCTGGAAACGGAAAAGGAGCCGGACCGGGTGCTCTTTGTCCGCCGGTATTTTTCCTGCCAGTCCTGCGCGGAAATAGCCCGGGACCTGGGGCTAAGCCTTGGTCAGGTCAAGACCCGGCTGAGCCGGATGCGGGACCGGCTGCGAACATACTTAAACGCCCGGGATTTTTCCGTCTGAAGGAGTGGAACCATGGATCAAAAATACGCCATTGCCCGGGCCCTCACGGACCTGGACAGCCGCTATATAGAAGAAGCGGCCAATTTCAAAGCGCAGCCTCAAAAACGGCTCTATTTAAGGCCCCTCGTGTCCCTTGCCGCCTGTCTGGTGCTGGTGGCGGGACTGGCCCTGGTGAGACCCCGGCCGTTAAAAGTCCGGGTAAACGGGCAGAATGTACTGGGGGCCACCGTGACCTACCAGCCGGAACCGGCCCCCATGACCTTCCGGGCGGTGGAGACTCTGGACATCCCCGTGACGGTAGACCCGGGAAAGAAGGGCCCCGTCACCCTGACCGCCGGGGAAAACACCTCCCTGATGTGCATGGGCGAGGAAACCGCCTGCCTGACCCTGGAGGAAAAAACAGAGCTTCTCTGGTGCATCCTGCCGGACAGAGCCCAAGACTTCTGCCTGACGATTCACCAGGGAGAAACCAACTACCTGCTGCTGGCCCGGCCGGACGACTCCGGCGATGTGGTACTCTGGCAGGAAACCAACAATTGAAAGGAACAATAATGATGAAAAAGCTTACTTCTATGATTCTGACCGGCATTCTTTGCATTGGTCTGCTGACCGGCTGCGGCGGCAACACCGCCCCCACCACCCCTTCTGAAACTACCCAGGCAGCTGCCCAGTATGCCTCCGCTCTGGATCTGCTGACGGCCATTGCCTCCGGCATGACCGAGGAATTCCCCGCTGCCGGCGGTGACGAGGCCCACGATACCGAAGGAGCCGGGGCCTATGACATCGGCACCTATGGGGAGAGCTTCCAGTATCAGATTCTGGTGGACCAAGCCCTCATGGACATTGTAGAGCCCCAGGCCGCCACCCTGATGCACATGATGAACACCAATACCTTCTGCTCCGCCGTCATGGAGCTGAAAGACGGCCAGGACGGGGAGAGCTTTGCCAAGGCCTATCAGACCCTGGTCCAGTCCAACCACTGGATGTGCGGCTTCCCGGATACCATGCTGGTGCTGCGGCAGGGCAGCTACGTCATCACCGCCTACGGCGCGGACGACCTGATTCAGGACTTTAAGAACAGTGCCCTGGCCCTGGGTGCGGAGCTTCTGGTAGAGGCCCCGGCGGAGGGCTGAGAAAGTAAAGGAAACAAACCATGCTCTTTTCCAGTATCCCATTTTTATATTACTTTCTCCCCGCCGTGCTGATTCTCTATTTTCTGGCACCCCAAAAGGGGAAAAACACGGTGCTGCTCCTGTTCAGCCTGATTTTTTACGGCTGGGGGGAGCCAAGGCTGGTGCTGATGATGCTTCTGGCGGTGGCCCTGGGGTATTTCTTCGGTCTGGGACTGGAAAAGACCCGGGGAAGGGGCCTGGGGAAGCTGCTGCTGGTGCTGTCGGTGGTTTCCAGTCTGAGCTTCCTGGTGTACTATAAGTACACGGATTTCTTCCTGGAAAACATCAACGGCCTCTTTGGGCTCCACCTGCCCCTGCTGGGGCTGGCTCTGCCCATCGGCATCAGCTTCTATACCTTCCAGATCATGAGCTACACGGTGGATGTGTACCGGGGCCAGGTCCCGGCCCAGCGGAATTTTATAGATCTGGCCTGCTATGTGGCCTTCTTCCCCCAGCTGATCGCGGGGCCCATCGTCCGGTATTCGGACGTGGCCCCCCAGCTGAAAAGCAGAAGCCTGACCCTGGAAAACTGCCGCCTGGGGGCGGGCCGGTTTCTGGTGGGCCTGGGGAAAAAGATTCTGCTTGCAAACCTGTTAGGCGAAGTGTGTACCGCCTGGCACTTGACCCAGGATGGCAGCGTTCTGTTCTCCTGGATGTACGCCGTGGCCTATACCCTGCATATTTACTTTGATTTTTCCGGCTACAGCGACATGGCCATTGGCCTGGGCCGGATGTTCGGCTTCCATTTCCCGGAAAACTTCCGACACCCCTATGTTTCCGGCAGCATTACGGAGTTCTGGCGGCGGTGGCACATTTCTCTCGGAACCTGGTTCCGGGACTATGTGTACATTCCCCTGGGGGGCAACCGCCGGGGGAAGTGGTGCCAGCTGCGAAATATCTTGATTGTCTGGTTTCTCACCGGCTTCTGGCATGGGGCGGCCTGGAACTTCATCTGCTGGGGGCTGTACTTTGGGGGCTTGCTGATTGCAGAAAAGCTGTGGCTGCTGGAAAAACTGCAAAAGCACCGGATCGTAGCCCATATTTATGTGCTGCTGGCGGTGATCTTCGGCTTTGTGCTTTTTGATGCCGGGAGCCTGAAAGAAGCTCTGGACTGCATCCGTGGCATGCTGGGCCTTGGGGGGCTGCCCCTCACATCCCAGGAGGCCCGATACCTGCTCCAAAGCAACGCCCTGCTCCTTGCGGTGGCGGCGGTGGGGGCCACGGGGCTGCCGAAGGCGGCATTTGACCGGCTTGAAAAGCGGTGGCCCAGGTGCGCCGGGGTTTTGGTGCCCGGGGCCATGTGCCTGGTGCTGCTGCTGTGCACCGCCTTTCTGGTGGACGGGTCTTACAATCCCTTCCTCTATTTCCGCTTTTAAAGGAGGCCGCAATGAAACGACAGAAATTTTTTTGGGTGCTTCCGGTGCTGTTTGCGGCCCTGACCCTGGGCTGCTGGTTTGGAAAACCCAAGGATACCTCCCTGACCGAGCGGCGGAAGCTGGCCCAGATGCCCAAAATCTCCTGGAGTAGCTTCCTCAGCGGCAGCTTTGCCTCCAATTTTGAAAGCTACACCCAGGACCAGTTTCCCTTCCGGGAGCAGTTTCGCCGGGCCAAGGCCCTGTTTTCCGTGAAGCTTCTGGGGCGGCAGGACAACAACGGCATCTATGAAAGCCGGGAAGGCTTCTTTGCCCAGTTGGAATACCCCTTGAACGAAGATTCCATTGACTACGCCGCCAAGCGCTTTGGGCTGGTGTATGACCGGTATCTTTCCGGAAGCCCGCGGGTATACGTGGCGGCCATTCCGGATAAGAGCCAGTTTCTGCCGGTGCCCAAGCTGGATTTTGCCGCCTTATCGGAGCGGCTGCAAGAAAAAATGCCCTACGCAACCTTTATTGACCTGTCTGACACCCTGACCCTGGAAAGCTTCTACCGCACGGATACCCACTGGCGGCAGGAGGCCATTTTGCAAGCGGCCCAGGCTCTGGGCGCGGCCATGGGGAAACCCCTGACAGACCACTATGAAGTCCGCCGGGCCAAGGAGGATTTTCTCGGTGTCTACGCCGGGCAGTCCGCCCTTCCCATGAAGGGCGAGCCCATCGATTGCCTGTGGAGCCCGACCTTTGAAAACGTCAAGGTCTGGGATGGGGAGCACAATAAGGAGATCGGCCTCTACGATTTTGAAGCCCTGGAAGGCCGGGACCCCTATGAGTTTTTCCTCTCGGGCTCTTTGTCTCTCGTGACCCTGGAAAATCCCCAGGCACCCAACAACAGGCTGATCCTCTTCCGGGATTCCTTCGGCAGCAGCATTGCCCCCTATTTCCTGGAGCAATACCGGGAAATCACCCTGGTGGACATCCGCTATTTAAGCCCCGAGCGGCTGGGGAAGCTATTGGACTTTACGGACTGTGATGTCCTGTTCCTCTACAGCAGCCTGGTGCTGAACAATAGCGAGACTCTTAAATAAAATGAACCCCCGTTCCGGTTTTGGAACGGGGGCTTGCTGTTTGTGGGTTGTTTAGAAAATGGGCACGACGGCGCCGGAGTAGGTCTCATTGATGTAATCCTTGACCTCCTGGCTGGTCAGGGCCTTGACCAGGGCCTGGGTCTTCTCGGTGTTCTCGTTGCCTTCCTTGACAACCAAGACGTTTGCGTAGGTCTGGGCGGAAACGGAGTTGGGGTCTTCGGTGGCCAGGGCGTCGGTACCGGCGTTCAGACCGGCGTTCAGGGCGTAGTTGCCGTTGATGACGGCCAGAGCCACAGAGTCACGGACACCGGCAATCTGGGCGGCTTCCATTTCGACGATCTCCACATTCGTGGGGTTCTCGGCAATATCCAGGGCGGTGGCTTCCATGCCCACGCCGTCCTTCAGCTTGATGATGCCGTTGGCCTCCAGCAGGAGCAGGGCCCGGGCCCGGTTGGAGCCGTCATTGGGAATGGCGATCTTGTCGCCGCTGGAAAGGTCTGCAATGGCGTTCTTGGTACCGGCGTAGATGCCGAAGGGCTCATAGTGGATGGCGGCAACGCTTACCAGGTGGGTGCCGTTTTCGGAATTAAAGGTATCCAGGTAGGGCTGATGCTGGAAGTAGTTGGCGTCGCACTCGCCGTCTTCTACCACGTTGTTGGGCACCACATAGTCGGCGTACTCGGTGACCTTCAGGGTCCAGCCGTCCTTGGCCAGAACTTCTCCGGCGACCTTCAGAATTTCGGCGTGGGGCGTGGGGGAGGCGGCAACGGTGATGGTCTTGTCACCGGAGCCGGACTTGCTGCCGCAGGCGGTCAGCAGCCCCAGGCACAGGGTCAGTGCAAGTACAATGGAAATGGTCTTTTTCATAATTAATACACTCCTTCTCAGGGAAATCTATTTCTACGGGAAACCCGCTGAAATACTTAGTTTTTATTCCGCAGCCGCTTATCACAGCGCTGGGCCAGATGGGTGCCCAGGGACTGGAAAATCTGCACCAGCACCACCAGGCCAATCACGGCTGCCCACATGACCAGGAATTTAAAGTTGTAGTAGCCATAGTTGATGGCCAGCTTGCCCAGGCCGCCGCCGCCGATGATACCGGCCATGGCACCGTAGCCCAGGATGGTGGCCACGGTAATGGTGCCGCCGGAAATCAGGCTGGGCAGGGCTTCGGGCAGCAGCACCTTCCGGACGATCTGGAAAGCACCGGCTCCCATGGACTGGGCCGCTTCAATGACACCCTGGTCCACCTCCCGCAGGCTGGATTCCACCATCCGGGCAACCAGGGGGAAGGCCGCAATGACCATGGGGGGAATGGTGGCGGTAGTGCCCACCTTGGTGCCCACCAGAATCTTGGACAGGGGCAGGGCGATGATCATTAAAATCAGGAAGGGCACGCTGCGCAGCAGATTGATGATGCCGTTCAGCAGAGCCATGAGCCAGCGGGGCAGGGGGCGGATGCCGTCTTTCTCTCCGGTGACCAGCAGCACACCCACAGGCAAACCGATGACATAGGCAAACAATACTTCCAGGGCCAGAGAATACAGGGTTTCCCACAGGGCAAAGCCGTATTCGCTGGAAATGATCTCCATTTGCGCAGCCACCTTGGCCGCATCCGAAAACAAATCAAACATGTTCCGTTACCTCCTCGGCACGGACGCCCGTGCAGCTGTTCAGGAAATCCAGAATTTCCCGGGTCTTGCCCTCATCCTCCGGCAGTGTCACCAGCATGGTGCCAAAGGCCTTGCCGTCCACGTTCCGGGTGGCCGCACCCATAATGGACAGCTCCACGCCGGTTTTCTTGATCAGCTGGGCGAAGACCGGAGCCTCGGAAACGCCGCCGTTGAAGGCGATGCGGGCCATCCGCAGACCCGGCACCAGGGCGGGCTCTGCCACCGCGGGGCTCACCAGCCGCCGTCCCGCCTGGGATTGGGGGTTGGAGAATACCTGCTCCACCTGGCCGATTTCCACCACCTTGCCGGAGTCCAGAATGGCCACCCGGTTGCAGATCTGCTCAATGACGGACATCTGGTGGGTGATGATGATGACGGTAATGCCCCGCTCCCGGTTGATTTTTTGCAGCAGCTCCAGAATCTGGCCGGTGGTCTTGGGGTCCAGGGCGGAGGTGGCTTCGTCACACAGCAGCACCTCCGGGTCGGATGCCAAGGCTCTTGCAATGGCAATGCGCTGCTTCTGGCCGCCGGAGAGCTGCACCGGGTAGGCCCCGGCTTTGTCGGGAAGCCCCACGGTTTCCAGCAGCTCCTGGGCTCTGGCCCGGGCCTGTTTTTTGGGAACGCCCGCCAGCTCCATGGGGAAGCAGATGTTATCCAGGGCCGTGCGCTGGTCCAGGAGGTTGAAGCTCTGGAAGATCATGGAGATTTTTCTTCTCTGGGCCCGCAGCTGCTTCTGGGGCAGGGCCAGCAGGTCTTCTCCGTGGAAGAGCACCTTGCCGCTGTCCGGCCGCTCCAACAGGTTGATGCACCGGACCAGGGTGCTCTTTCCCGCACCGCTTAAGCCGATAATGCCGAAAATATCGCCCTTTTCAATGGAAATGGATACGTTCTGCAGGGCATTGACCTGGCTTTCACCGGACCCGAAGGTTTTGTTCAGCGCCTGCAGCTCGATGATCGACGACATGTAATTCCTCCTTCAAAATAGAAATCGTCCTTGTGCCTGGGCACAAGGACGACATGAATCGTGTTACCACCTTGTTTCGCCCTGACCTCACGGCCAGGACCTCGGGGAGTACCAATATACTCCTGCGCGATAACGGGCGCACCCGTCGGGAGCTCAACAGTTCACCCCCACGGCTCCGGGACCATGTTCGGCAGGCTCTGCGTACCCCTTTCCACCTAACGGGGCTCTCTGAAGGCTCGGCGCTGCTTACTCTTCCCATCTTTGCCTTGTTCTTGTTGGTTTATGGCCACATAATACCCCAATTTCCCTGGTTTGTCAATGGCTTTTCTTCCAAAGTCTTCAAGGGAAAACTGTTTACCCGCTATAAGATTCCCTGATAATCAAGAAGCTCCAGTACCTGCTGTCCCCGGGCGGTGAGGGCCAGACTTCCCTGGATGGGGGACTTTAAATACCATTCTTCCCGGCAGCCCTTCAGGGGCAGACGGTAGTCGATGGAAATAAGCTGCTTTTTTTCGAGCACCTGTAAAACCGCGGTCATCTCCGGGTCGTCTTCAAAAAGGGGCACTTCTCCGTCAATTTTTCGCCCCACCGGGAGAAAGGGGGTCTGGGCCAGACGGTTTAAGAATTCCAGTTCCGGTGCGGTGACGGTCAGGCTCCTGTCGCAGCCTCCGCAGCCCCCGCAGGCGGCACAGTTGCCGCAATGGTGTTCCTGTTCCATAGGCTTACAGAGTTCTAGCGTGACGCTTGATGGCCTGGAAGGTCTCGTCGCTGATCACATGCTCCATGCGGCAGGCATCCGCCGCGGCGGTCTCCTCGGAAACCCCCAGGCTCACCAGGGTCTTGGAGAGCACCGTGTGCCGCTCATAAATGGTCTCCGCCAGGGTCCGCCCCTTCTCGGTCAGCAGCAGCCCCCCGTCCTTGTCTACGGTGACGTAATTTTCCTCCCGCAGAATGCCCATGGCCCGGGAGACGCTGGGCTTGGAGTAGCCCAGGTATTCCCCAACATCTACAGAGCGAACAAAGCCCTGCCGCTGGCTGAGGACCAGAATGGCCTCCAAATACATTTCGCCGGATTCGTGTACACTCATATGTCTCGGATTCCTTTCTAAGGGCTCTGCGGCCCTGTGTTTAGAAACATTATACCCAAAACAGCGGTGAAAAGCAAGGACAGAAACGTTATTGACATCCCACCTGCAAATGGCTATACTGAATTTACCATATTATATAAGGAGGCACACAACATGGAAGAAATCAAAAAGTATTGGGACAAGCTGGACGGCCTGATGCTCATCCGCAAACGGGAGCTGTTCCTGGGCGGCGCCCTCTGCCTCATGACCGGCCTCACCGCAGGACTCTTGCTCTCCCCCAGAAAAACCGTCATCATCGAGCAGAAAGATAAGGAGGAGGAAGAGAAGAAGCGGCGGCTGTTTGGGAAACATTGATAGGGACCTATACCGCGGCGGCCTTTTTCCGCCGTGGTATATTTCTAAAAAGAATGGGGGGACCGAGATGTTCCGAAAAAGAAATCGACTGGAAAGTTATACCTATGATGCCACCGGATACTATTTTGTAACGGTGTGTACACGGGACAAAGAAAAGCTGTTCTGGGAGAACAATGCCCCCTGCCGTGTGCCGGTGCTGTCAGAAGACGGGCGCTGCGTAGAAAAATACCTTCGTAAAATAGAGAGTGTATACCCATGTGTTTTAGTTGATAAATATGCGATCATGCCGAACCACATTCACATGATATTGCATCTGACGGCAGAGGGTGGAGCCAATGTATCAACGATTATGCAGAATTTCAAAAGGGCAGTTACCATGGCGCTTGGAAAAAGCGTCTGGCAAAGAAATTTCCACGATCATGTTATTCGGGGAGAAAGAGATTACCGAAAAATATGGACCTATATTGACGGCAATCCCCAAAAGTGGAGCGAAGATTGCTATTTCGAATAATTAGAATGATCCATAACCATTTACCCCATAGGATGTATGTCCACGCAAGTCCAACGGTACACGCCAATGTAGCGGCGATGATTCATCGCCATCCAGCCCCGGCGAGGGGCTGGCCCCGTTGGATGTTACGGATACGAAAGTCCAACGAGTGGCCTTACGGCCAATGGCGGCAGATTGCCGCCGCTACACCCGGTACGTCTAACAGTAAACCCAATGTAGCGGCGATGACCCATCGCCATCCAGCCCCTGGGGGGCTGGCCCCGTTGAATGTTTGGAATACGAACATCCAACGAGTGGCCTTACGGCCAATGGCGGCAGGTTGCCGCCGCTACATCCGTTACGTCTAACAGTAAACCCAATGTAGCGGCGATGACCCATCGCCATCCAGCCCCTGGGGGGCTGGCCCCGTTGAATG
>CAKTNS010000031.1 GCA_934589225.1 uncultured Oscillospiraceae bacterium
TGAAAGTCGCATGCACGGTGTGGAGTGGGGGAAAAGCCCGAGATTATATCAGAGGCTCACCTATCACTATAGAACTCCGATTATATCTGTATGCTGAATCAGGCGGCAGGCGACCGGAAGATTCTGGCGCAGCAGCTGGGGATCTCACCCCATCAGCTGTCCTATGTGACCCATTCCAATTCCGGCGAAGGGCTGCTGTTCTATGGCGACACCATCGTTCCCTTTGTAGACCGCTTCCCGGAGGATACCGAGCTGTACCGGCTGATGACCACCCGCCCTGCCGACAAAAAGGAGGACGCATGATAAGGCCAGGTGATTTCTGTGCGTGAATCCCGGCTGCAATTCACCGATGCAGAGCGCAACGACCCGAAAATTGGGAAAAAGGTACGCCGTGCGGAAAAGGCCGCCGAAAAAGCCAACAAGGCGCAGTCGAAAATCCCGACCCGCAAAAGGCCGGAACTGGTGGCCGACAACAGCAACGGAAAAATCAAGGTTCGCCTGAATTTCGAGGAAACCCAGAAAAAGCCGCCCTCCGAACTCCACATTGCCAAGGCTCCCGCCAAGCTGGCACAAACCCAAATTCACAGGCAGCTGCAGGAATCCGAGGAAGACAATGTGGGCGTGGAAGCCGCAGATGCTCTTACATCCACTGCAGAGCATTCGGCTTCCGTCCTCCAAAATGTCCACCACCATGCGGCATTGAAGCCCTACCGTGCGGCAGATAAAGCAGAGCGACGGCTGCGGGTCGCCAACCTCCGTGCCCTGCAGGCCAAGGCGGAAGCAAAGAATTCCACCAGCAATCCCATTTCCAGATGGCGACAGAAGCAGCAAATCAAACGTCAGTATATGGTTTCCAAGTCCGGACGTTCTGCGGCAGGCTATACCACCACCGGTACAGCAAAGGCAGCGTCCAAAGCCGCCTCCGAAGGGAAGAAGGCCGGTTCCTATGTGGTACGGCACCGAAAGGGATTTCTTGCGATCCTGGCAATCGCCCTGGTTACTTCCTTTCTCCTGAACGTGGTGTCCTCCTGTTCCGTGATGATCGAGGGGCTGGGTGCCGGTCTGGCCTCCGGCAGCTATGCCTCCCAGGATGATGCCATGCTGGGTGCGGAGGAAGCCTACAGCCAGATGGAAGCAGCCCTCCAGCAGAAACTGGACCGCTTTGAACGGGAGCATGATTACGACGAATACCATTTTGACCTGGACGAAATCAGCCATGACCCCTATGTGTTGATCTCCATTCTTTCCGCCATGTACCCGGAGGGCTGGACATTGAGCCAGGTCATGCCAACGCTGAACACCCTCTTTGAAAAGCAGTACATTCTCACTGTGGATGTGGAGACGGAGATCCGCTACCGGAACAATGACAGCGGTGCTCTGGAAAGCTATCCCTACACCATCTGCAATGTGTGCCTGGAAAACTTCGATCTCAGTCATATACCGGTCTACATTATGAACGAGAAAACGCTGAGCCGCTACGCCCTGTATATGGCAACTTTGGGCAACCGCCCAGACTTATTCCCGGATTCCGACGCTGTAGACCGGCTGAAAAAGGGGTACGAGGACTACGACATTCCGGCGGAAGCTCTGAACGACACCCGTTTTGCCGCCATGATAAAGGAAGCGGAAAAGTATCTGGGTTACCCCTATATCTGGGGCGGCAGCAGTCCCAGCACCTCTTTCGACTGCTCCGGCTTTGTCTGCTGGGTGCTGAATCACTCCGGCTGGAGCCTGGGCAGAACCTCTGCCCAAGGCTTGTTCAACGCCTGCACCCCCATCTCCCGCAGCAATGCCCGCCCCGGCGACCTGATCTTCTTCCAGGGCACTTACGACACTCCCGGTGTTTCCCATGTGGGCATTTATGTGGGAAACAATCGGATGATCCACTGTGGGAACCCCATTTCTTACACCATCATCAACACGCAATATTGGCAGAGCCACTTCTACGCCTTTGGCCGTCTGCCAGGATAAGGAGGCACTATGAATCCGAAAATTGCAAAACTCCGTGCCGAGCTGGAAAAGAACACGGAGAAAATCACCAGGCTGCAAGCCCGGAATGCCGAACTGAAGCAGCAGATCCAGGAGCTGGAAAATCTGGACATCATCAGCATGGTTCGGGAATGCGGCATGACCCCGGACCAGCTTGCCGTTTTCCTGGAAAAGCTGCAGCTTCCCACCACCAAAAAGGAGGCGGTTTCCGTTGAAATCTAAGCACCATATTTTCCCCCTGCTGCTCATTCTGATGCTGGGCATTTCCGCTCTGGCCCTGCCCGCCGCTGCCGAGGCCAAGCCCCCGGCAAATGATGTGATTATCTACACCTCTGACCCCACAGAGCCGCCTCCCACGGCGGCCCCCTCCACGAAGCCGACTACAGCAGCCACAAAGCCAACGGAAGCACCTGCACCGACTACCGCGCCGACCACCGCACCAACCACACCCACCATTTCAGCCCCCTTTGAACAGGGCAACGCCATTGCCAGCAGTCTGCAATATCACAAGGACACCAACAAGCAGTTCCTGACCATAGAAACCCGCAGCGGCGATGTGTTCTATATCATCATCGATTACGATGCCCCTGTGAATGAAAACTTGGAACAGTTCTCCGCCTATTTTCTAAACAAGGTGGACAACGCCGATTTAAGCGCCCTTCTGGATGATGGCAAAACGACTGTAGAGGTCTGCGACTGCACGGACAGGTGTTATGCCGGTCATGTGGACACCCGCTGCCCCATCTGCGCCAAGGATATGACGCAGTGCGTGGGCAAGGAGCCGGAAACCACGGAAGCTCCTACCACAGCCCCCACGGAACCCACCCAGGAGCCGGCCAAAAAATCCAATCCGGCGGGAATATTATTGGTCCTTCTGATTCTGGGCATGGGCGGCGCTGCTGCCTGGTATTTCCTCAAGAACAGGCTGCCGGACCAGCAGACCAAGGGCAATACCGACCTGGATGACTATGATTACGGCATGGACGATGACCTGGACTACAACACAGATGACGAGGAGGAACAGCATTGAGCTATCTCACAAACAGTAAATACGAACGCCTTATGACCCAGATTCCCCAGCCCCGGCAGGAAGTTTCTCTGCCCAGGCTGGCCCCAGACCATCTATGCTACGGCTGCGAACGGTATCGCCAGAGCTATGGCGTTGGCTGTGTGCATCCCTGCTTCCGGGAGATTCGGCGAAAGGAGGTAATGATTTGAAGCTGGTGATTGCCGAAAAGCCCTCTGTAGCGCTGGATGTAGCACGGGTATTGGGCGCTTCTCAGCGCCGGGATGGCTTCTGCGAAGGCAGCGAACACCTGGTTTCCTGGTGCTACGGGCATCTGGCCGGTCTGGCAGATGCCGGAGCCTACAACGAGCGTTACGCCAAATGGAAGCTGGAGGACCTGCCCATTTTGCCCAACCCCTTCCGCTTCCTCATTGCCCCGGACAAGCAGGAGCAGTTTGATATTCTGCGCACTCTGATGCACCGGGCAGATGTGACGGAAATTATCAACGCCTGCGATGCAGGACGGGAGGGCGAGCTGATTTTCCGCACGGTGTATTATCTTGCCGATTGTCAAAAGCCTATGAAGCGTCTCTGGATCTCCTCTATGGAGGACAGCGCCATTCGGGACGGCTTTGCCCATCTGGCTCCCGGTGAAGATTATAATGCCTTATACCAGAGCGCCCTTTGCCGTGCCAAAGCGGATTGGTTGGTCGGCATTAACGCCAGCCGGTTTTTCAGCCTGACTTACAAAACCAAGCTGAATGTTGGTAGAGTTATGTCACCCACGTTAGCCCTGCTGGTACAGCGGCAAAGCACGATTTCCGCCTTTGTCCCGGAAAACTATTACACCGTTGACCTGGGCTTTGGCGAGTTTCACGCAGTCAGCGAACGTTTCCCGGAAAAAGCGGCTGCGGAAGCCCTTGCGGCAGCCTGCAAAGCCGCAAACACTGCCGCCGTGAAAGAAATTCGCCAGCAGGAGAAAAAAGAATCCGCCCCGGCACTCTACGATCTGACCGGCCTGCAGCGGGATGCCAACCGAGTCCTGGGCTACACGGCGCAGCAAACTCTGGACTATCTGCAAGCACTTTATGAAAAAAAGCTCTGCACCTATCCCAGAACCGACAGCCGCTATCTGACGGATGATATGCTGCCCCGCGTGAAAGAAATTCTTTCGTGGGCCTCCGGCATTTGCGGACTGCCCATTGGGGATACCGTCTACGAAAACCAGCTCTGCAATTCCAAAAAAGTCACAGACCACCATGCCATTATTCCCACCCAGGCTGCCAGCGCTCAAGATTTGAGCGTATTGCCTCTTGGGGAGCAGAACATTCTGAAGCTGCTCTCCCGTCAGGTGCTGATCGCCGCCTCCGGCCCCTACTGCTATAAGGAGGCAGAGACCACGATTTCCTGCGGTGGAGCTGACTTAAAGCTCCATTTGAAAATGCCCCAGGCTCCCGGCTGGAAGCAATATACCGCAGAAAAGAGCGGCAGCGGCAAATGGTTTCCCGGTCTGGCCTCCGGGCAGGCGCTGACACCCGACTCTGTTACCGTAAAGGACGGCAAGACCCAGCCTCCAAAGCCCTTTACGGAGGATACCCTGCTGTCTGCTATGGAACGGGCCGGTTCCGAGGAAATGCCGGAGGAGGCCGAGCGCAAGGGGCTGGGGACACCGGCTACCCGTGCCGGGATTCTGGAAAAGCTGGTTTCCACCGGCTTGGTCGAGCGAATCCGAAAGGAAAAGAAAACGGTGCTTGTTCCCACCGCCCTGGGAAACTCCCTGATTACCGTCCTTCCGGAGCAGCTTCAATCTCCGCTTTTGACTGCGCAGTGGGAGCAGCAGCTGTCCGGGATTCAGAAAGGCGCCTGCCTTGCTGAGGATTTTCTGGATGGCATTTGTGCAATGCTGCGGGAGCTGACCAAAGGCTACCGTCCTGTATCCGGTGCGGACATTCTCTTTCCTTCCGATGAAAAAGTCATTGGAAGATGCCCTCGCTGCGGCTCCAAAATTGTGGAGCGGAGCAAGGGCTATTTTTGTACCAATCGGGAGTGCAAATTCGTCCTGTGGAGGGGCAGCCGCTTTTTTACCCTGAAGCAGAAAACCCTGGACCGAAAAACAGCGGTCAAGCTGCTGGAAAAAGGCAAAGCCCCGCTGAAAGGCTGCGTCTCTCCCCGCACTGGGCAGATCTATGATGCCACTGTTCTTCTGGAAGATGATGGGCAGCGGCCCAGCTTCAAACTGGTGTTTGGCAATGGGTAAGGCGCTGCGGTTCTCCGGCTCTCAGCTGCGCCAGGTGCGCACCCTCATCCGAAAGCGGTGCTGTAACTATGACGGCGGGGCCTGTTTGCTCCTTGATTATCCCCAATGCAACATCTGCCCACAGTGGAATTCCGGCTCCTTGAACTGCAAATGGTTCCGGTATGCGGTGCTGCCAAATAACCCTGCGTTGGAGGCGGCACTCCAAAACGCTATTCGCCCCACACGCCGCTGCGATGTATGCGGAACCGCCTTTGTCCCCGGCTCCAACCGTGCCAGATACTGCCCCGGGTGCGCCGCCAAACGCAGACAATCTAAGGAAGCCGCCCGGCTCCACAACCGCTACCTCAAGTCCCGCATTTAAGGGGTAAAAAGTCAGCGAATATCCATAACTTTTCCCCTGCCGATTGAAGTAGGACAGCAAAGGATATTGGAGAACTAAAATTCAGGTTTCTAAATGCGGGAATCCCCACACTGGGACACATTTTCCATTGTGGGGATTCCCCCCTAAAAAACAAAGAAAGGAGCATTTTATGGCTGAAAAGCAGTCGAACAAAGAACGTATCAAGGAAATAACTGCCGGGATTGAAAAAGGCATTCTGGAACTCTTTGAATCTGACCGTTACCGGAACTACCTGACAACCATGAGCCGGTTTCACCGATACTCCCTGAACAATGTGATGCTGATCCACGCCCAGCGCCCGGATGCCACGCTGGTGGCAGGCTTCAACAAGTGGAAGAACAGCTTTGGCCGTCATGTCAAAAAGGGTGAAAAAGGGATTCAGATATTGGCCCCCACCCCCTATAAAATCAAGCAGGAGGAGCAAAAACTGGACCCGGACACCAGACTGCCGCTGCTGGACGAAAACGGGGAACCCATCACCGAGGAAAAGGAAATCACCATTCCCATGTTCAAGGTGGTATCTGTGTTCGATGTGTCCCAGACAGACGGAAAGCCGCTGCCACAGATCAGCTCCGCTCTCACCGGGGATGTCGCGGAGTATGAAGTATTTCTGGAAGCGCTGCGGCGCACTGCCCCGGTGCCCATTTCCTTTCAGGAAATGGAACCGAATATGGACGGCTATTTTGCCCCCAAGAAGCAGGCAATTTTCCTGCGGGAGGGCATGAGCCAGGTACAGACCATTTGCGCCGCTGTCCACGAAATCGCTCATTCCAAGCTCCATAATTACGAACACATGACAGAGGCCGCAGACGATGGGGAAACTCTTCTTGTTCCGGAAGAAAAGGACCGGAACACAGAAGAAGTGGAGGCGGAAAGCGTTTCCTACGCCGTGTGCCAGTATTTTGGCATTGAAACCTCTGAAAATAGCTTTGGCTACATTGCCACATGGTCCCATGGCAAGGAGCTGAAAGAGCTGCGGGCCAGCTTGGAAACCATAAACAAGACCTCCTCGGAGCTGATAACCGGCATTGAAAAGAACTACCGGGAGATCTGCGCAGAACGAGGAATCTCAATGGAGCCCCAGGAGCAGCCGGAGGCTGAAGCAGCGGATGAAACCGAAAAGCTGTACTTGCTTTCGGACAGCACCTACCTTCATATTCAGCAGACGGAAGACGGCTTTGACTACACCTTGTACGACAAAGCCTCCTCCAAGCTGCTAGATGGCGGACAAATGGGCGCACAGAATCAATCAATTCAATCTGCTCTGCATACCATCTGCGAAATGCACGGACTGGATAGCAGCAAGGCAGTTGCCGTCCCGCTGAATTTACTGGAATCCCTGCAAGAGACGCAATGTGTCCAGCCCAATCACCCCCTCCCTGATTCCACAATTACCCCCGACATCATGGAGCGTTTGGGCTATCATTGCCCTGATGTGCTTCCCCTTTCCAAAGACCGGGCTACGGAGCTGCTGGAGCATGACGCACTGATTTTTATGCTGCACCCGGACAAGCCCGCTGAAATGGTCTTTGATTCCACGGATATTGCGAACCATAACGGTCTCTTTGGAATTACCCATGAGGAATGGCAAAACATCCGTGATTCTGTTCCTGCCCATGATGTTCATAAACGCTTTCTGGATACCCCCGGAGACGCCTATGCCATTTTGCAGTTAAAGCCGGATGCTCCTGCAGAGCTTCGTTTTTGCAGCCTGCAGGCGCTTCCGCAGCCACCTTTCCCCGGAAACTACGACACCATTTACACCGGGCAGATTGCCTGTACGCAGGAGCAAACAGCCACATTGGAGCAACTGTTTGAACTTTTCAACAGAAATCCTCCCGGAGATTTCACCGGGCACAGCCTATCCGTCAGCAACATCGTTGCTTTGAAGCAGGCCGGTGTGGTATCCTACCACTACTGCGACAACATAGGCTTCCAGGAACTTCCCAATTTCAGGCCGGAGAACTATCTGAAAACAGCAGAACTGTCCACAGAAGATGATTACGGCATGATTGACGGGATCATCAACAACGGCAAACAGCCCGCAGCAGCTGAACCTGAAAACCTGACAAAAAAGCCCTCTGTCCTGGAAAAGCTCAAAACACAGCCAACGCAGCCCGCCAGGAAGCAGAAACCGACCAAAACCAACGAAAAGGAGATTTGACTATGGATTTTACGTTTGAAGAACAGGAGCTTATGGCCATCTACAACCCCGGCACCCGTCTGGGACTGGTTCGAGCCCTCCATGAAATGCGCACCTATCTGGATGCGGACGAGCGCGAGCTGCGAAGCCTCACCGACAGCGCCATCTATAAGCTGGGCCGTATTACGGACGATGACTTCGAGAAATTGGACCTAATCCCGGAGTTTACAACCTGATCATTCATCCATCTTTCTTTTCAGGACGGCCTTGGGGTCGTCTTGCTTATTTTCTAGGAAAGGAGATTCACAATGGCATCCACATTGCAGCAATACCACCAGCTGGCTGACCACATGGCCACCCAAATCACCGGCAGCTACCAAAGCTGGACAGATTTTTTGACCACCGCTGCCCGACTATACAAATATCCCTATCATGAGCAGCTTATGATCTATGCCCAGCGGCCAGATGCCACCGCCTGCGCAGAATATGATTTGTGGAATAACAGGATGGGGCGCTACATTCGGCGGGGCGCAAAGGGTATCGCCCTTATCGACCACTCCGGGGACGCTCCGAAGCTCAAATATGTATTCGATGTAGCGGATACCCGCAGCACAGGACGTTCCCGCAGCCCCTACCTCTGGGAGTACCGCCCAGAGCATGAGAAGGTTGTCTCCAACGCTCTGGGGCAGCAGTACAGCATTCAGTACAACGGCGACTTTGCCGACCAGCTGGAGCAGATTTCCTCTGTGAAAGTCACAGAATATTTTCTTGCCCATGAGCAAGACCTCCTCGGCATCGTTGACGGTTCGTACCTGGAGCGGTATCATGACTATGACAAAGGGGTGGCATTTCTCAACGCCGCAACCGTCAGCACAACCTATATGCTGCTGTCCCGCTGCGGTCTTGCCGAAAATGCCCACTTTGGCCCGGAGGATTTCATGCCGGTGTTTGACTTCAACACACCGCAAACCGTCGACGCTCTTGGCAGCGCAATCAGCGGCATCAGCGAAGAAATCCTCCGAACCATAGAAGTCACCATCAAAAAGTACGAACGTGAAAAGCTGTCTGAAAGGAGCCAAGATAATGAACGAACTGACTTACACACGCAGCGGGGACTACTGGATTCCCAGTCTGAGACTGTCCCCCCAGGAGAGCAAACCTCTGGGCAAGTACGCACGGATGCGGAAAGCATACCTTCAGGAGCAGCGCCCGGTGCTGTGGAACCAGCTGATTCTCTCGGAGAAGCTGTACCCCCATCTGCGGGAGATCGACGAAACGGCGAACAGCCGCTTAGAGCAGATGATTCCGGAACTGATGCAGTCGGCGGGCGTGACGGAGGAGCTGAAAGCCAGCGACCCCATGAAATGGGTGGGGCTGATGAACAGCCTGAAAGCTCAGGCCGAGGAAGTGATTCTGACGGAGCTAGTCTACGCCTGACAGATGAGGTTTCCATCCAGGGAGAGCAGATTTCCTTTTTTCCAACAGAAGCCCAGCAAATTGCATATATTACCCAAGCGGAGAGTGTGGAAATTGCCCCCTCCGCTTTTTCCATGCCCCAGGAGTATATTGACCAGTTCCTCCGCTATGGAAGCAATACACAAAACCACCGGATGCGGGTCGTCGTAGAATACGCCAAGCAGCAGCCGCAGGACAATCTGATAGATTTCCTGAAAAAGACATACCATGGCGGCTATGGCCTGCAATTTGATGGTCAGAAAGTGAGCGCATGGTATGCCGAGGACGGTATGCGCCTGTCCTATGGCAGCACCGCCCGGTATTCCCCAAATGCTCAGATTGTCTCTTGGCAGGACATTTCCACCAGAATCGGCGAGTTACTGGAGCAGGGGCAGTTTGCTACCAATGTGGAGCTGGCTGAGTGCGGAACCTTCGAGAAGCAGCAGCTTGCGGAACAGCTTTTGTATATGTCCCGTGATATAAGCGAGAAAGCTGTGGATGCGGGGTATATGAGCATCGTTCGCACTCTCCGGGGCGGTTTCCCGGAAGAAACGGAAAAGCTCATGAATCTGCTGTCTGACCCGCAATCCTACCAGGCAATCATGAACCAGATCTATGCCTTCCGGGATGCCTGCGACGCTGACAAGAGCATGATGCGGTTTCCGGTGTATAACCCCAACAAGCTGATTCGCCCACTGGAAGAATACACCCTTCCCCGGCGAGCATACGTCAGTGAGCTGGCAGAGTTGCCCGCGGAGAAGAGCTTCATTACCGAGGATGAAATCAACGAGCATCTATCTGGCCGCAGCTCCCGAATTTACGCTTTTTACCAGACCCCGCATACCGCAAAGGAAAAGCTGGATTTTCTGAAAAATGAATACGGTATCAGCGGCGGTAACAACGCACTCTCCCGCAATTTTATGAGTGATGTCTGGACTGACGGAAAAGGCATTCGCTACAGCAAGCCGAACTGCCCCCGCATAGAGCTTCCGTGGACGAAGGTGGTCAAGTATTACGATGCTCTGGCAGAATCCGGGCGGCTCATTCCTCCAAAGGAAGCACCCCAGCAGAATCAGCCCCAAGAAATCACTTCCGATGCATCCGTGGAAGCTCAGCCGGAAAAAGCGGAGGCATTGCCCGCAGAAACCGCCGAGCCTACTTCAAAAGAATCTGCGCCCGCTGAATGGGCTTACAACGAGATAAAATCCGCCCACCCGGATGACATTGTGCTGTTTCAGGTCGGTGACTTCTTTGAGATGTATGGTGAGGATGCCAGACAGGCGGCGAAGCTGCTTGAACTGACGCTTGCCGCAAAACCCGTTCCGGGTGCAGGTCGTGTGGAAATGTGCGGCATTCCGGCGCACCATCTGGAGCAGTATACAGAAAAACTGCGGGAACAGTTTGATGTGACCATAGCAGCCATTCCTGAAACCGGCACAGAGCGACGCATCTTTACCCTGCGTTCTATTGACCATGAGGCAGAGGCCGCCATTAACGCACAAGAAGCCGAATTTGGAGCAGACGGTACACGGGTGTTCCACGCACCCGAAGCCGATTTGACCCAGCCTACGGTGCAGGATTATCTAGACCGATACACCCCGGTGGTAATGACGGCGGTTTCGGAGGATACGGCCTATCGCAATGCCTGTGGACACACTGACCGGGAAAACGCCAAAATCGAATGCAACGCCGCCGTGCGTCGTGCAGTTCTCCAGATGAAAAACACGGAACTTCTCAAACCGTTTTTGGATATGCCGGAATTCCGCAGCCGCTTACACAGTGAAGTCTTTGACGGAACCTATGCACAGCTCCATGAGCTTCTGCGCCCTCTGTCTCAGGATGATATTGACGATGCCCTGCGCCGTTGGAATGGGGATATTGCCAGCAAGCGGGCAGTTTACAGGCACATGAGTACCCATGGTCGGGAAAGCGATACTGCCGCATGGCTGGAGCAGGAATTCAGTGCTGAGAAAAAGCCTTTTATTGTCCGTCCCGGCAGCCCGGAAAGCTATGAAATGCCCTGGACAAAAGTACAGCGCCGGATTGCCCAGCTTATCCGAACAGAGAAATTCTATACCGAGGGAGAACAGGATCGCCTGGACGATATTGACCCCATCGCCATCCGGGAACGACTTGCCGAAAGCGGCATTATAGATGGTAAAGTGGTTGACCCGGAAAAGCTAAACAATAATCCCTTTATCCGTATGGTCACGGAGGATGTTCAGCGGATTTCCGACGAAGAATTTGCCAGAGAGAACCTGATACCGGATGAAACCACCTTTGAAATCGACGGGCGCACCTTCCTGGTTGACCGGGTGAATCTGGATTCAAGCTCTGTAAATTTCCAGGATATTACCTTCTCCAATGCTACCGGCTTTCCCATTTTCCGCACGGAATCCATTGCCTTTGTAAGAAAATATGTTGAGGGACAGGAAAAGCGGTCGGTTCAGCCAGAAACATCTGCCGAAACAGTAGCTGTCTATCCCGGCGAAAAGAACAATCTCCCCTATGATGTTGTCGTGCAAACACTCCGCACAGAGGAAGCCACGCCTCCCGATCAAAGCACGCCGGTGTCCATTCCCATTGACGGCAAATGGCAGGAATTCCCCAGTATTGCCGATGCGGAACAAGCCTCTTATGAAGAATACAAAGAAAATCTCCGCAGGAATGCCCACAACTTCCGTATCACCGACGATGACCTGGGCACCGGTGGCCCCAAAGCAAAATTTCAGGCCAATATGGCTGCCATCCGTCTGCTGAAAAATTTGGAACAAGAGGGGTTACAAGCCAGCCCGGAACAGCAGGAAATCCTATCCCGCTACGTTGGCTGGGGCGGTCTTGCGGATGCTTTTGATGAAAGCAAGCCCACCTGGTCGGAGGAATTTGCCGAATTGCGCTCTGCGCTCACCTCGGAGGAATACACCGCCGCCCGTGCGTCCACCCTGAACGCCCACTACACCAGCCCCACGGTCATCCGTGCAATCTACGAAGCAATTGGAAATATGGGCTTCCAAACCGGCAATATCCTGGAGCCGTCTATGGGCGTGGGCAACTTTTTTGGAATGCTGCCGGAGGAGATGCAAAGCAGCCGTCTGTACGGCGTGGAGCTGGATTCCATCAGCGGGCGGATCGCCAGGCAGTTGTACCCCAAGGCCAATATCACCATCGGCGGCTTTGAAACCACCGAGCGAAAGGACTTTTTTGACCTTGCCATTGGCAACGTGCCCTTTGGGCAGTACAAGGTCAACGATCCGGCCTACAATAAGCTGGGTTTTAACATCCACAACTACTTTTTCGCCAAGGCGCTGGATCAGATGCGTCCCGGCGGCATTGTGGCCTTTATCACCAGCCGCTATACCTTGGATGCCCAGAACCCCAATGTTCGGAAGTACCTTGCCCAAAGAGCGGAGCTGCTGGGCGCTATCCGGCTTCCCAACACCTCCTTCAAAGCCAACGCCGGTACGGAGGTGGTTTCGGATATTCTGTTCCTGCAAAAGCGTGAACGGGCGCTGGATTTGGAACCGGATTGGGTGCATCTTGGACAAACCGAAGACGGTTTCGCCATCAACAGCTATTTCCTGGGACACCCGGAAATGGTCATGGGCAAAAACAGCTCCGAAAGCACCGCCCACGGCATCGACTACACCGTAGAACCCTTGGAGGATGTTTCTCTTGCGCAGCAGCTCCATGAAGCGGTACAGCACATTCAAGGCAGCTATCTGGAAGCGGAACTGCCCGATCTAGGCGATGGCGATGCGATTCAGGACACCATTCCTGCTGACCCGGATGTAAAAAACTATTCCTACACCCTTATGGATGGAGAGGTGTATTTCCGGGAAAACAGCGTTATGGTGCGCCCGGAGTTGAGCAATGCTGCCAAAGAACGGGTCAAAGGCATGATTGGGCTGAAGAACTGTGTCCGCCAGCTGATCGACCTGCAAATGGACGAAACTGCCCCGGAAAGCGCCATCCTGCAAAAACAGGCAGAGTTAAATGCCCTCTATGACAGCTTTACGGAAAAGTATGGCATTCTCAACAGCCGTGGAAACCGCCTGGCTTTCTCCGACGATTCCGCCTACTATCTTCTGTGCGCCCTGGAAATTCTGGACGATGACGGAAACTTCCTGCGCAAAGCGGATATGTTTTCCAAGCGCACGATCCAGCCCCACAGGGTCGTAACCTCCGTTGATACCGCCGTGGAAGCTCTGACCATCTCCATTTCGGAGCGGGCCTGCGTGGACTTAGGCTATATGTCCAGCCTGTCCGGAAAATCTATAGACGAGCTGACTGAGGAATTGAAAGGCATCATCTTTCACGACCCCAAGCTGGGTACTCTGGAAACTGCGAAGGGCTGGGTCACAGCCGACGAGTATCTTTCCGGCAACGTGCGGCAAAAGCTACGGGAAGCAGAGGCCGCTGCTTCCAAAAATCCCATGTACCAGAGCAATGTGGAAGCCCTTCGGGCAGCACAGCCAAAGGATCTGGAAGCCTCGGAAATTGAGGTGCGTCTAGGCGCGACCTGGATCGACAAAAGTTACATTCAGCAGTTCATGTATGAGCTGCTGGACACGCCTTTCTATCTCCGCCGCTCGATCCATGTGGAATATTCCCCCTATACCGCTGCCTGGAATATCTCCAACAAGCGCCAGATCTATGCGAATGATGTTGCCGCCTGGAATACCTACGGAACGGATTATGTCAGTGCCTATGAAATCCTGGAGGATTCTCTGAATCTTCGGGATGTGCGGGTCTATGATACCGTAGAGGATGAAAACGGTAAGCCAAAGCGGGTGCTGAATGGGAAACAGACCACCCTTGCCCAGCAGAAGCAGCAGCTCATCCGGGATGCCTTCAAGGACTGGATCTGGGATGACCCCACCCGGCGGCAGACGCTGGTGGCGCAGTACAACCAGGAAATGAACAGCATTCGTCCAAGAGAATATGACGGCAGCCACATCGTCTTCGCCGGTATGAACCCGGAAATCACCCTGCGGGAGCATCAGCGAAATGCCATTGCCCATGTGCTTTACGGTGGAAATACATTGCTTGCCCACGAAGTAGGTGCGGGTAAGACCTTTGAAATGGTAGGGGCTGCCATGGAGGCCAAGCGGCTGGGGCTGTGTCGGAAATCCCTGTTTGTCGTGCCCAACCACTTGACCGAGCAGTGGGCATCCGAGTTCTTGCGGCTCTATCCCTCTGCCAACATTCTGGTGACCAAGCAAAAGGATTTTGAGACAAGGAACCGAAAGAAATTTTGCGCCCGGATTGCCACCGGCGACTATGATGCGGTAATTATGGGACACTCCCAGTTCGAGAAAATCCCCATCAGTCAGGAGCGGCAGGAAGCGCTGCTGGAAAGCCAGATTGAAGAAATCACCATTGGCATTATGGAGCTGAAAGCCAACAATGCGGAACGCTTCTCCGTAAAGCAGCTGGAACGGGCCAAGCGCAGTCTGGAAGCCCGCCTGGAAAAGCTGCAGGCAGAGTACAAGAAGGATGATGTGGTGTCATTTGAAGAGCTGGGTATAGATCGGCTGTTTGTGGATGAGGCGCACTCCTACAAGAATTTGTTCCTCTACACAAAAATGCAGAATGTCGCGGGGCTTTCTACCTCTGATGCCCAGAAATCCAGCGATATGTTCACCAAGTGCCGGTACATGGATGAGCTGACCGGAAATCGCGGCGTGATTTTCGCCACCGGAACCCCGGTATCCAATTCCATGACCGAGCTATACACCATGCAGCGCTACCTGCAATATGACCGTTTGCAGGAAATGGGCATGGTTCATTTCGACTGCTGGGCCTCCCGTTTCGGCGAGACTGTCACGGCCCTGGAGCTGGCACCGGAGGGCAAGGGCTACCGCCCCCGGACACGGTTCAGCCGGTTCTTTAACCTGCCGGAGCTGATGAACATCTTCCGGGAGGTTGCGGACATTAAAACCGCCGACCAGCTTCACCTGCCTGTGCCGGAGGTGGAATATCACAATGTTGCCGCCAAGCCCAGCGAGGTTCAGAAAAATCTTGTTCAGGAGCTATCCGAACGTGCAGCCGAAATTCACAGCGGTTCCGTTTCCCCGGATGTTGACAATATGTTGAAGATAACCAGCGATGGCCGGAAGCTGGGGCTTGACCAGCGGATCATCAATCCTGCCTTCCCGGATGACCCTGAAAGCAAGGTCAATCTTTGCATCGGCAATATTCTTCAGATGTGGAAGGATGGTGAAGCGGACAAGCTGACGCAATTGGTGTTCTGTGATGTTTCCACACCCCAAGCCGCCGTAAAAGCCAAAAGCACAGCGCTTGACCCTCTCGGCAGCATCCCCGGTTCTTTTACCGTCTATGAAGATATTCGTGCCAAGCTGATTGCCCAGGGCGTTCCTCCGGAGCAGATTGCCTTCATCCACGATGCCAATTCCGAGGCCAAAAAGAAAGAGCTTTTCGGAAAAGTACGCTCCGGGCAGGTTCGTATCCTACTGGGCAGCACCGCAAAAATGGGCGCAGGCACCAACGTGCAGGACCGCCTTGTGGCGATCCATGATTTGGATTGTCCCTGGCGGCCCGGTGATTTGGCCCAGCGGAAAGGGCGCATTGAGCGTCAGGGAAATCTGAATAAGAAAGTCCATGTGTTCCGCTATGTGACGGAGGGGACCTTCGATGCCTATCTTTGGCAGACTGTGGAAAACAAGCAGAAATTCATTTCACAAATTATGTCCAGCAAGAACCCCGTTCGCTCCTGCGAGGATGTGGATGAGGTTGCCCTGTCCTTTGCGGAAATCAAGGCATTGTGCGCCGGTGACCCCCGCATTAAGGAGCGCATGGATCTGGATGTAGATGTGGCACGGCTGAAAATTATGAAAGCAGACTACAAGACCAAGCAATTCCGTTTGGAGGACAGTCTGTTTCACAGCTTCCCGGCTGAGATTTCCAAAACGGAAGAACAGATAGAAGCCCTGCAGGCGGATATGCAAACGCTTTCCCAGCATCCCCACCCCGAAGGCGGCTTTGCCGGAATGACCGTTTTGACGGATACGCTTTTGGAACGGGAGAACGCCGGTGCTGCTCTGATTGAGGCAGCCAAGCAGGCCACGGGACTGGACCCGGTAGAGATCGGCACCTACCGGGGCTTTCCCATGTCTGTTACCCTGGAAAACTTTGGCAAAAAGTTTGTCCTGACTATGCAAGGAAAACTTCGCCATCAGGCAGAGCTGGGCAGCGACCCCAAAGGTAATTTGATTCGTCTGGACAATGCGCTGGCGCAGATGCCCCAGCGTATGCAGTCCCTGAAAACCCATCTGGAGGAAACCCAACATCAGCAGGAGGCAGCAAAGGCAGAGCTTGGGAAGCCCTGGCCTTACGAGGAGGAGCTGCGGGACAAAACCGCAAGGTTGATTTTTCTGGATGCGGAGTTGAATCTGGATGCCAACAAAAGCAGCCAGCCGGAGCAGGCGCTTCCCAAATCCGCCCGCCCCTCTATACTGGACAGGCTGCGAAACCAGCCCGCCACCGTCAAAAATGAGAAAAAGCAAAAACACCGTGAGGAGGTACGATGATGACCAACGAAGAACGAAACACGGCACTTTATCAAAAGATGTTTGCTGAACAGGAAAATTTCCGGGACTTGCTGAAAAGTCAGCCCCCGGAAGAAATTCTGAATCACGCCTACGAATACACCATCCGGGAGGATATTCTGCTGTCTCTGGAATATAACGATTTGTCCGATGCACAGATAGCTGCCTTGATGCAGTCCCCCTGCCCACTGGCCGATGTTCTCAAAGACTTTGAAAAGCTGGAAACGGACCACATGGGAGATATTTGGAACTGTTTGGAAGCCAGGGCCGATAAGCTTCTGGAAAATCAGCGCAAAGCGCTCAGAGAAACGCCGCTGTATGCTCAGTCTGCTGCCTACGCCAATGCGCACGGGGAGCTGGAACAGTATTGGGCTTCCCGCAAGGTAAATGCCGCCTGCAAGGAGGCCATCGAGAATTCTATCCGTGACCATTACAGCGGTCACAGTCTGGATGGAAAGGCGGCAGTTGCAGAAGTTGTGAATGCCTTTGGGGTGGAGCGGACAATGTACATTCTTGCCAATACCGTCCAGCGGCAGGATTGGGATGGGCGCATTTCCGACAGCAATAAGGCATGGGCCAGAACCATCCCCATCGCCGCAAATCCGGATGCCTGGGGAGAAGACCAAAACACATATCTGGTTCTGAACAGCCATCCGGGACTAACCGATTTGTTTGTGCGGGCCTTTCGTAAAGAGCATTGCCAGCAGCAGGAGAAAACCGCCAAGCCCTCTGTGCTTGGCAAGCTGCAGGCTGCGCCGGAAGCAACTTCGCCGAAAATTTCGGCGAAGTTCCATGAACAGGAGCGGTAAATGTGGTTGAGAAAGGAATCATAAAAGGTGTCCGTTTTTCTCCCGAAGAAATGCGTTTGGTGCAAGAAAAAATGAACCAGCTGGGAACATCGAACTTCTCCGCCTTCATCCGAAAAATGGCAATTGACGGATATGTGATCAAGCTGGAACTGCCGGAACTGAAGGAACTGGTTTCTCTGCTCCGGTATTCCGGCAACAACCTGAATCAGCTCACCAAGCGTGTTCACGAAAGCGGAAGATTTTACGATGCCGACTTGGAGGAGCTGCAACAGGGCCAGGAACGGCTGTGGGCTGCCGCACAAGCTGTCCTCGATAAGCTGGCCAAGCTGTAACGTTGCCGCATCCTTGCGCTCAGCTATTTCCGTTCGTATAATGGTCGTGAAAAGGAGGCATTCCCATGAAATGGATTCTTAGATTGCTCACCGCCCCGCTGGCCCTGCTCATTGACTTATGCACACTTATCTTTGCCGGGATTGTCTCCTGCTCGGCAATGCTGTTCCGCATTGCAAGCGGCATGATTGCGCTTTTGGGCGTGACGGTTCTAATCACCTACTCCCCAAAGAACGGCATGATCCTTCTGACCATTGCGTTCCTTGTCAGTCCCATGGGGCTGCCCATGCTTGCCGTTTGGATTTTAAGCGGGCTGCAGAGCATTTCCAAATTCTTCAAATCCATATAATTCCAGCTCCGGTGTCTTCATGGCACCGGAGTTTTTCTTGTAAGGGGGTACTTCATGGCAACCACAAGGCTGATGCCTCTGCACATCGGCAAAGGGCGGACAGTCGGAACAGCCATCGCTGCGATTATCGACTATGTTGAAAATCCAGGAAAAACAGATAACGGCAGGCTCATTACAAGCTGGCAATGTGACAGCCGTGTTGCCGACAGCGAATTCCTTTTTTCAAAGCAGCAGTACATCCGGAACACCGGGCGAGTGCGTGGCGCAGACGATGTGATTGCTTACCACCTGCGCCAGTCCTTCCGTCCCGGCGAGATCACGCCGGAGGAAGCAAACCGTCTGGGCTGCGAGCTGGCACGGCGATTCACGAAAGGCAACCATGCCTACATCGTCTGTACGCACATTGATAAGGCCCACGTCCATAATCACATCATTTGGAACTCTACCGCTCTGGAAGAACAGCGCAAATTTCGGAATTTCTGGGGCAGCACCAGAGCAGTGCGCCGACTGAACGATACTATTTGCGTTGAGAACGGATATTCCATTGTTGATGACCCCAAGGGAAAAGGCCAGACCTACGACAAGTGGTTAGGAAACCAGAAGCAGCCCTCCCACCGGGAGCGAATCTGCTATGCCATTGATGAAGCTCTGGCCCAAAAGCCTCAGAGCTTTGAAGCGCTGCTGGAGCTGTTGCGGCAGTCCGGCTACCAAATCAAAGGGGGCAAGGTTCCCTCCCTGCTGGGGGAAGGACAAAAGCGTTTCATCCGCATGGATACACTGGGCGCAGACTATACCCCGGATGCGCTTCGTGCCATCATCACCGGAACAAAGGCACATACCCCGAAAAAGAAACGGTTCATGGACGCTCCCATCAAACCCAGCGGCAGCCTGCTGATCGACATTCAGGCGAAGCTGCAGGAAGGAAAAGGTGCCGGTTATGCACGATGGGCAAAGACCTTCAACCTGAAACAGCTTTCCCAAACGCTGATCTATCTGGAAGAAAACGGCCTGTTGGACCGATGTGTTCTTGAAGAAAAAGCTGCGGCGGCCTCCACTCAATATCGTCAGCTCTCGGATGCCATGAAGTCCAAAGAGAATCGTATGGCAGAAATCAAGATTTTGCAGCAGCACATCATCAACTACGCTCGAACCCGTGATACCTATGTAGCCTACCGAAAGGCAGGCTATTCCAAGAAATTTCTCGCTGAACATGAATCAGAAATCATATTGCATAAGGCCGCAAAGCAGTTCTTCGACGAGCAAGGACTAAAAAAGCTGCCTGCCGTTAAGAGTCTGCAAGCTGAATATGCCCAGCTTCTTTCTGAGAAAAAGGCCATGTATGCGAACTACCAAAAGGCCAGAGAGGAGATGCGCTCTCTGCAAATCGCCAAGGCGAATGTGGATAGGATTCTGGGAGAAACTGTTCCTACAGAAGAGAAAGAGCAGGAGAAAGATGGGCGTTGATGCCCATTTCAGCGATTTGTAAAATCGCGTAGCCGCTGGAATTTTCCAGCGTTTCCAGAACACAGACTAGTGTTCTGCGGGGATTGGGGCAGCGCCTCAACAAGCAGAAGGGACTCACTTCCACCATAGTGGAAACGAGCCCCTTTGTGCGTATGTTTTACATACGCATTGCTTGCCAGTTTCGTTCTCCGCATCTTTCTCTCTTTAGAATACGAATGTTTGTTTGAATTTACCAATTGAAAGTGATGCCCCCATGTGGTATATTGTGCCTAAAGGAGTGGTGTGTAATGACCGGAGTATATAAGCTCTATGACATTGCCTACATGATAGAAAGTAATCGCTACATCCGGGAAGGTAAGATTATTCACATCAGCGGTGAACTGATTACATTCAAATTTTTGGACTGCATAGGCGCAACAAAGATAAAAGCCCACAGGCTTTACCCATCAGAGGAAGCCGCTCTTGCCGCCATCAGTAAGAACAAAGTTGAAATTCCCAGCAGCCATATGATGGCAATTCGTGGATAAATCGTCTATACACAAAGTCAAGACTTGTCTTTCTTTATTTCCATGCTACAATAGTCTACAGTTCGCACGTAAAGGAGCGCAGGACATGGGGACGATAACACATACCCTTGAAGATTATATAGCCCAGGCGATACCCGTACTGACGGAGATTCCAGGATTCACAGCACTTGCAAAAGCAGATGGTCAGGATTATGATGCGTTGGCCGCAAAATATCCTGACGCAGTGTTTGCTTTAATGATAGCGAATAACCTTTTCCACCATGACCGGGAAATTTCCGAAATCACCCAGCAGGCGTTCTTCTCCATTATGGATGGCGTGGACATTCCTTCTGTACGCCTTCAATATGACCGCCGCACGGATTCCTATTTTCAGGCACATTCATGGGATAACTGAGTATGAGTACGCCTTATTCAAGTGCTGGCAAATCTTTTAAGGATTTGAAGCAGACGCAGAAAGCCAAGATCACAGATTATATGTACCTGGAAACCCAGAATTTCTTCTCTGTAAACAAACGGATGCCAGTATCCGTTGAGGACTGCGAAACGATTGTCCGAAAGGTTTGCGGTCACATCAATATCCAGATTTCCTTTGACGAAGTTTATAAAGAGTACTGCAAAAAGCGTCTGCACATCATTGAACGGTTGGAAAGCAACGGCTTACCAGAGCATATCCATTCCCACGCAGAAATAAAGGCACTGCAACAAAAACGTGCCACACGACATCCAAAGCACAAGTCCCAGGAGCAATCCTTGAAATCTCTTGACCCTCAAATTGTGGATCAGGATGATCGCTTCTTTTACATTGCTGGCTACACTTCCGGTGGGGTGCCCTACGGCGTGACCTGGGAAGAAATGGGGCTGGACCCTTGGGGGGAGTTGGAATAGTATTATGAAAAAATCTCGAAAGGACAAGCTGCAAATCCGCAATAGCACTGTGGATTTTCTGGTGTTTACAAAAGATGCCCATGAGGATGGAATCGAAGTCCGGGTACAGGATCACGACGTTTGGCTGACGCAGAAAGCAATCGGCCAGCTCTTTGATGTGGACCGCAGCGTAGTGACCAAGCACCTGAAAAACGTATTTGAAAGCGGCGAATTATCAGAAGATTCAACTTGTGCAAATTTTGCACAAGTTGCCGACAATGGCAAAACTTATCAATACAAGTTTTATTCTCTCTCTGCCATTATTGCTGTCGGCTACCGAATCAATTCCGGGCGGGCAACACAATTCCGCCAGTGGGCGACCAAAGTGCTTGACACATTTGCCAAGCAGGGATATGTCCTGGATAAGGATAGGCTGGTCAACGGTCAGATTTTCGACGAAGAATATTTTGACCACCTGGTTTCTGAAATTCAGGAGATTCGGGCAAGTGAGCGTCGCTTTTATCAGAAAATCACAGACATCTATGCCACCGCCGTGGATTATTCCCTCGACAGTCAAACCACAAAAGATTTCTTCGCCACTGTCCAAAACAAAATGCACTATGCAGTCCATGGCAGCACGGCAGCAGAGGTCATTATGGAGCGAGCAGACCACACAAAGGAACATATGGGGCTGACATCGTGGCGCAATGCCCCGGACGGTAAGATTGTCAAAGCGGATGTATCCGTCGCAAAGAATTATTTATCGCTTGATGAGATGCAGGAGCTGAACGAAATCGTAACGATGTACCTGGACTATGCCACCCGGCAAGCCCGTCGGCACATTCCTATGACCATGGCCGATTGGGCCTCCAAGCTGGATGCTTTCCTGCAATTCAACGATGCGGAAATTCTGCAAGACAAAGGAAAGGTCACAGCTGCCATTGCCAAAGCTTTTGCCGAAAGCGAATTTGAGCAGTACCGGATTATCCAGGACCGGCTCTACCAGAGTGACTTTGACCGACTGATTGCAAGCACAGAAACCTAGCATAAAAAGAGAATGCCCATTTCTGCTATGAAGCTACAGCTCATGCAGAAATGGGCGTTCTTTCATTCGTTAGTGCCAGACTTACTCTTGGCTTACAGTGTCACTCACGGCTCACCTATGTGGGAAATTAATATGCTTACAAGGATTACCGACACGCACGTTATGACCAACAATATAACGTACAGAATAAGTTGTTTGCGTTTTTCCTCGTTCTGGGGAGCGTCGTAATAATACTTACCCGGAGCAGATACTTCGCTTTCATTCAAAGTTTCTGAATCTTCATCTCTGGAATTATACAGATGCAACATTGCCAGTGGATCTTGCTGCTGCATGATTCTATCAACAAAATCTATAACATTCTCCACATCCTGCTCTGTGCATACCTGATACTCGCTTACATTGTGTGCTAGGGTATTTCTGGTTCTTCGCAGCTCTCGCAATTTTCGGTAGTCCTGCGCCCAGTGAGGAATCGCTTTTTCACCCTCTGAAAATTGACACTCCATATCCTCCAGATACTGCCTAATCCCATCCCGACAGGAATACATATCCGAGCAAAGGCGCTCCAGGTGCTTATATTCTTCAAAGAATTCATTGTCCAGTTGCGTCATAGTGTACCCCTCTTTTTCTTGCGGCATGGAAGCGATACTCCGTCCACAACTCCAAAGCCATAGGCATAAAACATAGTGCAAGATATCCAATGGCTGTGACGATGCCAATTCCATTCAGGGGCCGCCAGATGATTCTCGGGTTGTACCACATTTTGCTGGCTCCCAGGATCACGCCCATGGCGGTCATGGTAATGCAGCTGAACAGCGCAATTACAAAAGCCCTGTCCCGGTTATCGAAGCGGTAGATGGAGAAAGCTGTCCGCCCCCGGAGAAGGCTTCCACGGGAACGCATGGAGTCAGATTCCAGGGCAAGGGCTGAGATCATCCAGGTAATCAGCATGGAAAAGATTCGCAGGCAGTTAATAAATCTGTGGAGAATACTGCCCTGATTGCTGCCACGGCCAATACCCTTTTGAGCCAGGTTGATGCGCCTTGCCTCTTGACCGATTCTGGGAATAAGGCGCAGTAGGATGGTCAAGAACAGGGACAACAACGGACTGACCTTTCCGAACAGATATACCACCTTGTCCGAGGACACCACCCGGAACATGGCTTCCAGCCACATACACAGCGTTGCAAACCGCAGTCCAATGACCAGACCATAAACAATGCTCTCCAAGGTAATATCATTGTTGATGAAGTTCTTTTTCAACACCGTTACCCCAAAATGGTGGTAGGAACTGTAGTACAGAGCGAAGGCCAGGATCAGCGGAAGTAAACACAGATTCAAAATTACCGCCCGCTTTCCGCACCGCTTCACACTATAAGCAAAGGCGCAGAGGAAAGCAATCAGCAAAAATACCGGATGCTTGAAGGTCACTGCTCCATAGAACACAGAGGCAAAGAAGATGAAATTCACCGCCGGGTGACAGGCTTCAAACCCCATCTTCATCCTCCGCCATGCCATATTGCAGTTTCACACGGTCCAGTTTCTCCAGAAGTGCCGGGCCAAACAGCAACATGGTCAGTGCAGTACAAACGCCCTGGCTGATGTTCACCGGGAAACCCGACACATAGAGTGGCCAGGCAGTCTGGGCATTGATAATAGGTAGAGTCAGAAACACCGTACAGGTATCCAACAGCGGACCGACAAAAAGAACGCAGCTTAAAAATCCAAAGATTGCCATGATCCAACGCTTTTGCGGTAATCTGCCCTTGGCAAACAGAAATCCCGCCAGCATTCCACCGGCTCCGTAGGCGAACATCTGCCAAGGGGTATAGGCTCCCTGTCCGTAAAAAAAGTTACTGGCAAAAGCCGAAACAGCCCCTACAAGGAATCCGGCTTCCGGCCCGAAGGCCATGCCGGAGAGCATAATGATGGCGAATATTGCCTTGAAATTCGGAATGGGTATTACTACCCGTGCTGCCACCGCAAGCGCAGACAGAACGGCGATCACCACCAACTCCCGAGCCTGGGGCTTGCGGCTTTCAAAAGCCAGCAGAAACGGGATAATGATTTCGATGATCACCAATGTACTGGTGAAATAATAAGCTCTACCGGACAACCGCAAACCAAAAATCAGGGTTGCAGGAATGACCAGCAGGAAAATAAGCAAGATTGCAATGTGTGATTTCTTCATAGCGTATCTCCCTTCGACACCAGTTCCGGCATCTCAATGATTTTTTCCTTAACGAGCCACTGAACAGAAGCTTCTGCATCCATAAGCTCCAATGTGAAACTGGCATTGGGGCAGGTGGACTGTGTATTCATCAGAAAGGAGCGCATATGGATAGTCCCCTCTGTCAGAGGACTGTGCGCATCCTGTGTCCCATCATTGTTGTGGATATGGAAATGTGATATGTAAGGGCCGCAAGTATTCAGCCAATCCTGTAAAGGAATGGAGGAATAGGCATTTGCGTGGCCTATATCCAAACACATTTTAAGGTTGGAGTGGTTCACAGCTTCCAGAATTTCCACCAGCATTTCGGGTTTTGGTTCCAGTACATTTTCCAGCACGATTTCTACTTCTGGAACCTCCGTCAGGAAATCTTTCCAGAACAAAATGCTCTGTTCCACGAACCAACATGGAAAATACAGCCGTTCGTTATAACCACCGTGAATAATGACCTTTGATGCTCCATAGTTTCTTGCCAGCGCAACAGCCTGCTGATACCGCTCTTTCGCTACAGCACGGATTTTAGGGTCAATTGCACACGGGAACAACTCACTGAATGGACCGTGGAGTACCCGTTTGGTAATCCCACAGACCATTTTTTGAACCTGTGCATCCGTTTCTGCAAGTCTTTCATCCATATTCCAAGCAGTGCAGAAATCTGCGATTTCAATTCCCAGCCCGTATTTTGAGGCAAGCGTTCCGGCATTTTCATCAATGGTAGATATGTAAAAATCATTCATGGGCGTTTTCCCGGCAAAGAGTAAGCACATCGTCTACCGTTACGGCCATGTGGAAAATATGACGGCTCATGCGGTGGGCGGCAGTTGTGTAAAAGCTGTTGGAGCCGAAGAAGCGGCGGGGTGTGTCAGTTGTCAGGATTTGCCCATCGAAGAACATGCTGACCACATCGGCGTAACGGGCGCAGAACTCCACATCGTGGGACACCATGACGATGGTGATACCCTGCTTTTTCAGGTCGGCCAGAATCCCGGCAAAGGTTTCCTTAAAGAAGCTGTCGATGCCTTTGGTAGGCTCGTCCAAAAGGAGCAGTCTGGGATTGGTCAGCAGTACTTTTGCCAGCGCTGCCCGCTGCTGTTCACCGCCGGAGAGGTCATAGGGGTGGCTGTCCAAAAGCTCCGTGATCTGGCAGAGCGCCGCAATGCGTTCAATGGAGGATTTGTCCCTGGTCATTTCGGAAAGGTCTTCCCGAACGGTCTTCTTCACAAACAGGCTCTTGGGGTCTTGTGGAAGCATGGCCAAGCACCCATGAAACAGCTCTGAGGACTTGTACTTGTCCACGGGCTTGCCAAATAGCGTGACCTTGCCCCGGTAGGGTCTGCAAACGCCGGAGATAGCTTTCAGCGTCGTGGATTTACCCGCACCGTTGCCGCCCAGGATGGCATAGAGGCTTCCTGCGGGTACTTCCGCACTGACGCCTCGCAGAATATCCGGGGAATCCTTTTCATATCGGAACCAGAGTTCTTTTAGGGTAAGGGCCGGATTTTCAATTTCTTCCGGCAAGGCGGGAGCGGGGATGGCCTTGATGCTCGGCTCCTTTGGAAATTCCTTACTCAGCCAACTGCGCCCTTGGCGAACGGTCAGCGGGCTTTCGCCGGTGCCGCCAGCCCCATAGTAGACCCGAACAGGGGTAGGCATGGCGGCAAACATGGGGTTGGCCTGCTCAAAAAGAAGCTGGCCGACCTTTCCGGGAGTATCGTCGGCTATGACACGGCCTTTTTCCATAACCACTGCCCGGTCCGCATAGGGGAAAATGTCTTCCAGGCGGTGTTCAGTGATAATGACGGTAGTACCCAGTTCCGTGTTAATTTTTCGGACAGTGTTCAGAAAATCAGAGGCAGCGATAGGGTCTAACTGGCTTGTTGGCTCGTCCAGGATCAGCACCTCCGGCTGCATGGCCATAATGGATGCCAAGTTTAATAGCTGCTTTTGTCCGCCGGATAGGGTCGCTACATCCCGGTGGAACCAGTCCTGAATGCCAAAGTAGCAGGCCATCTCCGCTACCCGGCCCCGCATAGTTTTCTGGTCACAGCCCAGGCTTTCCAGGCCGAAAGCCAGCTCATGCCAAACCTTATCCGTTACAATCTGGTCGTCCGGGTTTTGCATGACGAAACCGATTTTCTCGGACTGCTCTCGGTCCGACACCTGTTTCAGCGGAACGCCCCGGAATAAAATCTCGCCGGTACGTTTCCCGTTGGGGGTGAGGACGGTTTTAAGCTGTCGCAAAAGGGTACTCTTTCCGCTTCCCGATTTGCCGCAAAGCACCAGAAACTCCCCCTGCTCAATAGTCAGGCTGACATTTTCCAACGAATGCCTTCCCTTGGCAGAGGCATAGGAAAATGTCAAATCCTTGATCTCGAAATGTGCCACTGTATGGCCTCCTTTATGTGTAATACGGTGGGCAATAACAGAAATACGCCATAGGCTGCCAGGCCCAGGCTGTTCCATCCTCCGATTCGGGCGATAGACAGCTCCGGGGTGAAGGTTGCCGTTTTGTCACCAACGAATACAACCAAACCGAGCAGTACCGAAAAAGCCACCAGAAGCCCCCAATCCAGGCTTGTCATGGTGTAGATCATAAAGCTGCTTCGCTTTCCTGTGCCGTAGCCCCGGCTGCGCATGGAGTCTGCCGTGACCACGCTGCCCTCTAACGCCCAAGAGGTCAGTGCCCCCAGAATGGACATTCCGTCCTCCAGCTTTTCTTTATTGGTGTCACCCTCCGCTGCCCCTTTTCCGATGGACTTTCTGGCCCCGGCGATTTGAGTCGCCTTGCGCATGAAATTGGGAATCAGCCGCAGTACCATCACCAGCAGCAGCGACAGGGCGGGAATCACATTTCCAAACAGTGCTGTAAACTTGTCGCTTGTCAGGACTGCATTGTAGCAGCCAAACCACAGCAGCATTTCCAGAAAAATCCCGCTGATGGCCATGCCGTAGAGCAGGGCCTCCCAGGTGTAGGGCCTGCCAAAATACCAGAACAGCACTCGCTCTCCATACCGGTTGAACAAAGGGTTGATAAGGGTCAGCACCAGGAAAAGGGGCAGCATAGAAAGAATGTTCCGAAGCCCTTTTCGCCTGTGGAGCAGCAGATAATAACAGCTTCCGCTGATGATCCCCACCGCAAGATACGCCGGGTGCAGGATGATCACTGCGGAGCAAATGGCTCCCAGAAAAAAGGCAAAATTCACTGCCGGATGGCGCTTGGAAAAGGCGTCACTACGCATTGTCGTCGCCCATCCAGATTTCGCCTACATCCGCACCCAGGCCGTTGCAGGTGTAGCACCAAACAATATCCTGGCCGTTTTGCAGAGTGTAGGAGGAGCAGCCATAGTTGGGAAACCACTCGTCCACCTTGTACATCCAGCCGGATTCCGGGCCGCAGTCAAACTCATACAGATGGTTGATGCCCTCGATATAATAGCTTTCATACATAGGGGTATAGCTGTATTCAATTTGAATACCCGCCGCCTCACAGACTTTGTTCAGCACCTCAAAAACCGTATCGCCTTCGGAGAAGCTGACCTGGGTCTTGGGTAGGATCGTCCCATCCTTTGGAACAAAGGGGGCCTTTTCTTCATTCAAATTCTTCGTGTTGTCCAAGATGGTATCACACACAATGGTAATGGTGCAGATGTTATCCTCCTGACCGGGTTCAATCAGGGCATTACCTTGTATCTTTTGAATTTTGTACTGGCTTCCGAGGCCGTCACCGGTGTCTGTTTTCAGTGTAAAAGCGACTGCTACACCGGCAATGACGATTGCGGCAATGATCAATACCATGATCAGGTTTGCGGTTTTCTTTTTCATACAGGTCCTCTCTTTATGTCCAGTGTTGCGTTCATTAAGGATAGTATAGTTGATTTTACTTCATGTTCCAAGAGTTTTTGCTTTATTTTTCAGGTTCCTCTAAAGTGATGAAGCCGGTCATCCTTCGCTGGGCAATCTCAGAGGGGGCCTGAGCAGCGTTGGATGATCCGGCTATCTTCAATCAGTTGGTTTCTGCTGCCAGGTATCCTCTTGGGTAACAGAAGATGTGGCCTCCGATGGAACCCCATTCGCTGTCCGTTGTACGGACTCTGCCATAGAACAGGACATCCTTTGGCAGAACATAGGGACCATACAAAGCTCTGTCGATGGCCTCGTATTGCGCCTGTCCCGGCTTGGCTTCTTTGATAAGCTTATTGGGGACGAACTGGGATTCATCATTGATCATTGCGGTAATGGAACCGCTGAACAAATCGGATGTCAGCCGGTTCAAAACGACCTCCGCAATGGCCTGCTGGCCATCCTCGCACTCTCCCCGGGCCTCGACGTAAATCAACTTTGCAAGCAGCTTGGTTTCCGCATCGGTCAGGGTCAGACCGTCGTATCTTGGCTCCACATAGGGGCGGGCAGGGGGTTCATAGATGAAGGGGTCATCCGGCATTTGGGCGGGGTCAAAGATAAACGCCCCATCGTAGCCCCAGCAGATTTCATCCGTGCTGAAGCCGTTTTCAAATTCGTATTGAAGCCGCCAGCTCTCCCGGTTCGTAACGGAAGGGTCATAGACCATGATTTTTCCTTCTTCATTGATGCCCTTCAGGAGAACGAAATGCTGGCTGTTTGTGAAAAGGGACTTGCCGTTCATCAGCTGAATGACGATTTTTCCCTCCCACAGTGCTTCTCTGACGAAGTTGTAGTTTTCCGCTTCTGTCATGGGCAGCTTCAATGCGCTTGACATATAGCGAATACGGTCAACATTATTTTCGGCTTTTGCGCCGAACCAACTCGCCAGTTCATCGGGGTAATACTGGTGACCCGTCAGGTATGTCGCAACCACGGCCATGCAGCAGACGCTGCACCCGTTGTCCTTGATGGTGCCGGAGCCGTACATGATGTCGCCATACTCGTCCAGCGTGTAATCCGGGAAAAAGCGTTCATCTTCCGGCTCAGCTGGAATTTCCTCTGTTTTCTCCGGAATCACTTCCTCCGGCTCCGATTCCTGGACTTCTTCTGGTATAGGTTCTGTGGGCAGGTATTCCGTTTCCTCGGGATATTCCTGGGTTTCTTCTGTTGGTTCCTCTGTGGCCTCGGTGGGTTCTTCCTCCGGGGCCGTTGTTTCTTCTAGCTGTGTCTCCTCCGTTGCCTTCTCGGCCCAGGTCCTCAAAGAAATGGGCTGAACAAGCAGAGCTGCCGCCAGCAGTAGGCACAGAATATTTCGTTTGGTCAAATGCAGCGCTCCTTGCTTGCCGGGGACGGTTGCCCGCCCCCGGCGGTAAAATATCAGTCTTTTTTCTTGTTGAGCTTGGGAACGAGGACGATGCCGATGACCACACCCCAGCCGACACCGCCAAAGATGCAGACCGCAATGATCCACCAGGGAGTATTGGCCTGGGCAGGTTCGGTGGCAGCGGGAACGGTGGGTTCCACAGTTACCACATCGCCGCCCATGTCGATGATGTCGGTCATGTCGTACAGGCTCGTCTTGCCGGAGAGGAAGCGGTAGTAGGCGGTCAGTGCGTAGTACGCCTGCTCGGTGCCCATGCCGTCGATCTCGCCGTCCATGATGTGCTTGAAGCCGCCGCCCTTTACATAGTACCGCAGCAGTGCGTCAACCACGGAGCTTCCGTTCTTGACGAACCGGGAGTCGGTGTCCCCATCGATGCCCAGAGCGGACAGAGCGGTGAGAACCTGTGCGGTGGATTCACTGGTGGCAATGTACTTGCCGTCGCCGTAAGTGGTGCTGAATCCGCCGTCATCGTCCTGCATTTCGGAAAGGCGGGCAATGGCCTTGTCGATGGCCTGCTTCACAGTCGGGTCCTTCTTGTAGTAGGGGGCAAGAGCCGTCAGGGCCATGCCGGTCATATCGGAGTCGGCACGGTCCCCAGAGATGGCCCAGCCGCCGTCGGAGGTCTGCACACTCAAAATCTCGTCAATGAGGGCCTGTCGTGTGGTGGTTCCACCGTTGGGCACGGGGTAGTTGCCGCAGTCCAGTGCCAGCAGTGCCCAGATAGGACCGTTGTTGCCCTGGTACTTGACGAACTCCAGGTCACTGAGGCCAGCCAGCAGGTTGTAGCCGCCAACGTTGGTCACATCCTTGCCGATAGCCGTCAGGGCCAGGATCATCCGGGAGTTGTCCGTAGATTTGGCCTTGTGGAGCCGTCCGGTGTCGGGGTCAATGCTTTGCTGCACATACTCCACAGCCTTCTGGTAGTAATCCTCCACGCCGGGGACCGTCCGTCCGGATCGGGCCAGGCCGATGACCATCCATTCGCCGCCAATAGCGCCGACATTGGGGGTACCAAGCTTCTCCATGTACTCGCCGGTGCTGATGTAAGGCTCGCTGACCTTTCCAAGGGTATCCAGCATTGCGAACTTGGTCTCCGCCGCAGTCAGGGTCTCGTAGTTGTCAACCAGCAGCTTTTGCAGGTCCGTCAGGGCATCGTAAGCCTTCCGGGCATCGTTGATGTCCTGCTTGGAATCCTTGGTCACATTCCCGATTTTCTTGATCTTGTCCATGACCTCCTGGGCCTTCTGCTGATCCTCGGCAGTAGCCGTCAGCTTCGCATAGGCCTTTTCCGCATCGGTCAGCTCTTTCAGCTTCGTGACCAGCCGCTTCTGAGTCGGGGTCAGGTCATTGTAGGCTTTCCGGGCCGCTTCGATGGTGGGGCCGCTGTCCTTGGTGACGGTGCCAATCTTCTCAATCAGCTTGTCCACAGCCGCCGCCTTGTTCCGGTCAGCGGTGGTGATCATGGAGGTGCCGCCGGTGGTGGTGCCGGTAGTGCCGCCAGTGGTTGTTCCGCCGGTGGAGCCGCCGCCAGTAGTGGTACCCTTGGGGGGCGTCTTGCCGTAGTTGTCGCCGCCCTCTTCGTAGGTGTAATCGTCGGTGTAGTGGAGAATGATGGTGTCACCGTTCTTCACATACCAGGCTGCTACGCCCTTTTCAGGATGGGTGCCGTTGACGGTGTACATCCAGCCGGAGTTCTTGCCGTTGTCGAACTCGCCCAGGCCGTTGACGGCGGAAATGTACACGGTGCCGTACTGGTTATTGTCATCTGCTGTGAAGTTGATGTTGTGCTTCGCAGCCACCCGTTTCAGCACGTCCCACACAGTTTCGGCGGTGTCCGCCTCCACATTGGTCTCCGTAGCCCAGGCGGTCAGTCCACCCCGGGCCAGGCCGTGGGGTGCGGAGGTGCTGCCGTGTTTCTTGTCACCCAAGATGGAGACAGAGACGGTGATTTTGCTGGATACAGGTGTCACATGCACGGTGATGTAGGCCTTCGCTGCGCCGTAGGTCAATATCACAGTCTGTTCTCCGGTCTCGTTCTTGTCGTAGCCGGAAACCTTTACATCATCCAGAGACACGGTGCTAGTGGTGCCATCATCCCAGCAGGCTGTCAGGGTAATCCCCGTCAGGTCCAGGTTCTCCCCGAAGTTGTACTCGGTCTTGTAGCTGCCGGAGACAGTCAGCTCGATGCAGGTGGGCTGGCTCTCGCCGCCGATCTTCCGGGCCAGACTCTCCGCATCGGTGCCCAGGGGGTCGTCGTCCCGGTTCAGCCCTTCCTTCCAGGTGTTCCACTGGACGTCAGGCAGACCCACGGTGGTCTTTCCGGTGTTGAAGGCCACGGTGCCGTCCATCAGCTTGGGGTTCTTGTAGCTGGTATCGATGTACTTCACATACCCGACGCCCTTGTCCGCCCCGGAATACTTGTTCCCGGCCACGTTGTCGTAGACATTCAGGCTGTTGTAGTAGCCGATGATACCGCCCACATACTTGCTGCCGCTGACGGTACCCGTGAAGGTGTTGCCCGTCACGGAATGGGCCACGTTGGCCCGGGTCTGTGCCACATACTGGTCGCCGCCGGTGATGCCGCCCACGCAGCTGCCGCCGGTGACCGTGCCGTCCACGGTGTTGCCGATCAGGTTCGGCCGCCCGCCATTGGGGGCGCTGTTGTCGTTGCTGTAGCCGCCGCCAATGATGCCACCGGCATAGGAGCCGCTGCCGCTGACGGTGCCGTGGAAGGAGGAGCTCCGGACGGTACACTTGCCCATGGCGTTGTCCATGGTGCCGATCAGGCCGCCGACGTAGTTCTTGCCCTTCACCGTGGCGTAGCTGGTGCAGTTCTCAATGGTGCCGTTGATCTTGTCGGCGAAGGTGCCGATCTTGCTTTCCGTGCCGGTGTAGCCAATGACCACACCCTCCTCCGCCGTGCAGTTGCGGATGGTCACGGTAAAGTCGGCGGTAGCGCTGGCGTAACTGTTGCCGCCGAACACGGACCGGACCAGTCCGGAGCGCAGGGTCTGGGTGCCTTTCTTCAGGCAGACGTTTTCAATGGTGATGGCGTTGCCGTGGAGGTCAGGACCGGTGTAGTTATTCACCAGGCCCGCCCCGGCGATGCGCTCGCCTTTGATATTCAGGTTCTTCACCGTGGCATCCCGGACGTATCCTAGGAGGGGAAGGCCGTCGGCGGGGACGGTGAGGAGGTGGTTTTCTCCGTCGATGGTGCCGGAGAAGGGGTTGAGGTTGAGGCCCGATTTGATATCGAGGGAGCCGTCTTTGGTGCAGCCGATGGGGGTCCAGTTGTCAGGTAACGTGATACCATTTACCATCCTAAAGAACGCGCCCGCATAGGTAACGCCGTCTTCATTCACTCGTTTTTGCAGTTTCAGCAAATCTTCCTGATTTCTCAGCAAAAACGGGAAAGATTCCGTTCCCTCACCCTCAAAATCGCTTTGGTCAAGCGCCTTAAATACGATCTTGCAGGTCTCGCTTGTCGTCTCGGCATAGTTTTCCGAGTTGTATTTATCCGTGTCCCGAACGACACAGTAGAGGTAGTAGGTTCCCGCGTCAAATGTTTTATTGACCTGGAAGCTGTAGTAAAAGTAAATGAACCCATGCTCGTAGCCCCTGTAAAAAGTGGTGTCAAGCTCAGTTCCGCCGCTCGTAGAATCGACCGTGTTATAGTACCAGTGATAGCTGCGGTCCAGACCTCTGTCTATTTCCCCTGTTCCAATGTAAATTGGTTCGCACGTCTCACCGGCATGATACACCGTTTTATAGGTGCCCTCTGCCACCTTGTTTTTGTTCACCAAGGTGAATGTACCGGGCTGTCGGTTAACACTCGGCTCGTTTACTTTGACGATGACCTTCACATACTCACTGTAGGCGCTGTACGCCTCTCCGTTGGGCATTGTATTGGTAATCTTGCAGCGATACCAATATGTGCCGGATTTGTTAGGCGAAGGAACATACGTCGCATCGGTGGCATTTTCAAGCTCTACATCGTTTTCTGCCGCTGGCGTTTTCCCCAAGGGGATTTGATACCATTGATATGTGATTTCGCCTTTTCTTTCGAGGGATTTCACCTCAGCCAGCAGTTTGATTTCCTCACCCTTCTTGCAGGTGATTGTGGAGGAGGCAAACTCCTTGATGACGGGTACATATTGGTCTTCAGAATTGGTCCACTTCACAGACAGCTGCAAAGTGCGGCTGCTGCTGATCTCCCCACTCTTGTACTCTGCACGAATCGGGATGATCGCCGTATCAGAGTCCTTCGCCGTGTAGTCCGCCAAGTTGATTTCTGTCCACGCGGAATTCGAAGTCCCACTGTTCGCCGGTTCGGTGCTGTTGCCAACATAGACCTGAATGGGGTTTACCCATGTGGTCTTGATCTTGACTGTCGTCCCGCTTACTTCCGCTGAAAAACTATCCTCCTGCGCATGGAAAGCAGGATTCAATGTAGCGGTATTTTTATCACTGTCCTGGACGATCAGCTCATTGATACCAACAACACGGTTGATCGTAAAGCTGTACACATTACAATCTGCCTCGGTCAGGTCTGTTGCGCCCTCCGCTAGAGGTCCTACCAACAGCTTCACAACATGCGTCGTTCCGACCGGAACCTTTGCCAGGTCGAATGTATACTTCGTTGCCGTTACTTCTCCCGCGGCTATGAATTGCTGCGGCGCTACTACCTCTCCACGGGTGCTAATTACAGGGGCGTCATCAAGCAGGAATTGATAATACACTCCTGCCGTCACCGCTTCCGCAGTCGGGGTCAGCAAAAATGTTCTGGATGTTGCGCTGCTTGCGATATCCGCTGTGTACTCTGTTACCGCCGGGTCAAACTTTACCACCGGGTAATTCGCCTGGTTCGTTCCCTTCACTGAGAAGGAAGCGCTTGCCAGCCACACCGGCTGCTCCTTGGTCCACTTCACAGACAGCTGCAAAGTGCGGCTGCTGCTGATCTCCCCACTCTTGTACTCTGCACGAATCGGGAT
>CAKTNS010000032.1 GCA_934589225.1 uncultured Oscillospiraceae bacterium
CCGCAGACTGTAACCCATGTGTCTTCCCTATGTGTTACCCATGTTTCTCTTGACAAGATTGCCGCCCCTACATGCCGTTGATATATGGTACCGTTCAACCACACAGGGTATATTCGTTACATTCCCCCGGCGGGAAAAACTTTACAACCCCGCTTTTTCCGGTTATAATAACGAAAAAACAAGACCGGAGGGGAATCATTTGCGGGGACTTAAAAAATTCATTCTGGCGGCATTGCTCCTAATGTGCCTGCCGCTGGTGGCCAATGCCCAGGAGGCCCGGGACATCAGTGGGGCGGAGCTGGTGACGGAAAGCTCCGGCATTCCAAGCGTCAGCGCCCTTTTTGACGGGGACCGGGTTTCCGGCAGGAAGACGGGGGAGGGGGCCTTTCTGACCCTTCGATCCTCGGAGGGCTTCGGCTCTGCCTACCTGATTTTTGACCGGGAATACGGGGCCTTTACGGTGACGGATGAGGATACCGGGGAGACCCGAACCGTGGGGGAGGAGGGCTTTTTGCACACCTTTCTGGACCTGGAGGCCCTGTTCGGCCACGCCCCCCAGACACTCACCCTCCGCTTTGAAAACGGCCCTGCGGCATTGCTGGAGCTGACCCTCTTCACCCCGGGGCAGGTTCCCGACTGGGTGCAGCGGTGGGAAACTCCTGTTGAAAACGGGGCGGACCTGGTGCTGTTTTCCACCCACGCCGATGACGAGCAGCTGTTTTTCGCCGGTGTCCTGCCTTATTACGCCGGAGAGCGGGGAGACCGGGTGCAGGTGGTTTATATGACCAACCACCGGAACATTACCAAGGACGGCCATCTGCGCTGCCACGAGGCCCTGGACGGCCTGTGGGCCGTGGGCGTCCGGAATTATCCGGTGTTCGGGGGCTTTGCGGATTATTATTGTAAGAGCCTGAAGGATGCCGTGGCCCTCTACAGCTATATGGGGGTGGAGCAGGAGGAAATGCTGGGCTACGTTGTAGAGCAGCTGCGCCGTTTTAAACCCTTGGTTGCCGTGGGCCATGACTTGAACGGAGAATACGGCCACGGGGGCCACATGCTCTATGCGGACCTGCTGACCCAGGCGGTGGAGCTGGCCACTGACCCGGAACGCTTCCCGGAATCCGCCCAGGCCTACGGCACCTGGGACACCCCCAAGGTGTATCTGCATTTATATGAAGAAAACCAGATCACCATGGACTGGGATAAGCCTTTGGAGCACTTCGGCGGCATGACCGCCTTTGAGGTCACCAAAACCAAGGGCTTCCCCTGCCACAAAAGCCAGACCCAGGACTTTGCCTGGTATATGAGTGGCATCAACCGGGCGGCGGACATCCCCAAATACAGCCCCTGCCTCTACGGCCTCTACCGCACCACCGTCGGCCCGGACCAGGCGAAAAACGACTTCTTCGAAAACCTGACCACCTACGCCGAGCAAGCCCGCCTGGAACAGGAGCGGCTGGAGGAAGAAAAACGCCTGGAACAGGAGCGTTTGGAACAGGAACGCCAAGAACAAGAGCGCCAGTCCCAGGAACCCACCGAAGCCCCCCGGCAGCCAGAGCCCAGCGCCCGGCCATTGCTCCAAAAGCCCGGCTACGCCCTGCTGCTGCCGCTGTGTGCCCTTGCGGCGTTTTTTCTCCTGTTTTGCCGAAAGAAAAAATAATTCCCGGAAAAACAAAAAAGAACTTGACAAATTATCCCCTCTGTGCTACTATATCTAAGCGTTCAGCGAACGTATGCGCCGGTAGCTCAGTTGGATAGAGTGACTGACTACGAATCAGTAGGTCGGGGGTTCGAGTCCCTTCCGGCGTACCAAAAAATCAGGTCATCCAGTAGGATGGCCTGATTTTTTTGCGCCGGAAGGGACTCGAAGGGATATCACCTGTGTGGTTGAATGGTGCTACGCCTGTAGGGGCGGCTATTAGCCGCCCGCCACGTACCGATTACAACCTGTGCGGTTGAATGGAATCACATATCGACATGTCATTCCGAGGGAGCGAATGCGAGTCGAGGAATCTTCCCGAGTTGCAGATTTTCTCTTGTGGTGGTTCATTATCCAACGTGGTGGATTCCTCTACTCCGCTGGCGCTGCGGTCGGAATGACACAATGGGGGGACGTTTTCTGGTATTATCGGAAACAGTTCCGTCCTTTCGGGCCGGAACGGCACATAGGCCGTTCCCTACGGTTTCGCTGGTGGGTGGTTTCGTTCAACCGCACGGGTTGTATACGGAACGTTGCTTGGCGATGAATCATCGCCGCTACATTGCGTGATACCGTTCAACCGCACGGGTTGTATATGCAACGTGGCGGGCGGCTAATAGCCGCCCCTACTTGCGTAATTTCATTTAACCAACGCAATCCAAAAACGGGCACGTTCGTCCCCCAAATAATTGTCAATTGTCCATTGTCAATTGTCAATTTAAAAAACTGTCAACTGTCAACTGTCCACTGTCAACTCTTCTCCCCCTTCGCGCAAAAAAGCACCGCCGCGTTTTACGGCGGCGGTGCAGGAGGATGTTGCGACTTACAGGTACTTCTTCATACCCTCAGAAGCGGTCTCGGGATCGGCGGAGATGGTCATGGTGATCTCCATGTTGTTCTCCTTGGCGAAGTTCGCCACCCAATCCACAAAGGCCTCGTTGGCAGCCTGGTCCTGACCGATGGTCTTGTACAGGTTGTCGATGAACACGTTGGTGATGTCAAAGTTGCCTGCGTGCAGGCCGCTCAGGAAGCCCTTGAGCATATCGGGGGAGCTGATGCCGTACTCCTGGGAGTCTACCAGACGGACTTTGTAAGTAACGTCGTAGGTCAGCTTCTTGCCGTACTCAATGCAGACCACGTCGCCGTGGGCATCGTCCACCGCGGTATGGATGGCGTCGAGCAACTTCTTGGTCTTGCCAGAGCCCTTCAGGCCCATAATAACATGAATCATCGGAATTTCCTCCTTTGCTTAACCAAAATAAATCTGGCTTGGTATCATTCTAACAGCAATCGGCTGTTTTTGCAATAGGGAATTTGTGAAATTCACAAACCGTTTTATCTTTTGCTTTCATAGGCCTCTTGGCCGTCGGTCAGGCACAGGGGCAGCTTGCGGAAGGTAAAGCTCAGCCACAGCAGCACATGGACAATGGAAAGCATGGGAACAAAGTCTCCGCCCCAAAATACTCTGTCAGGTAGTTGGTATAGGTCATGCCGGAAATCAGGATGCAGCCGACGGCATACCACCGGTATTGGGGACGGAGCAGGGCCAGAACCACCAGCAGGATGTCCGCCAGATAGGTGTAGCGCTCGTGCATCCCCGGCAGGAACAGGACGCAGGTCCAGGCGCTCCATATGGACACGATCAGGAAGCTCTCAATGTCCTCCTTCAGAACCTTGCCCTTACAGAGAAAATCGTAAAGAAACAGCCCCAGAATCAGCAGGGTCACGGCAATGGCGCACAGGTGCATGCTGTTCCAATCCGGGTGGAACATCAGCCAGAATGTGGTGCCGTTAAAGCTCATACCGGCATACTCCGTGGTTTGCAGCAGGTAAACATCCAGCACGGCGGTCAGAGGTCTGCCCTGGAGGTAGGCCGGAATGCCGGTGGCCCAGAGCACCGCCGCCGTGATCAGGAAGGACAGCAGGGAGAAGTTTTTCCGGCTGATATACACATACAGATACACAGGGATCACGAAAACCGTTTGCAGCTTCAGGGCAAGGCCGATGCCCAGGGCGATGAAGGAAACGGTGTAGTGCTCCTTATAGAGGGTATACAGCGACAGCACACACAAAAAGCCATACATGGCGTCGCACTGGCCCCATACGGCGGAATTGAGGAATACCGTGGGCAGGAAAATCACCACCGTGTAAACCGTGTTCCAGGCCCTTCCCAGCACCCGCTCGCCCTGCTCTCTGGCCACGGCCCAGGCGCAGAACAGCGCCAGCAGGAAGTCAAAGGTAATGGAAACATACTTATAAAGGTGGACCAGGGAGCCCGGCAGCCGGGTCAGCAGCACGATCAGGGTCTGGTAGAAAATATTGTAGTCCCCGATCTGCTCTTTCATGGCAGCGAAGCCGCCGTTTTCCCGGAACATCTGTGCCCAGGGCACCAGGCACAGCTTCATGTCCGGCGTTTCAAAGTCCAGTGCCGACATCCGGGCCGCCAGGGCCAGGGCGGTGACAACGCAGAAGAACAGGACGTTTTTCCGCTCCACCAGCCAGTCGATGAGCTTTCTCTCGTATTTCAGCATATTGTTCTCTCCTTATACCTCTTTCTCCCTGAAATACACATAGGGGGCTACTCCGCGAAAAAAGTTGGGAGCAGCCCCGCAGTAAGGGAATGTGATTTTTGTCCGTTCTGGGTTTTGCGTTTTACTGCTGCTCGTAGCCGGGCTTGCCCAGGAGCTGGAACATGTTCCGCTTGTAGAACTCCACACCGGGCTGATTGAAGGGGTTCACGCCCAGGATGTAGGCGGAGACGCCGCAGCACAGCTCCAGGAAGTAGAACATTTCGCCCACCTTCCGGTCGTTCAGGGTGCCGCAGTCCATGGTGATGACGGGGACACCGCCGTCCACGTGGGCAGCCAGGGTGCCCAGGTAGGCCTTTTCGTCTACAAAATCCAGGCTCTTGCCCGCCAGGTAGTTGAGGCCGTCCAGGTTCTTGTCGTCGCCGGAGATGACCATCTTCTCTTCGGGGGCATCAAAGCGGACCATGGTCTCGAAGATGTTTCTGGGGCCCTGCTGGATCATCTGGCCCAGGGAGTGCAGGTCCGCGGTGAACTCGGCGGTAACGGGGAAGATGCCCTTGCCGTCCTTGCCCTCGGACTCGCCGAAGAGCTGCTGCCACCAGCCGCCGAACATCTTGAAGCCCGGCTCGAAGCTCTCAAAGAGCTCCATGGCCTTGCCGTTGCGGTACAGCAGGTTCCGCACGGCGGCGTACAGCCACACGGGGTTATCAAAGGAGCGCAGGTCGTAGGCCTCCTTGGCATCCATGGCGCCGCCCAGCAGTTCCATGATGTCCACACCGGCCACGGCCAGAGGCAGCAGGCCCACGGGGGTCAGCACGGAGAACCGGCCGCCCACGTTTGCGGGGATGACGAAGGTCTCCCAGCCCTCTTCCGTGGCCATCTGCCGCAGAGCGCCCTTGCAGGGGTCAGTAATGGCATAGATGCGGCCCTTGGCCCCTTCCACGCCGTATTTGGCCTCCAGCATTTCCCGCAGAGCCCGGGTGGCAATGGCGGGCTCGGTGGTGGTGCCGGACTTGGAGATGATGGCAATGGAGAAATCCTTGCCCTCCAGCAGGCGGCACAGCTCATTCCAGTGCCGGGTGCTCAGGCCGTTGCCCGCGAAATAGATCTGGGGGTCGCCCTTGCCCTTGCCCATATTGTGGTTGGGGCCTTGCAGCAGCTCTATGGCGGCACGGGGGCCTAAGTAGCTGCCGCCGATGCCGATGACCACGAACACGTCGGAGTCATTGCGAATCTTCCGGGCAGCGCTCTGGATGCGCAGGATCTCTTCGTTTGCCTCCCGGGTGGGCAGGTTCAGCCAGCCCAGGAAGTCGTTGCCGGCACCGGTGCCCTCGGTCAGGGTGGCGTGGGCCTGGGCCACTTCCTTTTCCATGGCCAGAAGATCCGGCAGGGCGATCTGGCCCCATACATGGGAAATATCTACTTTGATCATGTGTACAAGACACATCCTTTCTTTTATTTTAGTTTTCGGCTCTATGTTACCGCAAAAGTCCTTTGGGCGCAAGTCCCGGAAGCAGAATTTTTTCGGCTTTCCAAAAATTTTTTAGTTTCCTGTTGACATTCAAATCCCACCATGGTAGAATAAATCGAAATGCGGCGAGGAACCGTAGAAGTGACTTGCCGGTTGGCAAGCTTTTTTTATGCGCAGATGTAGAAAGGAGACTTATTCATGGATCATCGACTGAAAGTTCAGGTTTCCGATTCTTACACGTCCTCTTTTTTGGACGGTGTTTTCGCCGTTTTCAAAAATGAGGGCTTTTCTTTTCTCAATTCCCCCCGGTATTCCCTTTTCCCCGGCTTTTGTGACGTGCATGTGCATTTCAGAGAGCCGGGCTTTTCTTATAAGGAGACCATTGCCTCCGGTTCCCGGGCGGCGGCCCGGGGGGGCTATACGGCGGTATGCACCATGCCGAACTTAAACCCGGTGCCGGATAGCTTGGAGCACCTGGAGCCCCAGCTGGAAAAAATCAGGGAAGCTTCCATTGCGGTCTACCCCTACGGGGCCATCACCCGGGGCCAGCAGGGGGAAGTGTTGGCAGATATGGAAGCCCTGGCCCCCTATGTCATCGCCTTCTCCGACGACGGCAGAGGCGTCCAGGACAAGGCCATGATGGAACAGGCTATGCTGAAGGCCCGGGACCTGGGGAAGCTCATCGTCGCCCACTGTGAGGACAACAGCCTTCTGCGAGGAGGCTATATCCACGATGGGGCTTACGCCAAGGCTCACGGCCACAAGGGCATCTGCTCCGAAAGCGAGTGGGGCCCCATTGCCCGGGACCTGGAGCTGGCGGCCAAAACCGGCTGCGGCTACCATGTGTGCCACATTTCCACGAAAGAAAGCGTGGACATCATCCGCCAGGCCAAAAAATCCGGTGTCAACGTCACCTGCGAAACCGGCCCCCACTACCTGGTCATGGACGACAGCTTCCTGCAGGAGGACGGCCGCTTTAAAATGAATCCGCCTCTGCGAAGCCCCGAGGACCGGGAAGCCCTGGTGGAGGGCCTGCAGGACGGCACCATTGACATGATCGCCACGGACCACGCCCCCCACAGCGCCGAGGAAAAGGCCCGGGGCCTGGAAAAAAGCGCTTTTGGGGTGGTGGGGCTTGAAACTGCCTTCCCTGTGCTCTATACTTACCTTGTAAAGCCCGGCATCCTCTCCATGGATGCGCTGCTAGAGAAACTCGTTACCAACCCCCGGCAGCGCTTCGGCATCCCCCTGGGAAATGACTTTTCCATCTGGGATTTAAACGCGCAATACCAAGTTGACCCCAGCGATTTCCTGTCTATGGGAAAAGCCTCGCCCTTTACCGGCTGGACCGTTCAGGGCAGATGTATGGCCACCTTCTGTAACGGAAACGCTGTGTACCAGGCGGAAGCAAAATCCGCTGACCTTTAATCCACATCCGCAGTATTTTGGAGGAAAACATTATGGCAAAGAGAACAGACATTAAGAAGATTTTGATCATCGGCTCCGGCCCCATCGTCATCGGCCAGGCGGCGGAATTCGACTACGCCGGCACCCAGGCCTGTCTGGCGCTGAAGGAAGAGGGCTATGAGGTGGTGCTGTGCAACTCCAACCCCGCCACCATCATGACCGACACCACCATTGCCGACAAGGTCTATATGGAGCCCCTGACCCTGGAATATGTGGCCAAGATCATCCGCTATGAGCGGCCCGACGCCATCGTCCCCGGCATCGGCGGCCAGACCGGCCTGAACCTGGCCATGCAGCTGGAAAAGAAGGGCGTTCTCAAGGAGTGCAACGTCAAGCTCCTGGGCACCTCCTCCACCTCCATTGAGCGGGCCGAGGACCGGGAGCTGTTCAAGGAGCTGTGCCAGTCCATTGGCGAGCCCGTCATTCCCTCCGAAATCACCTACTCCCTGGAAGAGGCCAAGGAGGCCGCCAAGCACATCGGCTACCCGGTGGTTCTCCGCCCCGCCTTCACCCTGGGCGGCACCGGCGGCGGCTTTGCCTACAATGAAGAAGAGCTGGAAGAGATCGGGCTCAACGCCTTCAAGCTCTCTCCGGTTCATCAGGTGCTGATCGAAAAGTCCGTGAAGGGCTACAAGGAAATCGAGTTTGAGGTCATGCGGGATTCCAACGACCACGCCATCACCATCTGCGGCATGGAAAACATTGACCCCGTGGGCGTTCACACCGGCGACAGCCTGGTGGTGGCCCCCATCATGACCCTGTCTGACCACGACCTGAAGATGCTCAATGATTCCGCTATTAAAATCATCCGGGAGCTGAAGATCGAGGGCGGCTGCAATGTCCAGTTTGCCCTGAACCCCCATTCCTCTGAATACTACCTGATCGAGGTCAACCCCCGCGTTTCCCGTTCCTCCGCCCTGGCCTCCAAGGCCTCCGGCTATCCCATCGCCCGGGTGACTGCCAAGATCGCCGTGGGCATGGCTCTGGAGGACATCCAGATCGCCAACACCACCGCCGCCTTTGAGCCTAGGCTTGACTACGTGGTGGCAAAGCTCCCCCGGTTCCCCTTTGACAAGTTCGCCTCCGCCACCAACTCCCTGGGCACCCAGATGAAGGCCACCGGCGAGGTCATGGGCATCGGCTCCAACCTGGAGGAATGTTTGCTCAAATCCGTCCGGTCTCTGGAAATCGGCGTGTGCCACTTCTACATGCCCAAGTTCGAGACCATGACCACGGAAGAGATCACCGAATATTTGGGCCAGTTCCGGGACGACACCATCTTCGCCGTGGCGGAGCTGCTGCGCCGGGAGGTATCCGTGGAGCGCATCCACGAGATCACCCAGATCACCCCCTACTTTATTGAATCCGTAGCCAAAATCGTGGCCATGGAGAAGAAGCTCAGCGCCCATGCAGGCGATGTAGAAGTGCTGAAAGAGGCCAAGGCCATGGGCTTCGGTGACAAGTTCATTGCCAAGCTCTGGGGCATGAAGGAGCTGGAAGTTTACGGTCTGCGGCAGAAGGAGAACATCTTCCCCGTGTACCGCATGGTGGACACCTGCCACACAGGGGCCTATATTCCCTACTTCTACTCCTCCTACGAAGGCCGGACCGAATCTCGCCTCACGGATAAGAAGAAGATCGTGGTGCTGGGCGCCGGCCCCATCCGCATCGGCCAGGGCGTGGAATTTGACTACTCCACCGTCCACGCCGTCAACACCATCCGCAAGGAAGGCTATGAGGCCATCATCATCAACAACAACCCGGAAACCGTTTCCACGGACTACACCACCGCCGACAAGCTGTACTTTGAGCCCCTGACCCCCGAGGACGTGATGAACATCCTCCACTTTGAGTGCCCCGAGGGCGTCATCGCCTCCCTGGGCGGCCAGACCGCCATCAACCTGGCTGACCCCCTGATGGAGCGGGGCGTGAAGATCATCGGCACCGACTGCGCCGCCATCGACCGGGCCGAGGACCGGAACGAGTTTGAAAACCTGCTGAATCAGCTGAACATCCCCCGGGCCAAGGGCAAGGCCGTGACCAAGATCGAGGACGGCATTGCCGCCGCCAAGGAGATCGGCTACCCGGTACTGGTCCGTCCCAGCTTCGTCCTGGGTGGCCGGGCCATGCAGATCGTGGCCAATGAGGAGCAGCTGCGGCACTACCTGCGCACCGCCGTGGAGATCGACGAGGACAAGCCCGTATTGGTCGATAAGTATATCGAGGGCCGGGAAGTGGAGATCGATGCCATCTGCGACGGCCGGGATGTGTTCGTCCCCGGCATCATGGAGCTGGTAGAGCGCACCGGCATCCACTCCGGCGACTCCATCTCCGTCTATCCTCCCTTCTCCATCTCCGACAAGGTCAAGGGCATCATCCTGCAATACGCCAAGAAGCTGGGCCTGGGCATCGGCATCGTGGGCCTTTTCAACATCCAGTTCATTGTGGACAAGGATGACAACGTGTATATCATTGAGGTAAACCCCCGCTCCTCCCGGACCGTGCCGTTCCTCTCCAAGGCCACGGGCTACTCCCTGGCAGACATTGCCACGGAGGTCATCCTGGGCAAGAGCCTGAAGGAGCTGGGCATCTTCGACATCTACCCCGCGGAAAAGCCCCGCTGGTACGTCAAGGCCCCCGTGTTCTCCTTCAATAAAATCCGCGGTCTGGACGCTTACCTGTCCCCGGAAATGAAGTCCACCGGCGAAGCCATCGGCTACGACAAGACCCTGACCCGTGCCCTCTATAAGGCCCTCCAGGCCTCCGGCATGCGGCTGCAGAACTACGGCACCGTGCTTGCCACCATTGCCGACCGGGATAAGGAAGAGGCTCTGCCGCTGATCCGCCGGTTCTATCAGCTGGGCTTCAACATCGAGGCCACCACCGGCACCGCCAAGTTCCTGAAGGAGAACGGCATCCGCACCCACGCCCTGCAGAAGATCAGCGACGGCAGCGAGGAGATCCCCAACGCCCTGCGCCAGGGCCACATCGCCTACGTGCTGAACACCCGTGACCCCGGCTCCGATGCCTCCGACGGCATCCAGATCCGGCAGATCTGCACCGAGTACAATGTGACCCTCTTCACCGCCCTGGACACCGTCAAGGTGCTGCTGGACGTGCTGGAGGAGACCACCCTGACCATTTCCACCATTGATGCCTGATATGAAACAGAGTATTTTTAAAATCTTAACCAACGAGGCCCTGACCTCCAGCGTCTACCGCATGACGCTGGAGGGGGATACCTCCGCCATTACCGCCCCGGGCCAGTTCGTGAACATCCGGCTGGAGGGGAAGTTCCTCCGCCGCCCCATTTCCGTCTGCGACTGGGAAGCGGGGGTACTGACCCTGGTGTATAAAGTGGTGGGCCACGGCACCGCCCAGATGGCGGCTAAGACCCCCGGTGAGGCCCTGGACATTCTCACGGGCCTGGGCAACGGGTACGATCTGACCCTCACGGGAGAACACCCGGTTTTAGTAGGCGGCGGCGTGGGCGTGCCCCCCATGTACGGCCTTGCAAAGCACCTGCGGGCCCTGGGAAAGCCTGTTCAGGTGATCCTGGGCTTTAACACCAAGGAAGAAATCTTCTACGAGGAAGAATTCAAGGCCCTGGGCTGCACCGTGTACGTCACCACCGTGGACGGCTCCTACGGCATCCCCGGCTTTGTGACCGATGCCCTGAAGGATTTAGACTACAGCCACTTCTGCGCCTGCGGCCCGGAGCCCATGCTGAAGGCCCTTTATAAGGCAAGCAAAACCTCCGGCCAGATGAGCTTTGAAGAGCGCATGGGCTGCGGCTTCGGTGCCTGCATGGGCTGCTCCTGCAAGACCCTGACGGGCAATAAGCGCATCTGCAAGGAAGGCCCTGTGATGAAAAAGGAGGAAATTCTATGGGATTGAACGTGAATCTCTGCGGGATTCCTTTGGACAACCCGGTGATCCCCGCCTCCGGCACCTTCGGCTTCGGCTATGAGTTCGCCCAGCTGTATGACATCAACATTCTGGGCACCTTCTCCTTTAAGGGCACCACCAAGGATGCCCGGTTCGGCAATCCCACCCCCCGCATTGCCGAGTGCCCCGGCGGCATGATCAATGCCGTGGGCCTGCAAAATCCCGGGGTGGAGGCAGTCATCGCCCAGGAGCTTCCCAAGCTGCGGGAAGTCTTCCACAAGCCGGTGATGGCCAATGTCTCCGGCTTTTCCGTGGCAGACTACGCCTACACCTGCGAGAAGCTTGACAAAGAGGACCAGGTGGGCTGGCTGGAGGTCAACGTCAGCTGCCCCAATGTCCACGGCGGCGGCATGAGCTTCGGCACCGACCCCCAGGCCGCGGCGGAGGTCACGAGAGCCGTGAAGGCCGTGACCACCAAGCCCGTCATCGTCAAGCTCTCCCCCAACGTCACGGACATCGTGTCCATTGCCAAGGCCTGCGCCGACGCAGGGGCCGACGGCATCAGCCTCATTAACACGTTGCTTGGCATGCGCATTGACCTGCGGCGCAGAAAGCCCGTGATTGCCAACACCATGGGCGGCTATTCCGGCCCCGGCATTTTCCCGGTGGCCCTGCGGATGGTCTACCAGGTGGCAAAGGCCGTGGACATTCCCGTCATTGGCATGGGCGGTGTCCAGAGCGCCGAGGACGTTGTTGAAATGATGCTGGCCGGTGCCACCGCCGTAGAGGTGGGGGCCGCCAACCTGGTTGACCCCTGGGCCTGCCAGAAGATCATCCGGGACCTGCCCCGGGTGATGGAAGAATACCGCATTGAAAATTTAAGTGATATTATAGGAGGCGCACAGTAATGGGTAAAGACGTGATCGTAGCCTGCGATTTTTCCAGCGCAGAGCAGACCTTCGCATTCCTGGACAAGTTCACCGGCAGAAAGCCCTTTGTGAAAATCGGCATGGAGCTGTACTATGCCGAAGGCCCGGAGATCGTCCGGCAGATCAAGGCCCGGGGCCACAAGATTTTCCTGGACTTAAAGCTCCATGACATTCCCAACACCGTGAAGAAGTCCATGGCCGTGCTGCGGAACCTGGATGTGGACATCACCAACCTCCACGCCGCCGGTACCACCGCCATGATGCAGGCCGCCCTGGAGGGCCTGACCCGGCCCGACGGCACCCGGCCCCTGCTGATCGCCGTGACCCAGCTGACCTCCACCGACCAGGAGGCCATGGAGCGGGACCTGCTGATCCACGAGCCCATTGACCAGGTGGTCATGCACTACGCCGAAACCGCCAAGAATGCAGGGCTCGACGGCGTGGTCTGCTCCCCCCTGGAAGCCGAAAAGGTCCACGACCGCTGCGGCAAGAGCTTCCTCACCGTGACCCCCGGCGTGCGCTTTGCCGACGGCGACATCGGAGACCAGAAGCGGGTCATGACCCCCGCCGCCGCCAAGGCCATCGGCTCGGACTACATCGTGGTGGGCCGCCCCATCACCGCCGCTGCCGACCCCGTGGCCGCCTACGAGCGCTGCGTTGCCGAATTCTGTGACTGATTTTTGGAGGTTTTGAAGATGGAAAGCTACAAAAGGGAGTTTATTCAGTTCCTGGAAAAGGCCGGTGTGCTGAAATTCGGTGACTTCACCGCCAAGTCCGGCCGGAAGATCCCCTACTTTGTCAACGCCGGTATGATCAAGACCGGTGAAGAGATCGCCACCCTGGGCGAGTTCTACGCCCGGGCCTACCTGGAAAAGCTGGGCAAGCGCCCCGCCGTCCTCTACGGACCTGCCTACAAGGGCATTTCCATTGCCGTGTCCGCCGCCGTAGCCCTGAGCAAAGAGGGCCTGAACGTGCCCTTCTTCTTTAACCGGAAGGAAGTCAAGGACCATGGCGAGGGCGGCGTGTTCGTAGGCTATGTGCCCCAGGCCGGGGAAGAAGTGGTCATCACCGAGGACGTGATCACCGCCGGTACCGCCATCCGGGAGAGCATGGCCATTCTCAGCCACTTAGAGGGCGTGAAGGTTGCCGCCACCTTTATCATGGTGGACCGGAAGGAGCGGGGCCAGGGCGAGAAGCTTGCCATGGAGGAAGTGGAGGAAGAGTTTGGCTTCCCCGTCTACTCCGTGGTGGACGTTTACGACATCATCGAGTACCTGGAAGAAGACCCCAAGAACAAGGAAAACGTGGACCGCATCCGGGCCTATCTGGCCGTCAACGGAGGCAAAGCATGAGAAGCTTAAACAGCATCCTGGACCTGTCCGTTGAGGAACTGGACCGGCTCATTGCCACCGCCAAGGACATTATCGCGAGCCCCGAAAAGTACCGGGACAGCTGCAAATACAAGAAGCTGGCCACCCTTTTCTACGAGCCCTCCACCCGCACCCGGTTGAGCTTTGAAGCCGCCATGCTGGAGCTGGGCGGCAGCGTGCTGGGCTTCTCCTCCGCCAATTCCTCCTCCGCCTCCAAGGGCGAGAGCATGGCGGACACCGCCAAGATCATCAGCTGCTACGCCGACATCATGGCCATCCGGCACCCCAAGGACGGGGCCCCCTTTGTGGCCTCCCGGAATGCCTCCGTGCCGGTGATCAACGCCGGTGACGGCATGCACAACCACCCCACCCAGACCCTGGCAGACCTTTTAACCATCTCCCGGGAGATTGGGCGGCTGGAAAACCTCACCATCGGCTTCTGCGGAGATCTCAAATACGGCCGCACCGTCCATTCCCTCATTGAAGCCATGAGCCGCTACACCGGCATCCGGGTGGTGCTGATCTCCCCGGAGGAGCTGCGGCTGCCGGGCTATATCAAGTACGGCGTGCTGGAAAAGAATCAGATGCCCTATGAGGAAGTCACCTCTTTGGAAGAGGCCATGCCCAAATTGGACGTGCTGTATATGACCCGCGTCCAGCGGGAGCGGTTCTCCGACCCGGCAGTCTATGAGCGGCTGAAGGACAGCTATATTCTGGGCCCGGAGCAGATGAAGCTTGCCAAGGAGCACATGTGCGTCCTGCACCCCCTGCCCCGGGTGAATGAAATTTCCGTGGCCGTGGACGACGACCCCCGCGCCGCCTACTTCCGCCAGGCCCTCAACGGCAAATACATGCGCATGGCCCTGATCCTGATGCTTCTGAAGGAAGCGGAAGAAAACCCCGCCCGGGAGCCCCTGACCGGGGAGTTGCGCTACGACCTGACCTGCCGCAACCCCCGCTGCATCAGCGCCACCGAGCAGGAGCTGCCCCAGATTTTCAGGCTGACAGACAAGGCCGCAAACATTCACCGCTGCATCTACTGCGAGCATATTGCGGAATGATCCTGACCGCACACACAGCATATCACCTGTGTGTGCGGCCTTTTTTGCGTCAAAGAGCGCAGCCCCCGGCGAAGCCGCAGGGAACGGTCTGGGTGCCGTTCCGAAAGGCCCCGAATACGACCAAGGGTATTTTTCATAGGAACGAAGCGCTGCCTTCCCGGGTCATTTGTCCAAAATGAGAAAATTCTCTCATTTATATGAAAAATATTTGACAAATTCCGGAGAAAGTGATAGCCTTATAGCCGGAGCAGATGTCCAGGCATACTGGCAACTGCCCTGTAAAGCCAGTGTCCTTTGACCCGGAGGGGATAAACAGTGAAGAAGCCCACGCTCGTACCGTTTTACATTCTGATGTTTACCGAAGTTATGGCGGCAAATATGGTCCACCCGGTCACCCCCAGCTTTTTAACGGCGCTGGGAATGCCGGACCAGATGTTCGGCGCAGCCTTCGCGGCCATGTCCCTGACAAACTTCTGGCTGTGCCCCTTCTGGGGCAGGGTAGGGGACCTGTACAGCCGGGTAAAAACCATGAGCCTGACCATCGTTTTATACGCTGTGGGTCAGTTCTTGTTTCTTCAAAGCACCACCGCCTGGCAGATCCTTCTGGCCCGGCTCTTTTCCGGGGCCTTCAGCGGCGGGACCACCGTATGCCTGATGGCCTATGGGGCAGACGCCGTAGGAGAGGAGCACTGCGGCAGGCAAATGGCCATCTGCGCCGCCATGACCTCGGCCGGAACCGCCGCCGGTTACCTGGTCGGAGGCGTTCTGGGGGATGTTTCCGTAGAGACGGCCTTTCTCTGGCAGATCGCCCTGCTGGTTCTCTCCGCCCTGGGGATGCTGCTTTTTCTGAAGGACGGTGCCTGTTATCACAGAAGCTCCGGCGGGCTGCTGGCCTCCCTCAATCCTTTCAGCCCCTTTCGCAGACAGTCGGGGCTTTTTTCTTCCGCCACGGTTGTATTTCTGCTCTCCGTTTTCCTGGCCTGCTTTGCCAGCACCGCCTATGACAATGCCTTTAATTATTATCTCAAGGCCCAATTTCACTTCCCACCCTCCTACAATGGTTTCATTTACGCCGCCGTGGGCATCGTGGGGCTGGCCTTCAATATGACCGCGGGGCTGGAGCTGCAGCGGAAAACCAATTGCCTGACGCCCCTGATCATCTTGTTCTTTGTAGCCTTTATGACCCTGGTCGCTTCCCTGTTTACCCGCAGCGCGGGGGCGTATGTCTGTGTCAATATGCTGTTTTACCTGTGCAATTCCACCTATCTGCCTTTGCAGCAAGCTCTGGCTATGCGCCAATGCAAGGCGGACCACGGCACGGTATCCGGCATTTTTTCTTCCATTCGGGCCATGGGCATGGTCACCGGCTCTTTAAGCGCCGGCTTTTTATACGCCCGCGCCCCCCTGCTGCCCATGGGCGTATGTGCCGTGCTCTTTTTGCTGACGGCCCTGTGCACCTGGGTCAATTTAAAGAAACTCCCAGCAAATCGTCCCCACCCGGACATTGATCATTCATAGAGGAGATGACGCGTTTGAAACGAAAAGAACTGTTAGCGACTTATATCCCCATCGCCAATTTTATCGCCGCCATGGACAAAGAGCACTGCGAGGTGGTCATCCACGACGTGCGGGACCTGGAGCATTCCATTTTTTATGTCACGGAACCCAGTCTGACCTTTCGCTACCGCGGAAACGGCATGCCGGAATTTGCCAGAAAACTGATTGAGAACAAGCAGTACCTTCGCAAGAGCCATATTGTCAATTATCTCTCCGAGTCCGCCCAAAAGACCTTTCGCTCCTCTACGTTTTTCATCATGGACGGGAAAGAGCTGGCGGGCCTCATGTGCGTCAATACGGAGATCGGATACCTGCTCAAGGGCATCGAGATCCTGAAAGAGGCCATTGTCATGAACCCCTACGGGCTGAGCAACATCCAGGAGTTCGGGGCCGGTACCACCGTAGAGGAACGGATGGAGGCCATCTTCGGCAGAATGCTTCTGGGTAAAGCACCGGAAGACCTGCGCATTTCCGAGCGGCGCTATATTGTCAGCGAGCTGTATAAAGACGGCGTGTTTTCCTATAAGGGAAAGGTGGCAGAGGTCGCCCGGCGCCTGGACGTTTCCGAAAAAACCGTTTACCGGTATTTGCGGGAGCTGGAAGAATAAAAGTCAATAACGCATGGACAGATGTGGCTGCCCGGTGGATGAACGTCTCCGGGCAGCCCCTTTGTTTTTTCATTGTATGGAATAGCCAAAAATCGGAGCTGTTTATCCCGCAAGAACAAACGTGTATGACAAAAATACAAAAACCGTCAAAAACGAATTGACATTTTTTTCTCAAAAACGTATAATGTCAGCATTCAAGAAGATGAACGCTGCAAGATTTCAAACACATCTTACACAATATTCATTGTTTTCGTATATTTCTACCGGTTTTATCCAGAAATATGCAAAAGTTAGTAAGAAAAAAATCTCATAAATAACGGAGGAATCCATGATGAAACTGCTGTCGAAAAGCCAAGATATTCTCCCAATCCGGGAGCAGTATTCCATTTGTGACGCGGTGCTGAAAGACCGTCTGGAGCACCTGATGCCGAAGCTGCTGCGGGAATGCGGCGTTGATATGTGGCTGGTGCTTTGCCGGGAATATAACGAAGATCCGGTTTTCAAAACGCTGACACCGCAGCTGGTCAAAAACGCTTCCAGAACAAGCTGCTTTGTGTTTTCCCTGGATCAGGACGGAACCTATGAGGCCCTGAGCCTGTCCAGGCCCAACCCCCGGCTGGCCCCCTTCTACACCCAGGCCTACTTCCCCGGGAAGGAGGAGCAGTACGAAGCCATCGCCAAGGTGGTGGCGCGGAAGGCCCCAAAAAAGGTTGCCGTCAATATTTCTGACGACTGTGCCCAGGCAGACGGCATGAGCAAGCAGCTCTACGACAAGCTCTACGCCTGCCTGGGAGACCGGATCGTACCGGATGATTCCATTGCGATCCGCTGGCTGGAAACCCGCACCCCCAGAGAGCTGGAGCTCTACCCCGCCATTTATCGCATCGCCATGGATGTGCTGCGTGAAGCCTATACCAGAGATGTGATCACCCCGGGGGTGACCACCACCACGGATGTGGAGTGGTATATCATGCAGCGGATCAACGACATGGGCCTGGACGCCTGGTTTTCTCCGGACGTGGACCTGCAGCGCCGGGGTGAATCGGAGGAACGCATGTGTGACACCGTCATTCAGGAGGGAGACCTGCTGCACACCGACATGGGCCTGACCTACCTGAATCTGTATACGGATTCCCAGCGCTTGGGCTATGTGCTGAAAAAGGGGGAGACCCAGATCCCCGCCGGAATCCTGAAGGGCTTCTCCAGAGGCAACCGCTTCCAGGACGTGGTCCGGGAGAACTTTGTGGAGGGCCGCACCGGAAATGAGATTTTCTTTGCCGCCACCCGGCAGGCAAAGGAAGAGGGCATCCGGCCCATGCTCTATTCCCATCCCATCGGGTATTACGGCCACGGCGCCGGTCCCAGCATCGGCATGTATGACAACCAGGGCTTTGTTCCCCTGCACGGAGAGCTGAAGCTCCACCCGGATACCTGCTACGCGCTGGAGCTGAACGTCCGGGAACCTGTTCCGGAATGGGATAACCAGGATGTCTGCTTCATGCTGGAGGAGACCATCTCCTACACCGGCGGACAGACCTACTTCCTGGACGACGACCGTGAAACCATTATCAAAATTTGAGGAGGAGCAGAACATGGTAAAGGATCAAAGAGCAACGAAGCTGGCCCACAATCTGGTGCGGTTTTCCCTGAACGTCCAGCCCGGCGAGCGGGTATTGATCGAGACCCGGGGCATTGACCAGGCCTTTGTGGCAGACCTGATCCGGGAGGTATACGCGGCCCAGGGGCTGCCCTTCCTGAGCATCAAATTCCCCTATCTGGACCGGGCACTGATGCAGGGCTGTACCCAGGAGCAAATGGACCTGCTCTACCGCCTGGAGGCGGACCGCATGCACGAAATGGACTGCTACATCGGCATCCGTCACCCGGAAAACGCTTTTGAAGAAAGCGGTGTTCCCTATTCTCAGGTGGACCTGTACAATCAGCACTATGAGATGAAGCTTTTGATGGAAGACCGGTGTCCCGGAACGCGCTGGGTCGTCCTGCGCTATCCCACCTGTGCCATGGCCCAGGCCGCCCATTGCTCCACGGAGGAGTTTACGGACTTCTACTTTGACGTGTGCGCCTCCCTGGATTACGCCCGGATGAGCCGGGCCATGACCCCTCTGAAGGAGCTGATGGACCGCACGGACAAGGTCCGCATCACCGCCAAGGACACGGACCTGACCTTCTCCATCAAAAATATCGGCGGCGTCAAGTGCGACGGCCATGCCAATATTCCCGACGGGGAAGTCTACTCCGCCCCGGTGCTGGACTCGGTAAACGGCTACATCACCTACAACACTCCCTCTTTGGTGGACGGCTTCAGCTTTGAAAACATTCGCCTGGAATTTGAAAACGGCCGGATCGTCAAGGCCACCGCCAACGATACCCAGCGGCTGAACGCCATTCTGGACACCGACGCCGGTGCCCGGTATATCGGTGAATTTGCCATCGGCGTGAATCCCTATGTGGTAAAGCCCATGAACGAGACCCTGTTCGACGAAAAGATCATGGGCAGCATCCACTTTACCCCCGGCAACTGTGTGGGCGGCTGCGAAAACGGGAACCGCTCCAAGGTACACTGGGACCTGGTGCTGATCCAGACCCCGGAATACGGCGGCGGCGAGATCCTGTTTGACGATGTGGTGATTCGGAAGGACGGCCGCTTTACTCTGGAGGAACTGCAGCCCCTGAACCCCGAAAACCTGAAATAAGGGTGATTTTCTATGCTCAAATATACCATCAAGCGTGTTTTTCTGGCACTTCTGACCCTCTGGATCATCATTACCATCACCTTCTGCCTGATGCACGCCATCCCCGGCGACCCCTTCTCCAAGGAAAAGCAGATCGCGCCGGAGATCATGGCCAACCTGGAGGCAAAATACGGGCTGGACAAGCCCCTGTCCCAGCAATACCTCATTTACATGAAGAATCTGCTGCACGGAGATTTCGGAACCTCCTATAAGTACGCGAACCGCTCGGTGAACAGCCTGATCAAGACGGGCTTTCCCATCTCCCTGGAGGTCGGTGCCGTTGCCTGTGTGTTCGGCATTGCGGTGGGGCTGGTATTCGGCGTGATCTCCGCGGTGAACCGGGGCAGGCTCCCGGATTATCTGGTGATCATTCTGTCCATTCTGTGCGTATCGGTGCCCGCCTTCGTTTTTGCCAGCCTGTTCCAGTATGCTTTCGCCGCAAAGCTCCGCTGGTTCCCCGTGGCGGGTTGGAAAGGCCCATCCTACATGGTCCTGCCCTGCCTGGCCCTGGGTCTGCGGCTCATCGCCCATGTGGCCCGGATGATGCGTACCAGCATGCTGGATGTGCTCGGGCAGGATTACATTGTTACGGCCAAAGCCAAGGGCCTTACCAACGGCCAGGTGATCCGCCGCCACACCATCCGCAATGCCATTATGCCGGTGATCTCCGTATGCGGCAGCATGGTCGCCGGTACCATCGTCGGTTCCTTTATCATTGAGAACATCTTCAACATCCCCGGCCTTGGCAAATACCTGGTCAACGCGGTCAAGGAAAGCGACTACACCATGATCCTCGGAATGACCACCTTCTACGCCATTGTCCTTGTGATCGTGAATTTTCTGGTGGACATGCTGTATCTGGCAGTTGACCGCCGTGTGAAGCTGGATTGAAAGGAGGCCTCACCATGACACAATTGAATGAGGCACAGTTCACCCACGTGGGAAAGCGGTTAGACCAGTCCGGCAAAATCGCCCGTCCTACGACCACCTATATGCAGGATGCCTGGCGGCGGCTGCGCGCCAATAAAATCGCCATGGCCTCCATCGTCCTGCTGGTAGTGGTGCTTCTGTTTGCCGTCATCGGCCCCCGGCTGTCCCAGTTCACCTCCAGCCAGCAAGACCCCACCAGCATCAACAATGCCCCCAACGCCACCCATCTTTTCGGAACGGACTCCATGGGCCGTGACCTGTTTGTGCGCTGCTGGGAGGGTGCCCGGGTCTCTTTGTTCATCGCCTTTGTAGCGGCCGTGATCAATCTGCTGATCGGCGTGCTCTACGGCGGCATCTCCGGCTTCCTGGGGGGCCGTACGGACCTCATCATGATGCGGTTTGTGGAGATCGTCACCACCGTGCCGGACCTGCTGTGGGTCATCCTGCTGATGGTGATCCTGGGGCCGGGACTGCACACCATTATTATTGCCATTTCCATTACCGGCTGGGGCGGCATGGCACAGGTGGTCCGGGGCCAGGTGCTGCAGCTCAAGCAGAGCGAGTATGTGATGGCGGCCCGCACCCTTGGGGGCCGCGGCAGATGGATCATTTTCAAGCACCTGATCCCCAACTGCATGGGCCCGATCATCATTGAGCTGACCTTTTCCATCCCCAGCGCAATTTTTACGGAGGCGACCCTGAGCTATATGGGTCTGGGCGTGCCGGTTCCTCTGGCCAGCTGGGGAACACTGGCCAACGAAGGCTCCCGGATGTTGCTGCTGTTTCCCTATCAGCTGCTGTTTCCGGCACTGTTGATTTCTCTGACGATGCTGGGCTTCAACCTGCTGGGCGACGGCCTCCGGGACGCCCTTGACCCCAAGCTCCGCCGCTGAGAGAAAGGAGAGGATCGGAATGAATGAAACGCTTTTGGAGGTAAAGGACCTGAAGGTGTCCTTTGCGACCTACGCCGGACAGGTGCAGGCCGTCCGGGGAGTGAATTTCTCCCTGGCCAAAGGAGAGATCCTGGCCGTGGTAGGAGAATCCGGCTGCGGAAAAAGTGTGACCGCGAAATCCATCATCGGCCTGAACCCCACACCGCCCAGTCATGTGGACGGCGGGCAGATCCTTTTAAACGGGCAGGATCTGGTAAAACTCAAAGAAAAAGAAATGCGCAAGCTCCGGGGCAAAAACATCGGTATGATCTTCCAGGACCCCATGACCTCTCTTGATCCCACCAAGCAGATCGGATACCAGATTATGGAGGCCATTGTCCGGCATGAAAAGGTCTCCCGGAAAGAGGCCTACGCCCGAAGTGTGGAAATGCTGGAGCTTGTGGGCATCAACAACCCCACGCAGCGTATGAAGCAATACCCCCATGAGTTTTCCGGCGGTATGCGCCAGCGGGCCATGATCGCCATGAGTCTGGTCTGCAATCCCCAGCTGCTGATCGCGGACGAACCCACCACCGCCTTGGACGTGACCATCCAGGCCCAGATCCTGGACCTGCTGCAAGACCTGCGGGAAAAGCTCGGGACCTCGATCCTGCTGATCACCCACGATATGGGTGTCGTGGCGGACATTGCGGACCGGGTCATGATCATGTACGCGGGCATGGCCATGGAGACCGGCTCCGTTCGGGAGATCTTCTATTCCCCCATGCATCCCTATACCTGGGGCCTTCAAAGCTCGATCCCCAAGGAAGGGGATTATGACCACCGCCTTGTTCCCATTGACGGCACGCCCCCGGATCTTCTCGCGCCCCCCAAGGGCTGCCCGTTTGCGGACCGCTGCGAATACGCCATGGCCATCTGCCGGGAGCAGATGCCCCAGACCACCCGCCGGACCGAGACCCACAGCGCCCGCTGCTGGCTGTATCACGAGCTGGCGCCCAAGGTGACCAATCCCATTACAGGAGGTACTGTCTGATGCTTCTGGAAGTGAAAAACCTGAAGAAATACTTTAAAATCGACAGCAAAACCTGGCTGAAGGCTGTGGACGATGTTTCCTTCGGCATTGAGGAAGGAGAGACCCTGGGCCTGGTGGGCGAATCCGGCTGCGGAAAATCCACCCTGGGCCGGACCGTCATCGGTCTGTATCCCCCCACGGACGGAAGCATCCTCTTTGAGGGCCGGGACATCACCCGCCTGACCGCCAAAGAAAGGGTGGCGCTGACCAGAAAAATGCAGATCATCTATCAAGACCCCTACGCCTGCCTGGACCCCCGGATGACCGTTGCGGATATTATTGCCGAAGGGCTGGACATCCACGGCATCTGCAAAGGGGAGCAGCGGCGGAAGCGGATCTATGAGCTGCTGCGGCTTGTGGGTATGAATGAGGAGCATGCCAACCGGTTTCCCCATGAGTTTTCCGGCGGCCAGCGTCAGCGCATCGGCATCGCCAGAGCTCTGGCCATCAACCCCAAGTTCATCATCTGCGACGAGCCCATTTCCGCCCTGGATGTCTCCATCCAGGCCCAGGTGGTCAACCTTTTGGAGGACCTGCAAAAGCAGCTGGGCCTGACCTACTTGTTCATCGCCCACGACATCAGCATGGTCGCTCATATTTCCGACCGGATCGCCGTCATGTATCTGGGCGCCATGGCGGAGCTGGCCCCTTCAAAGGACATTATGGAGTCCCCCCTGCACCCCTATACCAAGGCGCTGCTTTCGGCGGTGCCCTTTGCAGACCCGGATGCCAGCCGTGCCCGAAACCGGATCAAGCTTACAGGCGATGTGCCCAGTCCTATGAGTGCCCAGACCGGCTGTAAATTCGCCTCCCGCTGCAGCCAGTGTACACAGGCGTGCCGGGAGGAAGCCCCCACCTTGCGGGAGGTCCGGCCCGGACATTTTGTGAGCTGCCATCTGTATGACGAAGAGAGGAGTTGAGACCATGGAAACAGTATTTGCCGCCCGGCGAAAACGCGTCATCGAAGCCATGGAGGAGGACAGCGTGCTCTTCCTCTTCGCGGGGAACGTCAAGCAGCGTTCCCTGGATGGGGATTATCCCTTCTGCGTCAACCGCAATTACTACTATCTCACGGGTCTGGATCAACCGGAATACGTCCTTGAGATCGTGAAGCAAGAGGGAAACGCCCGGCAGACCCTGTATCTGCCCCGGCCGGACCCCTATCTGGAACTCTACTTCGGCGCCATGCCCACCGCGGAGCAGATCCAGGCCCAGCTGGGGGTTGATCGGGCCATTTATCTGGACAAAATGGATTGGGAGCTGAACAGGCTCTTTTCCAGAAATTATTTTCGCACCCTGTACATGGATTTCCACAAGCGGGAGCTGAATAACGAAGCCTACCCTGAAAACGAGCTGGCAAAGCGCATCGTCTCGGCCCACCCCTATTTGCGGCAAAAGAACATTGCCCGGGTCATCGACAACATGCGCAGGGTCAAGGACGAAACGGAGATCGCCCAGATCCGCAGGGCCATTGACATTACGAGGATCGGCATTGAGCGCATCCTCACCCATATGGCCCCCGGTGTCAACGAGCGCCAGCTCCAGGCCTATTTTGAATTCGAGCTCCAATACAACGGTGCGGGCGGCAACGCCTTCTACCCCATCATCGCCGCCGGAAAGAACACGGTGAATCTGCATTACGACCGGAACCGGGAAACGCTTTGCGCCGGTGACCTGCTGCTGCTGGATGTGGGTGCGGAATACGGCTATTACAGCGCGGACATCAGCCGCACCTTCCCGGTAAGCGGCAGCTTCGATTCCAGACAGCGCTACTACTATGAGGCGGTGCTGGCTTCTCAGAAAGCCATTGCCGATGCCCTTCGTCCGGGGCTTCCCATTGAGGAAACCCTGGAAATCGCCCGGGACAAGCTGTTTGAGTACTGCGTTCAGGACGGCCTGACCCATGAGCGGTCGGATATGAACCGGCTGCTGCCCCACGGCGTATGCCATTACCTGGGCCTGGACACCCACGATGTGGGCGACCGGGATCTTCTGGAACCGGGGATGGTCATCACCATGGAACCCGGCATCTATCTCCGTGACCAGGGCTTGGGCATCCGTATTGAGGATGACGCCCTGATCACCGCGGACGGCTGCCAGATCCTATCGTCAGAGATTCTCAAAACCCCTGGGGAGATTGAGGATTTTGTAAAAGCAAACACCAGGGAAGTCCTCTGATGAAATCGGCAAGAGCCGGGAAGGAACGCTCCGAAAAGTGCCGCTCTCCGGCCCCGGCCAACCGATTCAAAGGCTCCCAAAAAAGAAAGGAAGACCCATTATGAAAAAGAAACTGAATTGTTTGCTCGTGTGTCTGCTGGTCGCCGCCATGCTGGTGGCCTGCGGCGGAACCGGAACGACCTCCGGTGAAACCACCTCCGGCACCGCAGCCTCCGGTGAAACCGCCGCCCAGACAGACGGAACCGCCGACAGCGGCAAGATCCTGCGGGTAAGCATGGCGGGCGCCCCCGCTGACTTAAGTCCCCTGACTTCCTCCACCACCGAGGGAAATGAGCTGCTGGGCTGCATGTACGAGGGCCTGGTCCGCCAGAACGCCGAGGGACAGATTCTGCCCGGCTCCGGCCTGGCCGAAAAGTGGGACATCTCCGAGGACGGCAAGGTCTACACCTTCACCCTGCGGGATGCCACCTGGTCTGACGGCAGCCCCATCACCGCCGATCAGTTCGTATACGCCTGGGAAAAGGTGCTGAACCCCGCAACCGCCTCTCAGTATTCCTACATGCTCTATGTGATCGAGAATGCCGAGGCCTACAACACCGGCGAGCTCACGGACTTCACCCAGGTCGGTGTAAAGGCCCTGGACGACAAGACCCTGGAGGTCACGCTGACCGCACCTACCGACTATTTCCTGGAGATGCTGGTGATCCCCCAGTACGGCGCCCTGCCGGTAAACTATGTGGAGGATTGCGGTTCTGAAATGTACCTGGATACGGACCACATGGTCTTCAACGGGCCCTTCATCTGCACCGAGTGGATTCCGGATGTTTCCATGACCTTTGTAAAGAACGACAAGTACTGGGATGCCGATTCCGTGAAGCTTGCGGGTATTCAGTATAATTTCGTCATGGATACCAATACCATCATCAACCTGTATGAGACCGACGAGCTGGATGTGATGTTTGTTCAGCCCGAGTTCCTGGACAACTACCGCAGCGCCCCGGGCTTTGTAAGCATCACCGAGCCTGTTACCGAGTACATCAAGTTCAATTTCAACAACCGCTTCTTCGCCAACGAGAACATTCGCCGGGCCTTCAGCATGTCTCTGGACCGTGTGACCTACATCAACAGCTTCCTGCGTACCGGCTCTACGCCTGCCTACGCCTACATCCCCGATTCCATCCACGGCCCCAACGGCACCGGCTTCCGCCAGGCCTACGGCGACCTGTACTATGACGTCGGAACCAACCCCGACGCCCTTCAGGAGGCCAAGGACCTGCTGGCCAAGGGCCTGGAAGAGGTGGGTGCCACCTTTGAGGAGTTCAACAACGGTCTGAGCCTGGTGATCGGCGAAGGCGACCTGAACCTCAAGACCGCCCAGGTCCTTCAGGAGTACTGGAAGAACAATCTGGGCATCGATCTGGAGGTCCGCTCCATGCGTTATGCCCTGCGGAAGGAAGCCTACAACTCCAACAACTACACCATCGGCAAGGAAGGCTGGGGTGCCGACTACAATGACGCCCAGAGCTTCCTGGAACTGTTTGAATCCAACAGCCCCTACAACGACTGCGGCTACGCCGATGCCGAGTTTGATCGCGTGATGGAAGAGGCCAAGAACTCTACCGGCGACGAGAGACTGAAGCTCCTGCAGGATGCCGAAAAGATCCTGGTGCAGGACGACGCGGCCATCGCCCCCACCTTCTTCCAGACCCGCAGCTGGGTATCCAAGGACAATGTGGGCGGCATCGTCCGTCAGGGCATTGGCCTGCGCTGCGACTACAAGTGGGCTTATGTAAACTAAGAAACTGCGTAATGCCCGGGAGGCGGCCACCGGCTTTCGGTGGCCGCTCTTTCGGCTGAATAAGGAGAACATGATGATGCGTGATGATCCTACCCCTTTAAGCTTTTTTCGCCAGCTCTCGGCCATTCCCCGGATCTCTGGTCATGAAAAAGCCGCGGCGGACTTTGTGCAGCGCGTTGCGGAAGCGGCAGGATGCCAGGTATATCGGGACCGGATGGACAACCTGATCGTTACAAAGGCCGGTTCTCCGGGTCATGAAGATGCCCCGCCCTTCATGCTTCAGGGGCATCTGGATATGGTCGGCGCGGCGGCTCCCGGGGTGACCCACGATTTTATCACAGATCCCATAGCGCTTACGGAGGAAAACGGCATTCTGCGGGCAAAGGGCACCACTCTGGGGGGAGATGACGGCATTGCCGTGGCCATCATGCTGTGCCTGCTGACAGACCCGGCTCTGACCCATCCGCCCCTGGAATGCGTTTTCACTGTTCAGGAGGAGACCGGGCTTTCCGGAGCCATGGCGCTGGATACCTCCCGGCTGAAGGCCAGACGGATGCTGAATCTGGACGCCGGGCCGGAGGGGATTTTCGTGACCTCCTGCGCCGGCGGCTGCCGGGCAGCGCTGACACGGCCCCTGACCTGGGAGAAGACCGAAGCGCCGATGTGGCAGCTGGAAATTTCGGGGCTGGAAGGCGGGCATTCCGGAGGCAATATCGGCCGTGAGGGTGCCAACGCCCTGGTCCTGTGCGGCATTGTGCTGGATGCCGTTCTGGAGCACCGGGGCCGGATCGGCACCGTGACCGGAGGCGATAAGGACAACGCCATTCCCGTTTCGGCGGAGGCCTTCTTTGCCCTCGACACAGATCCCCGCCCGATACTGGAGCCGCTGGCCCAAAAGATCCGGGAAGCCTGGCACTTCACAGACCCCCATTTGCAGATCCGGATCACGCCCGCAGCCGGCGGCAGCGTGCTGAAAGCGCCGGACGGCAAGGCCCTGGTTTCCCTGCTGCGTCTGCTGCCCAACGGCGTTTACAGCCACAGTAGGCAGTTTCCGCAGCTTCCGGAGGCTTCCGCAAATCTGGCCGCTGTCCGCTTGGACAGGTCCTTACAAATCAGTCTGTCTCTGCGTTCCTCCTCGGACTTCCGAAAGGAGCAGCTGATGGAAAACATCCGACTGCTGGCACAGTGCTTTGGCGCCGAATGCAGCTTCACCGGAGTCTACCCGGGATGGAGCCCCGCTGCCCGGAGTCCCCTTTGCGAGCAGGCCGCACGGGCCTTTGAGACGGTTTATGGCCATCCGCCCCAGCTTCAGGGCATCCACGCGGGGCTGGAATGCGGCGTATTCAAGCAGGCGATCCCGGAGCTGGACATGATCGCCACGGGCCCCCGCTACGGCGATATGCACACCCCATCAGAATGGATGGATATTGCCAGCATGACCCGCCTGTATGATTTTGTAAAAGAACTTCTCCGCATGTGCGCGGATCAATAAAAACATTCTTACCCGGTGATCGTTTTCCCGGTAAGAAAAGAAATGAGGTATTTTTTATGAATCCAATTTCCACAAGCAATGCCCCCGCCGCCATCGGCCCCTATTGCCAGGCAATGGTCCACAACGGCATGGTATATACCTCCGGTCAGATCCCTCTGGATGCCAAAACCGGCGCCATCGTCGGCAGCTCCATTGCCGACCAGGCCCATCAGGTCCTGAAAAACCTCAGCGCCGTCCTCCAGGAGGCCGGTTCCGGCATGGACAAGGTTGTGAAAACCACCTGTTTCCTGGCGGACATGCAGGATTTTGCCCCGTTTAACGAGGTTTACGCCCAGTACTTTACCGGAAAGCCCGCCCGCAGCTGTGTGGCGGTCCGGACTCTGCCCAAGAATGTTCTGGTAGAGGTCGAGTGCGTTGCGGTAGTCGAGTGATGGATATTCAAAAGAAAATGAACGACCGGTTCCGCTCCCTGCAGGGCGGACTCTTTCTGAAGGTCGCCAAGGCGGATGTAGGAGACGGCGCCGCCCGGTTTCAGGCCGCCGGCGGCGATGTAATGGCCTGGGCAGACCCCTTTTATCCAGACCCTTCCGTGCCGGAATCCGTGAAGCAGGCCATGCGCCGGGCCCTGGACAGCGGCCTGACCTCTCACTATACGCTGCCCATCGGGAAACCGGAGCTGCGGGAGGCCATTGCCGAGGACATGCGCCGCCGCACCGGGCTGCCCCTTGACCCAAACAGAAATGTGATCGTCACCCCCGGCTCCGACAGCGGCCTGCTGTATGCCATGATGCCGTTTCTGAATGAGGGGGATGAGGTCCTGGTGCCAGACCCCAGCTATCCGTCAAACTTTTTAAACCCCCAGCTGCTGGGCGCCCGGGCGGTCAAGGTCCCGTTGTTTGCCCAGGACAATTACCAGCCCAGCGTCCGGGAGTTTCAGAAGCGGTTGACAAGCAAAACAAAAATGGTGCTGCTCACCCATCCCAACAACCCCACGACCACGGTCTTTCGCCGGGAGGCGCTGGAAGAGCTTTGCCGGTTCATTGTTGAGCATGACCTGATCCTGGTGTGCGACCAGGCCTTTCAGGATCATATCTATGACGGTATCGAATTTGTCCATCCGGCAACACTCCCCGGCATGTGGGAGCGCACGTTGACGGTTTGCTCCATCTCCAAGGGCATCGGCCTTTCCGGCTTCCGGATCGGCTATATCATTGCCGACGACAAGATCATGGATGTGCTCTACGGCGGCGCGGTGAACGTTCTGGGCGCCCCCTGCACCCTGTCCTCCATCGGTGCCGAGGCGGCCATCCGGGATCAAACCTGCCTCCAGGAGAATTACATCCGTCTGGAGCGGCGCAGACGGCTTGCCTATGCGTATTTTGGAGATATTCCCGGTGTTTCCATGAAAATGAGCGAAAGCGGCATTCTCTCCTGGCTGGACATTTCCGCCCTTGGCACCGACGAAGAAGTGGCGGGGCGGCTGATGCGGGATGCCCGGATCATGGTAAACCAGGGCAGCCCCTACGGAGACCAGGGCAAGGGCCATATCCGCATCGTCACCGCCTGCTTCAGCAGCGACGAAGACGCCCGGCTCCGCTTCCAGCGCATCCGGGACACCCTTCTGGCCATGGCCAGAGAAAAGCATCTGGGCTGATCCCCGCAAAACAGGTTCCGCCCACAGCGCTTGCTCCAAAAAACCGGTGTATCGCGATTCGAACGATACACCGGTATTTTGCGCTTTTGCCCGTCCCCAGGCCCTTGCGTTCCTTACAGCTGCATTTCCCGGAAACCCTTTTCCAGGAAGAAGGCTTCGATGGCCTCCTTGCCTCCGGAGAGCTTGCCCTGCTGGAAGTTGGGTTTGCCGCCGCCGCGGCCGTTAAGAGTGGCGGTCAGGTCTTTGTTGAGGCCTCGCAGGTCGCCGCCGGGGAGGGCCAGGCAGTAGCCGGTGCCCTCCGGGGTCAGGGAGAAGCCCGCGGTGATGCCGCCGGTTTTGGAGGCGGCCAGGTCCGTCAGCTGGCGCAGGCTGTCCGGGGTCAGGTCCCGGGCAAAGAAGAAGCAGTTCCCCAGGCCCTCCATAGCGGCGGCCTCCAGGGCAAAGAGTTGCCGCTCCAGGGCCCCGGCTCGCATTTTCCAGCCGTTCAGGGTCTCCAGAATCTGCTGGGCGGTCTGGGCGGTCTGGGTGATCTGGGCGGAGAACAGGTGGGAGATCTGCCGGTTCTGCTCGAAGACCTGGTTTACAAGGCGGAAAGCCGCCACCCCCGCCGCCATTTCGATGCGGCTGCCTCCCCGGCAGGGGACGGCGGTCATCAGCTTGATGAGGCCGATTTCTCCCGTGGCCGTGACGTGGGTGCCGCAGCAGGCGCAGATGTCATACCCCGGCACCTCCACGATCCGCACGGGCCAGGGCAGGGCCCGTTTGGTCCGGTAGGTGAGCGTTTCCAGCTCCTCGGGGGAGGGAGTGTAGATTTTTAAGGGGATGTTCCGCCAGATGGCCGCATTGGCCTCTGCCTCGATTTCCGGCAGCAGCTCCTGGGGGATCACCGCGTCAAAGTCGATGACGATGCCCGTATCGTTCATGTGAAAGCCCGTGTTGTGGCAGCCGTAGCGCCGGTGGAGGATGCCGGAGACGATGTGCTCTCCCGAGTGCTGCTGCATCCTTATAAACCGGGCCTCGTAGTCGATTTTACCTTCCACCAAGGCTCCAACCTCCAGGGGGCCGTCGCACAGGTGGATGATCTCCTCCCCCCGCTCCCGGGTGTCCAGCACCCGGAGGGCATTCAGTGTGCCCGTGTCCGCGGCCTGACCGCCCCCCAGGGGGTAAAAGGCCGTCCGGTCCAGCACCACCTCAAAGCCCCCCTCTACCGGGGTGCAGCCGCAGCACCGGGCCTCAAATTCGGACAGATGGCTGTCTGTGTAATAAATTTTTTCGGTTGTCATAACTTCCGACATTCCCTTCCGTTTTCTTTGCCATTTCCCGGGAACCGGGAAAAAATCTCGTTTTTTCATTATAACACATCCGGTGCTCCATTGCAACGAGGGATGTGTAAACGGGCCGTAAGTCCCATTTTACAAAAAAAGGGCTGGTGTTTCCCGGGAAATTGCGCTACAATATACTTACGCTAACTTTTTTGTGAGGTGACCCTTCTATGCCCTCTGCCTACGCCCATCTGCGTTTTGGCCGGGAGTCCATTGCCGATCTTCCCCCCAAGTACCGGGGTCTTTCCAAGGCCCTGGATCAGCTCTACCTGGTAGGGCTCCAGGGGCCTGACCCCCTGTTTTTCCATAATCCCCTCATTTCCGCCGATCCCGTGGAGCGTCTGGGCCTCCGGTGCCACGCCATGACGGGAAAGGATTTTTTTGAGGCCGCCGTCCAGCGCTACGAAAAGGCCCCTTCGGAGGGGGCGCTGGCCTATCTCTTTGGGGTTCTGTGCCACTACTGCCTGGACAAGCACTGCCACCCCCTGATCGACACCATGACGGAAAATTCCGACCTGGACCACATGGCCCTGGAAACGGAATTTGACCGGTTCCTGCTGCAAAAGGACGGTTTGCTCCCGCTGCACCGGCAGCCCGTCTCCGGCTCTCTGGCCCTGACCCGGGGAGGCCGGGCCACGGCCGCCAGCCTCTACCCGGACCTGAGCCCTGCCGCCTTTGGCTGGGGCCTGCGGAATATGTCCCTGGTTTACCGGGTGGCCGCCTCCCGGAACCGGAAATTTGCCAAGACCCTGCTAGGCCTGGGTGGCCGCCGGGGCCGGGCCTTCCTGATGTCCACCGGCCCTGACCCCAAATATGCCTACCTGGATGAGCCTCTGCTGGAGTGCTACCAGGCGGCCCGGGCCGCTTTCCCCGCCATGGCCCAGGCACTGGCCCACAGGATCGAAAACAAGCAGCCCCTGGAAGAGGGCTTCGAAGCCAATTTTGATTAAGGAAGCCTTTGGCGCGGTGGAAGCCCTCTGCGTCAGAAGCTCCGGAAATAGGAAAGGACGAAATCCATGAACACGAAATTCCGCCTGACCCCCCTGGAAAAAAGCTGGATACTCTACGATGTAGGCAATTCCGCCTTTGTTCTGCTGGTATCCACCCTGTTCCCCATTTATTTTAACTACCTGGCCACCTCCGCCGGGCTCAACGAAAGCCAGTATCTGGCCTTCTGGGGCTACGCCGGTTCCATCGCCACGCTGTTGGTCGCCTTCATCGGCCCCATCTGCGGCACCCTGGCGGATCAGAGCGGGTTTAAAAAGAAGCTGTTTCTGATTTCCATGCTGGCCGGTGTCCTGGGCTGCGTGGGCCTCAGCGCCGCCTGGAGCTGGCTGTCCTTCCTGGTGATTTACGTCTTGGCCAAGGTGGGCTACTCCTCCAGCCAGGTGTTTTACGATGCCATGCTGCCGGAGATCACCGGGGAAGAGCGGATGGACAACGTCTCCTCCATGGGCTATGCCTACGGCTACATCGGCTCCGTCATTCCCTTCGTGCTGTGCCTGGTGCTGGTGCTCTTCGGGGGCAATCTGGGCCTTTCCATGACCACCGCCATGTCCCTGTCCTTCATCCTGGTGGCCCTGTGGTGGTTTGGCTGCACCCTGCCGTTGCTTAAATCCTACCACCAGAAGGCCTGCGTCAGCCGGGGAGAAAGCCCCATCCGGGATACCTTCCGGCAGCTGGGCCGGACCTTCCGGGAGGCCAGCCACCAAAAGCACATTTTCCTGTACCTGATCTCCTTCTTCTTCTTCATTGACGGCGTTTATACCATCATCGACATGGCCACCGCCTACGGCACCGCTCTGGGCCTGGACAGCACCGGGCTGCTGCTGGCCCTGCTGGTGACCCAGATCGTGGCTTTCCCCTGCGCTATTCTTTTTGGCCGGCTCTCCGCCGTGGCGGATACCGGAAAGCTCATTAAGATGTGCATCATCGCCTACACCGGCATCACCCTCTTCGCCGTCTTCCTCAAATCCCAGTGGCAGTTCTGGCTTTTGGCCGTGCTGGTGGGCATGTTCCAGGGCGGCATCCAGGCCCTGAGCCGGTCCTACCTGGGCAAGATCATCCCCCCGGAGCGCAGCGGCGAATACTTTGGCCTCATGGACATCTGCGGCAAGGGCGCCGCCTTCCTGGGCACCACCCTCATCGCCATCATCAGCCAGCTCACCGCCGGCACCACCGTCCACATCTTCGGCCAGGAGCTGCAAAACGAAAGCATCGCCGTCGGCGCCCTGGTGATCCTCTTCACCATCGGCTACATCCTGTTTCACAAGGCGGATAAGCTCAATAAAGCCAGAACGTAACCCAACGGCGGGACTTCCCAAAGTCCCGCCGGTTTTTTTATGCCCCGCCGGGTATTAGTTGACAGTTATTTCCAAATTGACAATTGACAATGGACAATTGACAATTCTGCGTTTTGGAGGGTGGTTCCGGTTTGTCCGCAGAGGGCAAAAAACGGACGTTTTTGAACCAGGCTGGTTGAAAAAATAAGCCCATCAGCGAAACCGTAGGGAACGGCCTGTGTGCCGTTCCGGAAACGTCGCAAAAACAACCCGTGTGGTTGACATGGTATTACCCTCCGGTGTGTCCGTAGGGGCGGCAATCTGCCGCCCGCCACGTTGCAAATACAACCTGTGCGGTTGAATGATACCACCCAAAAGCACGGTACAAGAGCTTCCCTTGGGGGAAGCTGGCTCGCCTGGGCGAGCCTGATGAGGGCCGCGGGGCAGCGTGAAACACTCTAGAAACAGTAGGCGAATCCGTAGAAACGTTCCACCATTGTCATTCCGACCGCAGCGTCAGCGGAGTGGAGGAATCTTCCCAAGTTGCAAAAATAGCCTGCGTAGGGTAAAGCTTGCTACTTGAGTAGATCCCTCCACTCCGTTTCACTACGGTCGGGATGACATGTCGGTGGGTGGTTCCGTTTTGTCCGCATAGGTTATATTCGAAACGTGGCGGGCGGCTAATAGCCGCCCCTACAGGCGCGGTACCTCTGCGCCCGTTGTTCCTACAATGTTAAACGCCGTACCGCGTCTCATCCACCGCCTACGGCGGTCCCCCTTCCCCGAAGGGGAAGGTCTTGCGTGATACCATTCATCCACACAGGTTATATTCGGAACGTGGCGGGCGGCAGATTGCCGCCCCTACAGGCGTGGTACCTCTGCGCCTATTGTTCCTGCAATGCAGAACGCCGTACCGGAAAACCAGAGCCCCAAAAGCACGGTACAAGAGCTTCCCTCGGGGGAAGCTGGCTCGCCTGGGCGAGCCTGATGAGGGCCGCGGGGCAGCGTGAAACACTCTAGAAACAGTAAGCGAATCCGTAGAAACGTTCCACCATTGTCATTCAGGCCTTGAGCGTCAGCGGAGTGGAGGAATCTTCCCAAGTTGCAAAAATAGCCTGCGTAGGGTAAAGCTTGCTACTTGAGTAGATCCCTCCACTCCGTTTCACTACGGTCGGGATGACATGTCGGTGGGTGGTTCCGTTTTGTCCGCACAGGTTATATTCGGAACGTGGCGGGCGGCTAGTATGTATAGAGTAGTAACATAGGTAACAGGTAGAGAAGAGACATAGGTAACA
>CAKTNS010000033.1 GCA_934589225.1 uncultured Oscillospiraceae bacterium
CATCCGCAGACTGTAACCCATGTGTCTTCCCTATGTGTTACCCATGTTTCTCTTGACAAGGTTGCCGCCCCTACAGGCCCGTCCGATGTATACCGTTTTGTCGGTACGGTTCTGGTATCGAAACGTGGCGGGCGGCAGATTGCCGCCCCTACATGCACGTCGGTGAGTGGCACCGTTCATCCGCACGGGTTATAATTGCAACGCCCCCGGAACGGCACACAGGCCGTTCCCTACATACTTTACCGCATGGAAAGGAACGAACAACGTTGGTCGCTCCAATAACTGTCAACTGTCCACTGTCAATTAAACAAATCACAAGGAGACAAAACCATATGAGAATCCTGTTCGACAGCAAGCTGCCGCAGCACAAGCGCCCTTTTGGGTGCGTGAAACCCGGGGAGGAATGCGCTCTGCGGGTGCATATTCCGGCGGCGGTATTGACCCGGGAGGCCCACATCGTTCTGTGTGACCAGGACGGTCAGGAAAGGAGCCGGGTGCCCATGGCCTACGAGAAAACCGTGGGGCCCTATGAGTATTGGCGGGGGACCTTCCGGCTGGAGAACCGGGGACTGTATTTTTATTATTTTTGCATCACCGACCCCAACGGCAGCTTCCGGCTGCTGAAAGAGGGGGACGATGCCAGCATGGAAGAGGGGACCTATTGGCAGCTCAGCTGCATCCCCGGGGACTTCTACACCCCGGAGTGGGCCAAAGGTGCCCTCATTTACCAGGTCTTCCCGGACCGGTTCGCCCGGGCGGGCTGGTGCGACTGCACCGGAAAACTGGGGCCCTACTCTGTCCATGACGACTGGAACGAAGAGGTCAACTGGCGGCCGGATGAAAACGGCATCATCCAGAACAACGACTTCTACGGCGGCAACTTCCGGGGCATCATCGAAAAGCTGGACTATATCGCCTCCCTGGGCACCACCATTTTGTATTTGAATCCCATCAGCAAAAGCTTTTCCTCCCACCGCTACGACACCGGCGACTACAAAACCCCGGACCCCATGCTGGGTACCGAGGAGGACTTTGCCGAGCTGTGCCGGGAGGCCCACGCCCGGGACATCCGGGTGATCTTAGACGGGGTCTACTCCCATACAGGCTCCAACAGCCTCTATTTTGACAGGTACCGGGCCTTCGGCGGCAACGGGGCCTACTGCCGTCAGGATTCCCCCTACTACAGCTGGTACACCTTCTACCACTGGCCCGACCGCTACAACGCCTGGTGGGGCTTTGACACCCTGCCCACGGTGAACAAAATGGATGACCGATTCCTGGACTATATCGTAAGGGATGAGGACAGCGTGGTGGCCCACTGGCTCCGGCTGGGTGCCGACGGCTTCCGGCTGGACGTGGCGGACGAGCTGCCCGATGAATTTATCGCCCTGCTGCGCCAGCGCATCCGGGAGCTGAAACCCGACGCGTTGCTTCTGGGCGAAGTGTGGGAGGATGCCTCCAACAAGGTGGCCTATGACCGCCGCCGCCGGTATTTTACTGACGGGGAGCTGGACAGCGTCATGAACTACCCCTTCCGCACCGCCATTCTGGACTTTATGCGGGGCCGGGACAGCGGCGGCAAGCTGCGGGATACGGTGATGACCATTGTGGAAAACTATCCGCCCCAGGTGGTGGCCTGCAATATGAACCTGCTGGGCACCCACGACACCCCCCGGATTTTAACCGCCCTGGTGGACGACTTCGACGGCAGCCGGGAGGAAAAGGCCGCCCGCCGCCTCAGCCGCAACCAGATGGAGGTGGCCCTGGACCGGCTGCACATGGCGGCCTTCCTGCAATACACCCTGCCGGGCAGCCCCAGTCTGTACTACGGGGACGAGGCCCTGATGGAGGGCTACAAAGACCCCTTCAACCGCCGGACCTACCCCTGGGGCCGGGAGGACCAGGAGCTGCTGGCCTTCTTCCGCAGCCTGGGCCGGCTCCGCAAGATCCACCCGGAGCTCCGCCGGGGAGACATCCGCTTCCTGGAGGCCGGAGACAAGCACCTGGCCTATGAGCGCCAGTGGAAGACCCGGAAATGCAGGATTTATGTGAACCGCTCCGGAGACGCCTGGACGGTGACTCCTGGGAAGGTCTGCATGGGCATGTATCTGAAATTGGCCACCCGGGACCAGCTGATTCTGGGACCCCACGGCTTCTGCATGGTGGAGGTTTGATATGGAATACTTTCTTTCCGGCTATTGCCGCTGCCAGGACCAGAGCCGCCGGGTGCTGCTGGAAATGGAAAACAAAGAGGACTATGATGTAGACTGCAATTTTGGCGCCTGCCCCTATGAGGCAGACTGCCAGATCGCTGCCGAGATCCGGGAGAAACTGGAGGCGTAACATGCTCTTTTACGATGCCGACCCCATTCTGATCGCCGCCGCGGTGATCCCCGCCATTTTTCTGCTGATCCAGGTAAACCGGGCGGACAAGCTGGATAAAGAACCCTGGGGCCTGCTGCTGGGCCTGGTGTTCCGGGGCATCATCGCCACCTCTCTGGCGGTGTTTACCGAGGAGCTGGGAGAGGCCCTGCTGGAGGGCCTGTGGCCGGAGGATAGCGTGATCTACCGGGTCATCATGTATTTTATCGTGGTGGGTCTTTCGGAAGAGGGCTTTAAGTACCTGGTGCTGAAGCGCCGGACCTGGCGCTCCCCGGCCTTTAACTGCCAGTTTGACGGGGTGGTCTACGCGGTCAGCGTGTCCTTAGGCTTTGCCTTGTGGGAAAACATCGGGTATGTGGCCATGTACGGCCTGGGCACCGCCATGGTCCGGGCCCTCACCGCCGTCCCCGGCCACGCCTGCTTCGGCGTCATCATGGGGGCCTACTACGGCATGGCCAAGCGGTATGAAAACTACGGCTACCCCCGGGAAAGCAAAACCTGCCGTCGCCTGGCGGTAATGATCCCCATGACCGTCCACGGCATCTACGACTATATTGCCTCCTCGGATACGGAGGGCTCGGAGTGGCTGTTCCTGATTTTTGTGGTCCTCCTCTTTGTCATTACCTCCCGCAAGATCAAAAAACTCTCCCGGGAGGACCAGTATATTAACTGACACCCCCAAAAGGGGTAAAAAAAGGACGTACCGTTTTTTGGTACGTCCTTTTTTAGGAATGTTTATTTTTCTTTTTTAGGGTGTCTGCGCAGCTCGCCCTTGCGGTTGAACCAGAACATGGCAAGGCTATTGATGGCCAGGGTGGCTAAAAGGGTCAGGACGGCCTGCCAGACCAGGCACCAGACGGTCCGCCACAGCAGGGCCTCCACCTCCATGGAGCCGAAGCCCAGGCTGAGGATGGCCATGATGACGGTGAGCACCAGGCCCAGGCCGCCTAAGACCATGCCCGCGATGCGCTGGGTGAAGCGCCAGGCGTGGACGGAGCCCATGCCGTAGTAGCAGCGGTAGCCAAAGTAGAAGTTGGCCTCCTTGGGGGCCAGCAGCAGATAGCACAGGCCCAGAATCAGCAGCAGAATCGGGCCGATCATGACGCAGACTCTGCAAAGCACCGTTATTTTATCAAAAATCGAATCGATTTGGGGAAGCAGCTTGGCCAGATCAAAGTCTTCGAAGGTTTTTTTGATGGCCTCAAAATCCAGGGCCGCTTCCGTGGCCGCAGTGGCTGTAAGCATTATTTTTCCTCCAGGTATTTGCTGATCTCCCGCATGAAGCTGTTGGCGTCCTGAAACTGGTGATAGATGGAGGCAAAGCGGATATAGGCCACCTCGTCTACGGGCTTCAGCCGCTCCATGACCATTTCTCCCAGCCGCTCGGTGGTGACCTCCCGCTCTAAGGAGGCCTGAATGGTCTGCTCGATCTCCGCGGCGATGCGCTCCAGCTCCACAATGTCGGCCCGGCGCTTATCGAAGGCGCGGATCATGCTGTTGACGATTTTATTCTTATCAAAATTCTGCCGGGACCCGTTGCGCTTCACCACCAGGATGGGCTGACTTTCCACGATCTCATAGGTGTTGAACCGGTGGCCGCAGCGGCAGCACTCTCTCCGGCGGCGGATGCTCAGGCCGTCTTCGGACCGGCGGGAATCGATGACCTTGCTCTCCTGGTCGCCGCAAAAGGGACACTTCATAATAACCGCTCCTTTTCGGGGACCATCCCTCAGTTTCCCCGGGTTATAGCGGATTTATTATATCAGAAACCCGTGGGCCTGTCCAGCCTTTTTTCCTCTTGTGTTTTTGCCCCCGATGGGGTAAAATGACCAACAGAAGGAGGGCTTATGAAGAAGAATATGCTGTATACCCTGTGGGCCGCTGCCTTTGCGGTCTGCGCCGCCCTGGGCTTTCTCCCGGAAAAGGAGGGGGCTGTGGAGGTTTTACTGAAGCTCCTGTCCCTGGGCTTTTTCCTGCCCCCGGCGGTGCTGCTGGTTCGTGCCAGGAAGTCCGGGGACTGCAAGACCCTGGGCATTCTCAGAACCGTGAGCCTCACCAGCCTGGGCCTGACCCTGGCGCTGCTGGTGCTGAACATCCTCTTTGCCACGGGCTCCCGGGCCCTGGGGAATTTTCTCCATGGGCTGCTGACGGTGGTCTCCGCCCCCATGATGGCCCTGGGGAACTGGGCGGTTTCCATGTTTTTGTGGGCCTGCCTGTTTTTTGCCGCATTCCAGAAAAAGAAAAAATAATATTCCGTCTACCATAGAACGAATGGAGTGATACCCTTGTCTTACCAAATTCTCACAGATTCCTGCTGTGATTTTACCAAGGAAAAATACAAGGAGCTGGGCCTGGCGGCCGTGCCCCTTATGGTGAATTTCCGGGGGGAGAGCTACCCGGATAAAAATGACGACAGCCTCCGGGACCTGTACGCCGGTCTCCGGGCAGGGGAGGTGGCCACCACTGCCGCCGCCAACCCGGAGCAGTGGGCCAGTGCTATGGAACCGTTTCTCCAGGCCGGGGAGGATGTGCTGGTGCTGTCCTTTTCTTCCGGTCTTTCCACCAGCTACCAGTCTGCTGTCATCGCCGCCACGGACCTGCGGGAAGCCTACCCGGAGCGGACCATCCTGGTGGTGGACAGCCTCAGTGCCTCCCTGGGTCAAGGACTTCTGGCCTGGTATGCCTGCCGGAAGCGGCAGGAGGGGCTCTCTATTGAGGAACTGGCCCGGTGGCTGGAAGAGAATCGGCTCCACCTGTGCCACTGGTTCACCGTGGACGACCTCATGTATCTGAAGCGCGGCGGCCGCATCAATGCCGCCACCGCCGTGATGGGCACCATGCTCTCCATCAAGCCCGTGCTGCACATGGACGACGAAGGGCACCTCATCAGCGTGGGCAAGGCCCGGGGCCGGAAGGCCTCCATCCAGGCCATGGCCCAGAAGGCGGGAGAGCTGGGCCGGGGCTATGACAACTCCGTCATGTTCATCTCCCACGGCGACTGCCTGGAAGACGCGGAGTATCTGTCCGGCCTTCTGAAGCAGAACTACGGCGTGAAAGAAGTCTACATCAACTACGTAGGCGCCGTCATCGGCTCCCACTCCGGCCCCGGCACCCTGGCCCTGTTCTTCATGGGCGACCACCGATAATCCCCCGGGAGCGGCAGGAGGAAGGACCTTGGAAGTAACGCTGATGGAAATGCTGGAGGCCCGGGAGAGCCGGGCCTGGAGGCAGCGGGAGCTGCTGGGCAAGGGGCAGACCCTGGTCTGCTTTACCATGAATATCGCGGGGCCGGTGAAAAACAGCCCCCTGATCACCCGGGGGTATGACCTGGGGAAGGAGCTGCTTCTGGGGCAGCTGGCGGTGGCGGGCTGGCGGGTCTCCCATTTTGAGGAGGTCCGGGAGAAGACCGGCTGCGAGTGCATCCTGCTGGTGGAAGCGCCCCCTTTGGATGTAAAGGTCGTCACCACGGAGCTGGAGGACCGGGCCCCTCTGGGGCGGCTGTTTGATATGGACGTTCTGCGGCCCGACGGCAGCAAGGTGGAGCGGCAGGAGCTGGGGCTTCCCGGCCGCCGCTGCCTTCTGTGCGGGGAAATGGCCGCGGCCTGCGCCCGGAGCCGCCGCCACAGCGTGGCGGAGCTGCAAGAAAAAACCACCGCCATCCTGGGCTCTGCGGCAGACGAGGCAGACAGCACTCTTGCCTCCCGGCTTGCCTGTCAAGCCCTTCTATATGAGGTGGCCTGCACCCCCAAGCCCGGCCTTGTGGACCGGGAAAATTCCGGCAGCCACCGGGATATGGACTTTTTCACCTTCCAGCGCAGCGCCGCGGCCCTGCATCCCTATTTTGCCCAATGCGTCCTGCTGGGCCGTCAGGGGGGCAGCCCCCGGGAGACCTTCCGGCGGCTGCGGCTGCCGGGAAAGCTGGCGGAGGGGGCCATGCTCCGGGCCACCGGCGGGGTGAACGCCCACAAGGGGGCCATTTTCTCCATGGGCATCCTCTGCGGCGCTCTGGGGCGGCTGGAAAAGCAGCAGTGGAAGGACACGGACCTGGTGCTCTCGGAATGCGCCGCCATGACGGAGGGGTTGACGGCAGAAGACTTTGCCGGTCTGACCCCGGAAACCGCCAAAACCACCGGCCAGAAGCTCTATGTGCGCTATGGCATCACCGGCGTCCGGGGACAGGCGGAGGCCGGGTTCCCGGCGGTAAAAAATATTGGTCTTCCAACCCTGGAGGCGGCTCTGGCGGCGGGGAAAACTTGGAATGAGGGGGGCTGCGCCGCCCTGCTTTCCATGCTGGCCCAAACCGTGGACACCAACATGATCCACCGGGGCGGCATGGAGACCACCCGGGAAATTATGGACCTACTGCAAGGCATTCTGGCAGAAGAGCCCTACCCCAGCCGGGAGACCCTGGAAAACTTAGACCGGCTGTTCGTCCAGAAAAATCTCTCCCCCGGGGGCACGGCGGACCTGCTGGCTCTGGTGTATTTTCTGCATTTTTTAAAGGAGGACGGCCATGAGTGAGTATACGGTCTCCCGCATCTACCCCGGGGACAAGCGGAGCCTTGCCCAGATCGATGCCCTGCTGACCCAGGAGGGCATCACTAGGGATGGCAATCTGGACTATATCTGCGCCATGCGGGACGAAGAGAACCGGGTCATTGCCACCGGCAGCTGCTTTGGCCCCACCCTGCGCTGCTTTGCCGTCAGCGCCGGGCACCAGGGCGAGGGGCTGCTGAACGAGATCATCACCCACCTGATGGAAGTGCAGCTGGCCCGGGGCAATTCCCATCTGTTTTTGTATACCAAAACCGCCTCCGCCAAGTTTTTCGAAAGCCTGGGCTTTTATGAAATCGCCCGGGTGGAAGGGAAGCTGGTCTTTATGGAGAACCGGAGAACGGGCTTTGGGACGTATTTAAAGAACCTGGAGGGGACCAAGACCCCGGGACGCTCTGCCGCCCTGGTGATGAACGCCAACCCCTTCACCCTGGGCCACCAATACCTGGTGGAGACCGCCGCCAAGGGCTGCGACACCCTTCATGTCTTTGTCCTCAGCGAGGATGCATCCTTGGTGCCCTTTGCCGTCCGGAAGGAGCTGGTCCAGGCGGGGACGGCCCACATCCCCAATGTGGTGCTCCACGATTCCGGCCCCTATATCATCAGCAACGCAACTTTCCCCAGCTACTTCCTGAAGGACGAGACTGCGGTCATTGAGGGCCACGCCAAGCTGGACCTCGCAATCTTCACCAAAATCGCCCAGTCCCTGAACGTCACCGCCCGCTACGTCGGAGAGGAGCCCACCAGCCAGGTCACGGGCCTGTATAACGAGATCATGGCCCGGGAGCTGCCCAAAGCCGGCATCGCCTGCCACATCATCCCCCGCCTCCGCTCCCAGGATGCCCCCATCAGCGCCTCCACCGTCCGCCTGGCCCTGCAGCAGGGCGACTGGCCAACCCTAAAAACCCTGGTGCCCCCCACCACCTACGCCTATTTCACCAGCCCCCAGGCCGCCCCGGTGGTGGAAAAAATCCAAAAAGCCGGCAACGTGGTGCATTATTAAGACGACAAAAAGCTTCCCGGACGGGAAGCTTTTTTAAAATTGACAATTGGGATGAGTTGACAGTTGACAGTTTACAGTTGACAGTTATTGGGGACGGACGTATCCCTTTTGGAATATGTCGGTTCAAAAATACACCCACCAGCGAAACCGTAGGGAACGGCCTATGTGCCGTTCCGGGGGCGTTGCAAATATAACCTGTGCGGATGAATGGAATTACATACCGACGTGCATGTAGGGGCGGCAATCTTGTCGCCCGCCACGTTCCGAATATAACCTGTGCGGTTGAATGGTATTGCCCAATATACGGTACACCCAATGTAGCGGCGATGATTCATCGCCAAGCAACGTTCCGGATACAACCTGTGTGGTTGAATGGTACCACCCACCGACATGTCATCCCAACCGAAATAAAATAAAGTGGAGGGTTCTTCCCAAGTTGCAAGTTTTACCTTACGCAGGCTATTCTTGCTACTTGGGAAGATCCCTCCACTCCGTTTGCGCTCAAGGCCTGCATGACAGGCGTTTTTTCCAGCAGGTTGCCGCTCCCCCCGGCGGGGCCCTGAATTTTAACCCGGTGTTTCCCCGCAGAATCAATCACACCACCGCTGCAGACTACAAATATGCAAAACGCCCCCGGAGAACGATTGCACTCCGGGGCGTTTTTATATCTAGGCCAGGTGTCTTTTTGCGTTTTCGGTCAAACGTAACGATTCGCTCTTCCTTGCGAAACAACTGCGAAACAAGCAACGTAACAGCATTCGCAGACAGCTTAACTGTAGGAAATGGTTTCGTAAATCTATGGCCCTGGAGTGTTTAACGCTTAATAAAATTGTGCATATCACCTTTTGATGCCGTGTGTTTTCACTTGTTTTTGTGCTTATTGCACATACCGCAGCGCATTGTTTTGTACAGATGACCACTTTACGAAACATTGTTTCTCTAATAAAATGCTGGTGTAAAGAGAAGGGGTTGCCTATGAGAGTTACGTTAGAAGAAATCGCAAAGCTTGCCGGTGTATCCAAAGCAACAGTATCACGGGTCCTCAATGACGTGCCTGACGGCGTGGGCAGTGAGACCCGGGAACGGGTGTGGGAAATCATCAAAAAGACAAATTACAGCACCGACCGTTCCACGCTGTCCGCCAGAAATATGAAGTCCTGCACCATTGCCACCGTGGTTCCGGATATTGCAAACCCTTTCTTTGCGGACATTGCCAAGGCCATAGAAAGCCGGGCGCGGGATAAGGGCTATACGACCACCATTTCCAACACGGAGTTCTCTGAGCAAAACGAGGCGAACGTCATTAAGAATCTGGTCTCCAAAAAGGTGGACGGCATCATTCTGGTCACATCGGTTTATCGGGCAAGGGCGGAGCATCTGCTGCCGGAGAAATACGGCATTCCCATGGTTCTGCTGGACAGAAAGCTGATGGGCAAAAAGAATTGGTATGGCGTATATTCAAACAATGAAATGGCTTCCTTCCAATGCTGTGAAATGCTGATCAAAAACGGCTCTGATCAGATCGCGTACCTCAGCGGCCCTCTGGACATGTCCACCTCCCAAGAGCGTATGAACGGCTACAAGCTGGCGCTGCGGCAGTACGGCTGCAAGCAGGACCCTGCTCTGATCAAATACGGGGATTACACCGTCGAGAGCGGCTACAATGCCATTGTAGAGCTGGAGCGGAGCGGCCGCCGTTACAATGCCGTTCTGGCAGGAAACGATTTGATGGCGTTGGGCGCGATCAACGCCTTCCGGGAATTTTCCATAAAGATCCCGGAGGATGTGGAGCTTATTGGATTTGACAACATTATGTTCTCCCGATATTTTGACCCGCCTCTGTCAACGGTGCAGCAGCCCACGGTAGAAATGGGCCGTCGGGCCACAGACATGCTGCTGCAAATGATTGACGGGGAACCGGTGAAGGAAAACATCGTTATCGATGCCAAGATCGTTACCAGAAAATCAACCAAAGAGAGGGGAATACTGTGAAGAATATACTTGTTGTAGGAAGTTCAAATATGGACCTGGTCCTTCGGGTCCGGGAGATGCCCCAAAAAGGAGAAACCGTCACGACAAAAAGCATGAAGAAGATCCCCGGCGGGAAAGGCGCCAATCAGGCCTGCGCCGTGGGAAAGCTGGGCGGCAGTTGTGTTTTTCTGAGTGCGGTGGGAGAAGATGACTCCGGCGAACAGCTGTCCCGGAGCCTGACAGCGGCCAATGTAGATGTGCGCCATTTTCTCCGCTCCGATACAGAACCGACAGGAACGGCTGTCATCTCCGTCAATGACGAAGGGGAAAACAGCATCATGATCGTCCCGGGGGCCAACAAGCTGTGCAACGAAGCCTACTTCCGGCAGCATCAGGCCTTGATAGATGATGCGGACATCCTTGTGACCCAGCTCGAAACGCCCCAGGAAGACGTTTACCGGCTGATCGATCATTGCAAGCAGGCTGGAAAGCTGGTGTTTCTGAATCCGGCTCCCGCCCCCGACCATATACCGGAGGCTGTACTGCGAGGGCTTGACTTCATCACACCCAACGAAACAGAGCTGGAAAAGCTGACCGGCATGCCGACCAAAACCATTCCCCAAATTGAATCGGCCGCCGAAGAGCTGCTGCGCCGCGGAGTCAAGAATGTGATCGTGACCCTGGGGGCCAAGGGTGCGCTGCTTTATAACGAAGAGGGAAAAAAGCTGTATCCGACCTTCCCTGCGGTGCCGGTGGACACCACCGCGGCAGGAGATACCTTTAACGCCGGAGTCGTTGTGGGACTGGCCGAAGGCAAAACCCTCAGCGAGGCCATTGATCTCGGAAACGCCGCCGCCTCCATATCCACCACAAGAAAAGGCGCGCAGACTTCCATCCCCACTAGAGAAGAGGCGGACAAGCTGATAAACACCCGCTGACCCTATATCCTGAATCTTGTGCGGCGAGGCTGAACACCGCTGTACAGAAAATAAAATAACATGGTTTGGAGGAACTACAATGAAAATCGCTTACACCGCATGGACTTGGCTGCAGGACGAGCACAACAACTGGGAGCCCATGAGCCAGAGACCCAAGAGAGATTTCGAGCAGTCTCTGCGAGATCTGCACGACTGTGGCTACAAGTACCTGGAAGACTTCAACGTTGTTGAAGGCATCTACCGGGACGATGTTGACGAGCTGAAGGCGCTGCTGAAGAAGTATGAAATTGAGTTCGTCAATCTCTACTGCTATTTTACACATGACTTTGAGAGTGATCTGGAGGTCTTTAAGAGATGTCTGACCTTCATGAACAAGATGGACATCCGGATGATGAACATCGAGCCGCCTCGCAAGGCCCCCGGCCAGGTGGTCACCTCCGAGGAGATCATTGCCCTTGCCGAAAAGTGCAACATCGTTGGCAAGCTCTGCGCGGATGCCGGCGTAGGCCTGTATCTGCACCCCCATTGGGGCACCTACATTGAAACCGAAAACCAGATCGATCTGCTGCTGGAGCACACCAACAGAGACTATCTCAACCTCTGCCTGGATACCGCGCATACCACCTTGTGCGGCATGAATCCGGCGAAGCTGTTTGACAAGTACCTGAGAATGGGCGTTGTAAAATACATCCATATGAAGGACATCAACGGCGATCCCGATTCCTATCCGGAGTATCCCCCCAGACGGTTCCGTGCCCTGGGCTACGGCATCGTTGACTTCCCGGCAGTACAGAAGGTTCTGCAGAAGCACGGCTACGACGGCGTTCTGTGTGTGGAGCTGGACTTCAACCGGGTCAACAATTACGATTCCGCCAAGCGCTCCAGACAGTATATCCACGACGTCCTGGGATATTGACCCCCAAGGCTTACTGCTGGCTTAGGAGGAATGACTGTGAAAAAAGACCGGATTTTAAATCCTGAAATCACGGCGGAGGTCGCCGCACTGGGGCACACGGAATACCTGTGCATCGCGGACTGCGGCCTGCCCATCCCCAAAGGCGTCAAAGTGATCGACATTTCCGTAACTGCCGGTATCCCGAGCTTTTTGGATGTTTTACGCACGGTTGCGGAGGAGCTCGTTGTCGAGTCCATTGTGGTTGCCAAAGAAATTGACGATAAAAACCCGAAAATCCTGGCAGATATGTGCAGCATTCTAGGGGAAATGCCGGTTGAAAAGATCCCCCACGAGGAACTGAAACGGAGAGTCGCATCCGCAAAGTGCGTGATCCGTACCGGCGAAACCTCTTCTTATGCCAATGTCCTGCTTGTGGGCGGCGTTAATTTCTGACCGTACGAATCAAAGGCCAACAGACGATCTATCCCCAAGGATAGCATGAAAAAGGAGAAAGAAATGAAATTTCAAAAGATTATTTGCTTGTTTCTGGCCATTCTGATGGCAAGTGCTCTGGTCGCTTGCGGTGCCAAGCCGAGTGCATCCCAGGAATCCTCCTCCGCCGTGACCGCCGATGGGACCAAGGCTCTGAAGGTCGGTTTCAGTCTTCCGTCCATGTCCTTCCCCTTCTATGCCCGTATGTACGAGCAGATCGAAAGCGAGGCAAAGGAACGGAATTGGGAACTGTCCTTTGTTGACGGCAACCTGGACGCGACCACACAGCTCAACGGTCTGCAGGATATGATCAACAACGATATTGATGTTCTTGTTTTCGCCACCTGGTGGATCGATGCCATGACCGACATTATGAGCCAGTGCGAGAAAAAGGGCATTCCCGTATTCGTAATGGACAACATGGTGATCCCCGCCGGCAGCGAAAAGGCCATCACCCTGACCACCGGTACCGACAACTACAATGCCGGAATGGTCGGCGGCATTTGGTATGCCAATGAGCTGAACAAGCAGGGCAAAACCAGCCTGAACATGGTTGCGATCTCCTCTCAGTCCGAGCAGATGGTAAAACGGTATACGGGCTTTGTGGACGGCCTTTCCAAGAACGGCATTGACGTCCACCTGCTGAACACCTATGACGGCGGCAAGCGGGAAACCGCAATGACCATGGCCGAGGACGCGCTGACCGCGCTGCCGGAGCTGGAGCTCATCTACGGGGCCAGTGCCCAGGATTCTTTGGGTGCCTACGACGCAACCATCGGCGCCAACCGTACCAACGTGTTGGTGATCGGCCTGGACGGCGAGGATGAGGAGATCCAGGCTGTGGATAAGGGCCAGAACTACATCGCGTCTATTACCCAGGACCCCAAGGGCCAGGCCAAGCTCATTGCCGCCAACATCGACAAGTGGCTGGCAGGGGAGACCTTCGACCAGATCCAGGAGACGCCCGCCGGTATTTACTGTGCGGAGGGTCAGTTTACCGGTGAAGAAATTCTGGCACTAGGCAAGAATTGATCAACGAAGGCCGTGCCTGGTGATCCGCGGGAGCCCCAGACTTCCGCCGGATCACCGGGTACGGACACAGAAAGGAGACCAGTACAATGAGCCAAACACAAGAAGTGTTGCGGTTAGAAAAAATAAACAAGAGTTTCCCCGGTGTAAAGGCTCTTTCGGATGTTGATTTTTCGTTGCAAAAGGGCGAAGTTCATGCCTTGATGGGCGAGAACGGTGCTGGTAAATCCACCCTTATGAAAATACTTTCCGGTGCTTACAAACGCGACAGTGGAAATATTTACATTAATGGTGAACGGGTCGAGATACTGAACCCGAAGCATTCCCAAATGCTTGGCATCGCGATCATCTATCAGGAGCTGAACCTGATCAAGCGCGTTACTGTAGCGGAAAATATTTTCTTAGGGAGATACCCCCAAAAAGCAGGGGTCATTCAGTGGAAGCAGATGTTTGCCGACGTCCAGGCACTGTTTGACAGCTTTGATATTGATTTGGACGCAAGTGCCGGGCTGAGCAGCCTCAGCCTTGCGCAGCAGCAGCTGGTAGAGATCATCAAGGCTGTAAGCATCGATGCGAAGGTGGTCATTATGGACGAGCCCACCTCCTCCTTGACAACAAGAGAGACAGAGGTGCTCTTCCGGATCATTGAGGCGCTGAAGGCCCGGGGGATCGCGGTGGTATTTATCACCCACAGACTCGATGAGGTCTTTACGATCTGCGACCGTGTCTCGGTTTTGCGGGACGGCTGCTACATCGGAACACGCAACATCAAAGACATCACCAAATCGGAAATGATCGCCATGATGATTGGCCGGGAGCTGAACCAGCAATATCCGGCCCACACCGCAACCATCGGTGAAGAGGTCCTCCGGGTCGAAAATCTGAGCGACGGTCATAAGTATGTGAAGGGCGTGTCCTTCCAGGCCAGGGCCGGAGAAATACTGGGCTTTGCCGGCCTGGTAGGTGCCGGACGGACGGAAACAATGCGTCTGATTTTCGGAGTAGAAAAAAAATCCGGCGGAAAGATTTTCATTGACGGCAAGGAGGTTGAAATCAAATCTCCGGTTGACGCCATCGCCAACGGAATTGGCTTTGTAACGGAAAACAGAAAAGAAGAAGGCCTGCTGCTGAATCAGTCCGTTCAGGTAAACAATTCGTTGGTTGCCTACAAGCGGATCCTGCGGATGAATTTCTGCTTTGATTTCAAACGGGAACGCCAGTTCGCGGAGAAATACATTCAGGCTCTGCGGATCGCGACGCCCTCCCCCAGGCAGAAAGTCATGTATCTGAGCGGCGGCAATCAGCAAAAGGTCGTTCTTTCCAAATGGCTGATGAACGATCCCAGGATCATTATTTTTGATGAGCCCACAAGAGGCATCGACGTTGGCGCCAAGCGTGAGATCTATGAGATCATCAATGAATTGGCAACCAAGGGAAATGTGATCATCGTTGTCTCCTCCGATTTGGAAGAGATCATGGGTATCAGTGACAGAATTCTTGTTATGCATGAAGGTGTGATCTCCGGAGAGGTTCAGAGAGAGAACTTCTCTCAGCATCTGATCACAGAGTACGCGGTAGGAGGAAGATAAAGTGAAAACCAAAAATCCTGAGAGATTGGGCGTATTAAACCGCTCTGTCAGTGTTATTAGCAACATGGGCGCATGGCTCTTGATCCTCGTTGTCGGCATCATTCTTTCTCTGACAACAGATACCTTCCTGACCTGGGATAATCTGATCAATGTTTTGAGACAGACCTGCGTTGTATCCCTGGTGGCCCTGGGTGCCTCCTTTGTTGTACTGGGCGGCGAAATCGACCTGAGTACCGGTATGGCATCCACCTTTGCGGGCTGTAACGCGGCACTGATGGTCACACAGCTGGGGCTTCCCACTCCTGTCGCGATCCTGATCGCTGTAGCCATCGGATGCGTTGTCGGAACCCTTACCGGCTGCATCGTTACATATCTGAAGATCCCCGCCTTTATCGGCAGCTTGGGCATTCAGTATGTGATCCAGGGTGCGCTGCTGATCGTTACCAAGAGTATGCCCATTACCGGCCTGCCTGAGGACTTCCTGTTCCTTGGCCGGGGATACCTGTGGGGTGTCGTTCCGGTTCCCGTTATCATCATGCTGCTGTTCTTTGCGGTAGGTGCCTTTGTGCTCAAGTACACCGCCTTTGGACGAAGCGTCATCAGCGTCGGCGAGAATCCGGAAGCCGCAAAGCTTTCCGGTCTGAATGTCCAGCGTACAAAGGTCCTGATCTTCACCATCTGCGGTTTCTGCGCCGCCTGCGCAGGCATTGTTCAGGCAGCACGGATGTCCTCCGGTCAGCCCAGCTCCGGTGGTGACCTGTCTTTGCAGGCTTTGGCCGCTGTATACATCGGCGGAACATTCAAGGGCAGCATGATGAACACGCTTGCCGGTGCTCTGGCATGGGGCTTTGTAAACAACGGCCTGAATCTGCTGAAGGTCAGTGCCTATTGGCAGAAGGTGGCCCTGGGCTTCATCATTGTCGTAGCCGTTCTGTTTGACATCATCCGCGCCAGACTGGCCGCAAAGCAGAAGTAACACGGATCATACCGCCCTGTTAAAAAGCGGTTTATTAAAATCATTTGGAGGTAACGTCATGAAAGCGAAAGGTGTATTTGTCGAAGATTATATGAAGCTGGCCCTCATGGACTACGATGTTCCGGAGGTATCCCACGGAATGGTTCGGGTCAAGGCCAAGTCCTGCGGCGTGTGCTGCTGGGATTCCTGGCTGTACCGTGGCGTGAATGCCCCCGGTCCCTATCCCTATGTGATCGGACACGAAGGTGTCGGCATCGTTGAGGAAGTCGGTGAAGGCGTCACCGCCTTCAAGCCCGGCGACAAGGTGTTCTGCGCGGCCGGCGGAAACGAAATGATGTGTGAGTATTTCACCGTTCCGGAAGACTGCCTGGTAAAGCTGCCCGATGATACCGAAGATTGGGCCGGCGCGGTCATCGAACCGACCTGCTGCGTTGTAAACCTGCTGCACAAAACCGCCATCGTTCCCGGCGACCATGTGGTCCTGGTTGGCGCGGGCTATATGGGACTTCTGACGCTGATGGGCATCATGCGTTCCACGCCCGCCGGTCGGGTCACCGTCTTTGAGCTCCGTCAGGACCGCCGCGAAATGGCGAAGGCCTATGGCCCCGCGGAGGTGCTGGACCCGGAGAGCGAAGAGGGCAAGCGGGTGATCGAGGAGATCAAGGCCAAAGGCGGCGCGGATGTCTGCATCGACTTTGGTGCCAGCGAATCCGGCTTCCTGCTGGCAGACTCCATGACCAAGGAGGCAGGCAAACTGACCATCGGCAGCTTCCACCGCGGCCCTGTGACCTTTGACGGGACCAAGTGGCACCTGGGCGGCCTGACGGTGCTGAACCTCTCCCCCATGAGCAATGCCCACTACCGTGAGATGATCCCGAGAACCTACGAGCTGGTAAAGCGGGGGATCTACGAGCCCCAGAAGCTCATGACCCATACCGCCTACTATAAGGATATGGACGCCATGGAAAACCTCTTCCAGAGAGCTGTTGATAAGAAGGACGGCTACATGAAGGGTGCGGTCCTGTTCGATTGACCGGTAGATAAAGATCAAGCAGGATGACCGCATTGCGCGGTTATCCTGCTTGGCGACATCCAAGAACAATAGGAGTGAACAATATGACAGGGTTTCCCAGAACCAATGTTGGCGGCGTATCCGTTTCCAAAATGATCATTGGCTGCAATTGGATCACAGGCTACAGCCACCGCGGACCTGCCAGCGACCATATGATCGCCGAGGCGAATAAAAACATTGAGCACGCCACCGGAATATTTACCGCTTTTTTGAAGCACGACATTGATACGGTCTTGGGCCTTTTCGGAGAAGACAAGGGCCTGGAAAAGGCGGTCAAGCTCGCCGAGGACCGTACCGGCAAGAAAATGATCATTATGGATGAGCCCATCCTGAACATGGAAAACACGCCCATGGCACGTCATGAGGCGGAGCTGGCGATCAAGCGCTGCGCCGAGAGAGGGGCGACCTTCTGTCTGCCCCTTCATTCTTGCACGGAACAGCTTGTGAATAAGAACACCCAGACGCTGGACCGTTTGCCGGATTATCTGTCCATGATCCGGGATGCCGGGCTGATCCCCGGGCTCTCTTCTCATATGCCTGAGGTCATTCAGTATACGGATAAGAATAACTACGACGTAGAAACCTATATCCAAATCTACAACTGCATGGGATTCCTGATGCAGGTAGAAATCGAAAGCATCGCAAAAATCATTCAAAACGCCAAAAAGCCCGTTCTGACCATCAAGCCCTGCGCGGCAGGACGTACCACACCCTTTGTGGGGCTGAATTTTGTACTCAATACCATTCGGCAGCAGGATATGGTATGTATTGGCTGCCATACCCCCGAGGAGGTCGAAGAGGATGTGGAGTATGCCCTGGCTGCTATGGAGCGCAGAGCGCCCCGGATCGCCAGCAGATGCAGCCCCCTCCAGACCGATGTGGTCAGCGGCGTCATTCAGGCTCAAAAGTAACACGGCAGGAGGTATGGACCCTTTATGCGAATATCCCTGAAGGATCGCCCTGTGTTCCTGAAAATCCTGATGACACTGGCGGCGAATTTGGTGATCGGTTTTGCCATGGGACTGATGCACACCATGAATGTGGGAGCGGACCCCATCACTGTGCTGATTGGCGGCCTGGCCCGGTTCTGTTCTATCTCAGAAGGAACGGCGGCAACGATTTTGAATGGGTGCTTTTTCCTGTTCGTATTCCTGTTGAACCGGGATGACATTCGGATCGCCACGGTCATTTCCATCTTCACCCTGGGCACCTTTATGGATCTGGCCCTGTTTTGTATTCATAAATGCATTCCGCAGGATCTTTCCTACTGGGTCCGGGTGGCGATTTCCGCCGTTTCCTCCGCTGCCATGGGGGCATCCATCGGCTTTTACCTGTTTCTCCAAATAGGCGCTTCCCCTACGGACGGCGTCATGAGATGGGTCCATAAAGCCTTCCGGCTCCCCTATAGATACTGTACCTGGAGCTTTTACGGTGTCGCCATGATCGTCGGCTATCTGCTGGGAGGCAAGGTCGGGATCGGCACGATCCTTTCCCTGTATTTTGTCGGCAAAAGCTGCGATGCCATGAACGCGCTGCTGACCGGAATCGACAAGCCCAAATCGAAGCCGATACCCACGGCGGTCCCAAAATAACGAAAAGGCCCTGAACGCAGATGCCCCGGAGGAAATCTCCGGGGTTTTTGAATAATGCCCCCCGACAGTCTTCGTGGGGCTGCCGGGGGGTAGAAAGGAATGGGAACGAGCTTATTAATGGCCGCGGTAGTAGTTGATGAGGCAGCCGTCGGCGATGATCTGGCGTTCGGGCTCGGTCAGATAGCCGGTGGAGACGGCGAACTTGGTGACGGTACCGTCGGGCTTTACAGCGTAAGCATCAAAGGAAGCGTCATTTGCCAGAACATGGGCGCGGACGTTAGGAACAAAGATGTAATCGCCCAGGTCGAACACCTCGGGGTTCTCCACCAGAAAGGGTGTCATGCCCCAGTTGATGCAGTTGGAGCGATAGCGCTTGGTGGCGTAGGCCTTGGCGAAGTTGGCGGAAGCGCCCATGACACGCTGGCAGGAGGCGGCCTGCTCCCGGGCGGAGCCGTCGCCGGGCATGTTGGCAAAAATCGTGGAGCCCAGGTCGGTGTTCTCGGGGGCTACGGTCAGGCCGGCCTTTCGCAGGGCGGCGTAGACGGCCTGCACTTCCTCTGTCAGGCCCTTTCCTGCCCGGCGGTCCCGCTCCATCTGCCGCATTTCCTTGCTGCGGGAAACGTACTGGGGATCCCGGCGGGACAGGGCAAATTCAGACAGGCGCTCGGGGTTGGAGCGGTAGGAAGAGGTCTCGCCGGAGGGGATCAGCTCGTCAGTGGTGGTGACGGGGTCGGTGATATAGGAGCAGACCTTCACCAGCAAGTCCTCGGTCAGGGCGGGCATTTCGGGCCAGTCCTTGATATTGGGGCCGAATTTCAGCTCGTGGTCGGGTTCGGGCTTGGTCCAGCCGTTGTAGACCCGCTTCTCATAGATGCCGCCGTCATAGTGATACTCGGGGGAGGTGTACTCCACATCCAGGTCGGTGGCAGCGGTGAGTCTGCCGCCGTTGGCGGCGGTGGCGGCGATGGAGCGGGCGTCCATCAGAGCAACGGCACTCATCTGGCCCTCGCCGGGCTTGGAGCCTTCCCGGTTGGGGAAGTTCCGGGTGGTATGCCGGATGGAGAACTCGCCGTTGGCGGGGGTGTCTCCCGCGCCGAAGCAGGGACCGCAGAAGCATTCCCGGAGGATGGCACCGGCGGAAATCAGGTCATGGGCCCGGCCATTGCGCATCAGCTCCGCAAGAGCGGGCATGGAGCCGGGGTAAATGCTCAGGGAGAAGGCCCCGTTTCCGCAGCTGCGGCCTCTTAAAATATCCGCGGCGGCGCAGATGTTGTCAAAGGTGCCGCCGGCGCAGCCGGCGATCTCTCCCTGCTCCACCCAGACGGCCCCGTCGTGGAGCTTGGAGACGATGTCCATCCTGGCGCCCTTGATCTGCTTGTTGGCATTGTCCTGAATCAGGTGCAGGATGTCTTCGGCGTTCTCCTGGAGCTCATGGATGGTGTAGGTATTGCTGGGGTGCATGGGCATGGCAATGGTGGACTCGACGGTAGAAAGGTCAATGTACACGCAGCCGTCGTAGTAGGCCACGTCGGCGGGGCGCATTTCCTTGTAAGCCTCGGGTCTGCCGTGGATCGTGAAGTAATTCTTCGTCTTCTCGTCGGTGACCCAGATGGAGGACCAGCAGGTGGTCTCGGTGGTCATGACATCAATGGCGTTCCGGTACTCTATGGGGAGGTTCGCAATGCCGGGGCCAACAAACTCCATGACCTTGTTCTTCACATAGCCGTTTTTGTAAACAGCGCCGCAGATGCTCAGGGCCACGTCATGGGGGCCCACACCGGGCCTGGGGCTGCCCGTCAGATAAATGGCGATGACACCGGGCCGGGCAAAGTCGTAGGTCCGGCCTACCAGCTGCTTGGCCAGCTCGCCGCCGCCTTCACCGATGGCCATGGTGCCCAGAGCGCCGTAGCGGGTGTGGGAGTCGGAGCCCAGGATCATCCGGCCGCAGCCGGACATGGTCTCCCGGTTATAGGAGTGGATATTCGCCATGTTGGTGGGCACATAGATGCCGCCGTATTTGTGGGCAGCGGAGAGGGCAAACTTGTGGTCGTCCTCATTGATGGTGCCTCCTACGGCGCAGAGGGAATTGTGGCAGTTGGTCAGCACATAGGGCAAAGGAAACGCGGTCATGCCGGAGGCCCGGGCGGTCTGGATGATGCCCACATAGGTGATGTCATGGGAGGTCATGGAGTCAAACTTCAGCTTCAGGTTCTCCATATCCCCGCTGTGGTTGTGGGCTTTCAGGATGCCGTAGGCCATGGTGCCCTTCTGGGCCTCTTCCTTCGCGGAGGCCTTGCCGGTCTTGGCGGCCACCTCGGCGGGATCGGTGACCACATCGGTGCCATTTACCAGGTATACGCCGGTTTCATAGAGACGAATCATAATAAAATTCCTCCTATTCGAGTAGTTGGTGCGTTTATTTTATCAGACAGGGACAACGCCGATAATCACAGCAATGATGACCATGATAACGCTGACTGCCCAGTAGATGGGAATGCTGAACTTCATGTGATCCTTCAGCTCGGTGTTGGTCAGGCCGATAGCCAGGAAGGTGGCGGGAACCAAGGGAGAGACCATCAGAGCCAGGTTCTTGCCGATGATCATGGTAACTGCGGTGCTCAAAGGAGCGATGCCGTAGGTGGTGCCCACTTCGATAACCAGGGGCATAATGCCGTAGAAGTAGGCGTCGGTGCCGATGCACAGGCCCAGAGGCAGTGCCAGGATGCCGAAGATGATGTGCAGGTACTTGCCCAGGAAGCCGGGGATGATGCCGATGATGACGTTGGCCATAGCGGTGAGCATTTCGGTACCGTTGAAGATACCGACCATGGCACCGGCGGCGAACAGGGTAGCGGAGATAATCAGGGCAGCGGGAGCGTGCTTCTTAATGAGCTTGTCCTGCAGCTTCAGGTCGGGGTAGTTGATGGCCAGAGCCAGAGCAAGGGCAATCATAAAGGCAACATAGCTGGTGACGATGCCGGAGGACAGAACAGCCAGCAGAGCAATGGTCAGCAGCAGGTTGACAATCAGCAGCTTGGGACGGCGCAGAGCGGCCTCTTCTTCCGCAGCCTTCTCGTCCAGAGCAATCTCTTCGCCCTTGCCCTGACCGGCACCGTGCTTCTTGGCGTACATGCCCAGCAGAACGCCTACGCCGATGTTGGCAACCAGACCCATAACCTGCACGGGAATCAGGATGTGCCACAGCTCGTTGGCATCCATCTCAATGACCGTAGCGGCACGGGCCACAGGGCCGCCCCAGGGCAGCAGGTTCATAACGCCCATGCAGGCGCCGGTGATGCACAGCAGAATCTTGGGGTCGATCTTCATCTTCTTGTACACGGGGTACAGAGCGGGGATGGTGATCAGAACGGTGGTGGCGGTGGTGCCGTCCAGGTGAGCGATGGTGGCGATGATGGCGGTAGACACGGTAACAGCGATAACGTTGTCACCGGCCAGCTTCACCAGCTTCTTCACGATGACATCGAACATGCCGGTGTCGGACATAACGCCGAAGTAGATAACGGAGAAGATAAACAGGATGCCGTTGGTAGTGGTCGTCTTTACGCCGTCCTTAATGAAGTCGGCAATCTGAACGGGGGTGAAGCCCAGCAGCAGAGCCGCAAGGGCGGGAACCAGGGTCAAAACCACGATGGGGGACATTTTGCCCTTGAGCAGCAATACAACGATTGCTACGATCATGACAAAGCCGATAAATGCAACCATGAATGGAAACCTCCTAATTTTCTATTTCTTTCGGTTTGTGGGTATTGGGGACGCGGGGGAATACCTCCTTCCTTCCGCATAGGACATATCGCATTTTGGGATATCTCCATGCAGAAAAATCTGGAAATCATTTTTAATCCCACATGATTCCCTGACAACACCCATATTCTATAAAGGTTTCCTGTATTTCGCAACGAACAATCCGATATAGTGGATATCGGTTTAACCGATATCATGCTGCATGTTGCACAAAAGCAATGCCGGGAACTGTACATCTTGCACAGTTCTCGGCATTGGGAGAAATTTCAAAAACTACAGCCCCAGCAAGCTGCGTGGAAGCGTCCTGCTCATATACCACAGCTGCTCCTGCGATACGCCGTGGCTCAGCAGGTAGCCTAAGTATTCCCGCTCCATTTCCGGCCAGGGGAGATTTTCCGCCTGTCCGCCATCGGTGCTGATTAGGATGTTCTGGCTGCCAATGGTTCGAATGGCTTCCAGATTGCCCGGCAGATTGCTCAGGTAACCATGGCCCGGGCCTACCCCCTTGTTCTGGGCAAAGCACCGCTCCAGCACCACATCATAAGTGCGCACCAGCTGGCATTGTTCCTCCAGGGAAAGGCCAACCAGCCACCATTCCGGGTGCGTGACCACAATCTTTCTCAGCCCCATTTCCCGGGCGGCTTTTACAACGATTTGGATTTCCTCGCCGGACAGATGGCCGGTTGCTAAGACGGCATCATGTTGGCGGATAAGCTCCATGACTTCTCCGAGGGCCGGAAGGATTCTTCCGTTTCCTATTACTCTGACTGCTTTGTCTATGGGCTTTCCCACCCGTTTCAGGTGGTTTTCGGCAGAAGCGGTGGGCAGCCACACCACCCGGGCACCCAGCGTCAGCGCATTGGAAACTGCCTCGGGATTCAGGCCCCCAACACCCCGGTTCAGGGTAATGGAGCCCACCGCTTGAAAGGAACTTCCCGGATATGTTTCCTGACAGAACCGATTTGCCAGATAGGCCCGGGCCGAAGTGTCTCCCAGGTGGGATTTCAGAACAATGGCGCTGGCGCCAGCCTCCGCTGCTGTACTGCACAGGGTCAGATCATCGTACCGCCGGGGCCGAAGATCCGGGCCGCTGTGCATGTGCATATCGATGATGCCGTCTAAAGATAGCTGCTCCATCCGTTTCTGCCTCCTTGTATTCTTGCATTTTCGGCATGGTCATTATATAATAAATCTATTATTGGCGCAAGATGTCCGGAGGTGCAATATGGAACTGAAGGAACTGGAATACATCGTGGCGGTGGCGGAGGAGCAGAGCATCAGTAAGGCGGCGGACCGGCTGTATCTGGCCCAATCCAGCCTGAGCCAGTACGTCAGCCGCTACGAGGCGGAGCTGGGGGTGAAGCTCTTCCGCCGGACCTCCAGCGGCGTCCGGACCACGGCGGCGGGAGAACTGTTTCTCAAAAACGCCCGCCAAATGCTGCTGCAATACCATCAGGTCCGCCAGCAGCTGACGGATCTGGATGCCCCTATGGAGGGCCATATCCACTTCGGTATCAGCACCTTCCGGGGCAGCTACCTGTTCCCAAAGGCCATGCACCTGTTCCGCCAGGAATCCCCTACGGTGGACGTGGTCCTCCATGAGCACGACAGCATCTATCTCCAGCGGAAAATCGCCGCGGGAGAGCTGGATTTGGCCTTGGTCGCTTTCCGGGAGGACCAGTGGGAAAATCAGGGAAAATTTCTGATGAAGGACGAAGTTTTGCTGGTGGCCAACCGGGACAGTCCCGTTATGGAATACGTCCGGGAGGGCGGCGGCGGACCGGACCGGCCCTGGGTGGAGCTGTCGGAGATCGCCCATCTGGACTTTCTCCTGTCCAGCCGCTCCGCCATGCTGGGCTCCATAGCCCAGAAGCAATTTGACGACCTGGGTATCCACCCAAAATTCATTTGCGGCACCCAAACCGCCTCTATGTCCGCTGCCCTGGCCCGCCGGGGTTTAGGCATCGCCTTCACCTACCGCTCCTGTATTGAGGAAAGTCGGGATGTGATCCACCTCAGCATCGGCAAAAGCCGCTGCTATGTGAATCTGGCCCTCATCTACCCCCAGGAGGGCTACCGCAGCCGGGCCATCCGGGCCTTTGAAAACGCCATTTGCCGGGTCCTTGCCTCGGAGGTGTTCTAAAAATTACCCGCTCGGGACGGGGGTGGGGCGGTATATGGTCGGACATCATCCAAACTCTACGGCCGCCCACTTTCTATCCTGCGGAATAAAGTTCACAAATCGTTCTGCGTTGCGGATGAACGATACCACCCACCGATATGTCATTCCGAGGGAGCGAATGCGAGTCGAGGAATCTTCCCAAGTGGCAGATTTTATCTTGTGGTGGTTCTTCCTCCAACGTGGTGGATTCCTCCACTCCGCTTCGCTGTGGTCGGAATGACAATGGGGGAACGTTTCTACGGATTCGCCTACTGTTTCTAGAGTGTTTCACGCTGCCCCGCCCCCTCATCAGTCTCGCCTGCGGGCGAGCCAGCTTCCCCCAAGGGAAGCTCTTGTTCCGTGCTTTCAGGGCTCTGGTTTTCCGGTACGGCGTGAAGGTCTGCACCAAAACCTTCCCCTTCGGGGAAGGGGGACCGCCATAGGCGGTGGATGAGGCGCGGTACGGCGTTTAACATTGTAGGAACAGCGGGCGCAGAGGTAGAACCCATCGTACATGTCATTCCGAGCGAACGAATGTGAGCCGAGGAATCTATTCAAGTTGCAGATTTTATCTTATGATGGTTCTTTCTCCAACGTGGTGGATTCCTCCACTCCGCTTCGCTGCGGTCGGAATGACAATGAGGTTACGTTTCTACGGATTCGCCTACTGTTCCTACAACATTTCACGCCGCCCCGCGGCCCTCATCAGGCTCGCCCAGGCGAGCCAGCTTCCCCCGAGGGAAGCTCTTGTACCGTGCTTTTGGGTGGTATCATTCAACCGCACGGGTTATAATTGTAACGCAGCGGGCGGCAGATTGCCGCCCCTACAGCCGCTTCGTCCAACGGGTCACCGTTTGGCTGGTATGGCTCCCGTCAAAATTTACAAGAATGGCCCTGTATTTTTAGAACAGGTTACACGTTTAACCATTGCAAAACCCGCCTTGGGGCGGTACTATGGAAATAGATTCCAGCGGAAAGGACGGGAGGACCATGGGACAGGACAGAGTCCGCATTGCGGATATTGCGGAGCGCCTGGGGCTTAGTACGGCCACAGTGTCCAATGTGATCCACGGGAAAACCGGGAAGGTTTCGGAGGAGACGGTGAGGCGGGTCCAGCAGGAGCTGGAGCGGACCGGGTATATCCCCAATATGGCGGGGATCCTGTTGGCCAGAAACGACTCGAGGATCCTGGGGGTGGTGGTCCATGACCATCCCAAGTATGAGGGCCGGGTGCTGGAGGACGGCTTTGTCATGTCGGCGTTGAACGCCCTGTGCCGGGAGGTCAACCGGCGGGGATATTTTCTCATGGTGAAAACCACGGAAAATATTGGGGAAATTCCGGCCTTTGCCTCCATGTGGAATATGGACGGCCTGATTTTAATGGGCTTTTGCGAGACGGATTATGAAACCCTCCGCAGCCATATGCACATTTCCTTTGTGGCCTATGACGGGTATTTTGAAAAGGAACCCCAAGGGGGCATGGTGAATCTGGTCATTGACCACCATGACGGAGGCTTTCAGGCCGGGGCCTATCTGCGCAGGCTGGGCCACCGGAAGGCCTTGTGCATTGCGGACAATCTTATCTGCATGGACAAAGAGCGGATCGAGGGCTTCCGCCGGGCCTTTGCCCCGGGGAAGACCCTGTTCTGGCAGATCCCCGCCACCCGGCAGCAGCGGGCAGAATTTTATGAGCAGCGGTTCCGGGAGCTTGCGGAGCAGCAGATCACGGCGGTTTTCGCGGTTTCCGACTACTACGCCCTGGATTTCATGACCTTTTTCCAAGGAAAGGGCCTGAGGGTGCCCCAGGATATTCAAATCGTGGGCTTTGACGACACCTTTGCCAGCCGCAGCAGCCGCCCGGCCCTGACCACAGTCCACCAGGACCCCGGCCTTCGGGCCAGGACCGCCATTGACTGCCTGGAGGCCCTGAAGCAGGGCCGCCCCTGCCCCGGCCGGATCACCCTGCCGGTGGAGCTGATGATAAGAGAAAGTACGAGGAACCTATCATGTCCGATTTTATGAAATCCTTATGCAAAATCGCCCTGCCTGTGACCCTGCAAAGTATGCTGCAATCCTCCTTTTCCATGATCGACCAGGTGATGATCGGCCAGCTGGGGGAGACGGGCATCGCCGCCGTGGGACTCTGCGGCAACTTTTCCCTGATCTTCTCCGTGATGCTGGGGGCGGTCAGCACCGTGGCGGGCATCCTCATTGCCCAGTATCTGGGGGCCGGGGAACAAAAAGAGGCCTGGCGCAGCCTGGATGTGAGCCTTCTCTGGGGAATGGTGCTGTCGGGCCTGTTTCTGGTGGCGGCAGTGTGCTTCCCGGAGGGGATTCTGGGGCTTTATACCCGGGATTTGGACATCATTCACAGCGGTGCCTCCTATTTCCCCCTGATCGGCCTGTCCTATGTGCCCATGGCCCTCAGCGCCCTGCTCTCCTCCTGGATGCGCTGCAAGGAGCAGGCAACCGTCCCCTTCGCCGCCAGCCTGGGGGCCGTGGCGGTGAATACGGGGCTCAACTACCTGCTGATTTTCGGCAAGCTTGGCCTGCCCCAAATGGGCATCCGGGGGGCGGCCCTGGCCACCCTGGCCTCCCAGGTGGTAAATTTCCTCTTCATCCTGCTGGGCTTTGTGCTGCTGGAAAAAAAGGAAGGCCAAAAGCCCATCTGGAGCCTGCGCTTTGAGAAACTGACCCACAGGGAGTACATGATGATGATCCTGCCCATTCTGGTCAGCGAATTTTTGTGGAGCCTGGGCCAGAATGTGGAGTCCGCGGTTTACGGCCACTTGGGAAGCGGGAGCCTGGCGGCCTACACCCTGACCTGCCCGGTCCAGGGCCTCATGGTGGGGGCCCTCAGCGGCCTGTCCGCCGCGGCGGGGGTGCTGATCGGGAAGCGGCTGGGGCAGAAGGACTACGACAGGGCCTACAGCGAATCCAAGAAAATCCTGCTGGCGGGCCTCATAGGGGCCGCGGCGGTATCCGCCGGGCTCATCGCCTTCTCCGGCATCTACACAGGCCTCTACCGGGTAGAGCCCCCGGTACAGCAATTGGGCAAAACGCTTCTGACGGTTTTCGCCCTCTATGCCCCCGTTAAGGTCCAGAACATGATTTTAGGCGGCGGCATCCTCCGCAGCGGTGGCAACACCAAGCTCATCATGACCATCGACATCCTGGGCACCTGGCTGGTGGGCATCCCTCTGTGCCTGTTTGCCGCCTACGTCCTCCATTGGGGCATCGTCGGGGTCTACGCCCTGCTGACCAGCGAAGAGCTTTTCAGACTGGCAGTATCCCTGGCGGTCTTCAAAAAGAAAAACTGGATGGTCAGTTTGGCATAGAACGCCAAAACCTTCCCCTTTGGGGAAGGGGGACCGCCATAGGCGGTGGATGAGGCGCGGTACGGCGTTGTACGTTGTAGGAACAACGGGCGCAGAGGTAGAAACAAATCGAAAAAGCACCCTTGGCTCTCCCTCTGGGAGAGCTGGCTCGGCGCAGCCGAGACTGAGAGGGCCATGCAGCTTTTTTTAAATGATTACGTCCATTGAAATCCTCAACGTAGACCCTCTCCGTCCTCGCTTGCGCTCGGCCACCTCTCCCATAGGGAGAGGCAAGGGGTTTCCTGCCACGTTTCGAATACAACCCGTGCGGTTGAATGGCACCACCTCCCGACATGTCATCCCGACCGAAATGCAATGGAGTGGAGGGATCTACTCAAGTTGCAAGCTTTACCTTACGTAGGTTATTGTTGCTACTTGGGTGGATTCCTCGACTCCGTTTCACTCCGCTCGGAATGACATGTCGGGGGTGGTTTTGTTTTATCCACACGGGTTGTATTTGCCACGCAGCGGAACGGCACACAGGCCGTTCCCTACATACTTTACCGAACGAACCCAAATGAACAACGTATGTCGCCCCAATAACTGTCAACTGTTCACTGTCAACACAAAAACCGCCCCGGAGGGCGGTTTTTGTGTCGTTATTTCCACAGGCCGTCCGGGTACAGGCCCTGGGCGGTCATGGAGCGAAGGGCTTCCACCACCACGGGCTTGTCGGCGGCGTAGGTGACGCCGTACCATTTGTCCGGGGAGTAGAGCATTTTAACGGTGGCCTTGTCTTCGGCAAGCAGGGCGGAAACCGTGGAGGGCAGGAAGTATTCGCCCTTCATGGGGTTTTCCTGCAGGGCCTTGTCCAGGAAGGCGGGGAAGCGGGCCTGGCTTTCGGCGGCGAAGCTGGGGGTGAAGCCCCACATGTTCATGGAGACGGTGGTCTTGTCCCCCAGGGGGGTCCAGGTCTTGCCGTCGTCCTCGGTGAAGCGGATGCCGTCTTTGCACTTTTCGATCTTGGTCCGCTCAACAACGCTTTCCAGGTAGCCGTCGCTATTCACCTGGCACACGCCACGGGCCACGGAACCGTTGTCGGTAACGGTCTTGCCCAGCTCGTAGCCCACTATGCAGTAGCGGTACTTGTCGTCGTCGCCATGGGCGGAGAGGTAATTATAAATCTCCCGGAAGGCGGCCTTGCCGTAGTAGTCGTCGGCGTTGATCACGGCGAAGGGGGCAGAGCCGATGGCTTCCCGGGCGCAGACCACCGCGTGGCAGGTGCCCCAGGGCTTGGTGCGGCCTTCGGGGACGGTGTACCCTTGGGGCAGCTTGTCCAGCTCCTGGTAGGCATAGCGGATCTCCATGGGGGCCTTTTGCAGTCTGGCCCCGACGGTGTCCATAAAGTCCTTCTTAATGGCTTCCTTGATGATGATCACCGCGGTCTCAAAGCCCGCCTCATGGGCATCAAACAGAGAGTAGTCCAGAATGGCCTCTCCCTGGCTGCCCACGGGATCGATCTGCTTCAGTCCGCCGTAGCGGCTGCCCATACCGGCGGCCATAACCACCAAAATCGGTTTTTCCATAATTCGCACTCCTTATTTTGTTTCTTCTTCCACGATTTTTGCCATTTCGTCCCAATGCTTTTCCATTTCGGAAACCAGCTTGAACTGGGTCCGGGCCCGGTCCAGGTTGTGCTCCGGGTAGTGGATGCCGAAGTAGTGGTCCCCGTCCAGGTAATCCGTCAGGAACCGGACGCCGCACTCTAAGGTCATGGTCAGGGCCCCCAGAGGCAGGGCCTTCCGCTCCGTTTCGGTAAGCCCCGGGCAGGCGGTGAGGAAGCCCCGGGTGAAGATCCGGAACAGCTCCAGGTCGATGGTCATCTTGTCCAGGTCCTTCTCGTCCTCGGCGGCGGTGGCGGCACCGAAGCGGATGGAGTCGCCAAAGTCGTAGGCGCTGAGGCCCGGCATGGTGGTATCCAGGTCAATGACGCACAGGGGAGTCCGGGTCTTCTCGTCCAGCATGACGTTGTTGAGCTTGGTGTCGTTGTGGGTCACCCGCAGGGGCAGCTCCCCGGCCTTTCGCATGGCGGTGAGCTTGCCGCCCACTTCCTCGTGGGCCAGGGCGAAGTCGATCTCCGGCTTTACGGAGGCGGCTCTGCCCAGGGTGTCCTTCTCCAGGGCCTCCCGGAACAGGCGGTACCGGTCCGGGGTGTTGTGGAAATTCTTGATGGTCTCGTGGAGGGTCTCCGCCGGGAAGTCCGACAGCTGCTGCTGGAAGGTGCCGAAGGCGATGGCACTCTGATAGAAGTCCTCGGGGCACTCCGGGGCCTGGAGGCACAGGCTCCCCTCTACGAAGTCATAGACCCGCCAGTCGCTGTTCTCGCCCATATGGGTCCAGGTGGCCCCCTCCACCGTGGGGATCAGGGTCAGGGCCCCGTAGAGGTTCCGGGTCTTGGTCCGCAGATGCCGGGTCACCGCGGCGATGTTCTCCTGCAAGCCCGCAATGTCCGGGAAGGCCCGGTTGCTGAGCTTCTGCAGGATATACCGGCGGCCGGAGTCCTGCACCACCAGGTACGTTTCATTGATGTGCCCGCAGCCGTAGCGCTCGCAGGAGACGGGCGTCCCCTCCAGCTGAAACCGGGACAGTACTTCCTTCAAAAATGGTTCCATAAAATGTTCCTTTCCGCCCAGAGGCCGCTTCTGATTTTGAAAACAGTCAGGGGGCCTGGGGACGATGTAGTCAGATGTAGTCGTGGGCTTCCTTTACACAAATAAATCATAACAAACATATCGGCAAAGTCAATGCCTCTTTCTTATGATTTTTTTCATATTTCTATCTAATTCCGGAAGTTTGTTAAAAGCTTACAAGTTTCTTTCTCCTAATTTGTATACAATTCATACCATGCTTTCCTTGCTTCCCAGGGATTTCTATGGTATAATTCCCTTGAAATAGCGGATTTTTGATGATGCGTTTACCATTTTGAATTATTTGGGTATCCCATCTCCGCTTTTTCAAAAACTTCGTGTATTTCCTTTCAGAATAATTTTTTCCTATATGGAGGTATGGAACATGAATTATCTTGGCGTAAACTATTCCATCAAGGCCACCCCCGAGCTGGACCCCGGCTTCATCCCCTTCGGCGTGTGGATGGACGCTTACCTGAAGGATGCCAAAAAGCCCATCGCCATCGCCATTGAGCGGGACCGGGGCCAGGTGTCCGTCCGGAAGACCTTTATCCACGGCACCCCCGAAATGGCCCAGGCGGACTACCGCTATGTAGAGCGGCTGGTCAAGTTCCTGCTGTGGTCCATCGGCGGCTTCAAGGTGTATGTCTGCGGCTGCTCCTGCATCGCCAAGCGGCTGAAGGCCGACTACTCCGCCACCGGCTGCCGGGCCTTTGACTTTGACTTCTTCCACAAGCTCTATGAAGTAGACCTGGAGATCATCGACCTGCCCCTGGAGCAGTGCCCCGCCGCCAACGAGTCCACCCAGCCCCTGGGCGGCCACATGGACGGCTGCCGCATCGGCTTTGACGCGGGCGGCTCCGACCGGAAGGTCTCCGCGGTCATCGACGGCGAGTGCGTCTATTCCGAGGAAGTGGTCTGGTTCCCCAAGCTGAACGAAGACCCCAACTATCAGTATAACGAGATCCTCACCGCCTTCCGCACCGCCGCCTCCAAGATGCCCCGGGTAGACGCCATCGGCGTTTCCTCCGCCGGTACCTTCATCGGCAACGCCCCCATGATCTCCAGCATCTTCTATAAGGTGCCCCGCAGCCGCTGGGACGAGGTCAAGACCTGCTTTGACCGGGCTGCCGCCGAGATCGGTGACGTGCCCATCGTGGTGGCCAACGACGGCGACGTTTCCGCCCTGGCCGGTGCCATGGGTCTGAACACCGGCAACATCATGGGCCTGGCCATGGGCACCTCCGAGGCCGTGGGCTATGTGGATGCGGACAAGAACGTGCTGGGCTGGATCACCGAGCTGGCCTTCGCCCCTGTGGATTTGAACGAGGATGCCATGGTGGACGAGTGGTCCACGGACCGGGGCGTTGGCTGCAAGTACTTCTCCCAGGACGCCGTGATCAAGCTGGCCCCCAGAGCCGGTATCGAACTGGACCCCGCCCTGTCCCCCGCCGAAAAGCTGAAGGTCGTCCAGGCCCTCATGGCAGAGGATGACCCCAGAGCCGCCAAGATCTACCACGACATCGGCGTATACCTGGCCAACGCCGTGGTGCAGTACAGCCACTTCTACGACATAGAGCACCTGATGCTCATGGGCCGGGTCATGTCCGGCAAGGGCGGCGACATCATCCTGGATGTGTGCCAGAAGGTCCTGGCCGACGAGCACACCGAGCTTGCCAAGCACTGCCAGGTCATGCTCCCCGACGAAAAGACCCGCCGGGTAGGCCAGTCCGTAGCCGCCGCTTCCCTGCCCGAGATCAAGAAATAAGGTTCGATAACACAAAAGACGCCGGAAAACCGGCGTCTTTTGTTGTTAAAAAATTGACAATGCTAATCAAGAGTTGAAAACCTTAAAAACCATGGCAGCTGCAATGTTAGCGAACACGTGGAACAAAA
>CAKTNS010000034.1 GCA_934589225.1 uncultured Oscillospiraceae bacterium
GTGTAGCTCATCCGGTAGAGCGCCACCTTGCCAAGGTGGAGGTAGCGAGTTCGAGCCTCGTCACCCGCTCCATAAAAGAGATTCGCTTCGGCGGGTCTCTTTTCTTTTCTCCGAAGTTACGCCGCAAAAAAGTTCTTGACATTTCCACAAAATGTGCTATAATATAAAACGTTCCGCGGGTGTAGCTCATCCGGTAGAGCGCCACCTTGCCAAGGTGGAGGTAGCGAGTTCGAGCCTCGTCACCCGCTCCATAAAAAGAGATCTGCTTTTGCAGGTCTCTTTTTTATATCCGGATTTGAAATTTCAAATTTTCAAAATTGCAGGTTGCTTTCTGGTTCGACCGGTGGTATGATAGGAAAAATCAACTCTGTGGACAATTGTCCACCGTGGAAGGGAGCGTTTCGAATGAAGTATGTGGTCATTTTGGGTGACGGCATGGCAGATGAGCCCCTTGCGGCTCTGAACGGCAAGACCCCTTTGGACTACGCCAACACACCCTGCATGGACCGTATGGCCTGTCAGGGCACCATGGGCCTGGTGCAGAATGTGCCGGAGGGAATGGCCCCCGGTTCAGATGTGGCCAATCTGTCCGTTCTGGGCTATGATCCCAGCCGGTGTTATTCGGGACGATCTCCCCTGGAGGCCTTGAGCGTAGGCGTTGCCATGGCGCCGGAGGACGTGATTTTCCGCTGCAATCTGGTAACGCTGACGGAGCAGGAGCCCTACGAAGAGAAGAAGATCCTGGACCACAGCTCCGGGGAAATCAGCACGGAGGATGCGGATATTCTGATGGATGCCATCCGGGAGGTCTTTGACTCCCAGAATATTTCTTTCTACACCGGCACCAGCTACCGGCATATTATGGTATGGAAGCAGGGAAAGACAGTCCCTTTAGAGCCCCCCCATGACCATTTGGGAACGGTCATCGGCCCTTGGCTTCCCAAAGAGGAAATTCTCAAAGAGATGATGGAAAAAAGCTACCCCATTCTCAATGCGCACCCCCTGAATCTGGAGCGGGCAAGGCAGGGGAAGCACAAGGCCAATTCCCTCTGGTTCTGGGGCGCCGGAACCAAGCCCAGTCTGCAAAACTTCCGGGAGAAAACCGGCCTGAAGGGCGCCATGATCTCCGCGGTGGACCTGCTGAAGGGCATTGCCGTGGGGGCCGGCATGGAGGTTTACCGGGTTCCCGGTGCCACCGGCTCTATCGATACCAATTACGAGGGGAAGGCCGCTGCCGCCGCCAAGGCGCTTTTGGAGGATGGCTGCGATTTTGTCTATGTCCATGTGGAGGCCCCGGATGAAATGGGCCACCAGGGACTGGTTTCCGAAAAGGTCCGCTCCATTGAGGACCTGGACAGCCGCCTGATTTCTCCGCTCAAAAAGGCGTTGGATGATTCCGGGGAGGATTACCGGATGCTGATTTTGCCGGACCATCCCACCCCCATCCGCCTGCGGACCCACACCGGAGACCCGGTGCCCTATCTGCTTTTTGATTCTGCAAAGCAGGAAAAGAAGCTTGCCCGATTCACGGAGGAAGAGGCAGCCCAGACCGGCAATTTCCAGCCCCAGGGCTTCCGCCTGCTGGACCAACTGATTTATTAGAAAGGAGCCATTGCCATGGCCAGAGTATATAATTTTTCCGCCGGCCCCGGGGTGCTGCCGGAGCCTGTACTGGAAGAAGCCGCCCGGGAAATGATGGATTACCGGGGTACCGGTATGTCCGTTATGGAGATGAGCCACCGCTCCAAGCCCTACCAGCGCATTATCGATGAGGCAGAGGCGGACCTGCGGACCCTGATGGGCATTCCGGACAACTACAAGGTCCTGTTCCTCCAGGGCGGCGCCAGTCAGCAGTTTGCCATGGTGCCCATGAATCTGATGCGCAATCGGGTGGCAGACTACATCATCACCGGCCAGTTTTCCAAGAAGGCCTGGAAGGAAGCCCAGCTCTTTGGCCAGGCCAACGCCGTCGCCTCCTCCGCCGACCGGAATTTCACCTACATTCCGGATTGCAGCGACCTGCCTATTGGGGAGAACAGCGACTACGTATATATCTGCGAAAACAACACCATTTACGGCACCAAATTCAAGACCCTGCCCAATACCAAAGGAAAGCCCCTGGTGTCCGACATCTCCTCCTGCTTCCTGTCCGAGCCCCTTCGGGTAACGGATTACGGGATGCTCTACGGCGGCGCGCAGAAAAATGTGGGCCCCGCCGGTGTGGTCATCGCCATCATTCGGGAGGACCTGATCCGGGAGGACGTTCTGCCCGGCACGCCGACCATGCTCCGCTATAAGACCCACGCCGATAACGGCTCCATGTACAATACCCCGCCAACCTACGGCATCTATATCTGCGGCAAGGTCTTCAAGTGGCTGTTAGAGCTGGGAGGCCTGGAAGCCATGGCGGCATACAACCAGAAAAAGGCCTCTATTATCTATGATTATCTGGATTCCAGTAAAATTTTTCACAACCAGGTAGAAAAAAAGGACCGCTCTCTCATGAACGTGACCTTTGTCACCGGAGATCCGCAGCTGGATGCCCGGTTCGTGGCCCAGGCCGGGGAGGCGGGCTTTGTGAACCTGAAAGGCCACCGCAGCGTAGGCGGTATGCGGGCCAGCATTTATAACGCCATGCCCATAGAAGGGGTCCGGAAGCTGACGGAGTTTATGGCAGACTTTGAAGAAAAGCTTTAAGGAAACGCTTTGTTGAATTCCCATAGAAAAGAGGAACGACCATGTTTCAGGTGAACTATTTAAATAAAATATCCCCCGTTGGTACGGCGCTTTGGACGGAGGACTACCGGGTGTCGGATCGCTTGGAGGATGCCCAGGCCCTGGTGGTCCGCAGCGCCCCCATGCAGGAGATGCCCTTTTCCGAGAACCTTTTGGCGGTGGCCCGGGCCGGGGCCGGTGTCAATAATATCCCCCTGGACCGGTGCGCGGAACAGGGCATCGTGGTTTTCAACACCCCCGGGGCCAATGCCCGCAGCGTCATGGAGTTGACCCTTTGCGGCCTGCTGCTGGGCTGCCGGGATGTGGCAGGTGGCATCCGCTGGGTGCAGTCCATTGCCGGTACTCCGGACGTTGCCAAGCAGGTGGAAAAGGAAAAATCCCGTTTTGCGGGCCATGAGATTTTAGGCTTGAAGCTGGGGGTCATCGGCCTTGGAGCCGTAGGCGGCCCCTTTGCCAACGCCGCCCGGAGGCTGGGTATGGAGGTCTACGGCTGCGACCCCTTTCTGTCCGTGGATGCCGCCTGGCATCTGGACAGCCAGGTCCGCCATGTGAACACCAGGAAGGAGATTTTCGCTGCCTGTGATGTGATCTCCCTCCATACGCCCCTGGTGGAGGACACCAGGAAGATGATCAACGCCGAGACCTTGGGAAAAATGAAGGACGGGGTCATCATCCTGAATTTCGCCCGGGACCTGCTGGTAGATGACGAAGCCATGGCCCAGGCTCTGGCCTCCGGAAAGGTCCGCCGGTACATTACGGATTTTCCCAACGAAAAGACCGCTGCCATGCCGGGCTGCATCGCCATCCCCCATTTGGGGGCATCGACCCAGGAATCCGAGGACAATTGCGCCAAAATGGCCGTGACCCAGCTGATGAACTACCTGGAAAACGGAAACATCGTCAATTCCGTGAATTTCCCCAACTGCGATATGGGTCTATGCACAAGTGAGGGCCGGATCACCATTCTCCATAGAAACATCCCCAATTCCCTGGGCCGTTTTACAACGGCGCTGGCAGGGGAGAACGTTAACATTGCCGGGCTGATGAACAAAAGCCGGGGAGCCTACGCCTATACCATGCTGGACCTGGACCACAGGCCCTCTCAAAACCTGGTGGAAGGCCTCCGAGGCATCCAGGGCGTTCTGCGGGTCCGTGTGATCAAGTAATCAAGTTAAAAATAATGACCGTCTTCCGAACAAAGACGGTCATTACCTTTATTTTTTAAACTTTTCTGCCACCTTCTGCATCATTTGCCGGATGGGCAGATGATAGGGGCAGCGGCTTTCGCAGGCGCCGCATTGGATGCAGTCGGAGGCTTTGGCGTGCATGTCGGCATACCGGCCCTTGGCCCAGTCTGCCAGACCGTATCGGGTCAGATATCCCTCCAATACAAAGACCTGGGGGATTTGAATGCCCACGGTGCAGGGGGCGCAGTAGTTGCACCGGCGGCAGAATTGGGTGCCCAGCTGGTCCCGGATGGCCTGGATTTTTTGCAGTTCCTCCCGGTCGAGGGGCGCAGTATTGCAAACGGCGGCCAGATTCTCTTCCAGCTCTCTGGGCTCTGCCATGCCGGGAATCACCACGCTGACGCAGGGATTCTGGACGATGTACCGCAGGGCCAGGGTGGCATCCTCAATGGCACCTCCGGCCAGAGGCTTCATGCAGATAAAGCCCACGTTCTTTTCTTTGCACCGTTTGATCAGGGCCTCTCCCTGATTTTCTACAATATTGTAGGGGAACATGATGGTTTCCACCCAGGGAAGCTCCAAAGCCTTTTCAAAAACCTCCGTAGAGTGGGCGGTGATGCCAATGTGCCGGATTTTCCCGGAAGACTTGGCTTCCTGCAAGGCTTCCAACGCGCCGCCGGGGGCGGTGATGGTCTCCAAATCCTGGAGAGAGGGGTTGTGGAACTGGTAAAGGTCAATATAGTCCGTGCGGAAATTCTTCAGAGAAATCGCAACGTTTTCTTCCATTTCCGCCTTGGTCCAGCCCCGCCCCTTGGTGGCCAGAATAAAATGCTCCCGAATGCCCTCCAGGCCATAACCCAGATACTCTTCGCTGACGGTGTAGCCCCGGGCGGTGTCGATATAATTGACACCGGCATCCAGAAGCCGATGCATCAGCTCCTTGGTCCCCTCCGCGTCAATGCGCTGAATGGGAATGCCCCCGAAGCCCAGCCGGGAGACCTTCAGCCCGGTTTTTCCTAGTGTATCATATTCCATAGTCCGCTCCTCCTTTTGCCGGGCCTTTTCGTGAGGTGAAACCCGGCTTTTCTGATTTCATTATACAGCGTCCGCTTCCAGAAATAAAGAAAAAATTTCGTCCAAGGGCGCACCCTTGGACGAAAAACAGATCATAGGAAACTCTGAATAAATCGTCTGCGGCTGAGCGGCGAATCTTTTGCCGTCAGCTCTTGCCGATTTAATCAGAGCTTCCCTTACTCGTGTACCCGGAACAGAGGGCCTGCCACCCGCTTGTACAGCAGCATGGTCAGCAGGGATACAAGACCGCCCTTGACCAGATTCAGCGGGGCCACGCACAGGGCCACGAAGGAGAACACCCCGTGAATGCTGCCATGGATCTTGGTGCCCATGCCGATAAGAGCCTCCATGGGAATGCCGTAGAGCTGGGAGAACTTGGGCAGAAGGTAGACGGCATTGAAGCCGGTGCCGATGACGGTCATGGTCAGGGTGCCAATGACCAGGCCCACAATGGCGCCCTTCTTGTTCTTGTGCAGATGATACCAGACGGTGGCGGGAAGAACAAAGCAGCAGCCCACAAAGAAGTTGGCAAAGTCGCCGACAAAGGCGGTGGAGGTGCCCTTCAGCAGGAGCTTCAGCAGGATTTTGATGCCTTCAATGGCAACGGCGGCGCTGGGTCCCAGGAAAAAGCCGCCCAGCAGCACGGGCAGCTCCGAGAAGTCCAGCTTGTAGAAATCCGGGGCCAGGAAAATCAGGGGGAAGTCCAGCACATGGAGTACCACGGCAATGGCGGAGCAGATGCCGATAATGCTGACCCGCCGGGCAGGGGTCACCTGACGCAGATGGTCAAACCGGTTTTCAATCAGCCGGGCCCCCAGGGCCACGGCCAGGATCACCGCGGCCGTGATCAGAAGAAAGCTTACATTGTCTTTGGCTTGGGTAAGTAGTTGGTTCATTTTTAGTCACCTCAACGTAAAAATCGCCCTGAGCAAACACTCAGGGCGTGAAAACGCAAACTCCTTGCGTATCTTCTTCCATCCAGACTATACTGTCGGTATCGGAATTACACCGATTCGGCGCTTGCGCGTTCGCGGACTTTACCGCCGGTGGGGAATTTCGCCCCGCCCTGAAGATCACGTTATTCACTTGCCCTAACCATAGCACACAACCCAAGCCTTGTCAAGAACCTTTTTTCATGCTATACTGCCCTTAGTATGCAGGCCCCGTGGCGGTGTTCGCAGGCTCCGGTGTCCCGTTGGAGGGGAAGGCAAAGCCCTGGATCTTCCCGCCGGGGGCGGTATTGGTAATGTCCCCGCCGATGACCTGGTTTTTGTATACCAGCACCGTGGCGTATACCGGCTCCGTGGCCCCGGGGTAATTGGTCACCTCGTAAACATAGCGCATGACCTTCTTCCCGGCAAATTTGCTCAGATCGTAGTTCTGACATTTTTGAAGGGCATTGTACCGGTCAAACACCTCGTTTGACTCCTGGGGAATCAACACCTGACCGGATTCCTTGGGGGAATTTTGAACCTCCCAGCCGAAGCCCTTGAGAAAATGGACCCGCCCGTCATTGCTGGCCAGGTCCTGATGATCGGTGCGGAAGGTCTGTTGGCTGTTCCCCAGAAACAGGATCAGCCCCAGCAGGGCGGCGGCCACAAGGGCCAGGATCAGCAGCATTTTTTTGAAATCGACCTTTGCGGTCAACACAACCATATCGCATTCCCTCCCGAAATGATTTCGTCAAATCCTATGGGCTTTGGGGAGGGGATAGAACGGAGAAAGTATGGAACGTTTGGACAAATTCTTATGCAACAGCGGCGCGGGGACACGGAGCCAGGTGAAAGCCCTGTTAAAGGCCGGGCGGGTTACGGTGGATGGGAAGCCTGCCAAAGACCCGGCGATGAAAATCGACGGCACCCGGCAGCAGGTGCTGCTGGACGGTGCGCCCATGGGGGGCTTTCAGCGCCGGGTGGTGCTGATGAACAAGCCCCAGGGCTATGTGACCGCGACGGAGGACGCCCGGGATCAAACCGTCATGGACCTGCTGCCGGAAGAGATGGGGCACTGGGATTTAAAGCCCATAGGCAGACTGGACAAGGCAACGGAAGGCTTGCTGCTGCTGACCAATGACGGGGAACTCCTGCACAGACTGATCAGCCCCAAAAAGGAAGTGCCCAAGGTCTACTATGCCCGGCACCAGGGCACGGCGGGGCCGGAAGACATCGAAGCCTTTTTAAAGGGCATTACTCTGCGGGACGGGACCTGCTGCCTGCCGGCGGAGCTGTGCCCCCTGGGCCCCGGAGAGAGCCGGATCACGGTTTGCGAGGGAAAATACCATCAGGTCCGGCGGATGATGGCCGCCCGGAATATGACCGTCACATATCTGGAGCGGCGCAGGGAAGGAAATCTGGAACTGGGAAACCTTCTCAGGGGCCAGGTGCGGCTGCTGGAGGAGCGGGAAATCCGGGAATTGGAAGCATTGTGCGGAATGTAGACAAAAGAAATCAGCAAAATGCCTGAACTTTTTGACCTCCTTTTGGAAAAATTGACAGCCAACTAGCAAGAATACCTAAAAAACACCTGTTAATTTGCAATAAAATGTCAAAAGGTACTTGCAAACTGCGCAAAACTTGTGTATAATAACAGTGCAATTTTGTGGAATGCGTATTTATGCAACATTCTAAGGAGGGGCACCCATATGTCCAACAGTGTATTTCAAAGCGTGATCGTTCAATTAAAGGACATTTCTGACAGAACCTTTGGTGTTATCGATACAGAAGGCTGCGTTGTGTCCTGTACTGACGTCTCTTTGCTGGGAGAGCGTTGGCCCGATGCCGCCCTGCGCATTGGCGGCGGTGTGGACGGAATTACGGTTTTCGCCCAAAAATGCTTCAAGGCCATTGTCGGCAGCTCCAACTTGTATGAATATGCGGTGTTCTGCTCCGGCGATGACGAACTGGCAAAATCCTTCTGCTCTATGGCCTATATCTCCCTGAACGATGCCAAAATCTTCTATGAGGAGAAGCATGACCGGGGCACCTTTGTCAAGAACATCATCATGGACAATATTCTGCCCGGCGATATTTACATCCGGGCCAAGGAGCTCCATTTTGCTACGGATGCACCCAGAGCCGTTTTCCTTATCCGCCAGGTGGGCCGCAGCGATGTGGCCACGGTGGATGTGCTCTCCGGCATGTTCCCGGATAAGATGCAGGACTTTGTGCTCAGCGTCAACGAGAGCGATGTGGCGGTGATCAAGCAGATCACGGCCAGCACCCCCAGCGAGGAGCTGGAAAAGATTGCGGTAAACATTGAGAATACCCTGAAAAATGAGCTGCGCATCAAAACCTCCATCGGCATCGGCACCGTCTCCGAGCATCTGCGGGAGCTGGCGGATTCTTATAAAGAGGCCCAGACTGCCATTGAGGTGGGCAAGGTCTTTGATACGGAAAAGAGCATCATGCGCTATGAAAACCTAGGCATCGGCCGACTGATCTATCAGCTGCCTACGACCTTGTGCGAGATTTTTCTGAGTGAGATTTTCAAGAAGAGCTCCATTGACTGCCTGGACCAGGAGACCCTGTTTACCATCAACAAGTTCTTTGAGAACAATCTGAACGTTTCTGAAACCTCCCGGAAGCTTTTTGTCCACCGGAATACCCTGGTGTACCGGCTGGAAAAGATCAAAAAGCTCACCGGCCTGGATTTGCGGCAGTTTGACCATGCCATTGTCTTTAAGGTGGCCTTGATGGTCAGAAAGTATCTGTCCTCCCGGGAGGCCCGGTGACACCTTATCGGAAAAATCAAACATATTCAGCGGGGAGAGCCTTTGGCCCTCCCCGCGTTTTTGTTCAGCAGCAGGGAAGGGCCTCCGGAAAGAAACGCAATTTTATGTCTACCGCCTGCGGAAGAAAATTCCTCCGGGATGGGGAAAATCAATGTCACAAATAAAAAGTTTTTGTTAAAAAATAAGAAATACGCCCATGTTTTATGGCCCGTCATTGACTTTGAGGCCGATTTGTGGTACAATTCCCGTACATTGCGTGCGATGCCAAAAGCGTTCCTTACGGGAAGAGCGGCGGCAGAGCGTATACTTCGACTGGAGATAGATGCAAATGATTGAATTTACAGATGTCGTAAAAAGCTACGAACAGGGCAATAAGGCTCTGAACGGCGTTACCATGCAGATCGATGACGGGGAGTTTTGTTTCCTGGTGGGACCCTCCGGTTCCGGCAAGTCCACCATTATCAAATTGATCACCGGTGAGCTGCGGCCCACCTCCGGCACCGTAAAGGTCAACGGCTTTACCCTGGAGCGCATCCGCAAGCGGGAGATCCCGCTGCTGCGTCGTACCGTCGGTGTCGTGTTCCAGGACTTCCGTCTGATCCCCAACATGACCGTGTATGACAACGTGGCCTTCGCCATGCGTGTCATCGGTGCCCGGGAGCGGGAAATTCGGGACCGGGTTCCCTATGTGCTGGAGCTGGTAGGCCTGGAAAACAAGGCAAACCGCCATCCCGGCGAGATGTCCGGCGGTGAGCAGCAGCGTCTGGCCATTGCCAGAGCCCTGGTCAATAACCCCTCTACCATCATTGCCGACGAGCCCACCGGTAACCTGGACCCTGCCAGATCCTTTGAAATCATGGCCCTGCTGCAGGAAATCAACAACCTGGGCACCACGGTTCTGGTCGTGACCCATGAAAAGAACCTGGTGGAGTTGTTCGCCAAGCGCGTGATCGCTATTGACGATGGCTATGTGGTCAGCGACGGCAGAGAGAGGTAAGCAATTATGAAGTTCAGTAATATCGGATATCTTATGAAAGAGGGCTTCCGTGGCATTTTCCTCCACGGGTTCATGTCCTTTGCCGCCGTGTGCGTGACGGTGGCCTGCCTGATCATCGTGGGCAGCTTTTCCATTTTGGCATACAATCTGGACGTGATGGTTCAGGAATTGAACCAGACCAGTGAGATCCTTGTCTATGTAGACAGTGACCTGTCTGACGCGGAGGCCCGGAGCATCGGCACGAAAATCAACGCTCTGCCCAATATTTTGCAGGCCACCTTCGTATCCCGGGAGGATGCCCTGAAGGAATTCGTTGCTGACCACAATGACGATTCTGTTTTCACCGGTGTTCAGGCCACAGACCTGCGGCACCGTTATGTGGTGACCCTTGAAGACAACACCATGATGCAGCAGACGGACGAGCAGCTGCGGCAGATTCCCGGTGTGGCGGATACCAAGGCCGCCTATGCCCTGGCTCAGGGCTTTACCACCATTCAGCAGGTGCTGCACATTGCCTCTGTGGCGCTGATCGCGGTGCTGCTGGTCATTTCTCTGCTGATTATTTCCAATACGGTCAAGCTTGCCATGTATGACCGGCGTGATGAAATCGCCATTATGAAAATGGTGGGCGCCACCAACGGCTTTATCCGGCTGCCCTTTATGGTAGAGGGTTTCTCTCTGGGCATGATGGGTGCGATACTGGCCTTCGGACTGGAATGGGTGGGCTACGATGCCCTGGTTGAAAAGATTTCCACGGTGGACGCACTGAAGCTCTTTACCTTTGTACCCTTTGAAAATCTGCTGTTGCCCATGATCATCGTCTTTGCGGCGGCAGGCCTGTTTGTCGGCGTTGTGGGCAGCTGGACCTCCATCCGGAAATTCATGGACGTGTAAGCTCCGCGGGATAAAGAGATATGAAACATTCCGCAACCCGAACACATTTGCTGGCAGCGGTCCTTGCCTGCGCCTTGGCGCTGACAACGGTTCCGTTTCCCGCCTCGGCCTCCCAGAAGACGGACAAAATCAAGGACGAGCTGGGAGGACTAAAAGAAAAGAACGCATCCATCCAATCGGAAATCGATGCCATTCGACAGCAGTATACCGCTACTTCTGATCAGATTCAGGACCTGGTAAATCAGAAAAACGCCGTGGACCAGGAAATCGCCCTGCTCCATGAGCAGATCCTCAATATCAACGAGCAGGTCATCGCCTATGGCCAGCTCATCGCCGATGCCCAGGACCAGCTGGATGATTCCAACACCCGGCTGGACGAGCTGAACGAAAAGCACAAGCTTCGTATCCGGGCCATGGAAGAGGCGGGAACGGTCAGCTATTGGCAGGTCCTGTTTCAGGCCAGCAGCTTTACAAACTTTTTAGACCGACTGACCCTGATCGAGGAGATCGCTGCCGCAGACCAGCGGCGGATCGACGAAATTCAGCAGGTGGCCACAGAGGTCAGCTCCACCCAGGCCCAGATGCAGCAGGAGCTCCGGGAACTGGGAGATGCCCAGACCCAGCTGACGGAAAGCGAAAACCTCCTGGCGGAAAAGCGGACGGAGTCCGACGAGCTCCTCAGAAGCCTTGCTTCCCAGCGGGAGAAATTTGAGCTGCTGCTGGACGATTCCGAGGCCAAGCAGGATGCCCTTATGAAGGAGATCGCCCAGAAGCAAAAAGAGCTTTCCAATGCCGAGTATGAAGAGCGGCTTGCAAAGCTTGCCCTGCAGGGCCAGAATCCTCCCTCCAATGCCACCTGGATCACCCCGGTCTCTGGCTACACTATTACCAGTCCCTTCGGTATGCGTGTGCATCCCATTTATAAATACCAGCTCAAGCACAACGGCATTGATATGGCCTGCCCCCAGGGTACCCCCATTTATGCCACCCGGGCCGGTACCGTTACCACGGCCTCCTACCAGGCGGGTGGTGCGGGCTATTACGTCAGCATCAACCATGGAGACGGCTTTGGCACCATTTATATGCACATGACCAATTATGTTGTCAGCAAGGGCCAGAAGGTCACCGCCGGGCAGCTGATCGGCTATGTGGGCAGCACAGGCCTTTCCACAGGCCCCCATCTGCATTTTGGCGTATCCTACGCCGGTACCTATGTGAATCCAATGGCCTACATCGGATAATTCCAAAGGAGACTCTATGAAAAATCGCAAAAAAATGGTTTCCCTTCTGGCGGGCATCATGGCAGCTGTCATGGTGCTGACCCTGGTTTTGAGCCTGCTGCCCACCCGGGCCTATGCGGCTTCCTCCAGCGAGATCCGGAAACAGATCAATCAGCTGAAGGACCAGAAGTCGGAACTGAAATCCCAAATTGAGGACCTTAAAAAGCAGTACCAGGCCAATAAAGATGATATTGCGGACATTGTCTCCCGCAAAAACATCATTGACCAGGAAATCGGACTGCTCCATGCCCAGCTGGACAACATCAACGAGCAGATTTCTGCCTTCGGCGTGCTGATCGCGGATAAGCAGGATGAACTGGACAATGCCCAGGCGCATTACGATCAGCTGAACGAGGAATACCGGGTCCGTGTCCGCACCATGGAGGAAGAGGGCACTCTTAGCTACTGGGAGGTCCTGTTTAAGGCCAACAGCTTCTCGGATCTCTTGGACCGTATGAGCATGATTGAGGAAATCGCCGCTTCCGATAACCGCCGCCTGAAGGAGCTGGATGAGGCCACCCAGGCCGTTGCCAAGGCCCAGTCGGAATTGGAAACGGAAAAGGCGGACCTGGAAACCACCAAAGAGGAACTGAATGCCACCCAGGCGGAGCTGGACGACAAGCGCTCCGAGGCCGATGAAGTCATTGCCGAACTGATTGCCAAAGGCGTAGAGCTGGAGGGCATGAAGACGGACCTGGAAGCAGAGGACGAAAACCTTCTCAAGCAGATCGCCCAGATGGAAAAGGAATATAACAGCGCCAAGCACCAGGAGTGGCTGGCCTATATGGCCACCTATACCACGGTGGCTCCGGCTACCACTGCCGCTTCCTCCGGCTCCGGTTCCAACAGCGGCACCAGCACGCCCAGCTCCGGCGGCAACTGGCTCCGGCCCTGCAGCTATACTTATATGTCCAGCCCCTTTGGCTTCCGGACCTCTCCCACCTCCGGCGCTTCCAGCTATCACCAGGGCGTGGACCTGGCAGCCCCTGCCAATACGCCGATCTACGCTAGTCGTGCCGGTGTGGTGACCACCGCCACCTATTCCAATAACGCGGGGTACTACGTGACCATCAACCATGGCGATGGATTCAGCTCTATTTACATGCACATGAATAACTATGTGGTGTCCTCCGGTCAGGCCGTCTCCGCCGGTCAGCTGATCGGCTACGTGGGCCGTACCGGCATCGCCACAGGCTACCATCTGCACTTCGGCATCGCCTACAACGGCGCCTACGTCAACCCCTGCGCCTACGTGTCTCTGTAAATTTTCTTCCCACATTTCCCAGAGAAATGTGGGAAGAATACTATAAAATAGGAGAGAGGATTTAAAGACGATGAAAAAGAAAGTATTGCTTGTTCTTTCTTATGTTCTGGTGGCCGCCCTGGCCTGCGGGGCGACGCTGGGTATTGTATACTTTGGGACCGGGTATTCGAAACTGGATGAACTGGAAAACCTGATTTTCCTCCGTTTTGCCGGAGAAAGCGACCAAACCGCCATGGAGGACGCGGCGGCTTACGCCATGATCGATGCCCTGGGTGACCGGTGGAGCTACTATATCCCCGCGGCGGATTTTGATACCTTCCAGGACAATTCCAATAATGCCTATGTTGGCATCGGCGTTTCCGTTACGGCGCTGGAGGACGGCTCCGGCTTCCTGGTTGCCAAGGTGGAGCCCGGCGGACCTGCGGACCAGGGCGGTATGGAGGTCGGAGACATCATCATTCAGGTAGAGGATGAAAGCGTGGAGGGTCTTACGGTTTCGGAGCTCTCCAGGCGGATCAAAGGGGAGGAAAACACTTCTGTGACCCTGACGGTCCTGCGGGACGGGGAGGGCATCAGCCTGTATCTGACCCGGAAGCGGATGGAGACTGCCGTTGCCAAGGGCAGTATGCTGAACGAACATGTGGGCCTTGTGACCATCGTCAACTTTGATGAACGCTGCGCCGACGAGACCATTTCTGCCATTGAGCAGGTTCTGGACCAGGGGGCGGATATGCTGCTCTTTGACGTTCGGAACAATCCCGGCGGCTATGTGGAGGAGCTTTGCAAAGTCCTTGACTACCTTCTTCCGGAAGGGAACCTCATTCGGATGGTGGGCACAGACGGAAACGAGGAGACCAAGACCTCCGATGCGGCCTGCGTGAAGGTCCCCATGGCAGTGCTGGTCAATGAGGATTCCTACTCCGCCGCAGAGCTTTTTGCCGCGGACCTTCGGGAATACGGTGCGGCAAAGATTTTTGGAGCCCAGACCTGCGGAAAGGGCTTTTACCAGAGTTTGTTCCGTTTTCAGGACGGCTCTGCCGTGGGCCTCTCCATTGGCAGATACTATACTTCCAAGGGTGAAAACCTGGAGGGTGTGGGCTTGACCCCGGACGTGGAAGTGAAGCTCAGCGATACGGAGAAGACCCAGCTCCTCGGCGGCCTTTTGGAGGCGGAAAACGACCCCCAGCTTCAGGAAGCCCTAAGTTATCTGATGGACAAGGTGGTTAAACCCTGATACAAAAAACGCGAATCGGTTTGGTGCCGATTCGCGTTTTTTAAACGAATGTTATGCCAGCAGGGGCTTCAGAGCTTCTGCCAGTTTGTCCTTCTGGGCCTGGGCTTCCGCTAAGTCTTTTCCCAGGGTCGTAAAGTAGGTCTTGATCTTGGGCTCGGTGCCGGAGGGACGAACAACCACCGTTGCGCCGCCGGAAAGGCTGTAGATCAGCACATTGGCGCTGGGCAGCCCGGTGGTTTTCGTATCGGTGTAGTCTGTGACCTTGGTCACGGCGTAACCGGCGATCTCTTCGGGCGGGTTCTTCCGCAGGCCGTCCATAATTCCGGCCATTTTCTCCATGCCGGACAGGCCCGGGAACTCAAAGGAATCCACCTTGTTGAGGTACCGGCCAAACTTGGCATAAATGCTTTCCAGTCGTTCCTTGATGGAGGAGCCGATGGAGCGGTAATAGGCGGCCATTTCGCAGATCAGCATGGAGCCGATGATGGCATCCTTGTCCCGGACGTAAGAGCCTGCCAGATAGCCGTAGCTCTCCTCAAAACCGAAGATGAAGCGCTCCACTTCTCCGGCGGCTTCCAGTCTGGCAATTTGATCACCGATCCACTTAAAGCCCGTCAGTACATTGCGCATTTCTACGCCATAGCTGGCGGCCACCGCATCGGCCAGAGGGGTGGAGACGATGGACTTGACCGCCACAGGATTCTTGGGCATGGTGCCGGTTTCAATCCGGCCCTGGCAGATGTAGTCCAGCAGCAGAACGCCGACCTCATTGCCGGAAACCAGCTCATAGCTTCCGTCGGGGCAGCGAATGGCGATGCCCACCCGGTCTGCGTCCGGGTCCGTTGCCAGCATCAGGTCTGCATCGTTCTTCTCCGCCAGTTCCAGACCCAGCCGCAGGGCTTCAAAAATCTCCGGGTTGGGGTAGGGGCAGGTGGGGAAGTTGCCGTCGGGGTCCTTCTGCTCGGGGACAATGGTAATGTCGTCAATGCCGATGTCATGGAGCACCCGGGTCACGGGTACCAGGCCGGAGCCGTTCAGGGGGGAGTAGACCAGCTTGAGCCCGGCGGTCTTGCACAGGCCGGGCCGCACGGACCGGGCCTTGATGGCATCGTACAGGGCTTCCTTGCAGTCCTCGCCCACATACTGGATCATGCCGGAGGACAGACCTTCCTCAAAAGAAACCAGCTTGGCCCCTTCCAGCACGTCGGTTTTCTGAATTTCCGCATAGACAATGGCGGCGGCATCGTCGGTCATCTGGCAGCCGTCGGGGCCATAGGCCTTGTAGCCGTTGTACTTGGCGGGGTTGTGAGAAGCGGTGATCATAATACCGGCGTTGGCCCCATAGTAGCGGGTGGCAAAGCTCAGTGCGGGCACGGGCATCAGCGCGTCATAGATCCGTACCCGGATGCCGTTGGCTGCCAACACACAGGCAGCGGTTTTCGCAAAGACATCGGAATTGATACGGCTGTCATAGGAAACGGCAACCAGCTGATTGCCGCCCTGGGTTTTGACCCAATTGGCAAGGCCCTGGGTGGCCTGACGGACCACATAGATATTCATCCTGTTGGTGCCCGCACCCAGAACGCCCCGGAGTCCGGCGGTACCGAATTTCAGGGAGACCGCAAACCGATCCTTGATCTGGTCCTCGTTCCCCTCAATATCCCGCAGCTCCTGGGTAAGCTTGGCATCCTCCAAATCGGCGGCGGCCCAACGCTTGTAATCATCCAAATACATGATGTTCACCTGTCCTTTATGAAGTGTACGTTTTGTATTTTCGCTGTGTTTACTATAAAACATTTTCCTCTTTTTGTCAATGTTGCGTGGTGTTCAATGGGCGAAAACCGTTCTGCATTCAAAGTCGCGGTGGAATTTTTGAAGCTTTTATGGTATAAAGAGGTAGAATATAGAGGGTTATTCCGGTGCCGACAGGCGAAAAACAGCGTGTAACACTTGGTTGCGGAAATGTAAAGGAAACGTGGTGGCAGATGGAAGCGGTTTTTGCTACAATGAAGCCATCTGATCACAGGAGGAACGTATGATGACACTATCAGAAAAAATCCTGACATTAAGAAAGGGAAGCGGCATGTCCCAGGAAGAATTGGCGGAAAAGCTAAATGTATCCCGGCAGGCCATCTCCCGGTGGGAAATGGGTACGGCCATGCCGGACGTGACCAATGTTCTGGGGCTGAGTAAACTGTTCGGTGTGACGATGGATTACTTGCTCCATGACGACTACCAAAGTGACAGGGATCTGCCCCAGATGCAGAAAATCGAAACAGACAGCCTCCGCCAGGCCATGATTTTTTTGATCACCCTGGAAGTGATGGCGTTGATCCTTCAATTTACGGCCTTTGTATACCTATGTAATGTGACTTTTGGCGTGTTGAGCTTTATCCCCTTCGTGGCAGCGATCGGAGGTTTTGAATATGCTTACGCAAAAAAAGGCTATGGGGCCGGTACGCAAACGATCCGTTTCCGCAAGCAGTTCTATAAAATTTCTGTATGGCTGGGAACCTATTTCCCGATTCGGGTGCTGGTAAGGACGCTTCTGGTGCTCTATCCCTGGCCGTACTATACCCTTGTTCGGGACTGTCTGTTCGTGGTGCTCTATCTTCTGACGGCTCTTTTCATCACTTGGAAAATTGAAAAGCATTATAAAACAGCAGCGTGACCAAAATCACGCTGCTGCTTTGCATATGGAATGGTTCCTGTGGCCTTATTCCGCCACAAAGGCGTAGGCTGTGCCCTCTTCCACGGGTGTGGAATCAACGCCGGTCATGGCGTATTCATTGTTGATGTAGAAAGCCCAGTATTTGCCGTCCTTGTTGTAGTCCAGGGTGATGCCGTTGACGGTATCCACCATCAGGCCGTACTCGCTGTCAGAGCCGGAAACCAGGTTCAGCTCCAACAGGGCAGCGCCCACGGTATCCTTGTCGGTCTTTACGGTGATGGTCACGGTATTCTTGTCCAGGTCGGTTTCGGAAATGGTAAAGGAAGTATTACCGGAGCCGTAGACCTGACCCTCGACCCATCCGGCGGCGGGGGTCTTCGCAGGGGCCTTCTTGCCGCAGGCAGCCATGCCAAAGCACAGGGCCAGAACCATCATCAGGCACAGCACTACAGAAATGCGTTTTTTCATCGTTATTGTCTCCTTCTAAAAATTGCCTTTGGAGCAAGCTCTCAAGACGGGGCTATTATACCACGGAAAGGGAAATAGCGCAATGCGTTTTTGAAATCGAACCAGTATTGCATTTTAAATGGAAGATTGGTATAATGATACAAAACGAAATGGGACGGATGTGAGTAAATGAATTTTGACCCTTTTTCCAGATGCCATCCGGCGGTGAACTTTGCTTTCTTCCTGGCGGTCATCGGCTTCGGCGTGGTGATCCAGCACCCGGCCTATGCTTTGGCGGCACTGGTGGGGTCCGGCATTTACTTGTTTTTGCTCCACGGAAAAAGCGGACTGCGGTTTTTGCGAGCCATGGCAGGGATGCTGGTGCTCATTGCGGTTTTAAACCCCTTGATCAACGATCAGGGGGAGCATATTTTGTTTTCCCTTTGGGGCCGTCCCTATACCCTGGAGGCCATGGCCTACGGCGGGGCCCTGGGCCTTATTTTCTCCGTGACCATGATCTGGTTTGGCTGCTACAGCCAGGTTTTGACCAGCGATAAGTTTACGGCCCTTTTTGGCAATCTGATCCCCTCCCTGTCCCTGCTTCTGGTCATGGTGCTACGGCTGATTCCGGCCTTTACCAGAAAATCTAAGCAGATTTTAACGGCCAGAAGCGCCATCGGAAAAGGCGTTGACAATGCCGGCACCGGAAAAGAGACGCTCAAAAGCAGCGTCGGCGTGCTTTCGGCGCTGACGGATTGGGCCTTGGAGGGCAGCATCATTACGGCGGACTCCATGCGGGCCCGGGGCTACGGCTGCGGAAAACGCACCAATTTCCATATTTATAAGCTGACAAGGCGGGATGTGCTGCTGTTGGCGGCGATTCTGATGTTGTCTCTTTGCGTCCTGGGCTTTGGAGGCACGGAGGCTGGCTTTACCCCTTATTTTTACTGCGATTATCTGACTCTGGGATTTCCTGCATACTGCCTGCTGCTGCTGATCCCATCCATTCTTTATCTGCGGGAGGCCATTGCATGGACCAGATTGAAATTCGAAACCTGAGCTTTTCCTATCCGGGGGCAAAGAAGAAGTGCCTGGAGGATGTGTCCTTTTCCATTGAAAAAGGGGAGTATGTGCTGCTCTGCGGCAACAGCGGCTGCGGAAAGACCACCCTTCTGCGGCATCTCAAATCCGTTCTGACCCCCACGGGGGACCGGGCTGGGGAGATTTTCTTTAACGGCTGCCCCATGGACCGGGTGGACAGCGGCACCCAGGCTGCCTCCATTGGCTATGTGATGCAGAATCCGGACGAACAGATCGTCACGGACAAGGTCTGGCATGAGTTGGCCTTTGGCCTGGAAAATTTGGGAGAAGACCCTGGGACCATCGGCCTGCGGGTGGCGGAAATGGCCAGCTTTTTTGGAATACAGAGCTGGTATCACCGGGATGTGTCCCAGCTTTCCGGCGGCCAGAAGCAGCTATTGAATCTGGCATCCATTATGGCCATGCAGCCGGAGATCCTGATTCTGGACGAGCCCACCGGCCAGCTGGACCCCATTGCCGCCTCGGACTTTTTAAACACCTTGAAGAAGATCAACCGGGAGCTGGGCACCACGGTGCTGATCACCGAGCACCGGGCGGAGGATATTTTCCCGGTGGCAGACCGGGTGCTGGTCATGGAGCAGGGGAGACTGACCGCCAATGGAGCGCCCAGAAAAATCGGCCAAACCCTTTTTGACGCCGGAAGCCCCCTGACCCAAATGCTCCCGGCACCCATGCGTATTTACTACCGCTGCGACGAAACCCTTCAGGCGCCGCTGACCGTCCGGGAGGGCCGGACCTGGCTCACGGGAAAGTACATAGATGCCCCTCCGGCTGTTCGAAGTCTTCCCTTAAAAGCGTTCGTCACCCAAGGAGAACCGGCCCTTCAGGTGGAAGATGTGTGGTTCCGGTATGAACGGCAATCCGCGGACGTTTTAAAGGGCCTGACCTTCTGCGTGCCGCAGGGCTGCCTCTATGCCATCGTCGGCGGCAACGGCACCGGAAAATCCACTACCTTGCGGGCTGTCTGTGGGGCCAACCGGCCCTATCGGGGCAGTGTCCGGGTGTTTGGCAAGGAAATCCGGAAATACCCCAAGGGTGCCCTGTTTCAGAATTGCCTTTCCATGCTGCCCCAGGATCCCACCAACCTCTTTGTCAAGCAAACGGTCCGGGAGGAGCTGCGGGAAATGGATTTGGATACGGATGCCCAGAACCGGGCGGCGGCTCTGTGTGAGATCGAGCATTTGCTGGATGCCCACCCCTATGACCTCTCCGGCGGCGAGCGGCAGCGGGTGGCCCTGGCCAAGGTGCTGCTGACAAAGCCAAGACTGCTGCTGCTGGACGAGCCCACCAAGGGCCTGGACTGCGGCTTCAAGGCCCGGTTTGCCAAGACACTGAAGCAGCTGACGGCAGCGGGCATGGCCATTGTGATGGTGTCCCACGATATTGAGTTCTGTGCGGAAAACGCGGACATTGCCGCCATGTTTTTTGACGGCCAGGTCATCGCCTCCGGTGTGCCCCAGGCATTTTTCGGCTCCAACAGCTTTTATACCACCTCCTCTAACCGCATGAGCCGCTGCGTGTTTGAAAACGCGGTGACGGCGGAAAATGTGGTGTCCCTGATCCGGCAGAATCAGGAGGGGAGTGTATGAAAAAAACCGCCTGGTATTCTGTTTTAACCATTTTTGTTCTGATTCCTGCCACACTGTACCTGGGCAGCCATCTGAAGGGGCGGTGGTATTACCTGACCAGTACTCTGGTAATATTGGAGATCATGCTGCCCTTTTTTGCCGGCTTTGAGGCCCGGAAGCCCCAGCCCCGGGAGCTGGTGACCCTGGCAGTCATGGCGGCCCTGGCTACGGTCTCCCGGGTGGCTCTGGTGGCGGTGCCCTATTTCAAGGCCATTACCGGCATCATTATGATCACCGGTATTGCCTTCGGTGCCCAAGCGGGATTTCTCACCGGTGCCATCGCTGCCTTTGCCAGCAACTTTTTCTTCAGCCAGGGCCCCTGGACCCCTTGGCAGATGTTTGCCTATGGCTTTGCGGGCTTTTGGGCGGGGCTGTGTTTTCACAATCGGCCAAGGTTTTGTAAGCCCTGGATTTTGGGGCCCTTCGGCTTTTTATCCGTCGTTCTTATAATTGGTCCGCTGCTTGACTGCTGCACCGTCTTTACGGTGCTTAGTAAGCTCACATGGGCAGGAGCCCTGGTGATTTTTGGCAGGGGCCTTCCTGTGAACCTGATCCACGGCCTGGGCTGCGGGGTGACGCTGGTGCTTCTGACCAAGCCGCTTCTATATAAGCTTCATCGGCTGCAAGTGAAATACGGCATGATGTCCGCCCGGGAGGAGGAAGCACCGTGAAAAAACAACAGCTGTTTCTTTCAACCATTGACAAAAACGCCGGAAAAACCGCCCGAAAATACGGCCTGGGCCTGGAAATCGCGGACTTCTGCACGGCAATGAATATGGATACCCTTTTTGAGGACATCCGGCCCTCGGTGGAGCAGCAGGTGGAGGGCGTCCATAATCGGCTGTTTCATGGCCCTTTTAACGAGCTTTTCCCCTGCGCCATTGACCCCCTGGCCCGGGAGCTGGCAAAGCAGCGCTTCCTCCAGGCAGGGGCACTGGCCCAGGGTTATGGGGCCCGAAAAATCATCTTCCACGGGGGCTATCATCCCAATGTGTATTTTCCCTGCTGGTATACCCAGCAGTCGGTCTCCTTTTGGAAGGAGCTGCTGGAGCTTCTTCCCGGGTTGGAGATTTGCGTGGAAAACGTGCTGGAATCAAACCCCCAATGGATGGAGGACTTAGCCTCCGGGGTCAATGACCCCAGGCTCAGGCTGTGCCTGGATGTGGGCCACTGCAATGTGTACTCCCAGATCCCGGTGGAAACCTGGCTTCAAAGATTAGCCCCCTGGATCAGTCATTTTCACATTCACAACAATGACCGCTCCTTTGATACCCATAGCCCTCTTTGGGAGGGCAGCATCCCGATGTATGAATTTTTGATCTGCGCCCAGCAGCTCTGCCCGGAAGCGACCTTTACCCTGGAGGTAACGGATGGGGAAGGGGCGGTTCGCGATCTTACGGCGCGGAACCAATTGGAGGAATCATCATGACCCTGGAATCACTGCTTCAATCGATCGAGCCCCTGTCCAAATCTGCCATGGAGGCCGCCAAAACCCGTCAGGACGCATTGGCCAAGCCCCCGGAAAGCCTGGGCCGGCTGGAGGAACTGTCCATTCAGCTGGCGGGCATTACCGGAACCATCCATAACACCATGGATAAAACCCATCTGCTGGTTTTTGCGGCGGATAACGGCGTGGTGGAGGAAGGGGTCTCCAGTGCCCCCCAGTCTGTGACCTTGATGCAGACCATTAATCTCACCCGGGCTAAAACCGGCGCTTCCGTGCTGGCAAAACATTTTGGCGCCGGTATCACCGTGTGCGACGTGGGTGTCAATGCCCAGATCACAGAACCAAAGGTGCTGAACCGGAAAATTGCCTTCGGCACCCAGAATATTGCCAAGGGCCCGGCCATGACCCGGGAACAGGCGGAAAAAGCCATTCTCATTGGTGCGGAGCTGGCCATGCAGACGGAGGCCAACGCCATGGGTGTGGGTGAAATGGGCATTGGCAACACCACCACCTCCTCCGCGGTGCTCTCGGTGCTGCTGGGGGCGGATGTGGAAACCGTCACAGGCCGGGGCGGCGGCATTACCGATGGAGCGTTCCTTAAAAAGAAGCAGGTCATCGCCCAGGCCATTGCCCTGAACCGACCGGACCCCAAGGACCCGGTGGATGTTCTTTGCAAGGTAGGCGGCTTTGATCTGGCCGCCATGTGCGGTGCCTTCTTAGGCGGTGCTGCCAGCCACCGGCCCATGGTCATTGACGGCTTTATTTCCGTTGTAGCGGCTCTGTGCGCCGTGCGGCTGTGCCCCACGGTGCGGGACTATCTGGTGCCCAGCCATGCTTCCTATGAGATCGGCTATAAGCTTGCCATGGAGGAGTTGGGCTTGCAGCCCATTTTCCTGCTGAATATGCGGCTGGGAGAGGGCAGCGGCTGCCCCTTGGCGTTCCAGGTTCTCAGCGCCGCCTGTGCCATTCTCAACGATATGGCAACCTTTGACCAGGCGGGCATCGATGACGGCTACTTAGAGGAGATCCGGGAAGGGGACAAGTTTACGGTGGAGGCACCCAGATGATCGTCTTTATTTCCGGCGGGGCCAAAAACGGAAAGTCCTCCTTTGCCCAGGACCTGGCGGTCCGCCTGGCCCGGGGGGGCAAACGGTATTATATCGCCACCATGATCCCCTGCGATGAGGAGGACCGGGACCGCATCCGCCACCATATCGCGGACCGGGACGGCCTGGGCTTTGAGACCCTGGAGCAGGGCAGAGACATTGCCCGGTGCCTTGACCGGGCGGACCCCGGCGGCAGCTTTCTTTTGGACAGCGTGACCGCCCTGCTGCTGAATGAACTGTACCCGGACCCCTCCACCTGGAAGCTGGATCCCACCGCCCCGGACCGGTGCCAAAGGGACCTGGAAGAGCTGTGCCGGGGCGCTGCCAACATTGTGCTGGTCAGCGATTACATCTATTCCGATGCGGCAAAGTATGACCCGGAGACGGAGTGCTTCCGCCGAGGTCTTGCCCAGCTGGACCGGATGCTGGCAAAGCTGGCGGACACGGTGATCGAGGTTTCCGCCGGAAACCTGATTTTTCACAAAGGAGCGTTGCCCCAATGAAGCTTTTTATTCACGCCTTTTTCATGTGCCAGTCCATGTTCTGCGCCATTCCCTGTCCCTGCAAGGTCTGGGATGAGGATGCCAGAGACAAGCTTCTCTGGTGCCTGCCTCTGGTGGGGCTGGAAATCGGTCTGGTCTGGTGGGCCCTGGGGCTGGTGTGCCGGTATTTTGGTTTGACCCAGGCCGTTACAGCCCTAGTCCTGTGCGGAGCCCCCTATTTTCTGACGGGCTTTCTGCATCTGGATGGGTTTATGGATGTGACCGACGCGGTCAAGTCTTACCGGGATTTGGAGCGCCGCCGGGAAATCCTCAAGGACTCCCATGTGGGCTCCTTTGCGGTGATCGGCTGTGTGCTGCTGATTCTGGCCCAGTTTGCCTTCTGCGTTTCCTTTAACCTCAAAACGGATTTTCGGATGCTCCTCGTGATCCCGGTGGTCAGCCGCTGCTGCAGCGCGCTGGCAGTCAATGGTCTGCCCAAAATGACCACCAGCCAGTACGCCCGGAAAAAGGTCCGCCCGGCGGATATTTGGATTCCGATGCTGTTTCTGGCGGCGGCGCTTGCCTTTGGCTTTTCGCTGCGGTTCCGCTGCGGACTGGTCCTTGTGGTGGAGCTGGCCGTCTACGCTCTGGCGCTGCTGCGGAGCTATCGGTCCTTAGAGGGCATGAACGGAGATATTTCAGGCTATTGCCTGACCATTGGAGAGCTGGCGGCCCTGGGGGCCCTGGCCATTTTGTAAGGAGGCGGCTATGGAGCTGATTATTGGCGGCGCCTATCAGGGCAAGCGGGCCTTTGCCCGGGAAATACTGGGCATCCCGGAGGAGGAGATTTTTACCTGCGCCGGAACGGAAATCGATTTTTCAAAAAAGTGCATCGATAAACTGGAGGAATATGTACTGGCCTGCATCCGCGCCGGACTGGACCCTCTGGAGCAGCTGCGGCAGCAGGATTTGTCACAGAAGGTCCTGATCTGCATGGACATGTTCTGCGGCGTGGTGCCCATTGACGGGGAAATGCGGCTGTGGCGGCATACCACGGGCCTGGTGTGCCAGTACTTGGCAAAAGAGGCTGCGGGCATTCACCGGATGTTCTGCGGATTGGAGCAGCGTTTAAAATGACAAGACTCTATCTGATCCGCCACGGAAAGACACAGGCCAACCTGGAACACCGCTACTGCGGCTCCACCGACCTGCCCCTATCGTCCCAGGGGGCAGAGGAGCTGCGGAGCCTTCACTACGACATTTCCGATGCCCGGTTTCTGACCTCCGGCATGCTGCGCACAGAGCAGACCTTGCAGCTTCTCTTCGGCCCGGTTCCCCATGAGGTACGGCCAGAATTTCGGGAAGTGGACTTTGGTATTTTCGAAATGGGGACCTATGAAGAGCTGAAAGAGGACCCGGACTATCAAAACTGGCTTACCGGGGACAATATGGCAAACATCCCGCCTCAAGGGGAGAGCGGAAACCAGATGTGTGCCCGGGTTTTGGCGGCGCTGCCGGAATTACAGAAAGAGAATACGGTGCTCATCACCCACGGCGGGGTCATCGCCGCCATTATGGCCCATCTGTTTCCGGAGGAAAAAAAGTCCCGCTACCAGTGGCAGCCAAGCCCAGGCCATGGATACCTGATTCAGGGAAAAAAGTACCAACCAATTTTCTGAAAAGGGATTGACAAATAAGGGAATATACGGTATAATACACAAGCGCTTGCGAGAGTGTTGGAATGGTAGACAAGCACGTTTGAGGTGCGTGTGGTTACGCCGTGGGGGTTCGAGTCCCCTCTCTCGCACCAAAAAGGAGCCCGCTGGGCTCCTTTTTTGCATCAGTGCTCCAAAACCCGTAAAAAGGAGAAAACCCATGGAACGCATTCGAAAAGTGACATACGGTGATGAAAAAGCCCTGGCCTATGTCCAGACGGAAAGTTGGAAGGCGGCATTCAAGGGGCTGATCCCCGATGAGGTACTGGTTCGTTCAACGGATTTGAATAAAGCCACGGCCATGTATCAAAGACTGTTGGATATGGGGAAGGGGAACGGCTATATTCTGGAAATAGACGGGAAACCCCATTGCATCGCCTGGTGGGATGCAGCCCGGGACGAGGATATGCAGGGGGCGGCGGAGCTCATCTGCATTCATTCCCTGAAGGAAAACTGGGGCAAGGGCTATGGCCACTTGATGATGGAGCGGATTCTGGAGGATGTTCAAAAGGCGGGGTATTCCCAGATCATGCTTTGGGTCTTTGACAGCAACGCCCGGGCCATCAGATTTTACAAGGCCCACGGATTTGCGGCCACCGGAAGAAAACAGCCCGCTTTTGGAGCGCTGGAAGAACGATACATCAAGAATCTGAACAGCGAGGGCAAACAATGATCCGTTTTTTTGTAACTCCCGAGGAACTGACAGGCCGGTCTCATACGCTGACCGGCGAGAACGCCAAACACGCCAAGGTCCTTCGCCTGAAAACAGGGGAGGAGGTCCTGCTCTGCGACGGTCAGGGCATGGAGTGCCTGTGTACCCTGGAAGATCCGAACAAGCTGACCCTTGCTCTGGGGGAGCGGCGGAAATGCCAGAGTGAGGCGGCGGTAAGGGTCAGCGTCTATATGGCCTTTCCCAAGGCGGATAAGCTGGAACATGTGATCCAGAAGGCCACCGAGCTGGGGGCAGCGGAGATCATCGCCTTCCCTTCAGAGCGCTGTGTGTCCAGGCCGGATGAAAAGAGCATTCAAAAGAAGCTGGAGCGTTGGGGGAAAATCGCCGCCTCTGCGGCGGAGCAGTCCGGCCGGGGGGTGATTCCCAAGGTGCTGGTGTTGGGCTCCTACAATGAGGCTCTGACCCGGGCAGCCCAGGCGGAGAAGGCGCTCCTGTTCTATGAGCACGAAGATACCGTGACCCTTCACCAGGCACTGGAACAGGGCCCCTGGTCCACTGTGAGCCTGCTTACAGGCCCGGAGGGGGGCCTGGAAGAGCGGGAAGTCTCCAAGGCATTGGAAGCTGGCCTGACGGTCTGCACTCTGGGCCGCCGCATTCTGCGTTGCGAAACGGCACCGCTGTGCGCCCTGTCCGCAGTGATGTACGCTGCCGGAGAATACTGATAAATGCCAAGCGGCGGCGAAACGAACCAGGTTTCGCCGCCGCTTTTGGCTTTTTTACTTATGATACCGGCTTCCGGCCTGAATGGCTTCCGCCCGGTACAGCTGTTCCAGCACCATGATCCGTGCCAGGTGGTGGGGGAAGGTCATGGGACCCATGGACAGCCGAAAATCCGCCCGTTCCTTGACCCGAGGGGCCATGCCGAAGGAGGAGCCGATGAGGAAGCAAAGACTGCTTTTTCCGGAAAGCTTCACCTGGGCCAACTTCTGAGCGAAGGCTTCGCTGCTGAGTTCCTTCCCCTCGGGGGTAAATACGCAGAACCAGGCCCCTTTCGGTATTTTAGAAAATATTTCCTCTGCCTCTTTTTCCAGTCCCGCGGCGATTTCTGCCGGACTGGGGGCTTCCGGAAGCCTGCATTCCGGCAGCTCCAGCAGGGTAAATTTACAGTAGCCGGAGAGCCGCTTGGCGTATTCCTGGGCGGCGGAAATATAAAACTTTTCTTTCAGTTTTCCGATGGTGATCAGTGTGATTTCGGGCATTGCCTCTGCCTCCTTTTCTCTATCATACCATATTCAGGCAGGCGGCGCAACGGTGTATTTTTTGCCTTTATTTCGGGAATCCTGTTTTCCGGGAGGGATTTTCATGAAAAAACAGAATCAAAAGAAAGTAATACCCATAATACCCCCAGAGGGAGGCAATTCAGGGGCCATCCAAACAGACCCCCAGGGCAGCTATACAGGCCGCCCGGAGGAGCTTTGGGAAGTGCCGGTGCAGGATGCAGACGATTTGTGAGCCCTTGGGGGCTAGGGCCCGCTGCCTTTGTATTTTCGCCTGGTAGCCAGCCCGCCCCGGATATGGCGCTGCTCCTTATTCCGGTCCAGCACCACCCGCACCTGGGTGTAAAGAGCATTGTTGCACTGCCGCAGCCGCTGGGTCAGGTCTTTGTGGACCGTGGACTTGGAAATGCCAAATTTCTTTGCCGCAGCCCGAACGGTGGCACCGGTATCGATCATGTAAAGGGCCAAATCGCAGGCCCGTTTTTCCATTTCTTCCTTCACAGCGCTCCCCTCCATGGGTTTGTAGGACCAGAAAGTCCTTTCTCCATAATATTCTCCGGGGGAGCGCCGTATGAGTTCCGCCACTTGACAGGAAAGCGGTAAAGCACTAAAATAATGGAAGAAATGAGGTGCTACCAATGATTTACTTTAACAATGACTATAGTGAGGGCTGCCATCCAAGAATCCTGGAGGCGCTGGCCCAAACCAATATGGAGCAGACTCCGGGCTACGGCATGGATGACCACTGTGCCAAGGCGGCCCAAAAAATCCGAAGCTTTTGCGGGGACGACACTCTGGCGGTCTACTTTCTGGTGGGCGGGACCCAGACCAATCTGACGGTGATCGATGCCGCCCTGCGGCCCCACCAGGGGGTCCTGGGCGCGGCCTCGGCCCATATCAACGTCCATGAAACCGGGGCTGTGGAAGCCACCGGCCACAAGGTTCTGTGGCTTCCCGGGGAAGGAGGAAAAATCGCGGCGGCCCGGGTCCGGGAGACGGTTCTGGCCCACCGGGCAGACAGCAGCCGCGAGCATACCGTACAGCCCAAAATGGTCTACATCTCCAACCCCACAGAACTGGGAACCCTGTATTCCAAGAAGGAGCTTCAGGAACTCTCCGACACCTGCCGGGAACTGGGCCTTTACCTGTTTGTAGACGGTGCCCGGCTGGGCTACGGTCTGGAAGCCGCCGGGAACGATGTGACCATGGAGGACCTGGCACGGCTCTGTGATGTGTTTTACATCGGCGGCACCAAGGTGGGAGCCCTGTTTGGGGAAGCGGTGGTGATTTCCAACCCGGAACTCAAAGAGGATTTCCGTTATCTTATCAAGCAGCACGGCGGAATGCTGGCCAAGGGGCGGCTGCTGGGCATCCAGTTTGAAACCCTTTTGGAAGACGGGCTGTATTTCCAAATTGCCCGTCAGGCGGACGTACTGGCGGACCAAATCAGAGATTGCCTCTCCGAGTGCAATGTACCGCTGCTGGTTCCGGGGACGACGAATCAGATTTTCCCCATTCTGCCGGATAGGGCCCTGGAGGAGCTTTCCAAAACCTATGCCTTCTGTGAACAGGAGCGGGTAGACGAGGGCCACCGGGCGGTGCGGTTTTGCACCAGCTGGGCAACCACCCAGGAGAACGTGGATGCCCTGTGCCGGGATTTGAGAAGGATCCTCCAAAAGTAAAGCCGCTGTTTCAGCTGCTTTATGCCTTGATTTCTTATATTCTCACGGGAGACGGATGGTAAACAGGTAAAAAGGACAGATTCAGAAAGGGAGTTCGGTATGGCCGGAAAAGAGCTGCGGCATATGAGCCGCGGAGAGCTGATCGATGTGATCTATGCCCTGAAAAAGCAGCAGGAAAAACTGGAAGCAGAGAATGAAGAGCTGCAGCGGCAGCTTTCCCAGCGGGAGCTGAAGCTCCAACAGGCCGGTTCCATTGCTGAGGCGGCCATGGCTTTAAACCAGGTGTTTGAAGTGGCCCAGCAGGCGGCAGACCAGTATCTGCAATCGGTGTATGCCAACTGCGGTGACGCGGAAATCATGGCCAAGGAAATCCTGGCCGATGCCAATGCCCGGGCCCAGGACACCCTGGAGGAGGCGCACCGTCAGTCCGAAGCAATGCTTTCCAAGGCCAAGGCGGAAAAAGACTGGACCCAGCAGGAATGCCAGGCCCTGCGGCAGAAAACCGAGGAGGAGACCAAAGCCCGGTGGGAAGCCTTTGAGCGCAGGGTAGGGGACCTGTTTATGAGCTACCAGAACAATCAACCCAAGTAGGGCTTCCTCTGTTCCTACATAAATAATAAACCTGATACCGACCGAACGCAAAGGGATTTGCGAAGGAGCGGTATCAGTTTTTTTTACAGCAGTTCATAGGAGAAATTCTCAAACTTCACCTTGTCGCCGATCTGGGCATCTCCCAGAATGGCCAGGGCTACATGGGACTGGGTGCCGGTTGCGTCATACCGGACCACGGCGTAGTCCCCGTCAATGTCGATGACGGTACCGATCATCAAAATCATCCTTTCAAAAAACCCTCCCCCAAAAACTGGGGGAGGGCAGTTTCATTCAGGCAAAGTGGATGTCAGGAACTTAGTCCTTGTACATCTCCACCAGCTTCAGCAGGTGCTCGTAACGCTCCTTAGCGGCAGCCTCGTTCTTAGCGAACAGGTCGGTAGCACGCTCGGGGAACTCACGGGTCAGACGGCTGTAACGAGCCTCGTTCATCAGGAACTCCTGATAGCCGCCCTTAGGAGCCTTGGAGTCCAGAGTGAACTTGCCGGTCTCCTTGGAGGGATCGAACCGGAACAGGTTCCAGTAGCCGCACTCAACAGCCTTCTTCATCTCAGCCTGGCAGTTGGTCATGCCGCCCTTGATGGAGTGCATCTCACAGGGAGCGTAACCGATAACCAGAGAAGGACCGTGGTAGGCCTCGGCCTCGGTGATGGCCTTCAGGGTCTGAGCCTGGTTGGCGCCCATGGCGACCTGAGCAACGTAAACGTAGCCGTAGCTCATAGCGATCTCGGACAGGGACTTCTTCTTGGTCTCCTTACCGGAAGCAGCGAACTGAGCAACCTGGCCGATGTTGGAAGCCTTGGAGGCCTGTCCACCGGTGTTGGAGTACACTTCGGTATCGAAGACGAAGACATTGACGTCCTTGTTGGAAGCCAGCACGTGGTCAACGCCGCCGAAGCCGATATCATAGGCCCAGCCGTCGCCGCCGAAGATCCACACGGACTTCTTGGACAGGTATTCCTTCTTGGACAGGATGTCCTTCACGGTGTCGCAACAAACATTGGCTTCCAGGTTGGCAACCAGAGCCTTGGTAGCTTCCTTGTTGGCAGCGCCGTCGTTGTAGGTGTCCAGCCAAGCCTGGCAAGCAGCCTTCCGAGCCTCGTCAGCGGTGTTCTCGATGACGGTGCGGACCTTGTTGGCCAGGGACTCGCGGATTACGGACTGAGCGGTGTACATACCCAGGCCGTGCTCGGCGTTGTCTTCGAACAGGGAGTTGGCCCAAGCGGGACCGTGGCCCTCTTCGTTAACAGTGTAGGGAGCGGTAGCAGCGGGACCACCCCAGATGGAGGAGCAGCCGGTGGCGTTGGAGATGTACATCCGGTCGCCGAACAGCTGGGTCACCAGACGGGCGTAAGAGGTCTCGGCACAGCCGGCGCAGGAACCGGAGAACTCCAGCAGAGGCTTGTGGAACTGAGAACCCTTCACGGTGTTGTCCTG
>CAKTNS010000035.1 GCA_934589225.1 uncultured Oscillospiraceae bacterium
GGTGTAGCTCATCCGGTAGAGCGCCACCTTGCCAAGGTGGAGGTAGCGAGTTCGAGCCTCGTCACCCGCTCCATAAAAAAGAGATCCGCAGTAGCGGGTCTCTTTTTTTGCGGGCATTTTTTGAAAAAATCAGGAAGCCCGGGCTCCGCTTTTAGCGAAACGGGGGCTTCCTGATGACCGTAAATCCTTGCGGCGGAACAAAAAGCGGGAAGGGCCATTACATCTGGAAAATATTTCCCAGAACCGCGCCGCCCCGGTCTTCCTCCTTGGGCCGTACCTGCCCGTAGGCCAGGGCATAGGTCACATTCAGCCTGTTGTAAAGCAGATAAAACACCAGGAAGTTGGCGGCCAGGGACAGCAGGGCAAAGAGGTAGTAGGCTGCGGTGTCGCTCAAGGGAAGGGAAATGCCTGCAAAGGACAGCAGCCAGTCCCCATAGGCCAGGGCATTGGCCAAAAACAGCAGCACATAGTACCACCAGAAGCTCAAATCCAGCCGGAACAGCCCAAAGCGGCTGCCCCGCATCATCTGGCGGCTCTCCCGCAGGGCGTACAGGGCTCCGGCTTCCGGATGGTCCAGTAGCACGAAGTCCGCCATCCGGTAGCGGTAGATAATGGGCAGCACAAAGGCCAGAAAGACCACCAGGAAGATGCCCAGAATGGGCAGCATCATCCAGGACAGCTGGTCTAAAACGGCGCTGTCGATCTGAATGGTGCCGCTGCCGCCCAGAAGGATGCCGCCGGAGAGATAGGGCTCCACCGTTTGGGCGAAGCTGTCGGAAAGGGGCGACAGGAGAAAGACCATAATGGACAGGTAAAAGGCCGCCATGCTGGCCCCCAGGATGATGCACCCCTGCAAAAGCTTCATCCGCACCAGGGGCCAGAACCGCTCAAAGCCGGTCCGCAGGGCGTTCCGGGAGGCGTACTGCCCCCGGCTGATCCGCAGCATGCCCCCCATGTAGCCAAAGCCCAGGCAAAGGGTGAGGATGCTGCACACCACCGGCAGGAATGTGGACACCGTAGACAGGAAGGTCCGGAAGCCCATATTGGAAAGACCTCCGGTATTGGCAATCTGGCCGGACACCAGCTCCTGCAGCAGCAGGTTCAGAAGACCAATGCCGATGACCAGGCCGCTGTAAAGCAGCGCGATCTGTTTTTGGTTCTGGGCAGCCGCCAGCTTCTGTGATGCCGTTTTTTTCAGTTCACGGCTTTGAAACGTCATAAATTCCATCCTCCAATTGATTCAATAGTACAGTTATAACCCAAAGACAACAAAATAGCAAATGAATTTTTTGTGTTCGATGGATTTTGACGCCTGCATCTGCTATAATTTAGAAAAGTTCTGACAAAAGGAGAGAGCCCTATGGAGTTAGGAGAACGAATCAGACAAGCCCGATTGGATGCGGGCCTCAGCCAGCGGGCGCTCTGCGGGGACCGGATCACTCGGAATATGCTCTCTCAAATCGAGCACGGCACCGCCAGCCCCTCCATGCAGACCCTGCGGTATCTGGCGGAGCGGCTGGAAAAACCGGTGAGCTTCTTCCTGGAGGAGTCGGCGGTAACGCCCAATCAGATTCTGATGGCCAAGGCCAGACAGGCCTACAGCCGGGGAAACGTGCGGGAGGCCCTGCTGGCCCTGGAAGACTACGGGGCTCCGGATGGGGCGCTGGACTGGGAGTTTGGGCTCCTGGGTTTTCTGTGCTGCCTGGAGCAGGCGGAAAAGGATTTGGCCCAGGGCCGGGGGCCAGTGGCGGAAAAGCTGCTGGCCCAGACCTTTCTGTATGACAGCCCCTATATCACCCCGGAGCTGCGCCAGCGCCGGGACCGGTTGAGCTTCCGCCTGGGGAAGAAAAATATGCCCCAGAGCTTCCCGCCCTTGGATGAGGAGCTGCTGCGCAGGGGAGAGGCCGCCCTGGCCCAGGGAAAGCCGGAGCGGGCCCGCAGCCTTCTGGAGGCGACGGAAGGCCGGGACGGTGCTTATTATTTTTTCAGTGGCAAAATCTTCTTCCTACAGAAAAACTACCCCGCCGCCAGGGATGCCTTCCTGGAAGCCCAGGCCAGGGGGGAGAACTGCGACGGCTTTTTGGAGCTCTGCTTCCGGGAATTGGGGGACTATAAAAACGCCTATGCCTACGCCCGCAGGAGTAGGTAGCCCCCGGGCTTTGCCAAAATGCGGTTATTCTATCAAAAAAGTCACAATATTGCTGCTGATTTCCAGGAAAAATTCTATTTTTTTTTTTTTTTTTTTTTTTTTTTTTTTTTTTTTTTTTTTTTTTTTTTTGATGGATGTCCGGATTTTCGGGAAAAGACCTTGAAAATAATCGCATAATGCGGTAGAATATACCAGAATATGGAATGAGAAAAAAGTCGGCGTGCCGTTACCTTTGGAGCCGCCGGCGAAACCAGGCCCGTGGGATTTGAAGGGGCCTGAGAGGAGTGAAGAATCGATCATGACAAGAGGAAAAGTCCGTTGGCCGCTGGTGGTTTATGATATGCTGATTCTGCTGGCGGTGGATGTTCTCCTTCTGGGCTTCTATCGAAGCAACGAAAGCCTTTCTTGGGACGGCATGGTGTTTCATACCATCGTCTCTTTTGCCTGCGTATTTTCTGCCCGGTGTATCGGCGGCATTTACCAGCAGATCTGGCGCTATGGCGGCATCCAGTGCTATATCCGGCTGCTGCTGGTGGACGCGGCGGCATTCCTGGTGTTCCTGGCCGTTGAGCAGGGGGTCCGGGTCTGCTATCCCATTGAGCAGGTGACCTTTGCCCGGCTGCTGTCTATTTCCAGCATCAATCTGCTGGTGTCCCTGGCCATGCGGATGTTCTACCGCTATGCCTTTAAATGCGGTACCGAGGATACGGCCCTGGGCCGGTTCCTGCGGCTGTGCCTGCGGATTTTCGCCGGTGAGGAAATGATCCACGAGATCGACCGGGAGAAGCGGACCAAGGTGGCCATCATCGGCGCGGGCCGTGTAGGCGTGAACCTGGCGGAAGAGCTCCTGGCCAACACTGCCTCCAGCTATGTGCCCCGGTGCTTCGTGGACTCCAACGACGAGAAGGCCGGGAAGGAAATTCACGGCATCCCCGTCTGGAAGGAAGACGACGCCACCGTGGAGCGGCTGCACAAGGTCGAGGTCCAGGAGGTGGTCTTCGCCATCCCCAATATGTCCGACGAAAAAAAGCGGAACCTCTGCAAAATGTACATGGACGGGGGTTTCAAGGTCAAGGTCTATGACTACCCTGTGATCCAGACCGCGGGCCAGAAGCGGCACCTCCGGGATTTTGACATTGAGGAGCTGCTGTTCCGCAAGCCCATTACCATTTCCGATGCCCGCACCAGCGCCTATTATCGGGACAAGGTGGTTCTGATCACCGGCGGCGGCGGCTCCATCGGCTCGGAGCTGTGCCGTCAGCTGGCCAAAATGGAGCCCCGGCAGATCGTTCTTCTGGACATTTATGAGAACGGGGTGTATGATATTCAGCAGGAGCTGAAGATCGCCTACGGAAACAAACTGGATTTGCAGCTGGAAATCTGCTCCATTACCAATCATCGGGCCCTGGAGCGGGTCTTTGCCCACTATAAGCCCCAGATCGTCATCAACGCCGCCGCCCACAAGCATGTGCCCCTGATGGAAAAGAACTGCGTGGAAGCCGTTTATAACAACGTCTTCGGCACCCGGAACCTGATCGACTGCTGCGAGGCCTACGGGGCGGAGCGGATGATGATGGTCTCCACGGACAAGGCGGTGAACCCCACCAACGTCATGGGTGCCACCAAGCGGATGTGCGAAATGCTGGTCCAGAGCGCCGCCACCTGGGGCCGGGTCAATTACAGCGCCACCCGGTTCGGAAACGTCCTGGGCTCTGCCGGTTCCGTGATCCCCTTGTTCAAGCGGCAGATCGCCAGCGGCGGCCCCGTCACCCTGACGGACAAGCGGATCATCCGCTATTTTATGACCATCCCCGAGGCCTCCCAGCTGGTGCTGGAGTCCGGCCCCATGGCCAAAAACGGGGAGCTGTTTGTGCTGGACATGGGCCAGCCGGTGAAAATTCTGGAGCTGGCGGAGAACATGATCCGCCTCTCCGGTGCCCAGGGCATCGAGATCGTGGAAACCGGTCTGCGGCCCGGGGAAAAGCTCTACGAGGAGCTCCTGGTGAAAACCGAGGAGCTGGATAAGACAGACAACCGCCTGATCTTTATTGAAAAGGATTGCCCCCTGCCCCGGCAGGAGATGGACCGCCGCATGGAGCTCCTGGCAAAAGCCGTGGAGAGCGGCAGCGATGCCAAGACCCGGAAGGCGCTGAAGCAGGTGGTGCCCACCTTCCGCTCCCCGGAGGAGGTCAACGCCAGCGCGGAGCAGTCCGAGGAAATGAAGATGCAGCGGGAAGCTGCCTGCGTGTAACAAGCTACTAGGAGGTAAACTATGGAAGCAGCAAACGAAAAAAGAACCGTAAACCCCCGCTTTTTGCTCCTTCGCCTGACGATGGTGCTCTGCGACGTGCTTTCTGTCAACCTGGCCTATTTTATAGCCCTGGTGGTCCGGTTCTACGTGAATTTCGAGTTCAACGCCTGGGCCACCCGGTATGTCCCTGCGTTCCTGAAATTCGCACCTTATTATACCCTGATCTGCATCGTTGTGTTTGGCTGCTTCAAGCTCTATAACAGCCGCTGGAGATATGCGGGGCTGGGGGACCTGAACCGAATCTTGGCTGCCAGCCTGATCACCTGCGTGGCCCAGGTGGTGGGCTCTGCCATGTTTGTGATGCGGATGCCCTTGACCTATTATTTTATCGGTGCCCTTTTGCAATTCGCTCTGGTCACCGCCAGCCGCTTTGCTTACCGCATCATCCTTTTGGAGATCGAGCGGGCCAAGGTTCGCAGAAACCGGAAGGAGACTGCCGTCAAGGTCATGGTGGTAGGCGTCGGTGAGACCGCCAACGTGATCCTCAAGCACATGGAGCGGGACGTGGACAACGCTGCCCAGCCGGTCTGCTGTGTGGACTTCCGTTCCGACGGCTACGGCGACATGATGGGCGGCCTGCCGGTCATTGGCGGCGTGGAAAAAATCGCCGATGCCATCAAGAAATATTCCGTAGAAAATGTGATTTTAGCGGACAACACCATGCCCCTGACCGTCCGCAAGCAGGTTCGCTCCATCTGCGCCCAGGCCCAGGTGGAGGTCCAGGATTTCGGCGGCTACTTCCAGGAGAGCCGGGGCCCCGTGACCCTCCGGGGGCTCATGGAGTGTACCAAGGGGGAAGTGGAGCTCGTTATGAACGGCAAGCACAAGCGCTTTGTCAATAGCGAGCAGGCCATGGAGTATGTAACGGAAAGATTTGTTTTGAAATCAGTCTCCGCCAAGGAAAACCGTCTGGTGGTGGAGCTGCAGCAGGATATTCTGGTTCCCAACGATGTGAAGGAAGACTGGGTCCGCAGCTATGAGGAAGAGAGCGGCGAGGACATCAGCTTCTTCTGATGAAATGGAAATGGAGTAATTCGGTTGATCCGGTAACAAGGGAGATTGAGGAATATGGCATTCAAAAGAAAAAATGAATTTACAGCCTTCCCGAATAAGGTCTGGTTGGCGACCCCCACCATGCACGGCGAAGAGCTTGCTTACGTTACGGAAGCGTATGAAACCAACTGGATGAGCACCGTTGGAAAGAATATCAACGAGGTGGAGAAGCTGGCGGCGGAGCAGTCCGGCATGAAGTATGCCGTGGCCCTTTCCTGCTGCACGGCGGCCCTGCACCTGTGCGTCCGCTTTGCCGGGGAAAAGCTCTATGGCAAGGCCCCCATCAGCCATGGGGCCCTGGAGGGCAAGCGGGTGTTCTGCTCCGATATGACCTTTGCGGCTACTCTAAATTCCGTGGTCTACGAGGGCGGCATCCCCGTCTTTATCGATACGGAGTGCGATTCCTGGAATATGGACCCGGTGGCCCTGGAAAAGGCCTTTGAAATGTACCCCGATACCAGGCTCGTGGTCTGCGCCGAGCTCTACGGCTTCTCCGGCGACATCCGCCGCATCCAGGAGATCTGCCATGCCCACGGTGCCCTGCTTATTGAAGATGCCGCCGAGGCCATGGGCGCCACCTGGGAGGGTGTCCCCTGCGGCAGCTTTGGCGACTATTCAGCCGTCTCTTATAACGGCAATAAGATCATCACCGGCTCCTCCGGCGGCTGCCTGCTGACCAATGACCTGGAAGTGGCCAATAAGGCCCGCAAGTGGTCCACCCAGGCCCGGGAAAACGCCGCCTGGTATCAGCACGAGGAGGTGGGCTATAACTACCGCATGTCCAACGTCATCGCCGGTGTCATCCGGGGCCAGTACCCCCACCTTTATGAGCACATCGCCCAGAAAAAAGCCGTCTATGACCGCTATAAAGCGGGCCTCAAGGGCCTGCCCGTCCAAATGAATCCCTATGATGAAAAAAAGTGCGTGCCAAATTACTGGTTATCTGCTATGATAATAGACAAGGACGCCATGTGCCGCCAGGTCCGGGGCGAATCCGAGGCCATGTACATCCCCGAACCCGGCAAAACCTGCCCCACGGAAATTCTCGAAGCCATCTCCCGCCTCAACGCCGAGGGCAGACCCATCTGGAAGCCGATGCACATGCAGCCTATGTACCGCATGCACGAGTTCATCACCCAGTCCGGCTCCGGAAGAGCGAAGACCAACGCTTATATCGCCGGGGGCGTTGCCGACGTGGGGGCGGACATCTTCCAGCGGGGGCTGTGCCTGCCCAGTGATAACAAAATGGCCGAGGAACAGCAGGAGCGGATCATCCAGGTCATTCGGGCGTGTTTTGAGTAATGAATAGATTGATTATCATTGGAGCTAGCGGTCACGGAAAGGTGATTGCGGATATTGCTGTGCGCAATGGCTATGACAACATTGCGTTTCTTGATGATAACGCCGCAATTCGGGAATGTGCCGGATTCCCTGTAATTGGAAAGACAGCGGATGCAAACCAAATGGATGGCGACAAGATTGTTGCAATTGGGAACCCGGCCATTCGGGAGCATATCCAGGAGACAATCCCAACGGTGACCCTGGTTCACCCGGATGCGGTCATCAGCCGACGGGTAACACTGGGAGAGGGGACCGTTGTCATGGCCGGAGCGGTGATCAATTCCGACGCAGTGATTGGAAACGGCTGCATCATTAATACCGGCGCTTCCGTGGATCATGATTGCAGAATCGGGGATTTTGTCCATGTTTCTGTAGGAGCCCATGTGGCGGGAACCTGTAACATTGGCGAACGAACATGGATCGGTGCCGGGGCAACGGTGGGCAATAATATCACAATTTGCGGGGACTGCATGATTGGTGCAGGAGCTGTGGTTGTGAAGAACATTACAAAAGAAGGAACCTATATAGGTGTTCCGGCGAAGGAGAAAGAAATGAGTAAGCATACGCCAACTGGGGGGGGGGGGTACTGCCTAGACCAAGTGAACATCGTGCGTGCCCTGCCTGTGCGGCATAGGAGGGCAGCATGAACCTGAGATATGACCAAAACAAAGTTTACATTCTGGGATCGTGCAGAACTGCCATTGGCAAAATGGGTGGAAGTCTGAGTACAGTACCGGCGGCAACACTTGGCGCAACTGTGATTCGAGAAGCGGTCAAACGGGCGGGGCTAGAAACTGCCGATATTGATCATGTGTATATGGGCTGTGTTATTCAGGCTGGTTTAGGTCAGAATGTTGCCCGTCAGGCCGCAATTCAGGCAGGACTTCCGTTTTCAACAACAGCGGAAACGCTGAATGTTGTTTGCGGCTCCGGATTGGACGCTGTAAACAGCGCAGCGAGAATGATTCTTGCCGGAGATGCGGATGTGGTTGTTGCCGGTGGTATGGAAAATATGTCCATGGCTCCCTATGTCCTGAAGCAGGCCCGGTTTGGCTACCGCATGGGTAATGCGCCCATGGTGGATGCAATGGTTAATGATGCTCTATGGGATGTTTTCAATGACTACCACATGGGAATCACTGCTGAAAATGTTGCACAGCAATGGAATCTGACACGGGAGGAACTGGACGCCTTTGCAGCAGAAAGTCAGCGAAAAGCTGAAAAAGCAATTCAGGAAGGCAGATTTATAGACGAAATCGTGCCGGTTACAATCAAACAGAAAAAGCAGATGGTGCTCTTTGATACGGATGAATATCCAAGAGCCGGAACCACGGTGGAGAGCCTGGCAAAGCTTCGTCCCGCATTCCGGGCAGATGGTGTAGTAACGGCTGGCAACGCATCCGGCATCAATGACGGTGCAGCTGCGGTTGTCTTGGCCAGTGAAGAAAAAGTGCAGCAGCTGGGATTGATGCCTATGGCTCAGTGGATTGGCGGCGCAATGGGTGGTGTAGACCCTTCTGTTATGGGCATTGGCCCAGTGGAATCCACCAGAAAGCTTTTCAAGAAGCTGGGACTTACCATTGACGATATTGACCTGATTGAGGGAAACGAGGCATTTGCCGCCCAGTCCATTGCCGTGGCAAGAGAACTGAAATTTCCAGATGAAAAGCTGAATGTGAATGGCGGTGCCATTGCGCTGGGCCACCCAGTGGGTGCTTCCGGGTGCAGGATTCTGGTGACTCTGCTCCATGAGATGCAGAAAAGAGGTGCAAATACTGGACTTGCAACACTCTGTGTTGGTGGCGGTATGGGCTGTTCTACGATTGTAAGGAGGGTTTAACAAATGAACATCGGCGTTGTTGGCACCGGTACATTGGGCCCTTCTATTGCGCAGGTCTTTGCTCAGTGTGACCAAGTTGAAATGGTGTATCTGTGCAAAGGCAGAGAATCTTCCGAGAGAAACGGTAAGGACGCAATCGAAAAGGGGCTGCAAAGGCAAATTGTGAAGGGAAAGATGTCTCCGGAACAGGCCGCTTATATTCTGGAGAAGATTACAGTCGGCCCGAAAGCAATCCTGAAAAATGTTGACTTAGTTGTGGAAGCGGTATCTGAAAGCCTGGATATTAAGAAGGCTGTATTTGCGGAGCTGGACAGCATTTGTAAACCTGATTGTGTTTTTGCAACCAATACTTCTTCCCTTCCTATTAAATCTGTCGGGGAAGGAATGTCGCGGCCCATGGTTGGTATGCACTTCTTCAATCCTGCACAGGTAATGAAGCTGGTAGAGGTTATTGCCACAGACAAAACGCCTCAGTCCATGGTGAATTGGTTGATGGATGTGGCAAAAATGATTGGAAAGACGCCGGTAGAAGTACGGGAAGCCCCCGGATTTGTGGTGAACCGAATCTTGATTCCAATGATCAATGAGGCAATCGGTATTTATGCCGAAGGTGTTGCTTCTGTGGAGGACATCGACACTGCCATGAAGCTGGGAGCCAATCACCCAATGGGGCCATTGGCACTGGGAGATTTGATCGGTTTGGATGTTGTGCTTGCCATTATGGAAGTGATGCTGAAGGAGACCGGAGATGTGAAATACCGCCCGGAAGCACTTCTCAAGCGCATGGTTCGGGAGGGCAAACTAGGCCGAAAAAGCGGAGTAGGATTCTATAAGTATTGAGGTTTTCTATGAAGGATTTGTACATAATTGGTGCCGGCGGATTTGGCCGTGAGGTTGCTTGGCTTGTTGAACGAATCAACAGTGTGGCTCCCACCTGGAATTTGAAGGGATTTATTGATGACAAAGATTCCCTGTGGGGTACCATGGAAGGCGGATATCCGGTCCTTGGCGGAGCGGAATATCTCATTCAGCAAGGCGAAGTTTACGCTGTATGTGCGGTTGGCGCATCCGCAACCAGGAAAAAAGTTGTTGAGAAGTTTACTGGCAGCCAAATAAAGTTTGCAACATTGATAGACCCCTCTGTGCTGATTTCCAATCGAGTACAAGTCGGTGGAGGAACGATTATCTGTGCGGGGACGATTGTGACTGTGGATATTCAGATTGGAAACCATGTCATCATCAATCTGGACTGCACCATTGGTCATGATGACCGAATTCGGGATTTTGTTACGCTATATCCGAGCGTAAATGTGTCCGGAAATGTGGTTCTCGGAGAATGCACGGAGCTTGGAACCGGAATGCAAATTATCCAAGGAAAAACGGTTGCGGCAAACACAATCATTGGAGCAGGCTCCGTGGTCGTCCGGGATATTACGGAAAGCGGAACCTATGTGGGATGTCCGGCGAAGAGAATAAAGTGAGGCTGCATTGCTTATGAACCATAAACCCTATGGCCCCTATGAAAAATACTTTAAGCGTCCCTTGGATATCCTGTGTGGGCTGGCGGCAGTGATCGTGTTTAGCTGGTTGTACATCATTCTGATGATTTTGGGGGCCATTTTCATGGGCGGCAATCCCTTCTTTACCCAGGAGCGGCCTGGCAAGGATGAGAGAGTTTTCAGGCTCATCAAGTTCCGTACCATGGATAACCGAAAGGATAAAAACGGTGACCTGCTGCCGGATGAAGTGCGGCTGAACAAGTACGGACGCTTCCTTCGGAAGACTTCCCTGGACGAGCTGCCGGAGGCCTTCAATATCATCAAAGGCGATATGTCCGTCATCGGCCCCCGGCCGTTGCTGGTGAAGTATCTGCCCAGATACAGCCCCCAGCAGCACCGCCGCCATGAGGTCCGCCCCGGTTTGTCCGGTTATGCCCAGGTCCATGGGCGCAATGCGGTAAGTTGGCCGGAAAAGTTCAAAATGGACGTGGAATATGTAGACCACATCACCTTTCTGGGGGACTTGAAAATCATCTGGGATAGCGTGATGGTGGCATTTGTGAAGAGAGACGGCATTTCCTCGGCGACTTCGGAAACCATGGAGGAGTTTATGGGGAATGAAGTATCCGTGGAGTAAGGAGAAAAGAAACGTGCGTGTCATGATATTGGCCAACAATGACGTTGGGCTCTATAAATTCCGGAAGGAACTGGTGGCAGAGCTTCTAAAGGAAAACGAGGTTTTTATCTGCCTGCCGGAGGGCGACTTTGTCAACAGACTGGTTGAAATGGGGGCAAAATTCCTTCCATGTGCGCTCTTGGACCGTCACGGAACAAACCCTGTGAAGGAATTGAAGCTGCTTTCCTGGTATCGGGAAACATTAAAAGCTTATCATCCCGACATCGTGTTTACTTATACCATTAAGCCCAATGTCTACGGCGGTGCGGCCTGTGCGGGGCTGGGCATTCCCTATGTTGCGAATATTACCGGCCTGGGTACCGCTGTAGAAAATGGCGGTGTGATGCAGAAAATCACACTGGCGTTGTATCGCCGCGGACTGCGGAAGGCCCAGAAGGTGTTTTTCCAGAATGCGGAAAACCGGGATTTTATGCTGTCTCACAATGTAGTCAAAGGCCCCTACGATATGCTTCCCGGTTCCGGCGTAAACTTAGGCCAGTACCGGGTATGGGATTACCCAACCGGTGAGACGGTGGATTTCGTTTTTATTGCCCGCGTCATGAAGGAAAAGGGCATCGACCAGTATCTGGATGCCGCTAAGGCGATCCGCAAAACCCACCCAGAGACCCGGTTCCATATCTGTGGCTTCTGCGAGCAGGATTACCGGCAGGAGTTGGAGAACTTGCAAAATGAAGATGTGATCATTTACCACGGTTTGGTGGACGACATGACGGAGATTTACAAAATGGCCGCCTGTACCGTTCATCCCACCTATTACCCCGAAGGCTTGAGCAATGTCCTCCTGGAAAGCGCCGCCTCTGGCCGTCCCATCATCACCACCAACCGGGCAGGTTGCCGGGAAGTTGTAGACGACGGCGTGAACGGGTTTGTGGTGCGGGAGAGGGACAGCGGGGATTTGATTGAAAAGATCGAATCGTTTCTAGGAAAAAATTATAGAGAACGTAAGCAAATGGGACTTCAAGGCCGGGAAAAGGTTGAAAGAGAGTTTAATCGGCAGATTGTAATTGATAAATATATCCAGGAAATAAGAGATGTGAGCAAGACCAATTAAGAGCAAAATATGATGCGAGATTTCAGATATCTAACAGATTTGGTGACTAATTGGTATTAAGTGGGAGAATACAGAAAGATGAACCGTATTAAATTGATAGTGTGCTATTATGGAAAATTTCCTCAGTGGATGAATATTTGGTTAAAGTCCTGTGAATTCAATTCGAATATTGATTTTATGATTGTCACAGATAATCAGATAGAAAATTTACCCTCAAATGTTAGTATCTTGAATATAGGGTTTGAAGAATTGAGAAACCGGTTTTCGAACGTTTTAGGATTTTCTGCTTCATTGAAAAATCCATACAAGTTATGCGACTATAAGCCAATATACGGTAAGGTGTTTCAACAAGAGCTAAAGGGATATGAATTTTGGGGTCACTGCGATATTGATTTGGTATGGGGCCGAATAAATAATTTTATTACAAAAGATATCTTAGATTACTTTGACTTGATTGGAAAATACGGTCACTTGATGATTTATAGAAATAACAGGCAAATGAATGAGCTGTATATGCAGCCAGGGGGAACATTTTCATATAAAACAGTATTTAAAAATGAGGATAATTATAGTTTCGATGAAATGTCCGGAATGGACCTGATTGCGTACGGCAACCGGATTAAGCAATATAAAGATTTAAAAATCGCCAATGTTTCACCATCCTACAGAAGATTTAAAATACCAGGGACAGCCGGAGAAAAAGAATTTTTTGTTTGGAATGATGGGAAAATATTGAGAGTGAGCGGTAATGACAGGGTTGAGCTTGAAGAGTTTGCGTATTTGCATTTTTCTGGAAAAAAACCACAAAATAATGTGGGCAAGGACTTTATTGAAGCATCCAACATATATCTTTCAGCCGACTCATTGGAGAATAGAAACAAGATAGAGTTTTCCCTTGAAGAAATTGAAGATAAGAGTTCGTTTATTGACGAAGAAACAGACCAAAGGGACAAAGCTGAGATTCAGAAAAAGAAAATAGTTAAGGTGTTGAAAAAGACACTAAAACAGAAACGAATCTGGCTGAGGGTGCACAAAGGCGTTTCTAAATTCAATAGAATTGAGAGGGAAACAGAATGAACGTGATTTTTACTGTAGCTACATATTATCCCAAAACGGATGGTGTACAGCTGGTAACGCAGTATCAGGCAGAGGGACTAGCCCAAAAAGGGCATAAAGTGACCGTTATCACATCCAAGATTGATGGAAGTCCCGACCATGAAGTGCATAATGGAGTCGAAATTCTCCGGGTGGATGCATATAATTTTTATTATTGGCATCGGGGAAATAAAAAGGAATATCAGAGTATTGTCCTTGAGCAAACGAAAAATGCGGATGCGTTGGTTGCTGTTTGCTTACAGTCATTTTCAGCAGATTGGTTACTGGATATTTTGCCGGAAATACCGTGCAAAAAAGTTCTTTACCTTCATGGAATGCCGGATTTTAAAATCCATTTATCTGACTGCAGAGAAGTAAAGAAGTTTGCAAAAACTGCATTCAGAAACATTAGATGGAAATATTTTTATACAGTACATCTGAAGCAGATTAAAAATTTTGATGCAATAACGCATCTCTTTAAAAAAGACAACAGCTATCAATTCTTTTCTGAAAAAGGATATCAGCATAATTACGTTATAGAAAATGCATGCGACGATAGTTTCTTTGAGGGGATTGATTTCGAAAATAAGAAAAAATACTTTATATATGTAGGAAACTACTGCGATAGAAAAAACCAGGAATTGGCACTTCGAGCGTTTTATGATGCTGATTTAGAGAATTTCGGGCTTATTCTTATTGGAAGTCAGAAAAATGATTATTGCAAGAAACTACTGGCTTTGAATGACAAGTTAAGGAAAGAACACGGAGATCATAATGTCGAAATATTGTATCAAGTACCTAGGGAAAAAATATCGGAATATACCAAAAGTGCGTATGCTTGTGTAATCTCAAGTAACTATGAATATTACCCGATTACAATCGTAGAGTCACTTGCAGCGGGAAATCCGTTTATTTCTACAGATGTAGGTGTTGTAAAATTTTTGCCTGGTGGTGTAATTGCAAATACGAAGCAGGAGCTTTCCTATTGGATGGACTTTTTGGGACGGAATCCAGAATATACTGTTGAGCTGGGAAAAGCGGGGAGAAATTACGCTCTGGAGAATTTGAGAGTTGAAACGAAAGTGCGTGCACTAGAAGAAATATTACAAGGAGAATGAGAATGGTAAAGGTTTTGACGATCCTTTCAGGGCTGGATGGCGGCGGTGTGGAAAATATCTTACTTAATTATTATCAATATATGGATCGGGAGAAGGTTCATATTGATTTTGTTGTTCATAGTCAGCATATAGGAAAAATAGAAAATAAGTTTGAGGAATTAGGCTCTAAGATTTATAGGGTAACGCCAAAAACAATAAGCTTACGAAAAAACATTATCGAAATTTACCGTATTATTAATGCAAATAAATATGATGTTGTTCATAGCAGAATGAATGTCAAAGGGATGACTCATTTGATTACTGCTTGGTTTTGTGGAGTAAAGGTACGCATGATTCATAATCATATGGCTTATGTACCCCAACAGGGGATGATGAAATACTTGACCCCACCAGCGAAAGTAATTTGTAAACTGTTTGCTACGCATTGGCTGGCGTGCAGTGACGCAGCGGCGATTGATATGTTTGGCGAAAAGGCATACAAGCAAGGAAAAGTAATTGTTATTAATAATGCAATTGATGCGGAAAAGTATGACTATAATCCGGAGTTAAGGAAGAGTGTGCGGGATGAATTTGATCTGAATGATAAATTTGTGATTGGAATGGTTGGAAGATTTCATGAACAAAAAAATCATAAGTTTATGATGAAGATACTAAGGCAAGTTGTTAATAAAAATCAGAATGCCAGATTGCTGCTTGTTGGAGGCGGAGAACTGGATAAAGACGTTCGCCAATGGGTGAGTGAGAATAATTTGGATGAATTCGTTATATTTACCGGAGTAAGAACAGATGTTCCCAGACTGCTGCAAGGAATGGATGTTTTTGTTTTGCCATCGCTCTACGAAGGGTTTGGAAATGTTTTTGTAGAGGCTCAGGCAGCGGGGTTAAAAACGATTGCCAGCTTAGAGGGTGTTCCTCAATCCACAAAATTGACTGATTTGATTGAATATGTGTCTTTAAAGAAAACGCCGGAAGAATGGGCTGACATTATTTTAAAATATCAAAATGGGTACCAACGAGTATCTCAAATTGAAAAGATAAGAGAGGCAGGATTTGATGTGAGGCAACAGGCCATTTATTTTGAAAATTTGTATATCAACGTGTGCCGAAAAAAAGCTTTAGAGTATTAATTGCTACGAGGAACATATGGGAAAGAAGCTTATTAAGAATGTGTCAATACTTATTTTGGCAATGAGCATAATTGTTATATCTGTATTCTTATCAGATAAAGCGAGCAACACACCATATCAGTATTTATTTTTATTACCATTGACGCACGGAGCAATTATGATAATGTTTTTTTCAGAAACTGGAGGAATGTTGAAGTATTCTGGTGCTAAGATTATTTATGCTCTGTTTTTTATTAGAAATGTTGTCACACCACTGTTGCTTGTAGGGAATAATTTTAATTTGGGGATTGTGATATGGGATAAATCTGACATTAATCTATCTATCTTTCTGATGCTATATGAGACGCTAATGGTTTTTTTAACTCTTTCACAAAGAATTAAAATCAAAATTAATTACAAAAGGAGTTATATAAACAGTACATCTTCTTTTTTAGATAGGAGGGTCTTCAAGCAAAATTTGTTTAATTTCCTGTTACTTTCATTGACAATAATAACCACAATGTTATGGATGACTGTTCCTGAACTTAGAAAGTCATTTGGCTCAATATTTGATTTGACGAATTTGATTCAAGTTGCCAATAATGTCGTTAAGGATGAATTAACTATGTCAACAAGAGTGCTGACAACTGTCGGCGCAATGCTTTTGACTTTTTGTAGAATGTTCGTTTCCCTATGGATTTTGTATAAAATAAGAATGAAAAGTTGTAGTTCATGGGTAGGAATTATTACGGCATTTATTCTAACAGTGCTGCAAATGCTCTTTATAGGTGCCCAGTTAATGTTTGCGTTTTATATTTCCTTTTTTATTCTATTTGCAACGATAAAGCTATGGCCCGGGGCTAAAAGATTTATGATAGCTTTTTTTGGGGCGGCGGGATTATTCGGAATAGTCTGGATACCCTTTGTGAAAGGCGGATTTTCTTCAAGGGACGATTTTATAAAGAATTTGGGGAATTATCTGCAAGCGTACTTGCCGGGAGTTGCCAATATAGCGGGCACAGTACAAATAGAGCGGGTTGACTTATTAAAAACAGGGTTTGCTGATATATACACGATGATACCCTTTAGAAACACGCTGTTCGGTTTGCGTGTTGAAAACCTATCGGACATATTTAATAGACACAACAATGTTGCAGGGCAAATTATGCCGTTAATAGGTGAATCGTATCATTATTTTGGACTATTGTTCGCCCCGACTCTCTCTATAATGTTTACAAAGGGAGCGATTTGGGCTAATAAGCGAATGTATACAGCAAGGCATATTTTTTCGTTTGGAACATATACTATGTTTATGTTATATTTTTCGTCGATGATTATTTGTAAAAACTTTATTTTATTTGGTTCCACTTTTACATCAACATTATTACCGATGATAATAATGTGCAAGTTTGTAAATAATGAATATGATTTTGCTAACCCCCAAATAATTAAAGAGGTGTGCTAAGGTATATTGAAAGAGGTTATTAACAATAAGGATCCACTCAAACTAAATATTGTATATAGTACAGCTTATCAAGTGCTTGTTTTGATTATTCCACTAATAACAGCACCCTATGTGTCTAGAGTATTAGGCGCTACAAATTTAGGTATATACTCTTATACACAAGCGTTTGCAAATTACTTCGTTTTATTTGCGATGCTGGGAGTATCCAATTACGGTAACAGGAGTATTGCTCAAGTTAGAGATAACCCTAAATTATTGAGCAAAACTTTTTGGGAGATTTATTCCTTTCAGGTATGTGTAACAATTGCAGTATCTGCCGTGTATATTTTATATTGCTTTATTGCCGTTTCGCAGATTAGGGCGATATATCTGCTTCAATTTTTATATGTTATTTCAGCAGGCTTTGATATAAACTGGTTCTTCTTTGGAATTGAGAAGTTTAAATTAACGGTCACCAGAAACACGGTAATTAAAATTGCAAATGCAATATTGATTTTTGTTTTCGTTAAAGAGCAATCGGATTTAGCAATATACACATTGATCATGTCATTTGGGACATTGGTTAGCGTTATCGCTTTGTTCCCATTTTTACCTAAGTATATTTCTTTTGAAAAAATTGAAATAAAGGATGTAGTGAAGCACATACAGCCCAATTTGACGCTGTTTATTCCGGTGATAGCCATTAGTTTATACAACATTATGGATAAATTGATGCTGGGATATTTAAGTACATCTGACGAGGTGGCATTCTATTCTAATTCGGAGAGGATTGCTCAGCTGCCCAATTCTATTATTATGGCAGTTGGCAATGTCCTAATGCCGAGAATGTCTAATTTGATTGCTGCTGGAAATAAAGAAAAAAGCTCAAAACTCTTTGATAAATCGATGACTTTTATGATTGTTTCCAGCGTACTATTGGCATTTGGCATGGCTGCCATTTCAAAAGTGTTTGCACCTTGGTTTTATGGGAAAGAGTTTACCAAATGCGGAATGTATATACTGTGGTTGTGTCCTACAATAGTGTTCAAATCTATAGCAGGCTCGGTAAGAACGCAATTGATCATACCGATGGAAAGAGATAAGGTATATATTTTCTCGGTTTCAGCTGGAGCAATAGTAAATTTGATTGCAAATTATTTCTTCATACCAATGTATCAAGGATTAGGTGCGGTTTTTGGAACTGTTTTGGCGGAGGCTGTGGTCTGCTCTCTCCAAGTTTTTATGACGAGAGATGTCATCAAATATGGTAAATATATAAAATATACAGTTGCCTGCTGCCTTTTCGGGGAGGGCATGTATCTTATACTTCAAAGAATTAATATTCAAAATGCGTTTTTGAATATTATAGTTTCCATGATGGTTGGCGCTGTAATTTATAGTTTCCTTTGCGCAATATACTTCATCAAATTTGAAGGCTTTTCTGTAAAAAAGAACAAAATTCGGGAGTAAAAAGAAATGTTTAATCCTAATGTATTCGAGAGAGTAAAACACAAAATAGCTGAAAAAATCAAAAGATATTATGCCCCTATCAGAAGAAAGCGTTTGACCAATACGGACTTCACAATTATCTCAAATAACTGCTGGGGGGGGGTAACATATGAGGGATATGGCATACAAAAGCAAAGCCCGACAGTGGGATGTTATTTGTTCGCAAAGGACTATTTGAAATTAGTCCGTGATTTGAAAAAATACATGGAAAAGCCATTGGAGATTATCTCCTTAGATAAATCAAAATATAAGCAATGGATTGTCGAAAATCATAACGAGAATTGTCCTATAGGCAGAATAGAAGATATTGAGATTGTTTTCGTCCATTATCATGATGCAGCTACCGCAAAAGAAAAATGGGATAGGAGGGTACAGCGAATAAATTGGGACAATCTGATATTCAAGTTTTCATATATGAATCATGCAACGGAAGAGAATTTGAGAGAATTTGATTCGTATGAATTACCAGGAAAAAAGCTAATGTTTGTAAATCAAGAAAATCATCTTTACAAATGTGGAGTATATTACCCTGGATTTGAAGAAGATGATCAAGTTTATAATGATACTTTTTACTGGAATAGGTACTTCAACGTGACCCGTTTTTTGAATACTGGAGAAATACATCAGCTGCCAAGTGGTGTGCGTAAAGATTAAGGGCCATCTCCCCATGAGCGAAATTGTACTTTTAGAATTTTAACAAATCCTCCTACCTTCTAATTCTTGAAGGTAGGAGGATTTGCCTTACACCTTATAAAATTCCTTATACCACCCCGCAAACTTCCGCAGCCCCACCCTCAAGGGCGTTCCGGGCTTGAACCCGAAATCCCGTTCCAGAGGGGTAGTGTCGGCGTAGGTTACGGGCACGTCGCCGGGCTGCATGGGGACCAGCTGCTTGTGGGCCTCGAAGTCATAATTTTCAGGGAGGACACCGGCGGAGACCAGTTCTTCGGAGAGGATCTGCACGAAGTCCAGGAGGTTTTCCGGGTTGCTGTTGCCGATGTTATACACCGCGTAGGGAGGGACGGGGAGGCCGTCGGGGCCGGTTTTCTTTTCCGGGGCCCCCTGCATCACCCGCAGAACGCCTTCCACGATGTCGTCTATATAGGTAAAATCCCGCTTGCAGTTGCCATAGTTGAAAATTTGGATGGTTTCGCCCTTCAATAGCTTATTGGTAAAGCCAAAGTAAGCCATATCCGGCCGACCGGCGGGGCCGTAGACCGTAAAGAACCGCAGGCCGGTGGAGGGGATGTTATAGAGCTTGGAGTAGGCGTGGGCCATGAGCTCGTTGGATTTTTTGGTGGCGGCGTAGAGGGAGACGGGGTGATCCACCTTGTCCTCCGTAGAATAGGGCACCTTTTTGTTGCTGCCATAGACGGAGCTGGAGGAGGCATACACCAGATGCTCCACCGGGTTATGGCGGCAGGCTTCCAGAATATTATAGAAACCGATCAGATTGCTCTGGATATAGGCGTCGGGATTCGTGATGGAGTACCGCACACCGGCCTGGGCCGCCAGGTTCACCACCACCTGGGGGCGGTATGCGGCAAAGATGCCGTCGATCGCTTCCCGGTCAGCAATATCGCCCTTCACAAAATGCCACCGGGACTCCGGATGCCGGGCGGCGGCGGCCTGGATCTGCTCTAAGCGACAATTCTTAATGGACACATCGTAGTAGTCATTCAGATTGTCAATGCCCACGATGTTCACCGGGGACTGGGTTTCCAGCAGCTTCAGCACCAGGTTGGAGCCGATGAAGCCCGCCGCACCGGTGACGAAAATGGTTTTGTTTTGAAGTATGATTTTCTCCATTGCCTACTCCTTAGTCCCGCTTGAAAATATCCCGGGTGTAGACCTTGTCCTTCACATCGTCCAGCCGGGCATCATACCGGTTTGCAATGATGCAGTCGCAGCTCCGCTTGAAGAGGGTCATATTGTTGACCACCTTGGAGCCGAAGAAGGTCTCTCCGTCCTTTAAGGTGGGCTCGTAAATGATCACCGTGGCCCCCTTGGCCTTGATCCGCTTCATGACCCCCTGGATGGCGGACTGGCGGAAGTTATCGGAATTGGCCTTCATGGTCAGCCGGTAAACGCCTACCACGATCTCCTTCTCCTTGTTGGCGTTCCAGGCGTCGTTGGCCTCGTAGCCCCCGGCGATCTCCAGCACCTTGTCGGCAATAAAATCCTTCCGTGTCCGGTTGGCCTCCACAATGGCGCTCATCATGTTCTGGGGGACATCCGCGAAGTTTGCCAGTAGCTGCTTGGTGTCCTTGGGCAGGCAGTAGCCGCCGTAGCCGAAGGAGGGGTTGTTGTAATGGGTGCCGATCCGGGGGTCCAGGCAGACGCCGTCGATGATGTCCTTGGTGTTGAGGCCCTTGGTTTCGGCATAGGTGTCCAGCTCATTAAAATAGCTGACCCGCAGGGCAAGATAGGTGTTGGCGAAGAGCTTCACGGCCTCGGCCTCGGTAAAGCCCATGAACAGGGTGTCGATGTCCTCTTTGATGGCCCCCTGCTGCAAAAGACCGGCGAAAATCTCTGCCTGGGCCCGGGTAGCCTCGTCACAGGATACGATGATCCGGGAAGGGTAGAGGTTGTCATACAACGCCTTGGACTCCCGCAGGAACTCCGGGCTGAAAAGGATGTTGCCGGTATTGTATTTCTTCCGAACGGAGGCGGTATAGCCCACGGGAATGGTGGACTTGATGACCATCATGGCCTTGGGGTTGACCTTCAGCACCAGCTCAATGACAGCCTCCACGGCGGAGGTGTCAAAGTAGTTCTTCTTGCTGTCATAGTTGGTGGGGGCGGCGATGACCACAAAGTCCGCATCCCGATAGGCGCTTTCCCCGTCCAGAGTGGCGGTGAGGTCCAGCTCCTTTTCCGCTAGATACTTTTCAATATACTCATCCTGAATGGGGGACTTCCGGTTGTTGATGAGCTCCACCTTTTCAGGGATGATGTCCACGGCGGTGACATGGTTGTGCTGGGCCAGAAGGGTGGCAATGGACAGCCCCACATAGCCCGTACCGGCCACGGCGATATTGTACCGCTTGCCGGGGGCCGCCTTGGGCTTGGGCTCCTCCACATAAAGCGCCGATACATCAAACTCCAAAACCCGGCCCAGGGCCTCCAGCTGCTCAATGGAGGGCTTGAAGGTCCGATTCTCCATCTGCCCGATCATCGACCGGTTCATGCCGGTAGCCTCGGAAAGCTCCGCCTGGGTCATCCCCTTGGCCTTGCGCTGCTTCTTGACCGTATCCGCCAGAAGCTCGAAAGAAAATGTCTTCATGGATAGACTCCTTTGAAATGATAGAATTTATATCATTGCGATTTGCAATGGAAATAAAACGCTTTTGCAATGCAATAGTATTCTAGCATATTAAAGGGGAAATAGCAAGAGGCAAGAGGATGAATTCGAGTTAAAAATATTGAGAAATCCTTCGCTCAATCGATTCGTGATATTTAAAATAGCATTTTGGAATCGCAAGCCGCCGCTGTTCGTCATCCTCCATGCCCTCCGCCCGTCAACCGTTCCAGGCCCTTACAGAGGCAATGGCTTGATTGTATAGGGATACCACCGTATCTTTGTTGGAAGCATTGAACATGCAGGCCACCAGATAGCATTCCCCGTTGATCATTGCCGCGGCGCAGCTGAAATTCTTGTTGGAGATGGTAAAGTCATAGGCTAGCCATTCCGCCCCGCCGGAGGAGAAGGTGTAGGTTTCGTTGTTGGTGCCGCTGACCCGCTTGTTGTAATTGATCACGTCCTCCGGCGAATACAGGCCGTATTCATAGGCCTTGCCCACCTCCACGGCGCAGCCCTCTCCGATGGCGGCGTTTCGGTCTGCCTGGGTGGGGTAGAGGAACAGCTCGTGAACGGTGCCGATGCCGTATACATTCATCTCCACCTCCATGTCCGCCCCGCCGCCCTGGGCCAGGGCACTGTCCGCAATCACCTTGATGCCTGCCCGTTCCGCGTAATACACCTGATAGGTGATGTCGGGAGCGCCCTTGCTGCGGAAAGAACGGATGACGGTTTGGAGCTCCGCCGCCGCAGCCTCGTCGCCCTTGGGATAGGCCCCAATGAGGAAATAACAGCCGCAGCCGTAGCCCTCCACCCCCATGACGACCATTTCCATGGCGGTGCCGTCAATGTCCGTGGCCTCAAAATAGATCTGGTAGGCATCCGCGCTTCCCACACGGTCCGGCCCGGCGGTCAGGATTTGGTAGTCCGTCACCTTCCATTCCTCCATCATGGCCTCCACGATGGCCTCCCGCTGGGATTCCACATCGGAAAGGTCATAAATAGGACCGTCAATGATCCAGTAATAGTCCGCCATAATGCCCCGGCCCTGTTGTTCATCGATAAAGCTCATGCCGCTGGTGGATGCCGTGTACCCTTGCGGAATCTGGATCGTGGCGTTGAGAGAACCAAGATCCCATTCTTCCATAGCGGCAGCCGGTTCCGTGCTTTGGGTGGGAGACGCTGGGACATCAGATGCCTGGGTGGGCTCCATGTTGATGAGGGGCTGATCAATCACCGGGGTGCTGCTGCCGCCCCTTCCCGTGGGCGTTGTGTTCTTGCCGCCGGAGAGGGCCATGGGCAGAATAACGCACAGGGCGATCACCGCCAGCACCCCGCCGGCGGACACGAAGGCAATCGTGGGGTTGGCCTTCAGATAGGAAAGCAGCCGGGGAACAATGGACGCCTTTTCCGGAGTGGCTTCCGCACCTTGCCGGACCGGGCTTTTGCGGGCGGTTTTCCCGGCGGCTCCGGTACGCTGGCTGCCGCCGGTCACCCGGTCCTCCAGGGAGGGGCGGCCATTCAAGGCAAGGATGAAGGATTCCATATTGGGAAACCGGTCCTGGGTCCTTACTGCCAGAGCCTTCATAATGGCGTTTTCCGCAGAACCCGGAATGGAGATTCCCAACTCAGAGGGGGACTTGATCCGGTCGCCGTGGATGCGCTCAATGGAGTCCGGCGGTAGCTGCCCGGTAATGCAGCGGTACAGCGTGGCCCCCATGGCGTATACGTCCGTCCAGGGCCCCTGATTGCCGTGGCTGGAGTATTGCTCTTCCGGGGCATAGCCGTGCTTTAAAATGACCGACACGCTTTTCCCGTCGCCGGAGGCAAACCTGGCCGCCCCAAAATCCAACAGGCGGCTTTCGCCCTTGGCGGTGATGTAGATGTTGTCCGGGCTGATGTCCCGGTGCAGCAGGTGCATCCCATGGACCTGAATCAGGGCCTCCATAATGGGCTGCAGGAAGGCGAGGGCCTGGCTGTAGGGAATTTTCCCGCCGTTCTTTTCCAGATATGCTTTCAGGCTCATGCCGTCAATATATTCCATGACGAAATAGGCCGTGCCGTTTTCCTTAAAATAGTTCTGCACCGAGACGATATTGGGGGTGCTTTGCAGCTTGGCAAGGATTTTTGCCTCCTCCAAAAACCGCTCCATGCCGTACCGGTAGTCTTCCTCCACCCGTCCGGTCAGGGCCACGCTGTAGCGGTCAGCGTGCCGTGTGGCCAGGGCGGAGGGCATATATTCCTTGATGGCGACCTTGATTTCCAGAGTCAGGTCATACCCTAGATAGGTGATGCCAAAGCCGCCGATGCCCAGCACCTTTCCCACCAGGTATCTGCCGTTCAGGATCGTCCCCAGGGGCAGGGCCAGATAGGGCTGCTCCTCCTGGTCATCGAACCCGCAGCGGGGACACCGCTGCCCCGGCTCTTTTTCCGTAAAACAGCCATAACAAATACGTTCCGGATTCATGGAACCACCTCCTTGATTTCCGCGATGACGAAAAGCTCCTCCGATACCTGCCGCACCCGATGGGCATGCCGCAGAAGCAGCGCCTCCAGCCATTTTTCGCTGCCAAATGCCTTGAGAAACTCGATTTGCACTTCTAATGGCTCAATGTAAAAGGCCCCCTCGTAGGCAAGCAGACCCTCTCCCGCCGACAGCACCGGAAGCACTCGGGGCTGGGTCATGCTGCCGTCCTTTGCCAGGTGGAAGATGGCAGTCAGCCCCCGCCCGGCGGCATCCGCCGGGGCTTGCTGTATTTTCCCGTTTTTTAGGCAATACGCTGCCATGATCGTTCACTCCTTGGTCACTGCAAATCGGTTGGCGCCGTCAGCCAGGCAGAAGGTATCTCCGGCGTATAGCTTTTCTGCCGCATTGGCCGCCAGCTTTTTGCCGTTTCCCAGGAAGGTACCGTAGGTAGAGCCCAGGTCTGTAATGACAAAGCAGTCCTCGTTCCGGTCGTAGGAAACTTGACAGTGCCGCCCGCTGATACCCGGCGTGTCCCGGTCAAACACAATGTTGCAGGTGGCCGGGTCCCGGCCCAGGACCACCTTGCCTGTCAGAAGGTCAAAGCGCTGCCCCGCGTATTTCCCCGTGACACCCAGCAGCACGGCCCGCTTTCCGGCGGAACCAGGGCCGCCTCCGGCCTTTTGGGCCCCGGCAAAGGCTGGCGCAGCTTGCCTGATTTTTCGGTCGGTCACAAGAAGGACAATCCCCCCTGCCAGCATCAGAATACCCATGGGCAAAAATACATAGGCAAACCATCCCGGCACCCGGGAGAGTCCGCCGCGGGCCATGGTGTATGGGATGTGCTCACTGTCCAGAATTTTCACCAGTTCCCCGGAGGTAATGGCAAAGTTGACCCCTTCGCTCTTGCCCTGCTCATCCACGGCACCGGAGGAATTGATGCCGATGAGACACCCACGGTCATCCACCAGGGGGCCGCCGGAATTGCCGTGGTTGATGTAAACGTCCATCTGGAAGGCGTCATAATTGCTCCAGGCCGGTTTGGTGCGCTTGCTGATGATGCCGCGGGTCAGGGTGATGTCGTTTTCGTCATAGGTGCTGAACTGCTGGCTGTTGCTGGCCACCCCCGGATACCCCAGGGCGTAGGCGGTGTCACCGATGGAAACCGCGTCCGCACTCTTGATGGTAATGGGCTTCCGCTTATCGGTTTTCGAGGGCAATTTGAGGATGGCAATGTCCTTGTCGTTGGAAGGGGAGTAGTAGACCACTTCTGCGGAAACATACTGGTTTTCCGCCGCCGAGAAATAGACCTGTACCCCGGCAGAATATACCTGCCCCGCATAGGCCTTGGGACCCATATAGCCGTAATCCACCACATGGCCGTTGGTCACAATGTACTCGACCTCCTCTCCGGCCTTTCCGATGGCAAAGCCGGTGCCCATAGCCCCGGCGGACTGGCCGTCGGTGAGCTGAAGGTAAGAGTAGACCATCACAACGCTGTTCCGGGCCTCATAAGGGTCCTTGCTGCCTCCGCCCCCGAGCCCCAGGATGCCCAAAATCATCAAAACCGCTGCCGCGGCCAGCAGCAATAGGGCAGTTTGCCGCTTGGATATATGTTTGACGTTCATTTATTCTTCCGCTCCTTTACCGTGATAATGGATTACAATGGCTGTATAGTTGTCCTGACCCGTTTTTTGGGCCGATTGGATCTCCCGCTCCAGCTTGTCGCAGCAAGCCTGCGGGGGAAGGCCCAGGGCCTCCCGGATCTGTTTCAGGGTCAGGGTGTCGCTGACACCGTCCGAGCACAGCAGCAGCGCGTCTCCGGGAAGAAGGGGAAAGGGGATGCGGCTGAAGTCACAGTGGACCTCTTCCTTGCCGATATACTCCGAAAGGGCCCCGGCCTGGGGATCGAGAAAGGCCTCCTCCAGGGGAAAAGCCCCGCCCAGGGCCCGCAGCACCAGTTCGTTCTGATATTCCTGCCGGATATTCAGGCTGTAGAGCTTACCCTCCCGCAGCAGAAACAGGTCGCTGTCACCCACACACCAGAAGGAGAGCTGGTTCCCTTTCAACTTAGCGGCCACCAGGGTGGTCCCGCCGTGGCCCCGAAACTGCCGGTACACCCGGGCGCTGCGCTGCCGGGCCCAGCGGGGAACAAAGCTGTCTTCTTCCCAGGGGAAGAGGCCTACCAGCTCCGCTGCCGTTTCCGTGGCGATTTTTCCTCCTTCGGCCATGCCACCCATGCCGTCGCACAGCACGGCAAGCAGACCCTCCGTTTCATAACGGTCCATCCGGGAAATGCCGAAGGCATCCTGCTGCTCCTCCCGGCATCCCAGACCCTGCAAATTGGCAAGCTCCAGCTCCGGCAGCCGAACCGGCTTTGATAAATCGCTGCCGGGCTTCTCCGCTTTTTTCGCCCGCTTCTTTTTTCGCCGCCGGAAAAGAAAAACAAAGATCAGTGCCAACAGGACCAGCCCCCCTGGGACCGGCACCATCCAGACTCGGATGAAGGGCCCCGGAGGCAGGGACCGGTTCAGCCATGAAAGTACATGCTCCATGGCCTAGGCCTCATCCCATCGGAAGTTCTCTCCGCACAAGGGCAGAAAAATCAGTCGGCTTTTTCCAACTTCAATGATGTCAAAGGCATTCAGTGACCGTACCATTTCCACCTGTTCGTTGTTGCAGTAGGTGATCCCTCGGCTCTGGCCGGGAGAAAGGGAGAATTTGTTGTGCTTTACGTCATAGGTCACCAGCGCGTGGCTCTCTCTGGATACGGTGTCGTCATCCGTCAGGGCCACATCCATGTCCGCTGCCCGGCCGATGAAATTTCTGCCTGCTGTGAGCTTGTAGTCCCTGCCGCGGTTGGGCCCGGCAATGCAGATCAGAAACCCTACGGCGGGGTCAATGCCGATGTTCTTTTTGATGATGCCCACGGTCTTGCCCTGGTCCGTATCCGGTATAGCGCCTCCCGGTGCGGCGGCAACGGTTTTTCCGAGGGTGCCCGCCGCCACGGTCTTTCCCACACCGGCCCCTTCCCGGCAGTAGGGGCAGCTGTCAAATCGGTTCTCATCATAAAAGTGTCCGTTGTCACATTGCTTCATGGTCTTTGTTCCTCCTGAAAGAAAATCGTTCGGGGCCCAAGGCAGGCCCCGGGGGTATTGACACCGTTACTATAGCGTTTTCGAAGGAATTTTTGTAGGCCGCTTTGGCGCCAAAGCCACCGAACACCGGTGGCGCACCGGCGCCATTTTTACGTTTTGCGCCGATTATTGCTGTATTTACGCTTTTTACACCGGTTTTCAATATCAAGCTTTTCAATAGGGAACTGCATGTACTTAGGATGAAATGCGATCCGGAATCGTTGAAAAATGAGGAGGACCATGCTATAATGATTTACAAAAGCGCGGAAGGGGGGACCGGGTATATGACGATTAAAAGGGGATCTATAAAATCGAGTACCGTTTACGCGGTCTTGCTGCTGGGTATCTTTACCTTCCTCTTCCTGGGAACCGAGTACATGTATGTGAATATGCTCTCATTAAGTGTGGGAGAAGAAAAAACGGTCATCGCCCAGAACTATGCCCTGGGTGTCAGCGCTCTGGGCTTTTTTCTGTATCCCCCGGTCCGGCGGTTTTTGAAACGGGGCGCAAAGACTGGGCTGCCGGTATTTTTGGCTCTGGTGGCGGTGGGCTGCAACTTTTTCATTCAGCGGCAGGGTTCTTATAGGTCCACGCTTCTTTCCGGCTTGACATTGTTCCTTGTTCTGGGGTTCCTTGGCAGCATGGTCCACTATCTGTTTTTCAAGCTGGTGGCGGACTGGGCGTACCTTGCCCGGCTGGTGGGCCTTTCCTATGGCCTGGGCATCCTGCTGCAATTTTTAAATAACAATCTGATGAGTCTCCAAACCCATGAGGCCTGGGCCTTGTCCGCAGCCATGCTTGGCCTGGTTGCCATGCTGTCGAAGGCAGAAAAGCTTACCGATGCGGCACCTATAGAAGAGGGCAGCCCCCGGAAAGCCAGCCGCAGACAGGTGGCCTCCGGTGTCCTTTTGGCGCTGCTCACCGTGCTGATGGCCTGCATTTTCAGTACGCTTGACAATGCGGTCACCCTGCGTCATGGGACAGATATCGACATCGGCCAATGGCCCCGGCTCCTGCTGGCGGCAAGCGGCCTGGCTGCCGGATTTTTGTTTGATATTCAAAAGCGCAAATTTATGACCGTCATGATGTATTGCGTCATGCTCGTTTCCGTCATCTGCGTGGTGGTGCTCAAGTTGGGGGGCTCGTTTCTGATCGGGCTTCTGGTATTCTATTTTTCGGCGGGATTCTTTGCGGTGTTCTTCACCACCTGCTTCCTGGACTTTGCCCGCCTCATGCCCACCCCCGCGGTGTGGACCGGCATGGGCCGTGCCATGAATAACGTCAGCGCCGCCCTGCTGACCAACGGCTCCGTGGCCCTGCTAGTTTCCGACAGCAGCGGCCTGGTGGCCATCGTCCTGACCTTGGGGCTGTTTGTGGTCGTCAGTGTGGTGATCTCCCTGTACACCGCCTGGATGACCGCCCCGCCCAGCATCCCTCAAGAGCCTCCCGCGGCCCCGGACCCCGAGGAAGCGTTCCGCCTCCTGTCAGACACCCTGGACCTGACCCCCAGAGAAGCAGAAGTCTTCGACAAGCTGGTCCGTTCGGAAGAAAGCATTCAGGAAATCGCGGACACCCTATACCTCTCCCGCCGCACCTGCCAGCGCCATATTGCATCGATCTACGAAAAAGCAGGCGTCAAATCCCGCTTGGGGCTGTACCAAATCTATATCGAAAAGCAGCATGGGCTGTAAAGGACGAGCAGAATACAGCGGTCCGGCCCTTAAAAAGCAAAAAAGAAACGCCGAAAGCCCTGCAATAAAGGCTTTCGGCGTTTCTTGGCACGCCAAAAGGGATTCGAACCCCCGACCTTCCCCTTGGAATACGGAAGACTTCAGTCTCGGCTGCGTCAAGCCAGCTCCTTTTTAAGGGGAGCCAAGGCCACCACAACGGTGAATATCCCGCAAAAATACTGGAGGCTTTTGCTTTCTGATACCTTGTCCATGTGATTATGAAGCGGTGCGCCGCCGTCTTTGATGGCCACGCCGAAGCGCAGGAGCCGTTTCAGGCTGGAGCAGAGTTTCCTCACCCTAGTTATTGTTTGCCTCCAAATCTGATTTTTACGATCTGCATCTTCATCATGCCGTCACCGACCCTGGCGAGAAAACGGAAAAAACCGCTGACGGAGGGGTCATTCAAATCGTTGTAGCCCAACATATAGCCCCGACTTGTGACCTGCAAACGGCTGTCCCAGGGACCGATTTCTTTTGGCGCATCGGAAACCGCAAAATATGCTCTTACGTCCTGAATCTTTGCACTCTTGAGCCAGGTTTTCGCAATCATCTTCACCGCCGTTCGGTTGGCCCCGTCAAATACCAATACGCCGCCGGGAAAAGCCTCTGCCATGGCCTGCACCAGCGCCTGGACCTGCTCCGTCAGAAAGTAATAGAACACCCCGGAAGCAAAGAACACCGCACCCTTTGAAGCATCGATATGAGAAAACCATGCGGTGTCATTCAAGTCGCAGGGAATGTTTTTCTCCCGTGCCCCGGCGGGCAGCAGCTCGTTACGCACGGCTATGACATCGGGAAAGTCCAGATTGTAAATGTTGCAGATGCCGTTGTCGCAGCTTCTTCCAGTGCTGTCCAGCCCGCAGCCCAGGTTGACCACCGCCGCATTGGGGTGAGCCTTCAAATAGTCGCGCACCTCCCATGCCAGATCGTTCTGCCGCATGGCCACCTCCAGTGAACCGAAACGCTGCATCAGGCCGTGGGAGTTTTTCTCCGCCTCTGAAAAATCGTAGTCGATCTCGTCAATCAGGCGAACCGCTGTTTCATCCCGGTAAAGATTCGGGTATAGTTCTGAGCAGACCTTCCGCGCATACAGCGGAATGATCAGCGTCTCCTGTACCGTGTTTTTCTCGATTTTATATTTCAT
>CAKTNS010000036.1 GCA_934589225.1 uncultured Oscillospiraceae bacterium
CCACATCCGCAGACTGTAACCCATGTGTCTTCCCTATGTGTTACCCATGTTTCTCTTGACAAGATTGCCGCCCCTACGGTTTCGCTGATTGGTATATGTTTGAACTGACGCATCCAAAAAACGGACACATCCGTCCCCCAATAATTGTCAATTGTCCATTGTCAATTGTCAATTTAAAAAACTGTCAACTGTCAACTGCAGCACCTGCTCCTTCCACCGAAGGTTGCACTCCACCGCTTTGTCCAGGGTCTGTGTGGAAATGCTGCCGTCCTCCACCGCTTTCAGGACCGCGGGGATCTGGAGGTCAAAGTCGGTGCTGCACAGCAGGGTGGCCCCGGCTTTGACTGCCTGGACGGCAGCTTCCTCCGGGGTGAAGCCCTCCAGGGCGCCCATGACCAAATCGTCTGTGAGGATCACGCCGGTGTAGCCCATGTTCTCCCGGAGATAGGCCATGACCTTGGGGGAAAGAGAAGCGGGCAGGGTGTCATCCAGGGCGGTGACGATGTTGTGGCTGACCAGCACCGCTCCCAGGCCCTGCCGGATACCGGCGGCGAAGGGCACCAGGTCCCGGGCCTCCAGCTCCTCCAGGGTTCGGGTGTCGGTAATCTGGCCGGTGTGGGTGTCGCCGTTTTCTCCGTAGCCCGGGAAGTGCTTCATGACGCCCCCTACCCCGTTTTCCGCCATCCGCTCCAGAGTGCCGGTGACGAAGGCCCCGGTGGTGATGGGGTCCGCCCCCAGGGAGCGGTGGTACATAAAGGCCTCGGGGTTCTGGCTGATGTCACACACCGGCGCCAGATTCACATTGATGCCCAGGCTGTGAAGAAGATATGCCTTCTCCGTCTCCATGCTGAGGGCCAGCTCCAGGCCACCCTTTTGGAAGGATGCCCGGGGCTCCGGGAATTTTTCAGAGCGGAAGGCGGGATAGGCGCTGACCCGGCAGACCGTACCCCCCTCTTCATCCACCGCCAGAAACAGCGGGAGCCGGGCCGCCTGCTGGTATTGCGCCAGCTTTACCCTCATGCTCTCCCGGGTCTCCTCCCGGAAGTCCTGACCGAAGAGCACCAGCCCACCCAGGTGGTAATTTTCAATATCCTCCGCAGCCGACTCCATCCGGCACCGGGCCAGAAACAGCTGGCCCACCTTTTCTTCCAGGGTCATTCGCTCCATCAGCTGCTCCACTTTGGATTTTTCCGGCTGGGTTGGAAGCGTCTCCGGGGCAGCGGTTGTCTCGGTAGGAGCCGCGGCAGTCTCCGGGGGCCGGGAGGGCTCCGTCTCGTGAGGTGCCCCGGCGCAGCCCAGGAGCAGCAGCGCCGCCAACATGCAAGGGATCAGGCGTTTCATTGGGCTTCCTCCACCAGGCGTTTCCGGAAATTGTGGAAATAAATGTACAGGAAGATGGCCGCCGCCAGCGTCCAGGTCATGGGATAGCACACGCACAGCAGCACCAGGGCGTGATGCCACCGGACCACCGTGGCCAGCCACAGCACCCGCACCACGCAGACACTGAGGCAGATCACCACCGTGGGCTTCACGGAGTCCCCCATGCCCCGCATGGTACCGGCGAAAATCTCCACCGGCATGAATACCGCGGCGAAGGGCATGATGACGGACATGATGAAGCTGCCGGTTTCAATCACCTGGCTGTCCGCCGTATAGATGCCCAGAATGGTGCTTCGGAAGGCCACAATGGTGAGGCTCAATACCCCCACGGTACAAATACTCATGGCCAGGCACACCCGGACGCTTTGCCGCACCCGGTCGAATTTGTGGGCACCGTAGTTCTGGCCCACGAAGGTGGTAATGGCCACACCGAAGGCACCGGAGATCATCCAGGTCACCGCGTCGGTCTTGGTATAGGCCGCCCAGGCCGCCATGACCACGGAGCCGAAGGAATTGACACCGGACTGAATGAGGGTATTGGACAGGTCAAACATCACCAACTGCAAGCCAGCCGGAATGCCGATGGCCAGTATCCGCCGCAGCAGGCTCCCTTCCAGCCGGAGCCTTCCAAGTTTCAAGGGGTTCTCCGGGTCACGCAGCAGCACCGCCAGCAGCATTCCCGCGCTGACGATCTGGGAAATAATGGTTGCCAGAGCCGCCCCGGCCACGCCCATTTTAAAGAACACCACCAGCACGATGTCCATGACGATGTTTACCACGCAGGCCACGATCAGCGAGATCACCGGCCGCTTGGAATCCCCCATGGCCCGGAGAATGCCCGCCGCCATGTTGTAGACCATGGAGGCCACCGACCCGGCGAAATAAATGCGCACGTACACCGAGGCCATTTCGATGCAGTCCTCCGGGGTCTTCATCCACCCCAGGACCGTGGGCCCCATGCCGCAGCCCAGCACCGTCATGAGAAGGCCCAGTACCAGTGACAGGGCCGTGCCCGTATGGATGGAGCGCTCCACCCCATCCCGGTCCCCGGCCCCAAAGAACTGGGCCAGAATCACCGTGGCACCGGTGCTGAGGCCCACGAAGAAGCCGTTGATCATATTGACCAATGGCCCCGTGGTGCCCACCGCCGCCAAAGCCTGGGTGCCCACGAAGCGGCCAACAATGATGGTGTCCACCGTGTTATACATCTGCTGAAAAAAGGTCCCCAGCAAAATCGGGAAAAAGAAGGCCAGGATCTGCTTCCAGATCACGCCCTCGGTGATTTGCCGGGTGGCCGAACGATTCTCCATAGTTCGTTCCCTCCAAAAGATTCTACCCGGGATTCTAGCACAGGAAGCTGGAATTGTCACGAACTATTTCCCCTTTTTCTTTACAAATCCTGCACTTGCTGATATACTGATTTTTATAAGGAAGCTCTGATTAAATCGGCAAGAGCTGACGGCGAAAGATTTTGGTTCCAGGCAAGATTCTAAAAGTGGAGGAATACTTTGTGTATTTCCCACTTTTAGAAGCGCAGCCTGGGGGCAAAAGATTCGCCGCTCAGCCGCAGACGATTTAATCAGAGTTTCCCCTGAATAGGAGGCGTATGCATGAACAACAAAAAGAAGGTGCTGGGGAAGCTTTTCCTCTCCACGCTCTATCTCAGCGCGTTTACCTTTGGCGGGGGCTACGTCATTGTGACCCTCATGAAGCAGAAGTTTGTAGATGAGCTCCACTGGATCGAAGAAGACGAAATGCTGGACCTCATCGCCATTGCCCAGTCTGCCCCCGGGGCCATTGCCGTCAACGGGGCCATTGTGGTGGGCTACAAGCTGGCAGGGCTCCTGGGCGCCCTGACGGCCATCCTCGCCACCATCATTCCCCCCTTTGTGATCATTACGGTGATCTCCTTTTTTTATGAGCTGTTCCGGGACAATTTTGTGGTGAGCCAAGTTCTCGCCGGTATGCAGGCCGGTGTGGGGGCGGTGATCGCCTCCGTGGTCTGGGACATGGGCGGCGGCGTGGTGAAGCAGAAAGACCCGGTGTCCCTTGTCATTATGGCTGCGGCCTTTCTGGCGGCCTGCGTATTCCGGGTCAATGTGGTCTACATCATTCTGACCTGCATTGCCATCGGCATCATCCGCACGGTGATCCGGGAAAGGAAGGGTAAAAAATGATCTATTTGCAGCTGTTTCTAAGCTTTCTTCAAATCGGCGCCCTGAGCTTTGGCGGCGGCTACGCGGCCATGCCCCTGATCCAGGCCCAGATCGTCACGAAACACCAGTGGCTGTCCATGACCGAGTTTACAAACCTGGTGACCATTGCGGAAATGACCCCCGGCCCCATCGCCGTGAACTCCGCCACCTTCGTGGGCACCAAAATCGGCGGCGTCCCGGGTGCCCTGGTGGCCACCGCCGGATGCATCCTGCCCTCCTGCATCCTGGTGATCCTCATCGCCAAGCTCTACCTCAAATACAAGAACCTCTCGGTGCTCCAAAGCATCCTGGGCTCCCTGCGCCCCGCCGTGGTGGCCATGATCGCCTCCGCGGGCATCCTCATCCTCCTCAACGCCTTCTGGGGCGGCACCGTCTCCCTGGCCTCCACCAACTACGTCATGGTGGCCCTCTTCGCCGTTTCCTTCCTGCTCCTGCGCAAAACTAAGCTCAGCCCCATCGCCATCATGGTCCTGGCAGGCGTGGCGAATCTGGCGGTGTCCGTGGTAGGACGGTAGGAAAAAGTTGACAGTTGTTTCCCAATTGACAATTGACAATGGACAATGGACAATTGACAATTGACAATTACCAGGGAACGAACGTGCCCGCTTTTGAAATGCGCTGGTTGAAGAATACACCCACCAGCGAAACCGTAGGGAACGGCCTATGTGCCGTTCCGGGAAACGTAACGAATACACCCCGTGTGAATGAATGGCACCACCCCCCGTATGTCATTCCGACCGCAGCGTCAGCGGAGTGGAGGAATCCACCCAAGTTGCAATAATAACCTGCGTAAGGTAAAATCTGCAACTTGAGTAGATCCCTCCACTCCATTTCATTTCGGTCGGGATGACATGTCGAAGGGTGGTCACATTTTAACCGGGGGGCAAAAAGTTCGTGATTTACGGAATTCCAGTGCTTGTATTTCGGCATATGCTGAAATGGCCTTTTTCGTGCAAAATGTATCAATATAAAATGACCGATTTAGTGGAAATGTGCAAAATACACGAAAAATTTTGTTGCTACGGCAACGAAAATGTGAAACAGAGGTTGATTCTTGGCGGCGAATAAACTACAATAACTGGGTAGTATGCCAAGGAGAGGAAAATCCCCCCGGCAGAAAATTTGAATGAAGATAGGAGAGATACACATGGACATCAAAACGTTCCATGGCGGTGTCCATCCGGCGGGAAACAAGGCGCTTTCCCAGGACTGCCCCCTGACGGCCCTGCTTCCCAAGGGTGAGCTGGTTTATATGACCAACCAGCATATTGGCAAACCGGCAACTCCCGTGGTCAAAAAGGGCGACCATGTGCTGGCCGGTCAGCTGATCGCGGAAGCGGGAGGCTTTGTCTCCGCCAATATTTACGCTTCCGTTTCCGGCACCGTAAAGGCGGTGGAGCCCAGAAAGAACGCCTCCGGCGGCTCTGCCACGGCCATTGTGGTGGAAAATGACGGGGAATACACCCTGGCCGAGGGCATCGGTCAGGAGACAGACCCCAAGGAACTTACCAATCAGGATATTCTGTCCCGCATCCAGAAGGCCGGTATTGTCGGTATGGGCGGTGCGGGCTTCCCCACCCACGTAAAGCTCACCGTGAAGGAACCGGAGAAAATTGACTACATCATTGCCAACGGTGCCGAGTGTGAGCCCTACATCACCTGTGACGACCAGCTGATGCGCTCCAAGTCCCGGGAGATCGTTACGGGCCTGGAGCTGATCCTGCGGCTGTTCCCCAACGCCAAGGGCGTGGTGGTCATTGAAAACAACAAGCCCCAGGCCATTGCCGCCATGGAAGAAGCGGTAAAGGGCCATGACCGGGTGTATGTGCAGCCGGTGCTCACCAAGTACCCCCAGGGCGGCGAGCGGTCCCTCATCACCGTCATCACCCAGAAGCACCTGAAGCTGGGCATGCTCCCGGCGGACGCAGGCTGCGTTGTGGACAACGTGGGCACCATTTACGCCATTTACCGGGCGGTGTGCTTTAATGAGCCCCTGATGGAGCGTGGCTTTACGGTGTCCGGCGATGCCGTGGAGAAGCCCGGCAACTTCTGGGTCAAGATCGGCACCAGCCACCAGGAGCTGGTGGATGCCTGCGGCGGCTTCCGGGAAGAACCCAAGAAGGTCCTCAGCGGCGGCCCCATGATGGGCTTTGCCATGACCGGGCTGGAAGCCCCCATCTGCAAGAACAACAACGCCCTGACCGCCCTGGTAGTGGACGAGGTAGAAGTGGCGGAAGAAGAAATGACCGCCTGCCTGCGCTGCGGACGGTGCAGCCGGGCCTGTCCTCTGGGCCTGTCTCCCCAGCTGATGCAGGTAGCCGCCATCCGGAAGGACTATGACCGCTATGAGCACAAGCTCTACGGCCTGGACTGCATCGGCTGCGGCTGCTGCACCTATGGCTGTCCTGCCAAGCGGCCCCTCATGCAGCTGTTTAAGACCACCAAGGCCGAGATCATGGCCATGAAGAAACGATAAGGAGGGGGACGGACATATGGATAACCTTTATAATGTATCTTCTTGCCCCCATGTAAGAAGCAACCTCACCACCCAGGCGGTCATGACCGATGTGCTCATTGCCCTGCTGCCCACCGCGGCTCTGGGCGTGGTGTTCCACGGCTACCGGGCCCTGCTGGTGATCCTCCTGTCCATGGCCAGTGCCGTGGCAACGGAGTATCTGTTCAACCTGGTGACCCACCGGAAGCAGACCGTCTATGACCGCAGTGCCATGGTAACGGGCCTGCTGCTGGCCCTGACCCTGCCTGCCAGAGTGCCCCTGTATCTGCCGGTTCTGGGTTCCGTATTTGCAATTCTCGTGGTCAAGTGCCTCTTTGGCGGTCTGGGCCGCAACATTATGAACCCCGCCCTTACAGGCCGGAGCTTCCTGCTGATCTCCTTTGGCAACATGATGACCGTTTACTCCGCCGGCGTAGACGGTGTCACCTCCGCCACCCCTCTGGCCCTGCTGGCAGAGGGCCAGATCCCCAGCCTGTTCCCCATCCTCATGGGCAGCGCCAGCGGCGTTATCGGCTCCTCCGCCATTGCCCTGATCCTGGGCGGCCTGTACCTGCTGGCAAGACGGGGCATCACCTGGGAAATTCCCGTTTCCATGATCGGCACGACCTGGCTGTTCCTGGTCATCTTCGGCGGCCACGGCTTTAACCCCAACTACATCCTGCCCCAGCTCTTTGGCGGCGGCCTGATGATGGCGGCCTTCTTCATGGCCACCGACCCCGTGTCCTGCCCCTCTACCAGAGACGGCCAGCTGGTCTTCGGTGCCTTTGCCGGTCTGCTCATCGGCCTGTTCCGGGTGAAGAGCGTGTCCCCGGACTCCACCACCTACGCCATTCTGATCGCGGACCTGGTAGGCCCCGTCATCGATGATCTGATCATCCCCACCCCCTTCGGCTACCGCATCCCCAAGGAGCGGAAGAAGGCCATTCCCAAGCCGGTGATCATCCTGCTGGTCATTACCATCATTGCGGGCCTGGCCCTCAGCGGTGTGTATGTGAACACCAAGGACACCATTGCCGCCAACAAGGCCGCCGCCCAGAAGGCCGCCTTCCTGGAAGTGGTTCCCGATGCGGCAGACTTTACCGAGGACGAAACCTTCCAGCAGGCCCTGGCCTCCTTTGATGCCTCCGCTTACGGCAAGGTCACCATTGACTCCGCCGTGGTGGGCACCGATGCCTCCGGCAATGTGGTGGGCTACGCCATCATCGTCTCCAACGCCGACAGCTATGACGGCGGTGTGAGCCTGGTAGTGGGCGTTGCCGCCGACGGCACCGTCAACGGCATTTCCTTCACGGAGCTCCACGAGACCCCGGGCATGGGCATGCGCTGCGGCGATCCGGAGTTTATGGACCAGTTCTCCGGCGTGAAGGTCTCCAAGTTTACCCTGAACAAGAGCGGCGGCTCCACCGCTGACGACACCATTGACTCCGTCTCCGGCGCCACCGTGTCCTCTCGTGCCGTGGTCAATGCCGTCAATGCCGCGCTGGACTTCGTATCCGGCCGGATCGGTTAAGGAGGGATATCATGAAACCCTATGTAGAACGTCTTTACAACGGCCTTGTAAAGGAAAACCCGGTATTCGTGCTGATGCTGGGCATGTGTCCCACCCTGGCCGTTACCACCTCCGCCATCAACGGCTTCGGCATGGGCATGTCCTCTTTGGTCGTCCTGGCGGTTTCCAACCTGGTCATTTCCAAGCTCCGCAAGATCATTCCTGATGAGGTCCGACTGCCGGCCTTCATCGTGGTGGTGGCCTCCTTCGTCACCGTGGTGGAGCTGCTGATGGAAGCTTACTTGCAGTCTCTCTACGCCGCCCTGGGCATTTACATTCCCTTGATTGTGGTCAACTGCATCATCCTGGGCCGGGCCGAGGCCTACGCCTCCAAGAATCCCCCTCTGCTCAGCCTCTTTGACGGCATCGGCATGGGCCTGGGCTTCACCGTGGGCCTGACCATCATCGGCGCCATCCGGGAAATTCTGGGCAGCGGCAGCATTTTCGGCATCTCCATTCCGGGCTACGAGCCCATGGCCTTCTTCATCCGCGCCCCGGGTGCCTTCCTGGTGCTGGCGGTGCTGGTGGCCATTATGAACGCCGTAGGCATCAAGAACCGTGCCAACAAGATCACCGAGGGCTGCGACGGCTGCTGCGCCAGCTGCTCTACGGGGTGCGAAAAAAAGGAGGGCTAAGGGATGTCCAGTTTAATTCTCATCATCGTCACCACAGCCCTGGTCAACAACGTGGTTTTGAGCCAGTTTTTGGGCATCTGCTCCTTCCTGGGCGTTTCTTCCCAGAAAAAGGCCTCTTTGTCCTTAGGCCTGGCCGTTACCGCCGTTCTGACGGTTTCCTCCGCTGTTGCCAGCATTCTCTATGACCACGTGCTGCTGCCTCTGGGCCTGGATTACCTGAAGACCATCGTCTTCATTCTGGTCATTGCCGCCCTGGTCCAGATGGTGGAAATGTACCTCAAGAAGAACGCCCACGCCGTTTATCAGTCCCTGGGCATCTACCTGCCGCTGATCACCACCAACTGCGCCGTTCTGGGCGTGGCCCTGACCAACGTGCAAAATGGCTATACGCTGCTGGAGAGCGTCTTTGCGGGCCTGGGCACTGCCATCGGCTACACCGTGGCAATTGTATTGCTGGCCGCCGTCCGGGAGCACCTGGACGAGGAGGCCATTCCCGCCCCCTTCCGGGGCGCGCCCATTGTGCTGCTGTGCGCGACGCTGATGGCCATGGCCTTCATGGGCTTCAGCGGCCTGGCGTAAGGAGGAGAGAATATGCAGGGAATTATTGTGGCAACGCTGGTGATCGGTGTGGTGGGCCTGGTTCTGGGCCTGGCACTGGTCACCGCCAGTAAAAAATTCTATGTGGAAGTAGACGACCGGGTCACCCGTGTCCGGGAGTGCCTGCGGGGTGCCAACTGCGGTGCCTGTGGCTACGCCGGTTGTGACGCGGTGGCGGAGGCCATTGTGAAGGGCGAGGCCCGTATCGATGCCTGCCCCGGCAACAGCTCGGAGAACATCGCCAAAATCGCCGCCATCCTGGGTAAGGAGAGCGTAGACCAGGACCCCCAGGTGGCCTATGTCCGCTGTGCCGGTACCTGTGAGACCACCAAGGCCAAGGCCAACTATGTGGGCCTGCAGGACTGCCGGGCCGCGGTACTCTCCGGCGGGCTGGGCTTTATGTCCTGCGACTATGGCTGCATCGGCCTGGGCAGCTGTGTCAAGGTCTGCCCCGAGGGCGGCATCTCCATCCGCAACGGCATTGCCCACGTGGACCAGTCCAAGTGCGTTGGCTGCGGCATGTGCGCCAAGACCTGCCCCAAGCACGTCATCGAAATGCACGACCGGGTAAGCAAGGTGGCCGTCAGCTGCTCCAACCACGACCGTGGCCCCGCGGTGAAGAAGGTCTGCACCGCCGGCTGCATCGGCTGCGGCATCTGCGTCAAGCAGTGCGAGCAGGGCGCCGTCACCCTCCAAAACAACCTGGCCGTGGTAGACCCGGAAAAATGCGTGGCCTGCGGCAAGTGCGTGGAGAAGTGCCCCACCAAGGCCATTCACTTCCTGTAAGATTCGGCACATACACAAGCCCCCGGCCATTCGGCCGGGGGCTAAAGCAGTTTCAGTCCCGGCAGTCAAAGTCTGCCTGGGCTTTCTTGCATATATTGAAGCCGTATGATACAATAAAACAAATTGATCATTACGAATTTGATGGGGGCTTTGTCATGTGGTGTTTACCTAATGATCGCTCGAAGGCTATTATCACAGCGGATGAGCAAATTAATGGCGCACATCATGAGTGCCATTTGCGTTTGCCCGAAACAGCCGTTTTGTTTTTTATGAGCAAGGGAACAGACTATCTCATAGCGCATTATAATACGGAGGAACTGGCAGAGCCTTTCCCTCGCTTTCTCAATCGCTGTCCTATTTGGGAGATCAAGGATTTGAACCTGTGTTTTCTGGATGGCGGCCGTGGTGCGCCACAAGCTGTAGACACAGTTGAAACACTTGCCGCCTTGGGCGTAAAGAACGTCATTGCTGTTGGAATGTGCGGCGCTTATGATGAGAATGTCTGTGTTGGCGAAATCATAGCCCCCCAAAAGGCTTTTGTTGAGGAGGGTACATCTCTACATTACTACGAATCCATCGAGGCTTCTTATCCTAATGGGGATTTGTTGGAAATGGCTACAGCCTTACTTCGTATTCGTAACGATCCCATTGTGTCATCCGATGCGATATACCGCCAGACTTTTGACAAAGAACAGATGTGGCGAGACAAAGGTGCTGTCGGAGTAGATATGGAAACATCCGCTGTTTTCAGTGTTGCTCAATATCTTGGGCTAAAAGCGGTTGCCTTATTGATGGTTTCTGACATACACCCCATAAAGCCAGATGCGCCGAAATGGGAGTGGCACATGACAAAGGATATGAAATATCATCTAGCTGAACAGGGGATTGCATTAGCAAAGAAACTCGTTGAATGAAGAATGGCCGGTTATCATTTTCCCGGCTAGTTCAATTTTTTACTGATCAAGGGTGCACTTCTCCCCTTTGCGTGTACCATGCGGGCACCCCTTGCCGCTCCCTCTGGGAGAGGTGGCCGAGCGCAGCGAGGACGGAGAGGGGATACTCCAAAGCCGGCCCTAAAATGTCGCGCAAAGATTCTTTGCGTGACATTTTTTCGCTTTTATGGTATGGTTTTGTTGAGGGGTGAAGCATATGACAGACATTGGTTCCACGATTCAACGGCTCCGGGAAGCGAAAGGATATACGCAAGACCAGCTGGCGGAAAAGCTGTTTGTATCCCGGCAGACCGTTTCTAATTACGAGCGAAACAAGTCCCAGCCCAGTTTGGAAATGATTGAGAGGATCGCTGAAATATTTGATATGGATACGGCATCGTTTTTGACAGCGTCGAGAGACAAAAGGGCAGAAGCGAAGCATCTGGCGATACAGGGCGGCGTTTGTCTGGTTCTTTGGGTTTCCTACATTTTGCTGCATCGGCTGGCACTGATACGGAAGGACGAATATTTTGATTCCCGCCTGCTGTACTGGGTCAATATTCTGTTGAGGCCCGGCCTTTGGGGGTGCTTGGGGTATTTCTCTACAAGTGTTATTGCCACTGCCACACATATTCAATTCAAGAAAAAAGATGGCATCGATTCATTTGTCCCATAACCATCGTTGTTGGAATATCCTACTTCATCATCATGTTTCCGTTTTTGTTTTCCCGGGATACATCCCGGAATTGGTCACATGTTGCCTATTGGATATTAGGTGCTACCTGGCATCACGGTTTTCCTGGTGCTGATCTGGCTGCTGCTTTTTTGCTTGGTGCCGCATGGCGCGTCTGTCATTCGGGTGAAGATTTAAAGCAAACAGACGCGGACGGCCTGAACCCGGTCCTCCAGGCAAACAGCAAAAAGAAGTAGCTGCCGAAAGGCCCTCTCAGTCACCTGCGGTGACAGCTCTCCCAAAGGGAGAGCCAAGAGACGGTACGGCCTGAAACGCTCTGGAAACAGTAGGCGAATCCATAAAAACGCCCCCATTATGTCATTCCGACCGTAGCGCTAGCGGAGTGGAGGAATCTTCTACGTAGCAGGAAAGTGCCAACACAAGGTAGAATCTGCAACTTGAGTGGATTCATTGACTCCGTTTCACTCCCCGCTTGGAATGACATATTCGGGAGCTAAGGAAGCTCTGATTAAATCGGCAAGAGCTGACGGCGAAAGATTTTGGTTTCAAACCGCAGTCTGGGGGCAAAAGATTCGCCGCTCAGCCACAGACGATTTATTCAGTTTTTCCCTAATTTTGTTTGATTACACCGATTACGGAACGGCATGTAGGCCGTTCCTTTTTGCCCTCATTGTGCCGACTTCCCAGGAATCAGAATGACTGTACTGTCGTCTTTTTCCTGAACCAGCCATGTTTGAACTGCCGGGTTTTCCAGATCGTAGACGAAAACATAAGGCTCCGTTATGGACTCCAATGCTTCTTTTCCGGCGTTTTCAATCTGGCGAACAGAGGCGGACATCAGAGAATACCGAAGCTTGAAGTGCAGCAACCCGTTATCCCCTTTGGGAATCAAAACACAATACCGGCTGTTGGACGGAATATTCTCCTCCTGAATGAGCCTGTTCATCTCCTGCCGCACCGGGTCCTCCTGTGGGCCGTAACGCACAAAGAGCAGTTTTTCCCCGCAAAGCCACATTCTGCACGGAAGCAGCATCAACAGCGCAGCCACGCACACGGTCTGCCTTTTATCCGCCAGGTTCGCCCGAGATATTTCCCGAACACACAGACTGAACAGCACATAGTTGATCACTGCCAGTGCCGTATTGGTATACCGTACCGCACTGGGCAGTCCCTCACTTTCGATTGTACCCATGGAAAAAATATACATTGCCAAAAGGAAAAACATATAAACCGCGTAAAAACAGACCCCAAATATCGCCGCCCGTCTTAATAGTCTCCGGTCTTTCTTCCACACCCACAAAATCAATACCGCAAATAGCAAAAAGCACACGGCGCAGGCAATGGTTTTGCGGAAAGAAAAAGCAAAGCGCAGCAGCTCCATGGCAATTTGCCCGATTTTTCCAATGGGATTGTCAAAGAACGTCCTTTTATAATTGCTCAAGGTCATTGCGTGATAAGAATTTTCCGCCGATGTATATACATTTCCATAATGCTTTCGCCACAAAAACCACGCAATCACCGGCGAAGCGGCAAGGAGGAGTCTTTGCACATTGTTCCGGGCCGTTTTTCCGTTCCACAGGATCCCCGCCGAGCAAATCAGCACCATCAGCATTGCGGAGTTTTTGATTTGGGACAGTGCCACCATGTAACAGGCTCCCAGCCAGAATTCCTTGGTTCCGGTTTCTTTCAGGCAGTGATCGTTTACATACAGCAGTGTACATCCGGCAGCGACTCCCAAAACCACATCTACCCGCAAATCCAGAACGCCCAGACTGATTGAAACAAAAAACAGCATGACAATGGCCATAAACGCACTGACCGCCGCCATATTCTTTTTCGCCCTGCTAAAAAGTGCCGCCTCCAAGCAGAGGATCATATAGATCTGCAAAAACATGGCCATATCCTCCGCCATGCCCATTCCAAGAAAAGATAACCCAAAATATAGATAAGTCGCAGTCCCCAGAGGATAGGCCTGGAATATAATAACCGGGTCCCGGTAGTCCGGGAAATGATGCTCTGTCACCATCTGTTTAACCACAATGCCCCAGTGGGTAAAATTATCATATTCCAGCAGCACCTTCCCATAGCAGCCTACAAATGATGCAACAGTAAAAAAGGCGAGCATGACAAATACCGGTTTCCCATAGGATTTCAGGAATCTCACGGAACGTTCCTGTCTGATACGATTACCCAGATAGAAAAGGCCCGTCAACCACAGGCCCCAGGACGCTTCTCTCAAAAAATTCAGAATACCCGCCAGATAAAGGATGCTGATGGTCAACACCACCGTCAGGCTCGGAAAATACGCCGGGTCGATTCGCAGTTTCCTACGAAAAAGCTCCCAATAGCCCAAATTACATAGGCCGAATGCTGTCAGCCAGCAGAGCAATCTCAGGCAGTGTCCCATGTTTTTCTCTCCATTTCCCGTGTCATCTCTATTCAGTCGTCTAATTATTAACTGTATAGGCATATAATAGCCTATACAGTTAATTTTATTCTAGCATCTATGCCTATATAATTCAAGTATATTTTTACTACACAGGCAGGAACAGCGATGGATTATTACAAAATCGGGCAGCAAATCCGCAAAATTCGCAAGGCCCACGGTCTTTCTCAGGAAGAGTTGGCGGAAAAAATAGAAATTTCTGTAACACACATGAGCCACATTGAAACAGGCAATACCAAACTGAGTCTGCCAGTATTCCTGGACATTGCGCAGGTTTTAGAGGTCAGCACAGATGAACTGCTGGGAGATGCGGGATATGACAGCAGCAGTAAGGCACTTTCGGAAATCGCCGCAGTTCTGGATCGTTGCAATGCAAAAGAAGCAAAGGTGATTGCGGAAATCGTAAAGGCCGCAAAAGTGTCTATGGACAAATATTTATAATTGAAGCTGCATTTAAGAAAAACAGGAAGCGCTTCCTACCTGAAAAATCAGGTAAGATGCGCTTCCTGTTTTTTATGAAAGGGACATGTACAGCCCCTTACCGCTCTGTGCCGTAGAAGAACAGTGCCAGCATGCCGGGGCCCACGTGGGCGCCGGAGAAGGGTTCATGGGGGACGATGAGGAGTTCCTTGGGGTCGGCGATGGCGCGGACGCGTTGGGCAAGCGCTTCCGCTTCCTCCGGGCAGTCGCCGTGGGAGATGGCCACCAGGCGGTGCTGGGCGTCTACCTGCTTCTTTTCGTACATTTCCGCCAGTGCCTCAATGGCCTTTTTCCGGCCCCGGACCTTGCCGCAGGAGACGATGTGGCCGTCGGCGGTGCCGTAGAGGATGGGCTTGATGTTCAGCACCGTGCCGATCATGGCGGTGGCCCCGCTGACCCGGCCGCTGCGCTTGAGGAAATTCAGGTCGTCTACGGTAAAATACTGGCACATATGGGGCACTTCTTCGTCAAGAATCACCCCGGCCTCTTTGGCGCTGAGGCCCTGACGGCTTAGTTCGGAAGCCCGCATGGCAAGCATGCCGCTGCCAAAGCCACAGCCCCGGGAATCTACGATATGGACATACCGGTCCGGGAATTCATCAAAAAGCTCCTCCTTGGCGTTCATGGCCGCCTGATAGGTGCCGCTGATGCCGGAGGACATGGAAACATACACCGCGTCCTGCCCCTGGGCCAAAACCTCCCGGAAGTGCTCCAGGAACAGGTGGGTGTTTAACAGGCTGGTGGTGATCTTGCTGCCCTGGCGCAGGGCGTCATAGTAGCTCTTGGCATCAAAATGGTCCACGTCCCCGAGATATTCTTTCTGGATGCCCTCCACGCAATAGTTGCAGGGCAGCAGGGTGATGCCCTCCAAGCAGGATGCGGGCAGATTGGCGCTGCCGTCAGCAAATACAGTAAAAGACATTGGTCTACCTCCGAAATTTCTTTTTATTCAGTATAGGCGTTTTTTGCTGCATACGCAAGGAAAACCGTGCAGTCCCCATTCGACTGCACGGTCTCTACGCTCTACTCTACGGCTCTACCCCAACTCTACCAGGGGTAGAGTTTAATTATTCCCCAGAATTTCCTTGATTATTTCCGGGTGTCCCCTTGTTTTTCCGGTAATTCCGGTAGTTTCCACGGCGGCGGGGCTTTTGCTCCGTCCGTTTCTCCCCTTCCTGGGGTGCCTCCTGGGCTGCCGGCCGATACTCCTTGGGAGGGCGGTCAGGGCGGGGTCTGCGGCGGTCGGAACGGCGCTCGCCTCCCTCCGGCTGGGGCTTTGCTTCGGGCCGGGGCGCCTCTTTGGCATCCCGCTGCTCCTTCCCCTCGGGCCGGGGGCCTCTGGGCTTCCGCTTGGGGCGCTGGGGTCTCTCGGCGGCTTCCTGCTGGGGCCGCTCCTCTGGCTCCTCCACCACAGACTCGGTGCTGTAGCGGAAACGGATGGGCTCCAGAACCATGGTCTCCTCCTCTTTCCGCTCGGGCTTCTGCCGAACACCGGAGCCGGAAATGGGGGCCAAATCACTGGGAATGGGGGGATCGCTCTTTTTGGCCTTGCCGCTGCGAAGCACCGCCACTTCCTCATTGGGGAAGACGCTGACGGTCTCCGGATTGCTTTCCATCCGGACCTTTACCCGCTGGCGGAGGATGTCCGCCTCCACCACCGTGCCCCGGCCCTCGGGGGTGTCCACGAAGGATTCCGGCTTCGGGCTGGTGCGGATCAGGGCCTCATAGGTATCTTGCTCGTATTTAAGGCAGCACATGAGCCTGCCGCAGGTACCGGAGATTTTAGTAGGGTTCAGGCTCAGATTCTGGGACTTGGCCATTTTGATGGACACTGGCTGGAAATCATCCAGGAAGCTGGCACAACAGAAGGGTCTGCCGCAGATGCCGAGACCCCCCACCATCTTTGCCTTGTCCCGGACACCGATCTGCCGCAGCTCGATGCGGGTATGGAAAACACTGGCCAGATCCTTTACCAGCTCCCGGAAGTCCACCCGCTCGTCGGCGGTGAAATAGAAGAGGATCTTGCTGCCGTCAAAGGCGCACTCGGCGCAGACCAACTGCATATCCAGGCCGTGGGCCCCAATTTTCTGGATGCAGACCGCCTGGGCCTTGGCCTCCTTGGCCCGGTTGTCGGCCACGATACGCTCATCCTGGGCCGTGGCCTTGCGCAGCACCCTCCGCAGAGGAGCCACCACGTCCTTCTGGGGGATGCGGTGAATGCCGCTGGCGCAGATGCCGTATTCCTCGCCCCGGGCGGTGTCCATGATCACATGGTCCCCCTGGGCCAGGTCAAACCCGGCAGGGTCAAAGAAGTAAATCTTCTGCCCGGGCCGGAACTGAATATCCACCACGGAAACCGTTTCCGGGGTGTCTTTGGAGAGTTCTTCCATGATAAGCTCCTAACTTTTATTCTGAATTGACAATTGACAATGAACAATTGACAATTATTGAGCATCGGACGTGCCTGCTTTTAAAATACGTTGGTTTAAGAATGAACCAATCAGCGAAACCGTAGGGAACGGCCTGTGTGCCGTTCCGGGGACGTGGCGAATAGACCCTGTGTGGATGAACGGTATCACCCAGAACCTTCCCCTTCGGGGAAGGGGGACCGCCGTAGGCGGTGGATGAGGGGCGGTACGGCGTTTTCTATTGCAGGAACAGCGGGCGCAGAGGTAAAACCTATCGAAAAGGCACCCTTGGCTCTCCCTTTGGGAGAGCTGTCACCGCAGGTGACTGAGAGGGCCTTGCGGCGTTTTTTGAATGATTACGTCCACCTAAATCATCAACGTTGGCCCTCTCCGTCCTCGCTGCGCTCGGCCACCTCTCCCAAAGGGAGAGGCAAGGGGGGCGCTTCTACGGATTCGCCAACTGTTTCTACAACGTTTCACGCTCCCCCGCAGACCCTCATCAGGCTCGCCCACAGGCGAGCCAGTTTCCCCCAGGGGAAGCTTTTGTACCGTGCTTTGGGTGGTTCCGTTTACCGGTACGGCGTGAAGGGAAAGCGCCAAGACCTTCCCCTTCGGGGAAGGGGGACCGCCGTAGGCGGTGGATGAGGCGCAGTACGGCGTTTAACATTGTAGGAACAACGGGCGCAAAGGTATTACGCCTGTAGGGGCGGCTATTAGCCGCCCGCCACGTTTCGGATACAACCTGTGTGGTTGAATGGAACCACCCACCGATATGTCATTCCGAGCGAACGCAGTGAGCCGAGGAATCTTCCCGAGTTGCTAGTTTTATCTTGTGGTGGTTTTTACTCCAACGTGGTGGATTCCTCCACTCCGCTGACGCTGCGGTCGGAATGACAATGGGGGGACGTTTCTACGGATTCGCCTATTGTTTGTGCAATGTTTCACGCTGTCCCGCATTTCCCTCATCAGTCTCGCCCACGGGCGAGCCAGCTTCCCCCAGGGGAAGCTTTTGTACCGTGCTTTTGCGTGGTACCGTTCAACCGCTCGGGTTGTATTCGGGACGTAGCGGGCGTAATACCGTTCAACCCCAGGGGCTATTTGGGACATATTACCGCAGTGCCCACACCAGATTGCCGCAGACGGCGGCGGGGGAGACGTTGGACAGGGTGTATTCCCGGGATTTTTTGAGGATCTCGTAATAGCGGTACAGGCTTCGGCTGTCCCGGGCGGCGGCCAGACGGCGGGCGGGGGCGGAGACTGTGGGGATGCCGCAGGCGGCGGTGAGGGCGTTTTCCATCAGCTCCTGCCACTCCCGCAGGAGGTCTGCCAGCTGGTCCCGCTTGGACTTTTCCAGGGGCACCAGCAGCTGGGTCAGCAGCAGGCCGTCCTTGCGGCACAGGGCCTCCACCAGCTTTTCCGTCTCCTCCCGGGTTTTCCCGTCCTCCTCCAAAAGGGCCTTGGCCTGGCCCAAAAAGCCGCCGCTGCGCTGGGCTGCAGCCCCAATGGCATCCATGGCCCGGTCCGGATAGTCCCGGGTCAGGGTGGCCTCCAGCAGGGGCCTTGCCAAAGGCTGCATTCTCAGCTCTGTGCAGCGGGAGCGGACCGTGGGCAGCAGGGCGTCGGCATTGGTGGTCAGCAGCAGGAACACCCCATAGGCCGGGGGCTCCTCCAGCACCTTCAGGAGGGCGTTCTGCCCCGGAATACCCATATCCTGGGCTCTCGGAAAGAGGTAGATTTTATGCTCGGATTCGTTGGGCTGCACGTAAATATCCGCCCGGGCCTGACGGATCAGGTCCACGCTGACAGTTTTCTTCTCCGGGTCATCCACGGTGATAAAATCCGGGTGCAGTCCCTCCCGGACCTTCCGGCAGGGGGTGCAGCAGCCGCAGGGCTTGTTTTTTCCCTGGCAGAGGATGGCGGAGGCCAGAAGCTTTGCCAAAGTCCGCTTCCCGGAGCCCTCCGGGCCGGAAATCAGGTAAAAGTGGGAAATATGGCCCTTTTCCAGGCTGCGGGCCAGATTTTCCTTGATATGCTCGTTTCCAAGCAGGGCATCCATTCCCATGTTTAGCCCCACAAAGCGGAGAGCATGGGGATGATCTGCTTCTTCCGGCTCATGACCCTAGGCAGGAACACCGTATTGTCCTTGGGGGTCACGCCGAAGGCCTGCTGGATGGTGTCGTCATCGCCCACATACAGCAGCTGGGTGCCTTCCAGCAGCACGTCCGTCAGCATGAGGATCACCATGGTGAGGCCTTCCTTCTTGGCCTGACGGTTCATGTGGTCCAGGAACTCGGTCTTCCGCTCCAGCATACTGGGGCTGTCCACACAGGTGATCTGGGAGACGGCAAAGTCGTGGCCCGCAATATGGAATTCCTTATAGTCCGTAAACAGCAGCTCCTGGGCGGTCTTGCTGCCCAGAGAGCCGGAGAAAATGGCCTTGCCCAGCTCGTCCAGGGAGATGTCCGCCATCCGGGCCAGCCGCTCCGCCATTTTCCGGTCCCGCTCCGTACAGGTGGGGGACTTGAACATAACGGTATCCGAGAGGATGGCCGCCGCCATCATGCCTGCCATGCCCTTGGAGGGCATGAGCCCCCGGTCCTGGTACATGCCGGCCAGGATGGTATTGGTAGAGCCCACGGGCTCATTGCGGACGTAAATCGGGTTGGTGGTCTGAATATCCGCCAGACGGTGGTGGTCAATGATCTCCAGAATCTCCGCCTCGTCTAACCCTGGTACAGACTGGGCCGCCTCGTTGTGGTCCACCAGCACCACCCGCTTCCGGCGGGGCCGCAGCAGATGATACCGGCTGAGGACACCCACGATTTTCTCGTTTTCATCCAGAATGGGGTAGCAGGATTCCCGGTGTTTCAGCACCGTTTCCTTCACGTCATCCACCCGGTCCTCCAGATGGAAGCACACCAGGTCCTCCTTCCGGCAAATTCTGCCGATGGGGGTGGACTGGAAGATCACCCTGGTGGCCCGGTAAGCGGCATAGGGTGTGGAGATGACGCAGGTGGTGGTGGGCAGGTTCCGCAGCTCCTCGTCCAGCTCCGCCTGGCACAGCACCACGGCGGTGACGTTCATTTCCAGGGCCCGGCGGATCATATCCGGCTGGTGGCCGCAGAAGACGATGGAATCCTTCCGGCTCCACAGTAGGCTCTCCCGGTTCTGGGGCAGGGCGATGGTCACCTTGCCGGAAATGGTATCCACCTGGTCTCCGGCCTCGTTCAGCACCCGGCCCTCCAGCACGGAGAGCACATTGAACAGGGGCACGTCCGCCAGCTCCGCACCGGCGATCAAATCCATATTGTAGGTGGCAATGTAATCCCGGGACAGCATGCCATAGAGGGTGCCGTCCTCATTGGCAACGGGCAGGGCGGGAATGCTGGGCTGGGCCTGGAAGGTTTTCCAGGCCTGGGCCACGGTCACGTTGGCATCCAGCACCGGGGGGGTATCGAAATCCAGGTCCTGAACCTGGGTATACATACTGTTGATGCGCTTGGGAGCCTCAAAGCCGAACCGGTCCAGCACCAGCTGGGTCTCGTCCGACACCCGGCCCAGGCAGGCGGCCTTGTATTCCCGGTCTCCCAGGGCGTTGCGCAGGGCCGCATAGGCCATGGCTGCCACAATGGAGTCCGTATCCGGGTTTCTGTGCCCGGTCACATAAATTGGGTCCATAAATCTCCTCCTTTTAAGGGTTTATTCAATGTTCCAGGGTGATTTCCCCGGCCAGGTCTTTGGCGAAAAGGGCGGTGATCTGCTTCTGATTCAGCCCCTGGCCCAGGCCCCACATGAGCTTGGTGTAGGCGGCTTCGGAGGTCATGTCCAGGCCCTGGATGACCCCCAGCTCCAAGAGCTTCTTGCCCACCTGGTAGACCCGAAGGTCTGCGCTGTCGTAGAGGCATTGGGTGGTGACCACCACGGAAATGCCGTCCTCCACCGCCCGGCGGATGCCCCGCAGGCCCTTGTGGAGCACATTGACCCCGCCGAGACCAAAGGCCTCAATGACGATGCCCCGGTAGCCCATGGCCGCCAGCATGTCAAATACCGCCGGATTCAGGCCGGGGGTCAGCTTCAGAAGAAACACATCCCGGCAAAGGGCGGTTTCCAGCCGAGCCTCCCCGGAGGGGGCGCGGAGCATAGTTTCATCTACCAGAAGCCCCCGGTTTGTCACCGTGGCCACATATTTGGCGTTGATGCTTTCAAAGGCAGAAAAGCCGGAGGCCCGGACCTTCACCGCCCGGCAGCCCAGCATGACCTTCCGGTCAAAGGCCAGAAACACCCCGGGATACCCGGAGGCCGCCATGGCAAAGGCCGTCCGCAGATTGGAAGGGCCGTCGGAGAGAAAATCCGTCAAGGGCAGCTGGGAGCCGGTAAACACCACGGGCACATCGATCCCCGGCAGCTGAAAGGTCACGGCAGAGGCGGTATAGGCCATGGTATCGGTACCGTGGGACACCACGATGCCGTCAAAGCCCCGGCGGTTTTCAAAAATCGCACCGGCGATGAGCTGCCATTCCTCCGGGGTCATGTTGGAGGAATCCAGGCAGATCACATCCTTCACGGTAATGTCATAATAGGACCGAAGCTGCTCCAGCTCCCGCTCCATAATACCGCTGTGCTGGGGCTCCAGCCCCTCTCCCCCGGGGGCACAGGCAATGGTTCCGCCGGTGGTCAGCAGCAGAATGTGTTTTTTCATAATTCCTCCAACAAGCAGAAAGTCTCTGTGTAACATTATATCCCTAGCCATAGGAAATAGCAAGTATTTTCTGCAAAATGAAAAACGCCTCCCGGGAAGGGAAGCGGAAATCGAATCCGGAATAGGGGTGGCGTAAAAAATTGACAATTGACAATTATTGGGGGACGGACGTATCCGTTTAAGAAATACGTTGGGAAAAAGAATATACCAACCAGCGAAACCGTAGGGAACGGCCTGTGTGCCGTTCCGCTGCGTGGCAATTACAACCCGTGCGGATGAAACAAAACCGCCCCCGACATGTCATTCCGAGCGAACACAGTGAGCCGAGGAATCCACGCAAGTGACAGATTTTACCTTGTGTAGGTGCTTTTCTGCTACGTGGTGGATTCCTCCACTCCGCTTCGCTCAAGGCCTGAATGACATAATGGGGGGACGTTTTTTTGTATTGTCGGAAACGGTTCCGTCCTTTCGGGTGCGGGCGGCTGGTAGCCGCCCCTTGGCTCTCCCTTTGGGAGAGCTGTCACCGCAGGTGACTGAGAGGGTCTTGCGGCGTTTTTTAAATGATAACGTCATTTGGTATCATCAACGTTGACCCTCTCCGTCCTCGCTGCGCTCGGCCACCTCTCCCAAAGGGAGAGGCAAGGAGTTGCCTGCTAGGATGAGGGGCAGTACAACGTTCCGCATTGTAGGAACAATGGGCGCAGAGGTAGAACCTTCCAGCGAAACCGTAGGGAACGGCCTGCGTGCCGTTCCGGTGGCGTTGCAAATATAACCCGTGTGGATAAACGAAACCACCCCCCGGCATGTCATTCCGAGCGAACGCAGTGAGCCGAGGAATCCACTCAAGTTGCAGATTTTACCTTGTGTAGGTGCTTTTCTGCTACGTGGTGGATTCCTCCACTCCGCTTGCGCTCAAGGCCTGAATGACATATCGGAAGGTGGTTTCGTATTTCCACACAGGTTATAATTGCCACGTTGCATGGCGATGAATCATCGCCGCTACATTGCGTGGTTCCATTCAACCATACAGGTTGTATTCAGGAAGTTTCCGGAACGGCACATAGGCCGTTCCCTACATACTTTAACGGACGGAGCAAAATGGACAACGTTGGTCGCTCCCATAATTGTCAATTGTCCATTGTCAATTGTCAATTTTCATCCATCAGGATGCAGGCCGTATACGCCAGCGTATTCGGCCCGTGGTAGTAGGGAACGCCGGCGGCGGTGCAGGCGTCGCTGACCAGCAGGCCGTAGCCTTCCATAGAGGCGCAGGCCCGGTCCGGGAAGCGGCAGGGGGCGGGGTAGGCGCAGTTGCCTTTGCCGCAGATGCGGCAGCCGCCGGTGCCCAGGCACAGGGCGGTTTTCTGCTCCCCGTGGGCCCGGTCTGCCAGTGCGTGGAAGCGGCGGTTGTGGTTTTCCTCCAGCTCCATCATGCCCTCGATGTCAAAGGAATCCTCCAGCTGGGCCACGGACTGGACCAGCACGCCCCAGGTTTTTTCCCGGATGCGGCGGGTGCAGGTGTCCAAATCCCCGCATTCCGGGGGGCAGGTCCAGTTTTTGCCGTAGGCGTGGCACTTGTCCGCGGCACACATGGCCCGGACCTCCGCATTGGGGGTCAGGGCCCGGGGGTCTACCGGGGCGACCTCTTCAAAGCCCAGCTCCTTGGCATAGGCGATCCATTCTTCCTGTGTCATTGCTCGTCCTCCTCAAAGGTCAGGCAGTCTACATATTGGTCCTGAAATTCCGGCAGGGCCGCCAGCTCCAGAAACTCCGTTTCCCGGGCCAGTTTGGTGCCGTAGGCAAACTCCTGGGCGCTGAGGGCGCAGAGCTTGGCCCCGGCTCCCGCGGCGTTGCCGATGGGCTGGATGCGGTCCAGCAGCACCGGGGGGATCATGCCGATCTCGCAGGCCGAAGCCGGGTCTAAGTAGTTCCCGAAGGCCCCCGCCAGCAGCACCTTCTCAATGGACTCCACAGGTTTTCCCAGATGCCGGGCCATAAGCTCGATGCCCGCCCGAATGGCGGCCTTGGCCAGCTGGACCTCCCGCACATCCTTCTGGGTCAATACCACATTGTCGCAGAGCCGGTAATCCCCCTGCTCCAGGCGGCCGGTCTCGTCTATGTCTCCGGTTTCCAGCAGCACCGCCACCAAATCCAGCAGGCCGGAGCCGCAAAGGCCCAGGGGCGCCTTGTCTCCGATGACATGGTATTGCACCTTTCCGTCCCGGAGGAACACATGATCCACGGCCCCCTCCGCCCCCCGCATACCGCAGGAGATCTTGGCTCCCTCAAAGGCAGGCCCCGCAGCGGTGGAACAGGCCAGCGCCCGGTCTTTATTGCCCAGCACCATTTCTCCGTTGGTGCCGATGTCGATCAGCAGTGTCAGCTCCTGCCGCTTGTCAAATCGGGAGGCCACCAGGCAGCCCACCGTGTCGCCCCCCACGAAGCCCGCGATATTGGGAAGAACCCGGACTGTGCCGGAGATGGGCAGCAGTCCCTCAGCCGGAAGCTCCCGGGCTTGCCGCTCCTTGGGCATATAGGGGGGCGTGATCAGAGGCCGGGGGTCAATGCCCAGCAACAGATGGTGCATGGCCGTATTGCCGACCACCGCCCCCCGGGTGATTTGCTCCGGGGCGATGCCCGCCTGACGGGTAACCTGCCCCGTCAGGGCATCCAGCGCCCCCAGAATGGCCCCCTGCATGTCCTTCCCGCCCCCCTCCAGCACATACTGGATGCGGGAGATCACATCTGCCCCATACTGTCCCTGGGGATTGAGGGTACTGGCCTGGGCCAGCTGGGCTCCGGTTTTCCCGGAGAGCAGATAGGCCACCACCGTGGTGGTGCCGATGTCCAGGGCCAGCACATACTCGTCCCCTCCGTCGGGGGCGCAGTCTACGGCGATGCCCCCGGTCAGGATCTGGGCGGCGGAACGCTCCGGCAGGGTCACGGTCATATCCCTGTCCACAATAGTCTGACAGGCCAGGACGATTGCCCCGGCCTGTGTTGTGACTTTGCATTTTCCGCAGGTCCCCTTCCCGCCGCAGGGGGCGTTGGGGGATAGTCCTGCCAGACGTTCCGCCTGAAGCAGCGTGGTACCCGGTTCCACCGGGACCGTGATCCCGGCGGGTAAAAATGTAACAGCGTACTGCTTCATAAGCGTTATCCTCTTTTAGGCGGCCAGTTCCTTGGCCTTCTTGGCGGCGGAAGCGGCATCAGGCGTGTAAGCGTCGGCACCGATCTTGTCCGCGAACTCCTGGGTGATGGGGGCGCCGCCTACCATGACCTTGACCTGGGAACGCCAGGGAGCGGCATTCAAGGCCGCCACGGTCTCCTGCAGGGCAGGCATGGTGGTGGTCAGCAGCGCGGAGCAGGCCACGATCTTGGTGCCGGGGTTCTCCTCGTAAGCGGTCAGGAACTTCTCAACGGGCACGTCCACGCCCAGGTCAATGACTTCGAAACCGGCGGACTCGATCATCATGGCCACCAGGTTCTTGCCGATGTCGTGGAGGTCACCGGCCACGGTGCCGATAATGACCTTGCCCAGAGCGCCGGCGGCACCGGAAGCCAGATGGGGCTTCAGGACCTCTACGCCCTTCTTCATGGCCTTGGCGGCAATCAGCATTTCGGGCACGAAGATGGTGCCGTTCTTGAAGTTTTCGCCCACCACGTCCATGGCGGAAATCATGGTATCCAGGATCTTGGAGGCTTCGACGCCCTCGTCCAGGGTCTCCTGCACAGCGGCGGGAACCAGCTTTGCCTTGCCGCGAACGACCAGATCATGTACATTTTCGATACTCATAGTAATTTTCCCCTTTTTAATTTAAGATTTTTATGGTACAAACCCTGCCGATTGCCGCCGGCAGGCTCCGACTTTTGTTTTTACTGCTTCACGGGGCCAAAGAGGCCTTCCCGGTAAGCGCCGATATACTCCATGCAGTAGTCATCCAGACCCAGCAACGCTTCCGTGGCGAAGATCACACCCATCATATCCCGGTTGGTGGGGTCGAGAATGGCGGAGTCCAGACCGGCATTCATGGCCAGCACCGTAAAGCCCAGGTTCACCATCTTCCGCACCGGCAGGTTAAAGGAGATGTTGGACACGGCGGCGGTGATGTGAATGGTGGGATACTTCTCCCGGACGGTGGAAATGACCTCCACGTTGGTCTCAATGCCGTTTTCGGAGGTGCAGAGCATTTCTACCAGGGGGTCAATATGGATGCGGTTGGGGGCGATGCCATATTCCTTGGCCTTGGCCATGATCTTGTCAAAGACCCGCAGCCGGTCTGCGGCGTTCTTAGGGATGCCGGTGTCGTCAGACAGCAGGGCGATGACCTGCCAGCCCTTGTTCTCCGCCAGAATGGGGAAGATCTTGTCGATCTTGTCACCCTCGCCGGAAACGGAGTTGATGAGCCCGGGCTTGTTGCAGAACTTATAGGCCTGAGTCAGCACGTCGGCGCTGGGGCTGTCCACGGCGATGGGCAGATCGGTGACGGACTGGATGCAGTCGATCATCCAGTGCAGGGTCTCGACCTCCTCCGCCTCCGGAACGGACGCGCAGCAATCAATAAACGTCGCACCGGCGTTGGCCTGAGCAATGGCACGGGCCTTGATAAACTCCGCATCCCGCTCGGCAATGGCCTTTGCCACAACGGGAATGGAGCCGTTGATTTTTTCACCAATAATGATCATGGGAAACACTCCTCCTGTAATTATTTCTGTTCAATGAGCCTTGCACAACAGCATCCGCAAAAATGCGTTATAGGGAATCTGTTCATTTTTGTGGAATGCTTCCACTTAAATCCTATCAAAACCGGGCTTGTTTGTCAATTCTCCTGAAATCTCTTTTTGTATTTTCCTCATTTCTTCCATCTGAGCCCTTTACATTCCTTAATTTTGCGGATATAATTCCCTTGTATTGAAGGACGCTTTGCAAGGAGGACGGTTTATGGCAGGAAAATACACATTGGCCCATATGAATCCCAGCATCGCCATGGTGGCCCAGGGCTTTCCCGGGGGGCTGGTGCAGGATTCCGGCAGCGGCATCTCCTATGATGACGTGCAGGTTTACCGCACCCAGGAGCCCATGCAGCCCCGGACTCTTTACCTGGTCAGGGGGGCGGATGCCCAAAGCTTTCCCGGAGACCGGTTTGCCAGTGTCTGCCGCTGCCCCATTGAAGGCCAGACAGACCGGATCACCGTGCCGGAGCTGACCGACGGGCAGGTGCTGGACCGGGCGCTCACCGTTTTCTCCCACTACCGGAAGCAGGAGCAGCAGCTGGACGAGCTGGTATTCGGGGGCTGCACGCTCCAGCAGTTGTGCGAGGCCGGGGCCGCGCTGCTGGAAAACCCCGTGTACATCCACGACGACTGGTTTATGATGCTGGCCCAGTCCAGCCAGGCAGAATCGCTGGTGACCCCGGAGTACACCACCGCCTCCCAGCGGGGCTTTCTGCCCCGGGCCATCATCGAGGACCTGCAATTTGACTCCGACTACCTGGAGACCTACACCACCCACGACGTGCAGCGCTGGCACAACCCCAACCGCCCCTCGGACTGCCTGTATGTAAACCTGTGGGACGGGGGCATCTACCGGGGACGGCTGCTGGTGGTGGAGGCCAATCACCCCAGCCGCCCTTCGGACTACCGGCTGGCGGAGATCCTGGGCCAGCGGGCCCTGACCTGCCTGCACACCCTGTCGGATTCCGCCAATTCCGCCTACCGCAGCATGGACGACGTGATCTGGGAAATGCTCTCCGGTCAGCCGGACTCCGCCAGGCTCCGCCGATTCTTAGACCAGCTGGGCTGGGAGGCGGATGACCCCTATGTGTGCCTGAACATCGCCCCCCAGGAGGAGAACATTTCCAGCATTCAGGAGCACTCCCTCCACAGTGACCTGTTCCGTTATTTTCCCAACAGCTATGTGCTCCTGCGGGAGCACCGGCAGATCGTGGTGCTCAATATGCGGCAGCAGGTCATCCCCTACACCCTGCTGCGGCACACCTTAGCCCCGCTGTGCCGGGACCATCTGCTCTACGCCGGTATCTCCGCCCCGGTCCCCCACATCCGGGACCTGCACTCGGCCTATCTCCAGTGCCAGATCGCCCTGGAAAGCTGCTTCCGCCACCGGGGGGACCGGTGGATCCGGCTGTTTTCCGGCTGCGCCCTGGGGCACATCGTGGAGAGCTACCGGTCGGAGCTCCCCCTGGAATACACCCTCTCCCCCGCCCTGATCCTTCTGCGGGACCACGACAAGCTCCACGGCACCCCCTACTTTGAGACCCTCCGGGCATACCTGCTGTGTGAGCGGGACATTCCCAGAACCTCCGCCATGCTGATCATCCACCGAAGCACCCTGCTGTACCGGCTGAAAAAAATACACAGCCTGGTAAACCTTAATCTGGATGATGCCAATCAGCGGGTGTATCTTTTGCTGTCGCTGTGGGTGCTGGACCGGGGCATTCCGGAGCCCCCGGAAAAGGACGGTGACGAAAAAGCCCGGGAACCATTGCTTTCAGCGGAAAACTATGATATGATGCATTTAGATTGATCCCATATCATATTGATAGGAGGAGACTCTTCTTGAAAAAAACTACTCTCGTTATCATGGCAGCCGGTATCGGCAGTCGGTTTGGTGGCGGCATCAAGCAGCTGGCCAGCGTTGACGGCTCCGGGCACATCATTATGGACTACTCCATTCACGATGCCATTGCCGCGGGCTTCAATAAGATCGTATTCATCATCCGCAAAGACATTGAAAAGGACTTCCGGGAGGTCATCGGCAACCGCATCGAGGCGGTCTGCGCCCAAAAGGGCGTGGAGGTGGGCTACTGCTTCCAGTCCCTGACGGAAATTCCCGGCTCCCTTCCCGAGGGCCGCACCAAGCCCTGGGGCACCGGCCAGGCAGTGCTGGCCGCCAAGGAGCTGATCGACGGCCCCTTCGCCGTCATCAATGCCGACGACTACTACGGCAAAAGCGTCTATACCTCCATCCACGATTACCTCTGCCAGGACCACCCGGACAATGCCTTCTGCATGGCAGGCTTCATTCTCAAAAACACCCTGTCCGAGAACGGCGGTGTCACCCGGGGCCTGTGCCAGGTGGATGACCAAGGCTTCCTGACGGATGTGGTGGAAACCAAAAACATCCAGCCCTGTGAAACCGGCGCCCAGGCCGACGGCAGGCCCGTTGACCCCAACGGCTACGTCTCCATGAACATGTGGGGCCTGTCCCCCGCCTTCCTGGGCACCCTGGAAGAGCATTTTAAAACCTTCTTCCAGACCGATGTCCCTCAGAACCCCCTGAAGGCCGAGTACCTGCTGCCCATCCTCATCGGCCAGCTTCTGCAGCAAAAAGCCGTCACCGTCCAGGTCCTCCCCACCCAGGACAAATGGTTCGGCGTCACCTACGCCGCCGACAAGGCCGCCGTCACCGAGAGCTTCGAAAAGCTTCTGTCCGACGGCGTGTACCGGGCGGATCTGTATAGCGACCTGTAAACAAAATCCGGCCCGCTCCTGATTTGGGAGCGGGCCGGTGATTTTTATTCCGCAGGATAGAACTCGTCTTTCCCCAGGCCGCAGACCGGGCAGACCGTCCATTTGTGATGCCCAAATAGTCCACCGGGAAACAAAGAATACACCGTTCTCACAGATTTTATATTTCCGGCGGTCAATTACTAGGCGTATCCTGCTCCCACATTGAACTGCCCGTTTTTATAAGCGGGATAGTGCCGAAAAAAGATTGCGGGAATGCTTTCGGCGGTGCGTTGGGGCCTGACGATTGCCGCCGTTGCATTGGGTGTACCATTCACCCGCACAGGTTATATTCGGAACGTGGCGGGCGGCAGATTGCCGCCCCTACGACAATGTACAACAATTTCGAATTTTTCAAAACGCAAAACGTGGATAGACACGTTAAATACACGGTATTTGTAACAAATGTATTGTAGGGGCGGCTATTAGCCGCCCGCCACGTTGGGTGTTTAACCTGTGGGGGTGAATGGTATACCTTATTATACAGTACACCCCACTGTAGCGGCGGCAATCTGCCGCCATTGGCCGTAAGGCCACTCGTTGGACGTTCGAATCCATAGCATCCAACGGTGCCAGCCCCTCGCCGGGGCTGGATGGTGGTGCTCCGCGCAGCGAATCAAAAATAAATGATTGCCGGGGGCAATCACACATTAATTTCATCGTTGGGTCAACGCCGCTACATTTGTACCGTATATCGGGTGATGCCATTCAACCCCACAGGTTGTAATTGGTAGGTGGCGGGCGGCAGATTGCCGCCCCTACGGCAACGTACCACGTTTACCACATTTTTTAAGCGTTAACCGATGATAGATACGTCAAAAATTCGGTAATACGAAACAAATGTATCGTAGTAGCACATACCACTTAAAAATTCACTATTGGATAAAGATGTTTAAGACCGGTTCTTGCATCGTCCGTGGTAAATTGCCAATCAACGCCCTTTTGGGATGTGTTTCGTCTGGTATGCCATGCAGAAAGGCGTTTGTTAAGATCATCAATGGA
>CAKTNS010000037.1 GCA_934589225.1 uncultured Oscillospiraceae bacterium
TTCTTCTGTCAGATAAATTGCTTTGTCTTTCATTTGTGGTATCCCTCTTTGCGTTTTATTTTTAGAATACCACACTCTTGCTTGAAAGTAAAGTTTTAATAGGTTTGCGCTAGTAGGGGCGGCTATTAGCCGCCCGCCACGTCCCGAATACAACCCGTGCGGTTGAATGAAACCACATATCGACATGTCATTCCGAGCAAGCTGACCTGGACGATGTGGAAGGACGGAAGTTTTCCGAACGCTCTTTTTTGCATCTACTGTCCCATTTATACCCGGCAAGGGGTTAAATCCGGAGGCGAAAACGATTTTAGAAAAAATCTGACAAATTCTGAAATTTCCCTTGACAAATCCGGGTTTTCGTTATATAATACCCAAGCGTTCGGCGGAGACGCTGCTATAGCTCAGTCGGTAGAGCGCATCCTTGGTAAGGATGAGGTCGCCAGTTCAAATCTGGCTAGCAGCTCCACTTTTCGTTTCTATTTTGAAAGAGCGTTTTTTATTTAGCTACATTTGTCTGGCGACCTCATCCCAGCGCGGAGCGCTGATTTAAAAGGAGGTCCATAGGGTTCCCGGAAAGCGAAGCTTTTTGGGAAGCCGGTAGCCAGTTCAAATCTGGCTAGCAGCTCCACTTTTAACGCCACGAACGCTTCATATGCTGCTATAGCTCAGCCGGTAGAGCGCATCCTTGGTAAGGATGAGGTCGCCAGTTCAAATCTGGCTAGCAGCTCCAACGAACGTCCGGCCAATCGGCTGGGCGTTTTTATTTCGGATACGTTGGACTGGCGACGGCATTCCTTGCGCGAAGCGCAAATTCAAAAAGTGATCCGAAGGGTTCTACTATTATTTTGCGTCCGGCTTTTGTGCCGGGCGTTTTTTGCTGGGCAGATATTTCCTTTTTCCGCTGCCTCGTGGTATTCTGAAAAATAATTTGCGTTTTTGACGATAATCTGTGACCGAATGTTCGTGGATTCCGTCTATGGAAGTGAAGCCTAGAATTGACAGGAGGGAAAAACCGTGGAGGACAGCAAAATTATGGAACTGTACTGGCGCAGGGAGGAGCAGGCCATTGAGGAGACGGGGCTTGCCTATGGGGGAAAACTGCTCCCTTTGTCGGAGCGCATTCTGCGAAACCCTCAGGATGCGGAGGAAAATGTAAGCGATACCTATTTGCGGGCCTGGCAGACCATTCCGCCGGAGCGGCCCAGGTATTTTCTGGCGTTTTTGCAGCGGATTTGCCGGAATCTGGCCTTTGACCGGCTGGATTGGATGCAGGCGGAAAAGAGAAATGGGCAGCTGGTGGCCCTGACGGCGGAATTGGAACAGTGCATTCCCGATACCCGGCAGGAGCTTCAAATGGAGAGCCGCCAAATCAGGGCCCTTTTGGAGGACTTTCTCCGGGAACTACCGAAGCAGAGCCGGATTTTGTTTTTGCGCCGGTATTTGTATGGGGATTCCATCAGGGAGATCGCCCAGCGGTACGGCTTGGGGGAGAGCAAGGTGAAAATGCAGCTGCTAAGGACCCGCAATCGGCTATACGTCTTTTTGGAACAGGAGGGGATGGCGCTATGACAGGAAGGGAATTGCTGGTAGAGCTGGGCACCATTGACGAATGCTTTTACCACGAAGCCGATGGCCGGGGCAGGGCATGGCACAGACCCCTGTTGATCGCGGCGGTGGTGGCAGTGCTGCTGCTGTTGGCAGGCTGCGGGTATGCGGTGCTGTCCGGAACGGCTTGGTTCCAGGCCTATTTTGCCCGGGAGCAGAAGCAGCCCCTGAGCGGGGGGCAGATGGACCTGATCGCTGGCAGCACCAAGGAGTTCGGGGACAGCATGACCGTGGGCGGCTATACCCTGACCCTGGAAGCTGCCATTGCGGAGCCGAAAACCGCTTATATAAAACTCCGCATCACCGGGGAAAAGCCCTTCTCCGGGAAATCCGTATCTTTAGAAGCCAGAAAGGTGCCGGGAGAAAACCGGATGGAGAGCGCCTTCTTCCCCAAAGGCTCCTCTCCCACGGACGCAAGACCCTTTGGCAACAGCACCTGGGTTTTCGATGACCCGGTGGGAAATGAGGTTTCGGTTCTCATTCGCATGAATCAGAGAACGAGTCCGGATGCCGTGGCCTTTGAGGCTGGAGTCCCCTATATCCTTCATCTGACAGACCTGACCCAATGGGATGACGGGGGAGGAACCATCCTTGCGGAGGGCCCCTGGGACTTTGAAATCGTTTTTGACCACCTGAACGATGGACAGCTGGAGCTGATCTCTCAGCCCGCTACCGTCAGTGCCAATGGGGCCAGCCTGACCCTGACCTCCTTCAAACTGGGAACCATGGGGGCAGAGGCAGCCTTCCAGCCGGTGGACCCATCGGACATGCGAACCATGGGGGTGCTGGCCCTCTCCCAGGTGATGCTGAAGGACGGCTCAACGGTTGCCATGCGGCTCAACTCCTTTGACCCCGAGGGCCATGGAAGCCTGGGGCTGGTCAGTCCCGTTGATTTGAAAGAGGTCTCCTATGTAGAGCTGCGGGACGGGACACAGCTGTGGGCTCCGTGACCCCGTAAAATAGCTCGAAAAAGCCGGGCTGCCGCGAAAAATTGCGGCAGCCCGGCGGTTTTTGCTCTTGTAAAATCCCTGTTTTTGCGGTAGAATAGGGAGAAAAACCAAGGAGTGGCAGGGCGTCCGGGAAGGACAGGCCCGATTGCTCCACAAGTAAGGGGGTACCCTGTGGATAAAAACAATGAATCCAGGCTTAGCAATACCTTCCGGAATTTCCGCTTCGGGGCGGCGGCCCAGCTGGTGGTGACGCTATTGGGCTTTGTGTCCCGTACCGTATTTATGCGGGTGCTGGGAGAAGAATACCTGGGTGTCAACGGCCTGTATACCAGCATTCTGGATGTGCTGTCCCTGACGGAGCTGGGCCTTGCGGATGTGGTGGTATTCTCTCTATATAAGCCTCTGGCCCAGGGGGATACCAAACGGCTGACGGCCCTTATGGGGTACTACAAAACCATCTACCGGATCATCGCCCTGACGGTGGGTTCTATCGGCCTGGCCCTGGTGCCCTTCCTGCGGGTGCTGGTCAAGTCCGAGATCGACAGCTTCCATCTGGTGCTGTACTATCTCATGTTCCTGGCAAACTCCGTCTGCTCCTATCTGCTGGTTTACAAGTCCAGCATCATCCAGGCGGACCAGAAGCGGTATCTGATTTCCAAATACACCATGCTCTTCAAGCTGCTGACCACGGCGGCCCAGATCGTCCTATTGCTGACCACCCGGAATTTTACGGTGTATCTGACGGTGCAGATCACCATGACCGTGGCCAACAACTTCTATGTTTCCCGAAAAGCTGATGCTCTGTACCCCTTTATCAGGGAAAAGGCGGAGCTGCCCCGGGAGGAAAAGAAATCCATTTTCCGGGACGTGCGGCATATGTTCTCCTATAAGGCCGGAGGACAGCTGCTGAACGGCACGGATAATCTCTATATTTCCTCCATGATCAGCACCGCCACCGTGGGCCTCCTGGACAACTATTCCATGATCCAGACCATGGTGGTCACGGGCTTTACCAACACCGTCAATCAGGCGGTGCTGGGCTCCATCGGCAACCTGAACGCCGTAGGCACCCGGGAGCAGAAGCACCGGGTATTTGATGCCTACTCCCTGGCCTTTACATGGCTCACCACCTTCTGCACACTGTCCCTGCTGGCGCTGTACAACCCCTTTATTCGCATTTGGGCCGGGGAGGGGTGGCTGCTGCCCATGTCCACGGTGGGGGTCATCTGCCTGAATTTCTTCCTGCCCAACGTGCTGACCCCGGTGTGGAGCTACCGGAACACCACGGGCCTGTTCCGGGAGACCAAGAACATCCTGCTCTATGCCGCGGGCATCAACCTGGTGCTGTCTTATTTCCTGGGAGTCCGGTTTGGACTCACCGGCATTCTGGCGGCCACCTCTTTGTCCAGGCTCGCCACCTCCTTCTGGTTTGAGCCCTATCTTCTGCACAAGCGGATCTTTGAAACTTCCTGTCTGCCCTATTTCCTGCGGCAGGGGCTCCATCTGGCCATCGTGGTTCTCTCCTACGGCGTCATCCTGGTGCTGTCCAATCTGGCGGGTCTGGGGCTCTGGGGGGATTTTTTGATGCGGGGCGTTCTGTGCCTGCTCGTGCCCAACGGGCTCATGCTGCTGGTAAACCGGAAGACCGAGGCCTTCCGCTATTTGTATGAAAAGGTACTGGCAAGAATTTCCCAGCGCCGGTTTGAATAAGGTCTAACCTTTGGAGACGCAATGACAACAAAAGACCAACGGGAGCGGATGCTCCAAAAATATGCCGGGGATATTCTCTCTTCCCGGGGCATGGATCAGGAAAAGCGGTTTTATCAGCACGGCACCGTGACCGTGTATGACCACAGCGTGGCGGTGGCCCTGATGTGCCTGCGGCTGGCAGGGCTCCTCCGGCTGCGGACGGATACCCGGACCCTGGTGCGGGGAGCCCTGCTCCACGATTACTTTTTGTATGACTGGCATGTAAAGGTCAAGGGCCGCCCCTTGCACGGCTTCTGGCATGCCCGCCTGGCCATGGCCAACGCCCAGAGAGACTTTGGCCTGAACCCGGTGGAGCGGAATATGATTTTGTCTCACATGTTCCCCATGAACCGAACCCTGCCCCGGTATCGGGAAAGCGTGCTGCTTTGTACCGCCGACAAGGTTTGCGCCGCCCGGGAAACCTTCCTGGGGCTTCTCCACCGATAAAAAAGCACCCCCGGTTTCGCTTTTGAAACCGGGGGTGTTCATTTGGGGTTACTCCAGCATTAGTTCTCCGTCCCGGTAGTCTACCGTAACGGTGGAGCCGGTGGTGATGCGGCCCTCCAGCAGGCGGCGGCTCAGCATGGTTTCTACCGTGTGCTGCACATACCGGCGCAGAGGACGGGCACCGAACTCGGGGTCGTAGGCCTCGTCTACGATGTGGCTCTTGGCGGCCTCGGTGAGACAGCAGGTGATCTGCTGCTCTGCCAGGCGGCTGTTGAGCTTGTCGATCTGCAGGTCGATGATGCTCGTGATGTTGTCCTTGGTCAAGGGCTTGTAGAATACGATCTCATCCAGACGGTTCAGGAACTCGGGGCGGAAGTTCTGCCGCAGCAGCATCATGACCCGTTCCTTGGCGGCGGGGTCAATTTCGCCGTTCGCGCCGATGCCGCCCAGCAGCTCCTGGGAGCCCAGGTTGGAGGTCAGGATCAGGATGGTGTTCTTAAAGTCCACGGTGCGGCCCTGGGAGTCGGTGATCCGGCCATCGTCCAGTACCTGCAGCAGGATGTTGAATACATCCGGGTGGGCCTTTTCCACCTCATCAAAGAGGACCACGCTGTAGGGCTTCCGACGGACGGCCTCTGTCAGCTGGCCGCCTTCTTCATAGCCCACGTATCCGGGAGGCGCGCCGATCAGCCGGGACACGGAGAACTTCTCCATATACTCGGACATATCGATCCGCACCAGATTGTTTTCATCGTCAAACAGTGCTTCGGCCAAAGCCTTGGCAAGCTCTGTTTTACCAACACCCGTGGGGCCCAGGAACAGGAAGGAGCCGATGGGCCGGTTGGGGTCCTGAATGCCTGCACGGCTGCGCTGAATGGCCTCGGTGACGGACCGCACGGCCTCGTCCTGACCAATCACACGCTTGTGAAGAATGCTTTCCAGGTTCAATAGCTTCTCCCGCTCGCCCTGAACCAGACGGCTTACGGGGATGCCGGTCCAACGCTCTACGATCCGGGCGATCTCCTCGTCCGTGACTTTGTCCCGCAGAAGGGCACCGTCGCTGTCCTTTTGAATCAGCCGCTCCTGCTCTTCCAGAGCCTTCTTGGCCTGGGGCAGCTTGCCGTATTTCAGCTCCGCGGCCTTGCCCAGATCGTAGCTCTGTTCTGCCGCCTCGATTTGACGGTTCAGGTCTTCAATCTGTTCCCGCAGCTGCTGGGTTTTGCCGATGGCGTTCTTTTCGTTCTCCCACTGGGCCTTCTTGGCGTTAAAGCTGTCCTGCTCCTCCGCCAGCTCCTTCTGGATTTGGGCCAGACGGCTCTTGGAAAGCTCGTCTTCCTCTTTCTTCAAGGATTCCTCCTCGATTTGCAGCTGGATGATGTGGCGGTTGATGGTGTCCAGCTCCGTGGGCATGGAGTCCATTTCGGTACGAATCTGGGCGCAGGCCTCATCCACCAGGTCAATGGCCTTGTCCGGCAGGAACCGGTCGGTGATATACCGGTGGGAAAGGGTGGCGGCGGCAATAATGGCCGGGTCCGTGATTTTGACACCGTGGAACACCTCGTAGCGCTCTTTCAGGCCTCTAAGAATGGCGATGGTATCCTCCACCGTGGGCTCATTGACCATGACAGGCTGGAACCGGCGTTCCAGAGCCGGGTCTTTTTCAATATACTGCCGGTATTCGTCCAGGGTGGTGGCACCGATGCAGTGCAGCTCGCCCCGGGCCAGCATGGGCTTCAAGAGGTTGCCTGCATCCATGCTGCCTTCGGTTTTACCGGCACCGACAATGGTGTGCAGCTCATCGATGAACAGCAAAATCTGGCCTTCGGACTGCTTGACCTCGTTCAAAACGGCCTTTAAACGCTCCTCAAATTCGCCCCGGTACTTGGCACCGGCAACCAGCGCACCCATGTCCAGGGAGAAGATGCTCTTATCCTGCAAAGACTTGGGCACTTCCTTGGCCACGATCCGCTGGGCAAGCCCCTCTACAATGGCGGTTTTACCGACACCGGGTTCACCGATGAGAACAGGGTTATTCTTGGTCTTCCGGGAGAGGATCCGGACCACGTTCCGAATCTCTTCATCACGGCCGATCACCGGGTCCATTTTCTGGTCCCGGGCCTTTTTCACCAGGTCCGTGCCGTATTTTTGCAGGGCCTCATAGGTGCCCTCGGGGCTGTCGGTGGTAACACGCTGGTTGCCCCGGACGGCCTGCAGGGCCTTGAGGACCGCTTCTTTTGTAATGCGGTAGTCCGAGAAGAGCCGGGCCACCCCATCCTGGGCGGTTTCCAGAAGACCCAGGAACAGATGCTCCACGGAGACGAAGTCATCTTTCATGGTCTTTGCCTGGTTTTCGGCGGCGGTAAAGGCCCGGTCCATATCGGCACTGATATAGAACCGGTCGGCCTCCCGGCTGCCGGTGACAGAGGGCACCTTGCCAAGCTCACTTTTTGCGGCGGCTTCCAGACTTTCAACCGTCACATCCATTTTCTTCAGCAACTGGGGGATCAGGCCGCCGTCCTGCTCCAACAGGGCAAGCAATAGGTGGATTTGCTCCATTTGCTGATTATTGTTCTGGATCGCCAGATCCTTGGCATTCTGGACAGCCTCCATGGACTTTTGCGTATAGTTCTGAAAATTCATAGCTATCCTTCTTTCATGGATTAGCACTCTCACTTGAAGAGTGCTAAATTTTTATTTGCCTATACTATACCCCAATTCCGCAAAAAGTCAAGTGCAGGCCAGGAAAAATCACAAAATGTTTACATCTGTAAATATTGCACAAAATAGCACGTGCATATTTGACGCGCTTAATATATACTTAACAAAATAATGCTTGCAATTTCCGCAAATTGCGGTATAATAGCCTTGCAAGTGCAAGATCGGTTCCCGTAAGGGGGCCGGGAAGTAATTTTTCTTACCTCTCTTTTCTCTGGGAATGCCCCACATGGTCCGGTCAACCGTGTGGGGTATTTCTAATGCCCAAAACACGCCGGGGAACCTGAGGGCTTTGGCGGGAGGGGGCCTCCGGGAAGGGTAGAAGATCAATCTGTACAAAACGGTTTGCGTACGCTAACCATTGCTTTGGAGGATTTCTACAATCTTTGCTTAGGACAATAAAAAGCCGTTGACAAGGGAGAAAAACAGGAGTATCATGTTTGCAGTTAGCGAGAGCTAATTAAAAATTAGCCCGTAAGTTAGCACAAACTAATCGAAAACCTGACCGGAGAAAAGAGGGGGAAACAATGATGCCGCTGACCTTAGCCAGTGAAGATACCGTCAACATCATCCGACGGGTAGGCGGAAGCCCGGAAGTCAAGAAGCACCTGGAAAATCTGGGCTTTGTGGCAGGCGGAAGCGTTCGGATCGTCAGCCGTCTGGGCGGGAATGTCATCGTCAATGTGAAGGAATCCCGGGTCGCCATCAGCGAGGAAATGGCTCGGAAAATCATGGTTTAACCACCATAAGGAGGAAATAGAATGAAAACGTTAAGAGAAATTCCTGTGGGCGGCACCGCCAAGGTGGTAAAGATCCACGGAGAGGGTGCTGTCCGCCGGAGGATCATGGACATGGGCCTGACCAAGGGCGTGGATGTGACCGTTCGCAAGGTGGCCCCTCTGGGAGACCCCATTCAGCTGAATGTCCGGGGCTATGAGCTGAGCATCCGCAAGGCCGATGCCCAGATGGTGGAAGTAGAGTAAGGAGCGCGCAATATGGAAAAGAAAACCATTCGGATCGCCCTGGCAGGCAATCCAAACTGTGGTAAAACCACCCTGTTCAATGCCCTGACGGGCTCCAATCAGTTCGTGGGCAACTGGCCCGGTGTCACGGTGGAGAAAAAAGAGGGCGGTCTTAAAAAGCATGACGACGTGATCATCACGGACCTGCCGGGCATTTATTCCCTGTCCCCCTACACCCTGGAAGAGGTGGTGGCCCGGAACTACCTGATCGGCGAGCGGCCCGATGCCATTCTGAACATTATTGACGGCACCAACCTGGAGCGGAACCTGTACCTCACCACCCAGCTGACAGAGCTGGGCATCCCCGTGGTGGTGGCCATCAACATGATGGATTTGGTGAAGAAAAACGGAGACAAGATCAATGTCCCGGAGCTGAGCCGCCAGCTGGGCTGCCAGGTGCTGGAAATCTCCGCATTGAAGGGCACCGGCATTCAGGAAGCGGCGGAAGCGGCTATTCTGGCGGCCCACGGCCCCAAGACCGTGCCTATGCACACCTTCTCCGGCCCTGTGGAGCATGCCATTGCCCATATTGAGGAGGCGGTGCTCCACGACATGCCCGAGGAGCAGCAGCGCTGGTACGCCATTAAGATTTTCGAGCGGGACGACAAGGTCCTCTCCCAGCTGAACATCCCCCAGGAGACTCTGGACCACATTGAAGCCGACATTCAGGCGGCAGAGCAGGAAGCCGACGACGATGCCGAGTCCATCATCACCGGGGAGCGCTATGTGTATATCGCCGGAGTCATCAAGAGCTGCTACAAGAAAAAGAAGGCCGGAAGCCTGACCACCTCCGACAAAATCGATAAGATCGTCACCAACCGCTTCCTGGGCCTGCCCATTTTCGCTCTGGTCATGTTCCTGGTGTATTACATCGCCATGGTCACGGTAGGTGCCTCTGCTACGGACTGGGCCAATGACGGCCTCTTTGGCGACGGCTACCACCTCTTCGGCATTGGCTCCGCCGCCTATGAGGAGGCAGCGGATGCCTACGGCGACACGGACCAGATCATTGCCGCCTTGGTTTCCCAGTACGGTGACGAGACCATGGAAGCCGCACTGGATGCGGAAAGCGAGGATTACGATGATGCCGCCGCACAGGAAGCCATCGAGACCCTGCGCACCCTGGTTCCTGCCGGTGCTTCCGTTGAATATGAAGTAGAGGACGAGGAGACCCTGGCCGTTACCACTGAAGAAGCGGACTACGCCGCCATCGAGGACGCCCTGAATGCCTACGGCACCCAGCCCGACCCTGCGGAATTTGGCGTGTGGGTCCCCGGTGTGCCGGTGCTGGTAGGAAACTTCCTGGAAAGCGTCCACTGTGCCGATTGGCTGGCGGGCCTCATCAGTGACGGCATTCTGGCGGGTGTCGGCGCGGTGCTGGGCTTTGTGCCCCAGATGCTGGTGCTGTTCTTCCTGCTGGCGATTCTGGAGGCCTGCGGCTATATGTCCCGTATCGCCTTCGTTCTGGACCGTATTTTCCGCCGCTTCGGCCTCTCCGGCAAGTCCTTCATCCCCATGCTGGTGGGCGTGGGCTGCGGTGTCCCCGGTATTATGGCCTCCCGTACCATTGAAAACGAGCGGGACCGCCGGATGACCATTATGACCACCACCTTTATCCCCTGCGGCGCAAAGGTGCCCTTTATCGCCATGATCGCCGGTGCCATCTTCGGCGGCAGCCCCTGGGTCTCCACCGGTGCCTACTTCATCGGCATGGCTGCCATTGTGGTTTCCGGTGTCATCCTGAAAAAGACCCGGATGTTCTCCGGCGACCCGGCCCCCTTCGTCATGGAGCTGCCCCCTTATCACATCCCCACCTTGGGCAATGTCCTGCGCTCCACCTGGGAGCGTGGCTGGTCCTTCATCAAGAAGGCCGGTACCATTATCCTGCTGTCCACCATTCTGGTGTGGTTCACCTCTTACTTTGGCTTCACGGATGAAGGCTTCCGGATGCTGGGGGAGGACGAGCTGAACCTGTCCATCCTGGCTCGCATCGGCAGCCTGATCTCCTGGATCTTCATTCCCCTGGGCTGGGGCGAATGGCAGGCCGCCGTGGCTTCCATTACGGGCCTTGTGGCCAAGGAAAACATCGTCGGCACCATGGGCATCCTGTACGGTGCCTCCGGCAATGTCTATGCCACCCTTGCTTCCACCTTCACCCCCATTACCGGCATGTCCTTCCTGGTATTTAACCTGCTGTGCGCCCCCTGCTTTGCGGCCATCGGTGCCATCAAGCGGGAGATGAACAACACCAAGTGGACCTGGTTTGCCATCGGCTACCAGTGCGGCTTTGCCTACTGCGTCAGCCTGATGATCAACCAGTTCGGCAATCTCTTCACCGGCAATGTGAACATCATCGGCCTGATCGCTGCCCTGGCAGTACTGGTATTCATGGTTTATATGCTGGTCCGTCCCTACAAGGAAGCAAACAAGCTGACCACGAAGCTGGCATAAAAGGAGAAGTCTATGGGAACTGTACTGGTCCTGACCCTTCTGGTCCTGGCGGTAGGGTTCATCATCCGAAGCCTGGTCCGGGACCGCAAACAGGGAAAACACACCTGCGGCGGCAACTGCGCCAGCTGCCACGGAGCGTGCAGCCACAAGTAAAGTAACAAGATATATGGAAACTCCGTAGGAACGAGAAAACGCTTCTACGGAGTTTTTTAATTATTCGGAACACAATACAGCGATAGATACGTCAAAAATACGGTAATACGGAACTAATGTATCGTAGGGGCGGCAATCTGCCGCCCGCCACGTTGGATGTATAACCCGTGGGGGTGAATGGTATGACCAAAAACATGGCACACCCCACTGTAGCGGCGGCAATCTGCCGCCATTGGCCGTAAGGCCACTCGTGGGATGTTCGTATCCGTAACATCCCACGGTGCCAGCCCCTCGCCGGGGCTGGAGTGGCGTTGGGTCAACGCCGCTACATTGTTCCGTATATTGGGTTATACCATTCAACTGAACAGGTTGTATTCGATACGTGGCGGGCGGCAGATTGCCGCCCCTACGTCAATGTGCCATGTTTTTGATATTTTACGGACGCAAAACGATATTAGAAGCGTTGAGAACACGGTAATTCAGAACAAATGTATCGTAGGGGCGGCTACTAGCCGCCCGCCACGTTGGATGTATAACCTGTGGGGGTGAATGGTACCACCAAAAATACGGTACCCCACTGTAGCGGCGGCAATCTGCCGCCACCCGGCTCCTTATGAAAAAATTAAAGCCCTCCCGACCTTGTGAAATCCTACAATCCAGTATATAATAGCAGAAAAACCGACAGAAAGAGGACAAGACATGGATTTCAAAGTGTTGGCGGTGGGCGACGTGGTGGGGGCGCCCGGTATGGATCGGGTGGCTCGGAGTCTGCGGCAGCTCAAGCGGAAGACCGGGGCGGATTTTGTGGTGGTCAATGGGGAAAACGCCAGTGTGGTGGGCATTACCCCGGACCAGGCGGAGGAAATTCTGGATGCCGGGGCGGATGTGGTGACTCTGGGGAATCACAGCTTCGGCAAGCGGGAGATCGTGGACTATCTGGAGGACACCACCCGAATCCTGCGGCCGGCCAATCTGGCCCCCCAGGCGCCGGGCCGGGGGTGGGGCGTGTATGAGACCCGGGCCGGGGATGTGGCGGTCATTGATCTGATCGGCCGGTGCAACATGGACTACACCCCGGACAACCCCTTTTTGCTTGTGGAAAAACTGTTAAAAACCATTGAGGCCAGGTGGGTTTTCGTGGAATTTCATGCGGAAGCCACCTCGGAAAAGCTGGCCATGGGCTATCTTCTGGACGGACGGGTCAGCGCCCTGTGGGGCACCCATACCCATGTGCCCACGGCGGATGCCCGGGTGCTGCCCAAGGGCACAGGCTACGTCACGGACCTGGGCATGACCGGACCCCAGGAATCGGTGCTGGGCATTCGGCCGGAGCTCTCCATTGCAAGATTCCGGGGGGACCTGACCGAGCGTTACCGCTGGGCAGAGGGCCCCACCAAGCTGGAAGGGGTGCTCTTTACCCTGGACGGCGCTACGGGAAAATGCCTGAAGGCAGAAAGGGTGGACCAATGGGATTAAAGGTATTGCATTCCGGGGACCTGCATCTGGATTCCCCCTTTTCAGGATTCCCGGAGGACCAGCGGCAGCGGTTACGGGAATCCCAACGAGCGCTTCCCGAGGAGCTGACCCGACTGTGCAGGGAGCAAAAAGCAGATTTGGTGCTGTTGGCGGGGGACGTGTTTGACGGGCCCTATCAGAAAAAGACCGCGGCGCTCTTGGCAGACTGCCTGGAGGACTGCGGCGTTCCGGTGTTTATCACTCCGGGAAATCATGATTATGACGGCCTGGATTCCCCCTGGCAGCGGGAGACCTGGCCGGAAAACGTCCATATTTTCAGAGGCAATCTCAGCTATGTGGACCTGGAAAACCTGGACTGCCGGGTTTATGGCGGGGGCTACCGCTCCATGGACTGCCCGGGGCTGCTGGAAGGCTTTCGGGCGGAGCCGGGACCCAGGTTTTTACTGGGTGTCCTCCACGGGGATGCCTTAAACGGCAAAAGCCCCTATTGCCCCGTTACGGCGGAGCAGGTGGCCGCATCAGGCCTTCAGTATCTGGCCCTGGGCCATACCCACAAGGGGGGCAGCTTTACGGCGGGGGCCACCTTGTGCGCCTGGCCCGGCTGCCCCATGGGCAGAGGCTGGGACGAGACCGGCCGGAAGGGCATGCTGCTGGCGGAGCTGACGGACCGGGTAAAGCTTCATACCCTGCCGGTGGGGCTGCCGGCTTTTATAGAGGAAACGGTGGATATTTCTGACGGCGCTGCGGAGGCCCTGGGGCGCATCCTGCCCCCGGTGGACAGCGGCGATTACTACCGGGTGACGCTGACGGGCCGGGGCAGCCCGGACATTCCGGGGCTGCGGAAGCAGTTTTCCCATCTGCCCTTTTTAGAGCTGCGGGACCGGACCAGAGCGCCCTTAGACCCCTGGGCCCTGGCCGGGGAGGACAGCCTGCCCGGTGTCTGCCTGGGGCTTCTAAAAGAACGGTATGAACAGGCCCCGACCCAAGAGGAGGGGGAACAGGCCCGGCTGGCGGCGGAGCTGGTGGCAAGACTCCTGGAGGGAGAGGAGGTGGTCCTGCCGTGAGAATCGAAACCATGACGGCCACCTTCGGAAAGCTGGAAGGGGAGACGCTGACCTTGCGGCCCGGCCTCAATGTGATCACCGGGGAGAACGAGTGGGGAAAGAGCACCTGGTGCGCGTTTCTGCTGGCCATGCTCTACGGCATGGATACCAGAAGCAAATCCACCAAGACCGCTCTGTCTTCCAAGGAGCACTATGCCCCCTGGTCCGGAAGCCCCATGGCGGGGCGGATGGAGGTGCAGTGGCAGGGCCGCCGCATCACCCTGGAGCGGACCACCAAAGGCCGGATTCCCCTGGGGGAATTCAGAGCCTATGAAACGGAAACCGGTCTGCCGGTTTCGGAGCTGACGGCGGAAAACTGCGGCCAAATGCTTCTGGGGGCGGAACGGGAGGTATTCTGCCGGGCGGGCTTTATCCGGCAGGAGGACTTGCCGGTGACCAAAAATGAAGCCCTCCGCGCCCGGCTCAACGCCCTGGTCACCACCGGAGACGACTCCGGGGAAGGGGCGAAGCTTTCCCAGAAGCTGAAAGAACTGAAAAACAAATGCCGCTACAATCAGACCGGTCTCCTGCCCCAGGCGGAAAAACGGCTGGCGGAGCTGGAAGAGGACCTGGAGCGGCAAAGAATCCTGGAAGATCAGATTCAGGGCCTGGAGGCCCAGCGGGTGGAAGCGGAGGCCTATCTGCGGGCCCTGCAAAACCACCAGGCGGCCTTAGACCAGGCAAAAGCCGACCAGGATGCCCGTCAGGTGGAAAACGCCCGGCGGGACGCGGAACGGCGGCAGCGGGAATACGAAAAAATGGAGGCCATCTGTCAGGAGCTGCCTACCCGGCAGGAGGCGGAAAATCGCCTGCGGGATTTGGAAGCCCACGAAAAAGCCCGCCGGGAGGCGGCAGAGGAGCGGCGGGGGGAGAACCTGCCCCCGGAGCCGCCCAGGGAGCCGGAGATTTTCCTGGGTCTCACGGCCCGGGAGGCCATGGACCGGGCCCAGGCTGACGGGAAGGCCTATAGGGCCATTGTGGGCAAGGGCTTTTGGAGTCTCGTGATACTGGCGGGCCTTTCTATGGCGGCTGGCATCGGGGTGCTGCTGGCCTTTGGAAACCTGGTTCCTGCTCTGGTGGCCTTTGGCCTGGGGGCACTGCTGCTGGGGGCATCCCTTCTGGTGGGAGGAAAGGAAAAGGAACGGCAAAAGGCCCTGGCCATTCCCTATGGCGGCGGAACGCCGGACCAGTGGGAGGCCAAGGCCAGAGCCTATGGAGATGCCTTAGAGCGGTATTCCCGGGAACAGCGGGAATGGCTCCACCGGCAGACGGAGCTGGAGCAGCAGCTCCAGGGGCTGGAAGACCAGCGGGCATTCCTCTGCGAAGGACATACTCCGGAGGAAATGGAGGAACTGTGCCGTCAGGTCCTGCAAAGCTGGGACCGGCTGGCGGTCCTGGGGGACCAGAAAAATCTGGCCCAAAGCCACCTGAAGGAGCTCTCCGCCATGGCTTCTCCCATGACCCACAGGGAAATTGCCGACGGCCTGACCCTGTCTCGGGAGGAGACGGAACAAGCCCTGAAGAGCGTTCACGGTAGCCTCCTGACATTGAATCAGGCCCTGGGCGGAAAAAAGGAACGGCTGGATGCCCTGGGCAGCCGGGAGACCCTGGAGGGGGCCTGGCAGGAAGCAAACCGCCGGGTGCAGACCCTGCGGCAGTATGAGGCGGCCCTGACCCTGGCCCAGGAGACCCTGACCCAGGCGGCCCAGAGCTTGCAGCGGCGGTTTGCACCGAAAATCTCCGCCCTGGCCCAGACCTATATGGGAAGACTGACCGAGGGCCGCTATGACCGGGTGACCTTGACGGAGGACCTGGCTTTGGAAGCCGGGGCAGCCGGGGAGACAGGCCTGCGGGACATCCTCTGGCGCAGCAACGGCACGGTGGACCAGCTCTATCTCTCCCTCCGGCTGGCGGTGGCCCAAACCCTGACCCAGGAAGCGCCCCTCATTTTAGACGATGCCCTGGTCCGCTTTGACGACCGGCGGCTCAAGCGGGCCCTGGAGGTTTTGGAGGAGCTGGGAGAAGAAAAGCAGATATTGCTCTTTACCTGCCAAACAAGAGAGCGGAAAGCCCTTTCGCTCTGAATAAAAAAGGCGGAGCCCTTTGCAGGAACTCAGCCTTTTTTGAACCAATGATAAAGCCGGTAAAGCCCATAGCCTATGGAGGCTCCCAGCAGATTCAGAAGCAAATCGTCCACATCGCAGATGCCCACGGTGAACACTACTTGCAATACCTCCACGCAGCTGACGCTGACCAGCACCGACAAAACCGTCATGGGAAAACTCCGGAGCGCCGGAAACAGAGCGGGCAAAAACCAGCCCAGGGGGATGAACAGCGCCACATTTCCCAGAAGATTGTGCAGGGCAATGCGGACCAGGTAGGGCCGCACCGGGGGAATCAGCAGCCGGGCAAACCGCCGAATGGTCCGCAAGGGCACCAGATTCAGGTGGGTCTGCAAATACGCGGGAAAGGAAAGCCCCCGGGGATTGGGGGCCCTGCCAAAGAGCAGACAGAGTAGGATAACGACGTAAATTGCAAAAAGGACTGCTTTTTTCCGGCGGCCCTGTTCCAAGGGGACCCCTCCCTTCCCGAAAAATCCAAATCATTATAGCAGATGTGCCCCGGAAAGACAAGCCGGTTTTTTGAACAGAAAACCGGCTGCTTTCCCGGGAAAAAGGAGAAAAAACCATGATCCAGCCAATTTGCAAAGACAGATTTTTCCTAAGCCGCCCCTCCAGACCGGCAACGCCCCAGGATGAGCCCATCGCCCGGGACCTGGTGGACACCCTGCTTTCCCATCGGGCAGACTGCGTGGGCATGGCGGCCAACATGATCGGCCAGGCCGTGCGGATCATCGTGCTGGAGGAGGCGGGGAAGCCCCTGGTCCTGCGAAACCCGGAAATTCTGAAAGCCCAGGACCCCTATGAAGCCGAAGAGGGCTGCCTGAGCCTGGAGGGCACCCGGAAAACCCAACGCTATCGGTCCATCAAGGTCCGCTACCAGAATGAAGACTACCAGTGGCGCATCAAAACCTTCCGGGATTTCCCCGCCCAGATCATCCAGCACGAGTGCGACCATCTGGAAGGAACGCTGATATAAAAAGCACTTGCGGCGGAATGCTCTGCCAAAGTATCGAGCCCCATTAGAATATGGGAATAGGATCGTTTTGTTTGGAACGGTCAATTTGTATGGGGAATCTCAATTCAGAAAAGTGACTGAAAGAAGAATATGGCGAAACCACCAAAAAGAGGGAGAATCTTTTGGAAAAGCTGTCAATTGAAATAACCAGTATTTGTGAGTATTATTGTTATAACATCATAACGACGTAACATTATGATGATTAAATCAATGAAAGAGGATGACTGTAATGAAAAAGATTCTGTGTGTTGCCATGGTGCTTTTGATGCTGGGATCTCTTGCTGCATGCGGTGCGAAAAATCCTGATACTGATGCAGAGAGCCAGAAAGAACAGAATAGCCAGACAGATGCCGGTGAAAAAGTCACGCTTGAGCTTTGGTGGTGGGGCGAAGAGGATGTGCCCGGTTCCAGAGCGTGGTTGGAGGAAACAGCGGCCAAATATGAAGAGGAAACTGGAATCCACATTAATCTGACACAGCAGACCTCTGATAATCTAATGACTGCCTGGGAGGCCTCTGTACAGGCAGGGGAGGGGGCGGACATTCAGTTTTTCTGGACCGGCATTTACACCCTTATGTACGTTTGGGGAGAAGAAAGCTCTTTGACAGATCTTTCTGAGTATATTTCCGAAGAGGAAATGTCGCATTGGATGGGAACGGATGGTGTGTCTATGGGCAGCACCACCTGGGCGCAGCCGTGGTATTTACAATCCATCGTTCTGCTTTATAACAAGGAATTGTTCCGAAGCGCAGGCCTTGATCCGGAGAAAACCCCTGAGAATTACGAAGAATTCCTTACAACTTGCGAAAAACTGAAGCAAAGCAATGTAGTCCCGTTTGAAATTGGCGGCATGAAGGATGGCTTTGGAACCCCGTGGATTTATTCTACGATAGGCGTTGCGGGACATGATGATGTGTCGGAATACGTTGAAGCCGCTCTGGAACCGGGAGCCTATGAGACAGAGGCGCACGCACTCTGGCTGGAGGTTTTGGCTAATCTGTACGAGAAGGGATATATTAACCCATTGACGATGTCCAATGAGTTCCAGTCTGGACGTGAAAGCTTTCTGCGCGGCGAATCTGCCATGGGCTTTGCTACGTATGGTCAGGCCATTCAGTGGATTGAAGAAATGGGTGGAGATGATGTGGCCGCTATTATGAAGGTTCCCGCTTTTGGAGAAGGAAAGATGGCCGGCGGACAAAATGTTCAGAGCCAGGCATTTGGAATTCCCGCATTCTCCAAGCATAAACAAGAGGCTGCTGACTTTATGGTATATATGCACCAGCCGGAGCAGCTCAATAGATTCTATGAACTTACAAAGAATTTCCCTGCGGATGATCGTTTCAATGCGGATGTGCTGAGCACACCCAGTGAGAAGTTTGAGTGGAACTATTTGGTGGAAGACCCGTGCATCTACCCTTCGCTGTATATGCCTTCCTCTATTCACAGCCTTGGCAATTACGCAGCCTGCCAAATGGTGCTTTCTGGAGAAGATGCCGCTGATGCTGCCGCATATGTAGAGAGCATGGCAGAGCAGTGGAGAAGCATGAATCCGGAAGAGGTGAAGAATTTCACCGCATGGGCCGAAACATTTCAGTAACGGAACCGACAAGGCGGGGCATAACACTATGCCCCGCACGCACGAAGGGAGGTAAATATGCTTCGATTGTCTCGTTCGCAGAGGGAGGTACCATACCTGTTTCTGCTGCCCGCATTTATTATGATCGGACTGGTTTTCTTGTTCCCGATCATCAGTGTGATTGCGGATAGCATGTATTCTATTAACGGAAACACCAGGACTTTCGTTGGCTTTCAGAATTACGCAACGCTTATGAAAAATCCCATATTCTGGACAGCGCTGACGAACAACTTTAAATTCCTTTTGTGTGTACCGCTGCTGGTTGCCGGCGGAGTGATCATGGCGCTGATACTCTATACGCAGTTTCCTGGGTGGAAAGTTTACCGCACCATCATGCTATTTCCCTATATTTTTTCAATTGCGGTCACAGGCATTATTTTTGACGTCATTCTACGGGAAAATGGGTTGCTGAATTCAATCCTGAGCAGCATAGGACTTGGAAATCTTGTACATAATTGGCTCGGCGAACGACAGACAGCCCTATATGCAATCATGTTTGTGATCATATGGAAAGAGTTTGGATATGGTGTCATGCTGATCCTGGCAAGGCTCCTTTCAGTGGATGAATCTCTCATTGAAGCAGCAAGACTGGACGGTGCAAGCTATTTTACAATAGCAAGGAAGATATTGATTCCGGACGCAAGAGCTGTTATTTCTTTTTTCTTTGTACTGTCAATGATCAATATGCTTTCTTGGCTGTTTAACTATGTGTATGTCCTTACAAAGGGCGGTCCAATCAATAGTACATACGTTCTGGATTTCTACATCTATCAGCTAGGCGCAAAATTCATGAACTACGGAGCGGCATCTGCTTTGGCTGTTATGCTGCTGGTGATCACAATGCTGTTTGTGACCATTCAGGCTGTTGGGCGCAGAATGCTTTCCAGCGAAGATGCGTAGGGAGGGTTCGGTATGCGGGTCAATTCAAAAAGAAAGAAGTTCAAAAAACTACCTCAATACATACTGTCTGTGGCTGTGGGATTATTTGTCTTTGTAGATATAATTCCTATCATTTTCACGGTGATCACGTCCTTCAAAACAAAGGGCGAGTATGTTTACAATGCCATGCGTCTTCCTGATGTGTGGACGTTTCAAAACTATGTAAAACTCTTTGAGAATTACGATGTAGGAAGACTATTCCTCAACAGCCTGTTGGTTACGGCAATACCCTTGTTTTGCTGCATTCTGTTTGGTGCTATGGCGGCTTTTTCCATTGGAAAATTCCAATTCAAAGGACGCACATTGGCAAAAAATGCGATTTTTCCATTGATGTCTATTCCGGCGGTCGTGTTGCTGTTTCCGCTGTACCGTCTCTTTGCGAAAATCGGTCTGACCAACCATCACGCATCGCTGATGATCATTTATATCGGATACATTCTGCCGTTTATTCTGAATATGCTCAGCAGCTTTATGGACTCTGTGCATAACAGTTTTATTGAAGCGGCAATGATCGATGGGTGCGGCTATTTCCAGGCGTTTACACGGGTGGTATTACCATTGCTGGCTCCGGCACTGTCTGCGACGACAATTGTCGGCGCAATGTGGCTTTGGAATGAAATGCTCCTGGCAACCGTTTTTGTGCAGAAGGAAAGTCTGCGTACTTTGACTGTTGGTCTGACGAACATGCAGGGCTTGTTTACTTTGGACGTTCCGCTTCTGATGGCTGGAGCAACGATCACGACTGCGCCTGTTATTCTTATTTTCGTTATTGGACAGAAGTGGCTCATTAAGGGACTCACTGCGGGAGGGGTAAAGTAAATGTACGGATATCTTCAAAATGTTCTGGAAGAACCTATGGAGTTGAATCGAACGCTGGAGGATCTTCTTACTCAAAAAAAAGAGGTGCTGGAGAGAATCGGAAATGCGCTTAGAGGGGCAAAGCATATTGTTTTGACATCCATGGGCAGCGCACAAAACTCTTTGATGCCAATGTATTATTCGCTGCTTCGCGGTGGTGCATATGTTTCTTTGGTTGAAGCGTCGGATGTGCTTCGAGATCAACTTTTTTTTGACGATGCGGACACTGTGTTTTTGATCATGTCCCGCTCCGGAGAAAGCCATGAAATAAAGGAACTGGTGGGCGAACTGCGGGAGCATGGCAGAGTCTGTATCGGAATAACGATGACAGAAGGCAGCGCACTGGACAGAGGCTGTTCTTTGGGCTTGATGGATGTATGTTCTTTTGATGAGAAAATCTGCCTGAAGGCTTATTCCTCCATGGCCCTATGCGGACTGATTTGCGTTTCCTTTATGCGTAATGAAAGCATCGACTGGGAGGCATACAGTCACATGTTTCGCTGGATGGAGGAGAATAAGAATACCATCCTGAAGGGAATGGAAGAAATATCCTTTTTTAAAAACGCGCACAGCTATGTATTCCTTTCAAGAGGATATGGGGTTGGATGCTGCAAGGCTGCAGGGCTCTGGATGGAAGAAATTGCTTTTGTTACCTGTGATGCATCTGGAATTGACGCTTTTTACCATGGACCTGTGCGGTCCGTGTTCAGCAGTGCGCTGGCGGATAATATGATTGTACCTGTATATCTGGATGTTCTGGGGGATGCCCGCTCGGATCGGATTTGGATGGAAACCGCCTCTGCTGCAAAGGCTTCCGTCTATATAGGAGAAAACTGCGATGCTCCGGGCGACTACCACTTTCTGTATCCGCACTTTGATGTACTGGAAGAGGCCATGTCGCTGCTGCTTTGCTTGTATACACAGCTTTTCGCGTACCAATGCTGCATCGAAAAAGGCTATACACCGGGAATTTCCCTTGGAATTCCTGAAGATCGTTGGGTGGTGAGCTGAATGGCGAAATATGCGTATGGAATCGATATTGGAGGAACACGGGTAAAGGCCGGTCTGGTAGATATTCAGAGCGGAAAAATTCTTGCATCCAGGATTTTCAACTCAAAAAAGGAAGAACAGCCTTTTTTGGATAGCCTGAAGGATGCCGTGCAATCTATGCAAGCGGAGATAGGAATTCAGGAGGTCTGCGGAGCGGGTGTTTCCGTGACGGGGTTTGTACACAGAGCGGGAATTATGGGGAAATCAAAGGAGGCGTTTCTACCGTTCCTGTCCGGTTACCCCATTGCGCAAAGACTTGAAACGACGCTTGATATGCCGGTCAAGGTTGACAGCGATGGCAGAATCGTCTGCTATGGAGAATGCTTGTACGGTGCCGGGAAGGGCTATGAACGTGTTTTGCTGATTACTTTGGGAACGGGTATCGGATTCTCTATTTTGGAGAATGCAGTAATTCCTTCGGAACCTGCGGTGCTGCATATGGGAGGGCATGTCAAGGTCAAAAATAGCAATCGAAAATGTTATTGCGGCCTGACCGGCTGCTTTGAGCAGCAATGCTCAGGGCCTGCTCTGATGGCCGAATATCGCAGCGCATCCGGAAGTGACGCATCTGGAAAAGAGATTTTCTCCCGGGCTATTGCTGGGGAAAAAGCGGCAACAGATGTGGTGGAGTCGTATTTGGAATCTCTTTGCTGTGGCTTGAATCAGTTTATATTTGCCCATGCTCCCGATGTGATCGTCATTGGAGGCGGCGTTGCGAATGGACTGGAGAACTACATAGAGCGTATTCGTGAGCAAGTCACAGCAAAATGCTATGATACTTACCATTGCGATATCAAGCTGGCTCAACTTGGGGATATGGCAGGCGTGATTGGTGCAGCAGCGCTTGTGCAGCAGCCTTGAGGGAACCGTTCGGAAGTTTAAGAGATGAAAAAGCCACAGAACAAGGACTTCCCTGATGAATCGGAATGAAGTGCGAAAAAGCAATTTAGCCCATTGAATAATCCATCAAAAAATGTTAAAATCATTTTATTATGGATGGGGAGAATATTGATATGCTTGACTATAATAGCGGTATCCCTCTGTATAAGCAGCTAAGCAACGAACTGAATATGAAAATCACCAGTGGGGTATGGCCCTATAATACCAAGATTCCAACGGAAGCTGAATTGGGAAAAATGTATTCAGTAAGCCGTCAAACTGTTCGGCTTGCGATAGATGATTTAAAAAACCGGGGACTGATCATTAAAAGACAAGGAATCGGGACATTTGTTTCCAGACCAAAAATTGAATCGGAAATTGCCTCTTTCCGTTTTTATGATGTAGATGAAAACTCGACCAGACAGCACAAGCAACTAATCGATTTTAGCGTTGTGAAGGCGGACTGCCACGTGGCAGAAAAACTGATGATCCAGTATTCTTCCGATGTGTTTCGTATTGAACGCCTCTTTTACAATGATGATATTCCGACAACTTTGGCTGTCTCTTATATTGACACTTCGAAATGTCCGACCCTGACAAGAGATATGGTCGAGGTAAATGGGTTATACAACAGCCTGGAAAAATATAATATGCGCCCTAATATAGCAAAACATTCTATCGTTGCTCAAATCGTTCCCAATCAACTGCGGAATTACCTGCAAGTGGAAAAGAATAGCCCTGTATTCTTTCGACGCCGTGTTTCGTACAAGGGAGAACTCCCTGTAGAATATGTTGAGTCGTATACGCGCAGTGATATTATGCAGTTTGTCTTTACGACAGAGGCATGATAAAACGGAAGGGATTTACCGGTTTTTGGATTCTGTAAAATGCTGCTTTTCGTGTAAGAAATCCCCCAACATCGGTTCTGCCGACGCTGGGGGATTTTCAAATGCGCAATCGACCCTGATTCCTTTGCTATGGGGCGGACATCGGTAACGGTTTAGGCTATGAACGGCCGGATAGCGCCGGAGGAGCATGTTGATTTTTTCTCCTGACCGTGGTAGGATGGTTCCATACATAGATCAAATACGAAAGGAGCAAACAACCATGTTTTTAGACCAGGTCAAAAATGCCCGGAGCCACCGGGGATTCCGTCGGGAGCGGAAGGTCCGTCGGGAGGAGCTGCGGTATTTGGTGGAGTGCGCCCGGTTTACGCCCTCGGCGCGGAACGGGCAGGTGCTGAAATACTATTTAGCCAATGAGGAAGAAACCGTGGCCTCCATTCTGGCCCTGACCCGCTGGGCGGGGGCGCTGCCGGAATTGAAGCTGCCCCGGAAAGGGGCGGAGCCCCAGGCCTTTGTGGTCATCTGTCTGGATAAAAACCTGACGGACAGCCCCGCCGCCTTTCAGCGGGATGTGGGCATCGTGGCCCAGACCATGTTCTTAGCCGCCGAAGAACTGGGGCTGAACGGCTGCATGATCGGCTCCTTTGAGGCGGGGAACCTGAAAAAGCTGCTGGGTCTGCCTGAAAATCTGGCCCCTCAGCTGCTGCTGGCCCTGGGGGAGGGGACGGACCACATCGTTGTAACGGACGTGGGCCCCGACGGAAACATCAACTATTTCCGGGATGACAAAGATGTCCATTATGTTCCCAAGCGCACGCTGGAAAGCCTGATCATCAACGGTTAAAAAACACCGCCCACCCCTTTGTTTGGGACTTGACAAGGGGTGGGCTTTGTGCTACTATACAATTAACAATTAGGTTAAATGTGAAATGAGGAGGGAAGCACCATGGGCTTGCAGCAAACCATGAAGGCGCTGGCGGACCCCACCCGGCGGGAGATTCTGAAGCTTTTAAAAGACGGCAAGAAAAGCGCCGGGGAGATCGGGGAGCATTTTTCCGTTTCCGGCGCGGCCATTTCCAGGCACCTGTCCGTATTAAAAGAGGCGGACCTGGTCTATGACAGCCGGGAGGGGAAGTACATCTATTATGAACTCAACGCTTCCGTGCTGGAAGAGGCTTTGCTGTGGATCACAAATCTGAAATCAGGCACTTAAACACCCGCTTTTGTGGAGGAATCAAGTATGTACAATAAAAAAACCAAACTTTTTTGCTATCTGCTGACCCTGCTGCCCCTGCCCTTAGGGCTGCTTCTTGGCCGGGGCGGGCGGATTCCCGGGATGGTGCTGGGAACTCCCGTTCTCCTGGCCCTGACCCTGTGGTTCTGCATGTATATCACGGAAAAAACGGAAAAGGACCCCAATAAGAACCGGAAAATCAACAATGTGGTGATTTGGATGATCCCGGCCCTTTCCAATGTGACCTTCTGGATGTCCTACCGGCTCTTTACCCAGGGGGCGGCGGTTTCCGTCACCCGGTACCTGGGGCTGCTCTTTGGCATTATGTTTTTGGTGCTGGGCAACTATATGCCCAAATGCCGGATGAACAGCACCGTGGGCATTCGGGTCAAATGGACCTTCGCCAGTGAGAAAAACTGGAACGCCACCCACCGGATGGCGGGGCCTGTGTGGATGGTCTGCGGCGCATGTATGCTTCTATTGAGCTTCCTGCCCCAGGAGACGGCCATGCCCTGGCTGATGCTGGTGCTGGTGGTGAGCAGCATTCTTCCCGTCATTTATTCCTACTGGTTTTATCGGCGGCAGCTGTCCCGGGGAGAGCCCCTGCGGAGGCCCCAGAAAGCCAATCCAAAGGTGACGAAAGCCGCCACCTGGGCGATTGTTTTCGTGCTGGTGCTGACGGCGGTGCTGCTCTTTACCGGCTCCGTTCAGGTCCGCTTTGAGGAGACCCAGCTGGAGGTGCGCACCAGCTACTATGGCCGGGCGGCCCTTCCCTACAGCGACATTGAAAGCGTGGAGCTGCGGGAGGAAAACGTCCCCGGCACCCGCACCTGGGGCCTGGGCTCCTTCCGGCTGCTGGCGGGGTATTTTGAAAACCAGGAATTTGGCCCTTATGTCCGCTTTACCTATTATAATCCCCACAGCGCCATTGTGCTGCACACCACCAAAGGCCAGACCCTGGTACTCAGCGGGAAAAATCTGGACAAGACCCGGGAAATCTACGAGCAGATCCTGGCCCGGGTTCCGGAAGGAAACAATTGAATTTTTGCAAAACCCCCGGGAATCTTCTTGACTACCGGGGGCTTTTCCTCTATAATATTCAAAGCTATGGAAATTTTCATCTAAGAAAGGATTTTGAATATGGCTAAGGAATATAAAATCACAAGTCTGCGTCTGGCGGACCTGGAAAAGGAACTGAATTACCTGAAGACCACCCGGGAGCGGGAGGTCGCCGCCATGATCGCCGAAGCCCGGTCCTACGGTGACTTGTCCGAAAACTCCGAATATGATGCCGCCAAAAACGAGCAGGGCAAGCTCTATGGCCGCATTGCGGAAATCGAAGATATTCTCTCCCACGCCGTCATCATTGAGGACGAGAACGAAGCCACCGGCCGGGTGGGCCTGGGCTGCACCGTGGTGGTAGAGGACGAGAACGGCAAGCGCTTTGAGTACCGCATCACCGGCTCCCAGGAAGCCAACCCCATGGAGAACAAGCTCTCTGACGACTCCCCCTTTGGCCGCGGCATCGTGGGCAAGGCTGCGGGAGAGGACTTTACCGTCAACGCCCCCGCCGGTTCCTTCCGCATGAAGGTCATCAGCGTTTCTCGTGAGGGCTAAGCCATGGCAAAGTTTGTACCTCAGGCAGAAATGCCTCTGTCCGATCAGGTGAAGGTCCGCCGGGACAAGCTGGAAGCCCTCCGGGCCGAAGGCCGGGACCCCTATGTGCAGACCAAGTATGAAGTGACCTCCTCCGCCAGGGAGATCAAGGAAAATTACGAGACCCTGGAGGGCAAGACCGTGACCCTGGCGGGCCGTCTTATGAGCAAGCGGGGCATGGGCAAGGTGTCCTTCTGCGATTTGCAGGACAACACCGGCAGAATTCAGCTCTATGTCCGGTTTGACGCCATGGACGAGGCGGATTTTGCCCGCTTTAAGAAAAATGACATTGGCGACATCGTGGGCGTAGAGGGTGACGTGTTCAAGACCGAGCGGGGGGAGATATCCCTGCGGGTCCACAAGGCCACCCTGCTCAGCAAGAGCCTGCTGCCCCTGCCCGAAAAGTTCCACGGCCTGACCGACCGGGAGACCCGCTACCGTCAGCGCTATGTGGACCTGATCGTAAACCCCGAGGTCAAGGATACCTTCGTCAAGCGCAGCCTCATCCTCCGGGAGCTGCGGCACTTCCTGGACAGCAAGGGCTTCCTGGAAGTGGATACTCCCATCCTGACCCCCTTTGAGATCGGTGCCTCTGCCCGGCCCTTCTATACCCACCACAACACCCTGGATATTGACATGGTGCTGCGCATCGAAACAGAGCTGTACCTGAAGCGGCTCATCGTTGGCGGCATGGACCGGGTCTATGAAGTGGGCCGCATCTTCCGGAACGAGGGCATGGACCCCACCCACAACCCGGAATTTACCTCCATCGAGCTCTATCAGGCCTATACGGATTTCCGGGGCATGATGGACCTGGTGGAAGAGATGATGAAGACCGTGGCCATGAAGGTCTGCGGCACCCTGCAGATCACCTACCAGGGCAAGGAAATTGACCTGTCCCATTGGGAGAGAATGACCATGGTGGAGGCGGTCAAGAAGTACTCCGGCGTGGACTTTGCCGCCGTGTCCTCTGATGAAGAGGCCATTGCCCTGGCCAAGGCCCACAAGGTGGAGCTGCCGGAGATCCCCACCAAGGGCGCGATTCTGGCAGAGTTCTTCGATGCCTTCGTGGAGGAGAACCTGATCCAGCCCACCTTTATTTACGATTACCCCGTGGAAAACAGCCCCCTGGCCAAGCGGAAGGCCGACGACCCCGCCTTTACCGAGCGTTTTGAGTACTTCATCAACGCCACGGAGTTCGGCAACGCCTTCTCCGAGCTCAATGACCCCATCGACCAGAAGGGCCGGTTCGAAAAGCAGGTGGCGGAGCGGCTGAAGCTGGACCCCGCCTCCAAGGCCCAGGTGGATTACGATTACGTCACCGCCCTGGAATACGGCCTGCCCCCCACGGGCGGCCTGGGCTTCGGCGTGGACCGTCTGGTCATGCTGCTGACGGACTCCGCCTCCATCCGGGACGTGCTGCTCTTCCCCACCATGAAGCCCACGGACCTGCCCAAGGCCGAAAAGGCCGAGGAAAAGGCCGAGATGCCCTCTGTGGCGGCTCCTGCGGCGGAGGAGAAGATCGACTTCTCCAAGGTAGAGATCGAGCCTTTGTTCACAGACTACGTGGATTTTGAAACCTTCGCCAAGTCCGACTACCGGGCCGTGAAGGTCAAGGAATGCGAAGCCGTGAAGAAGTCCAAGAAGCTTCTGAAATTCCTCCTGGACGACGGCTCCGGCAAGGACCGGGTGATCCTCTCCGGCATTCACGAATACTACGAGCCGGAAGAGCTGGTAGGCAAGACCTGCATCGCCATCACCAACCTCCCCCCCAGAAAGATGATGGGCATCGACTCCGAAGGCATGCTGATTTCCGCCGTCCACCACGAGGAAGGCCGGGAGCGGCTGCACCTGCTGATGGTGGATGACCACATTCCTGCCGGCGCAAAGATGTATTAATGCATAAACGATCATTGCCCCTGCCCGAAAGGGTGGGGGCATTTTTAGAAACAAAAAGGAGGCTGCTGTATGAACGAAAAAACGATGCTCCATTTCCCTGATGGGAGCCAGATGGACCCGGCGGTGGTGCTTTATATCACCATGAAGCGGAACTATGCGGAGTTCCATTTGGCCGGGGGGAAGGTTCAGGAGGTTCGGGTGACCATGGCCCAGTTGGAGGAGCAGCTGGGGCCGGATTTTTTGAAGATCCATCGCAGCACCCTGGTCTCCGTCCGGGCCATTCATGATGTGACGGATACGGTGAACCTGAGCAACGGCGAGACACTGAACTATGTTTCCAACAAAAAAAGCTATCTTCAGTCGGAGCTTCGGAACCGGAAGAAGGCATTGCTTCGCTCCATGCCGGAGGAAAACGGCCTGACCACCCAGGAGGATTACCATTCCTATTTCCGGGTGTTTGACACCATGCCCTTTGCCTTTACGGATATTGAAATGGTGTTTGACGAGCAAAACAACGCCGTAGACTGGATTTTCCGCTACGGAAACCCCGCCCTGGCCCAGCTGGAAAAGCTGCCTCTGGAAACCATGATCGGCGCATCCTTCGGAAGCCTCTTTGCTAATATGGATTCCAAATGGCTAAGGTCTTACGAGCGCTCCGCCCTTTTTGGCGAGACCCTGGAGATCATTGATTACTCCCCGGAGATCGACACCTATATCAAGGTCATCTGCTTCCCCACCTTTCCGGGCCACTGCGGCTGCATCCTCTTTGACGTCAGCACCATCCGCTTCGGCAACACCCTGTCCCAGGCAGAAAAAGCCATGATCCTCTACCTGAGCCGCCTGGCCCAGTAGAGTGCCGGGGCAGCCAGACGTAACAGGCGTAGCGGCGGCAATCTGCCGTCCGCCACGTTGCAAATACAACCCGTGCGGATGAATGGTATTACCCACCGACGTGTATGTAGGGGCGGCAATCTTGTATAGAGTAGTAACATAGGTAACAGGTAGAGAAGAGACATAGGTAACAGTTTTTGCTAGAATAAAGGCATCCGA
>CAKTNS010000038.1 GCA_934589225.1 uncultured Oscillospiraceae bacterium
AAACCGGAATATCCGGAGGCCGTTCCCTCGGTACTCCCCAAAGGAGAGATGACTATGGCTTTATTCAAGAAAAAGAACGACGGTGCGGCACTGAACTCCGTTCTGGTCCGTCGTCCCATTCAGAAGTGTTTCCCCATTTTCCTGCTTCCCACCTTTATTGCCTTCTGCATCGGATTCCTTTATCCATTTGCAAAGGGCCTGTTCCTTTCTTTCTGTAACTTCAAAACCACCAGCAAATGGACCTGGGCGGGCCTTGACAACTATGTAAAGGCTTTTGCGGACGAAAGCTTCCTCCATGCCTTCTGGTATACGGCGGGCTTTGCCCTGGTCTCCCTGCTGATCATCAATATTCTGGCCTTTACAGTGGCGTACCTGCTGACCAAGGGCATCAAGGGTTCCAACATTTTCAGAACCGTGTTCTTCATGCCCAACCTGATCGGCGGCATCGTCCTGGGCTATATCTGGTCCATGATTTTTGACGGCATTCTGTCCCGGTATAATACTTCCATTTTGCTCAACTCCACCTACGGCTTCTGGGGCCTCATCATCCTGATGTCCTGGCAGCAGATCGGCTATATGATGATCATTTATATCGCCGGACTCCAGGCTGTTCCGGGGGATATGCTGGAAGCGGCCAAGATCGACGGTGCTTCCGAGTGGAAGACCCTGTGGGACATCATCATCCCCAACGTCATGCCTTCCATCACCATCTGCACCTTCCTGACCCTGACCAACTCCTTCAAGCTCTACGACCAGAACCTGGCCCTGACCAATGGCCGCCCCTACAACGGTGCCATCCATACCACCGAAATGCTGGCCCTGAACATCGTCAACTCCAATACCCTGAAAACCAAGGGCGTTGGACAGGCCAAGGCCGTGATGTTCTTTGTTCTGGTGGCCATCATCGGTATTTTCCAGATGAAATCCACCCATGATAAGGAGGTGCAGCAGTAATGGCAAAGAAACCTGCTACCATCCAGGGAGAAAAGCGGGGCAAGACCGTTCTGTCCATTGTGTTTGCAGTGGTGGCCATCGTCTACCTGCTGCCCATTTTCCTGGTACTTATGAATTCCTTCAAGGCCAATGCCTATGTCAACACCGAAACCTTTGCCCTGCCCAGTGAAGAGTCCTTCGTTGGCTTTGACAACTATATCAAGGGCATGACCTTCGGCAACTACCCCTTCGCCAAGTCTGTTGGCTACAGCTTGTTCATCACCATTGTTTCCAGTGCCCTGATCCTGGTCTGCACTTCCATGGCGGCCTGGTACATTGCCCGGGTGGGCAGTGCCTTCTCCAAGATCGTGTACTACCTGTGCGTGTTCTCCATGGTGGTGCCCTTCCAGATGGTCATGTTCACCCTGCCCAAGACGGCGGACACCCTGAACCTCAATACCCCCTTGACCATTCCCATTATCTATCTGGGCTTTGGCGCGGGCCTGGCGGTATTCATGTTCTCGGGCTTTGTAAAGTCCATCCCACTGTCCATTGAGGAAGCCGCCGCCATTGACGGCTGCGGCCCCGTCAAGACCTTCTTCAGCGTGGTGCTGCCCATGATGAAGCCCACCATGATCTCCGTGGGCGTGCTGGAAATCATGTGGGTGTGGAACGACTATCTGCTTCCCTACCTGGTGCTGGACCGGAAGAAGTATATGACCATTCCCATTCACATCCAGTACCTGAAGGGCTCCTACGGCTCCGTAGACATGGGCGCCACCATGGCCCTGATCCTACTGAGCATCGTCCCTGTGATCATCTTCTACCTGTGCTGCCAGAAGTACATCATCAAAGGTGTTGCTGCCGGTGCGGTGAAGGGATAAAAAATCAATATAAAAACCGACGACCGTTCTGGCCGTCGGTTTTTTGCGGAGATCCTACGTGTAGAAAGAGAACCACCCGCATAGCGGGTGGCTCGGAAAAAGTTCTACTTTGCCAGCTGCCCGGTGTAGCCCAGGTCTACGAGGCCCCGGAAGGCTTCCCAGACGGGCTCCGGGATCTCCTGGGGGATCTGGTAGCCCTTTTTGGCGTAGAGGTCCACCCGCTGGAAATCTCCCGCGATCATTTCCAGGGTGTCGTGAATGCTGCGGCCCCGGCGCTCATTGGCGGTCAGGTACTCCTCCATGGTCTGCCGGTAGGAGGTCACGGAGAAGGGCATCTGGGGCCAGTAGTTTTTCCAGGCGGCGTAGATGCGCCGCTCCATATAGGGCTTGTGGACACCCAAGACCGAGGAGACCGTCAGGCCCTTTTCTGCCAGAAGGTCCCGGGTAAAGGCGATGTTTTCAGCGGTGTTGGTGGACTTGGTCTCAAGCAGCAGGGCGCTTTCCGGCACCCCTTCTTCCAAGGCGATTCGGCCGAAGCGTTCCGCCTCGCTTTCCGTCCACATGCCGGCGGTGTTCCGACCCAGGCCGCCGGTGAAGAGCACCCAGGGGGCGAAGCCCTCCCGGTAGAGCTGGGCGCACCTAATGGGGATGTCCTCATTGTAGCAGCCGAAGCCTACGATGCAGCCTGCCTTTTTTGGCGGCATATCCATGCGCATATAGTCCCAGAGCACCTGGGCGTAGGAAAAAGCATCCATCGTTCTATTCCTTTCCAAAACCGGGGGCTTGGCCCCTCCCTTTTTGTCCATCATACCATTTTTGCATCTAAAAAGCAATCGCCTTGACGAAATCCCGGGAATGCGATAAAATGGGTTCAAAAGAAGGATACCTGGGAGGATCAGCCATGGAAAAAATCGCCGCGGTGGTGGTGACCTACAACCGCCTGGAATTATTAAAACAATGCGTGGAAAAGCTCCGGGGGCAAACTGTGCCCTGCCAGATCGTGCTGGTGGACAATGCCAGTACCGATGGCACCGGGGAGTGGGCAAGGAGCCAAAAGGATTTGGAGTATCAGAACACCGGGAAAAACCTGGGCGGTGCTGGAGGCTTCCATTATGGCATGAAATGGGCCGTGGAGCAGGGGTATGAATACCTGTGGATCATGGATGACGACACCCTGCCGGAGCCTGATGCTCTGGAGGCCCTGGTGGCAGCGGACCGGCATTTAGAAGGGAATTACGGCTGGCTCAGCAGCGCGGCCCTGTGGACCGACGGCCAGGGCTGCGTCATGAACCGGCAGCTCTGGGCCAAGCGGTATGCCACCTTCGAAGCCCATCTGGCGGAGGGGCTGGTAGAAGCGAGGCAAGCCTCCTTCGTGTCCCTGTTTTTGCGGGCGGAAACCGTCCGGCAGGTGGGGCTCCCCATTTCCGAGTTCTTCATCTGGGGGGACGATGCGGAGTATACCCGCCGCATCCAGCGGCTTTCTCCCTGCTTTGTGGCGGGAAAGAGCCGGGTGGTCCATGCCATGAAGGAGAATTCCGGCATTGGGGTGGAAAAAGACCAGCCCGGCCGCATCGGCCGGTATTGGTATGCCTTCCGGAATGAAGCGTATCTGTACCGGCAGGAGGGCTTCCGGGGGGTGTGTTATTACATCTTCAATTGTCTCCGGGCCATGGCCCGGGTGCTGGTGAAGGCCAAAGACCACCGGGGAAAGCGGCTGGGGGTCATTCTGAAGGGCATGTGGTCCGGGCTGTTTTTCCGGCCCAAGGTCCGGTTCTGCGGGGAGAAATAAGCCATGGAGGAAAAGAAAAGTCTGTGGCTCCGGATTCTGGAGCCGGTGGTTCTGGGGCTGGGGGCCCTGGGGTTCCTTCTGGTGTGCTCGTTGTCCACAACACCCCTGCTGTCTTTTGAGGTAGGCCAGGACGTGGCCTTTTTCCGGCTGGTGGGCCAGGGCATGACCCAGGGGCTGCTGCCTTACCGGGACTTTTTCGACATGAAGGGGCCGTACCTCTTCTGGATGGAGTATCTGGGCCAGCGGCTGCTTTTCGGGCGGCTGGGGGTATTCCTGGTGCAGTGGGTGTGCCTGACGGTGAGCCTGGTCTTTGCCAAAAAGTGCCTGGATGCGGCCTTTCCGGAAAAGGGCTGCCCGCTGCTTTTGGGGCTTCTCATGCTTCTGCCCTGCGCCGTGGTATTAAGCTATACCATGCAGGGGGGCGGCCTGACGGAGGAGCTGAGTCTGCCTTTTCTCATGCCCTGTCTGTATCTGTGCCTGCGCTATCTCCGGGGCACCCGGCTCCCTAGCCCTGAAAATCAGGACCACCCGCCCCTGTGGGGCTTCCTCTACGGCATGGTTTTCGGCATCATGGTCCTGATCCGCATCACCAACGCCGCCCTCCTGGGGGCCATTTTGCTGACGGTGACGGTGAACCTTTTCCTCTGGAAGCGGTTCCGGAATTTCTTTGCCAATGGGGCCGCCTTCCTGCTGGGGGCTCTGGTGGGGGTGCTGCCGGGGCTCCTGTGGGCCTGGTGGCGGGGCATCCTGGGGGAAATGCTGAACCAGGTGTTTCTCTTCGGCTTCCGCTATTCCGGGGAAGCAGGGCTCACCCAGAAGCTGATAAGCCTTCTGAACCTGTGGCCCTGCCTCTTTACGGGGCTGCTGCCATTGATCGTCCTGATGATCTACCGGGTCAGGGACTGGAAAAGCTGGGTATTTACGCTTTCTTCCCTGGCAACGCTGCTGCTGGCGGCGGCCATGGGCAACGGCTATGCCCATTATTTTGTGCTGTCCCTGCCTCTGACGGTCTACGGGGCCTACCTTCTGGCTGACCAGACCCGGAAGCGTTTTCGCCGCAGGGCCGGGGACCGGGTGGTGTGCCTGGTGCTGTCGCTCTTGCTGCTGCTGGGCACCCTGGGGGCCCAGTGGCCCCTGCTGTACCCCAAGGCCATTGTGGAGATCCGCTACGCCATGTACTGCGCGCTGACCCATCAGGAGGACCGCCGGGAATCTGAGGGGGTCAAGGCCCTGGTTTCTCAGGTGCCGGAGGGGAAGGATGTGTATATTTATGGCTTCCCCTCCTGCTCCCGGCTGTACCTGCTGTCCGACCGGATGCCGCCCATCCGATACTGCGACTGGCAGGAGCACTACATTGCCCTGGCGCCGGAGATCGGAGCGGCCATAGAAGCGTACCTTAGGATCGGCAGCTACGTCCTGACCCCCGAGAAGGGGATCGCCCCCCGGGAGATCCGGGAGCTGCTGCAAAAGGACTATGAGATCCTGGACACCCGGGAGGAAATGACCCTCTGGGGAAGAAAAGCTGAATAATCCTGCCAGAACTGGCAAACACTACCTCCGGAAATTCAATTTCTGGAGGTTTTGTTATGAAACTGCGTATTTGTTTGTGCTGCCTGCTGCTGCTGGCTCTGCCCATGAGCGCCATGGCGGCGGAGGTGGAAAGCGGCGGCGTTTACTGCTTTTCCCAGGAAGATTTCGGGGAAGATACCTCCGTATTCCTGCGGCAGGTGCCGGAAAACGGCACCCTGACCCTGGGAACACGCCGCCTTCGTGCCGGGGATGCCCTGACGGAAGAACAGCTCTCCCGGCTCCGGTTCACCCCCCACAGAACGGAAGAGGACGGTGGGGCCAGCGTGGGCTATCTGCCGGTAAAAAACGGCAGCCTGGAGCCGGAGGCCACCCTGACCATTGGCATCCGGGGGAAAGAAAACAAGGTCCCCGTGGCGGAGGATTCCGCAGTGGAGACCTATCGGAATTTGCCGACCGAGGGAGTCTTCCGGGCCAAAGACCCGGAAGGGGAGGCCCTGACCTTCGCCATTGTCCGCCAGCCCCGGCGGGGCACCGTGACCGTTGCGGAGGGGGGCTTCACCTATACGCCCTCTAAAAACAAGGTGGGGGTGGATTCCTTCACCTATACCGCCACTGACCCCCAGGGCAAGGTTTCCCGGGAAGCAACCGTCACCGTGACCATTCTAAAGCCTACCAATGCCCCAAGCTATGAGGACACCGCAGACACCTCCTGCCGGTTTACGGCGGAATGGATGCGCTCCACCGGCATCTTCGCCGGGGAGACCCTGGCGGGCAGCGCCTACTTTGGGCCGGAGAAGCAAGTGAACCGGGGAGAGTTTTTAACAATGGTTGTGAAAACCTTGTCCATCCCCGTGGAGCAGCAGGTACCGGCGGAAATCCGGACCAATCTGCCCCAGTGGCTCCGTCCCTATGCCGCGGCGGCACTCCGGTCAGGCCTCACCGCCGGAACGGTGTGGCAGGGGGATTTTGATCCCTTGGCCCCGGTTTCCACCCAGGAGGCCGCCGCCCTGCTGTGCGCCTGTCTGGACCTGGAGGGAGAGGATGGGGTGAAGCTGCTGACGGAGGCGGCTTTCCCCATGCCGGAAGAAGGCACCCTCACCCGGGAGACGGCGGCAAATCTCCTTTATAAGCTCCATCAGGCGGCAAAGGTATAAAAATTGGCACCGTGAAGGTTCACGGTGCCAAATGTTTACCTGTCTTCCCGGAAGTAGGGGATGCCCAGGCTTTCAGGGGGCTGGTTCTCCCGCTTGTTGCGCATGGAGCTCAGAACCAGGACGATGATGGTGACGATGTAGGGAAGCATTTTGTACAGCTCCTTTACCGCAAGGTTCGTGCCCGTGGGCAGGAACAGGTAGAGGATGTACAATCCGCCAAAGAGAATGGAGCTGAAAATACCCACGTTGGGCCGCCAGATGGTGAAGATCACCAGGGCGATGGCAAGCCAGCCACGGTCACCGAAGGCATTGTTGGACCAGACACCGCAGGCGTAGTCCATGACGTAGTACAATCCGCCCAGGCCCGCGATCATGCTGCCGATGCAGGTGGCCTTGTACTTGTAGCGGGAAATGTCGATGCCCGCGGCATCGGCGGTGGCGGGGCTTTCGCCCACGGCCCGGAGCTGCAAGCCCACCCGGGTCTTTTTCAGCACATAGGAAGTGACCAGGGCAATGATGATGGCGGTGTAAGCCAGGAAGCCGTAGCTCAGGAACAGCTTTCCGAAAACCCCGGTCTTCTCCGCAAAGGGCAGGGCCTTGCGGAAATACTCGGAGGTGGCGGACAGGGCAATGGAGGGCACTTCCGCATTGGTAAGTTTTATGAGGGAGCCGCCGAAGAAGTTGCCGAAGCCCACGCCGAAGGTGGTCATGGCCAGACCCGTCACGTTCTGGTTGGCCCGGAGGGTCACGGTGAGGAAGCAGTAGAGAAGACCCATCAGCAGGGAACCGGCCAGAGAGCACAGCAGGGGGATCAGCACCGCCAGGAAGGGCACCATCTGGCCGCTTTGCTCATAGAAGAAGGCCCCGATGACCCCGCAGATGCCGCCGACGTACATCACGCCGGGGATGCCCAGGTTCAGGTTGCCGGATTTTTCCGTCAGGGTCTCGCCGGTGGCACCGAAGAGAAGGGGAATGCCCTGCATGACCGCTCTGGGGAAAAAGGAAACAAAATCAAACATTTAGGCTTGCTCCTTCCTGGTGTTTTTGAGGAAATTCAGCTTGTAGCTGATAAAGAACTCACTGCCGATGATGAAGAACAGGATGATGCCCGTGAGAATATCGCTGAAGGAGTGGTTCAGGGCGTAGATGGTGGAAATCTCCTGGGCACCCCGGTCCAGGAATACCAGCAGGAAGCTGGTGAAAATCATGGAGAAGGGGTTGAACTTGGCAAGCCAGGCAACCATGACGGCGGTAAAGCCCCGGCCTCCGGAAATAGAGGTGGTGATGGTGTGGGCCGTGCCGCCCACAAGCAGCAGACCTGCCAGACCGCAGATGCCGCCGGAGATCATCATGGTCCGGACGATGACCTTGCCCACGGGGATGCCCACATACCGGGCGGTGCGCTCGCTTTCGCCCACCACGGCGATCTCATAGCCCTGCTTGGAGCGGGTGAGGTAGAAGTACATCATCACCGTCAGCACCCCGGCCACCAGAATGTTCAGAAGGTACTTATAGCTGCCGATCTGGGGCAGCCAACCGGCCTGGGTGGCCTGGTTGATGATGCCGATTTTACCGGCCCCCTTGGGGACCTCCCAGAGGATGACGTAGTAGGCAACCAGCTGGGTTGCCACATAGTTCATCATCAGGGTGAAGAGGGTCTCGTTGGTGTTCCACCGGGCCTTGCAGATGGCGGGGATGGCACCCCATACGGCACCTGCTGCCACAGAGGAGAGAATCATCAGAAGAATCAATGCCCAGTTGGGGAGCTTGTCCCCCAGCAGAATCATGCAGGCCGCGGTGGCAAGGCCGCCAATGAGGATCTGGCCCTCGCCGCCCACGTTCCAGAAGCGCATCTTAAAGGCCGGGGTCACCGCCAGAGATACCACCAGCAGAATCGCCAGATTCTGGCCCAAGATCCACATTTTCCGCTTGGTGCCGAAGGCACCGTCAAACATGGTCTTGTAAACCGCCAGAGGGTTCTGGCCTGTGAGGCCCGCGGTGACAACGCCGCAGACCACGGCAGCCAGCAAAATGGCCGCCCCGCGGATGGCCCAGGTCTTGTACCAGGGCAGATTGTCCCGCTTGGAAATGTGCAGGACGGAAGATCGTTTAGCCATTCTTTTTTCCTCCCAACCGAGTCATCATCATGCCCACCTCCGGCTTCCGGGAGGAATCGGGCTGTTCTACGATGCCGCTGACCTTGCCGCCGCAGAGCACCAGAATCCGGTCACACAGCTCCAGCAGCACGTCCAGGTCCTCGCCGACAAAGACCACGGCCACACCGGCCTTTTTCTGCTGGTTGATCAGGTCATAGATGGTATAGGAGGCGTTGATGTCCAGACCACGGACGGCATAGGCCGTCAGAAGCACCGTGGGGGCGGCGGCGATTTCCCGGCCCACCAGGACCTTCTGCACATTGCCGCCGGAGAGCAGCCGCACGGGGGTGGACACGCCGGGGGTATTGACCTCCAGGTCCTTGACCACCTTCTCCGCCAGCCGCTTGGGCTCCCGGCGGTTGGTAAACCAGGAACGGCCCTTCCGGAAGGAGCGGAGCATCATGTTGTCGGTCAGATCCATGGAGCCCACCAGACCCATGCCCAGCCGGTCCTCCGGCACAAAGGACAGGGAAACGCCCATGCCGGAAATGGCCGTGGGGTCTTTGCCAATCAGCTCTTCCGGGGTGCCGTCGTCTTCAATATAGCGGATGGAGCCCTTTTCTGTGGGCTGCAGGCCCGCAATGGCCTCCAGAAGCTCTTTCTGGCCGCAGCCGGAAATACCGGCAATGCCCAGAATTTCCCCGGAATTGGCGGTAAAGGACACGTCGTCCAGCTTGAGACTGCCTTCCTGATCCCGGACGGTCAGGTGCTCCACCACGATCCGGGGCTTGGGGTCAACGGGGGCGGGCCGGTCGATGTTCAGTGTCACAGGGCGACCGACCATCATGTTGGTCATTTCCTGGGCGTTGGTGTTCTTGGTCAGCATGTCGCCCACAAACTGGCCCTGCCGCAGCACGGCCACCCGGTCGGAAAGGTCTTCCACCTCGTGCATTTTGTGGGTGATGATGACGATGGCCTTTCCCGCGTCCCGCATGTTCCGCAGGACGGCGAAAAGCTTTTCCGTCTCCTGGGGGGTCAGCACGGCGGTGGGCTCGTCCAGAATCAGAATGTCGGCCCCCCGGTAGAGGACCTTGACGATCTCCACGGTCTGCTTCTGGGAAACGGACATATTGTAGATCTTCTGGTTGGGGTCTACGTCAAAGCCGTAGGTGTCGCAGATTTCCTGAACCTTTTTGGTGACCTTGTTCATATCCAGCCGCCCGGGCTCCTTCAGGCCCAGAACGATGTTTTCCGCGGCGGTGAGCACGTCTACCAGCTTGAAATGCTGGTGGATCATGCCAATGCCCAGGGCAAAGGCATCTTTGGGGGAGCGGATCACCGTTTCCTGGCCGTCCACAAAGATCTGGCCCTCGTCGGGAAAGTAGATGCCCGCCAGCATGTTCATAAGGGTGGTCTTGCCGCTGCCGTTTTCACCCAGCAGGGCCAGGATCTCGCCCTTATAAATGTCCAGCCAGACCCGGTCGTTGGCCACCTTGGTGCCGAACCGTTTGGTAATGTTCCGCATTTGCACCGCGGCACGTGTTTCTTCCAAAAAGATCACTCCTTCAAAGTTTCGGGAATCCGGTGTGGCGTTTGCCGCCTCCGGGGGGTCAATTACGGGGAAATGACACAAAGGGCAACGCGGCACATCAAATTACTGCGCTGCCCTTTGCGGCATTTCCAGGGGCCGGGCAGGCCCCTGGAATATAGGTATTTAGAATGCGGTATCCAGCAGGTTGATGCCGTCGATCTTCAGGTCGAAGTAGGGAGCGGAACGCTTGGTGGATTCCTGGAAAGCGCCGTCTTCCACGACCTCGGTGTCGGGGGTGTAGGCAGCGTCGGTGTCCACGTCGGCCATGTAGGACTCTACAGCCTTGCCGTCCACGGTGAAGGTGGTGACGTCGAAGACCTTGACGGAGCCGTCTTCCAGGCCGGCCTTGACCTCTTCCAGCTTCTCGGCGGTGCCGGGAGCGGCAACGGCGTCATTCAGCTCGCTGAGGACCACGGAGCCGGTCTCGATGGTGCCGGTCCAGTCGGCGGGGATCTCGGTGCCGTTGGCCACGGCGTTGATGATCAGCTCAAAGTAGGGAGCCCAGTTGATGCGGGAGGAGATCAGGAAGGTCTTGGGGCAGGCAGCCACGGTGGAGCCGTTGTAGGAAACGTCCACGACACCGGCGGTCTCGCAAGCGGTGGGAGCGCCCATGGAGTCGGCGTGCTGGCTGATCAGAACGCAGCCGTTGCCGATGAGCTTGTTGGCGGCTTCCTTCTCGGCGGTCTCGTCATACCAGGAGCCGGTGAAGGTCACGTCCATGGTCACAGAGGGACACACGGACTTGGCGCCCAGGTAGAAGCTGGTGTAGCCGGAAACGACTTCGGCGTAGGTGTAAGCGCCGACATAGCCCATCTTGGCCTCTTCGGCGGTGATGGTGCCTTCCTCGATCATCTGGTTCAGCTTCAGACCGGCAGCAACACCGGCCAGGAAACGGCCCTCATAGATGGCGGCGAAAGCGTTGTGGAAGTTGTTAAGACCCTGGGTGTGGGCCTTGGTGCCGGTGGCGTGGCAGAACTGGACCTCGGGGAACTCCTGGGCGGCCTGGATCATGTAGTCCTCATGGCCGAAGGAGTCGGCGAAAATCAGGTTGCAGCCGGCATCGGCCAGCTCGCAGGCGGCATCGTAGCAGGCTTCGCCCTCTTCGATGTTGGTCTTGAACAGGTACTGATCTTCGCTCAGGCCCAGGGCAGCGATGGCTTCCTTGGCGGCGTTGATGAAGTTCAGGTCATAGGTGGAGTTGTCGTCGTGCAGGAAGATGAAGCCAACCTTCACATTGGACAGACCGGCCTCGGCAGCAGCGGTGGTCTCAGCAGCGGTGGTCTCGGCAGCAGCGTCAGCCGCGGCAGCGGTGGTGGCGGGAGCTTCGGTCTTGCCGCCGCAGGCAGCCAGGCCCAGCACCATGACGAGCACCAGTGCAAGAGAAAGGAACTTTTTCATTTTTTTCTTTTCCTCCTAAGAAAAATATATGTTTATCGCTTTCGCGAGAAACAGCTGTTCAAAAGAATCAGGCCCGGAAGACGATGCCGTCATCGGTCATGGATTCTACGATGGCCAGGGATTCCACCCGGACGCCTTCGGCCCGCAGGGCATCTCCGCCGCCCTGGAAGCCCTTTTCAATGGCAATGGCCGCGCCGCAGACGGTGCCTCCCGCCTGACGGACCAGCTCGGTCAGCCCAATCAGGGCCTTGCCGTTGGCAAGAAAATCGTCCACCAGCAACACCTTGTCGCTTTCATGGAGGTAGTCACTGGAAACCACAATGGTGTAGTCCGTTCCGTGTGTATAGGAGTGGACAACTGTGGAGTAGACATTGCCGTCTACATTGCTGGACTTGTGCTTTTTGGCAAATACCATGGGCACGCCCATTTCCATTGCTACCGCCGCGGCGATGGCGATGCCGGAGGACTCGATGGTCAAAACCTTGTTGACCCCGGCGTCTTTGTACAGCCGGGCGAATTCCTGGCCCATCTGACGCAGGAACTCGGTATCGATGCGCTGGTTGAGAAAACTGCCGACCTTTAAAATGCCGCCGGGGAGGACCGTGCCCTCCTGAAGGATCTTCTGCTCCATTGCTTTCATAGTAGAAACACTCCTCGTCTCTTTTTGTGTGAAAAATCCGCAGACCAAAAATGATCCACGGATGTAAAAAATAAGCGAACGCCTTCCAAAACCACTTAAAAAGGGGAGAGGAACGCGCTTTTTCTTTTACACCAATGGTCGCAGCTTCAGGCGCTGCGGTAGAAACTCTCGGGCCATACATCCGAAATTACAAAGGCTTCTTGTTCACTTAACGAAAACCATGTTAATGCAGAATTCATCATTTGTCAACAATTTTTGAAGGCTTTCTCGGTTTTACACAAAAAATACAGGGGGAACCCCGGCAATTTCCGACAAAATCAGGGACGGCCCAAAAGCCGTCCCTGAAAGGAAAAATTTTATCGTCTGTGATGGTCCAGAAAGTCGCACAATTCTTCCATGGCCTTGCTGATGCGTTCCGGCTCCGGCAGCATGACAATGCGGAAGCGCAGGTCCTCAAACCAGTCAAAGCCGTGGCCGGGAATGACCAGAATGTGCTTTTCATGGAGGAAGCGCATGGCAAAGTCTTCGTCGCTTTCAAAGTCAAAGCATTCTTTCTGAAGACCCGGGAACAGGTAGAAAGCTGCCCGGTTGGGAACCAGGGTCACCCCGGGGATGTCTTTCAGGCCTTCCACGGTGGCCCGGCTCTGCTCGTAAATTCTGCCGCCGGGAACCAGCATGGCCCGGGTGCTGTCCCGGTCCTCCAGGGCCGCGGGGATCACCAGCTGGGTCAGGGTGTTGCCGCACAGGCGCATGGAGGCCAGGGCGGAAACCCCCTGCTCAAGCTCCCGGAACTCCTCCCGGGGGCCGGAGAATACCATCCAGCCGCAGCGGAAGCCGCAGATGATGTGGGATTTGGACAGGCCGTTGAAGGTCACGCAGGGCAGGTCCGGGGCCAGGGCGGCAATGGAGTCGCTGGGCAGATTCTCAAGAACCAGCCGGTCGTAGATTTCGTCCGCCAGCAAAAGCAGATGATGCTTCCGGGCCAGCTCTGCAATGGCCAGCAGGGTCTCCCGGGAGTATACGGCGCCGGTGGGGTTGTTGGGGTTGATGACCAGAATGGCCTTGGTCTTGGGGGTGATCTTCTTTTCCATATCGGAAAGGTCCGGATTCCACTGGTTCTCCGGAGCGCAGCGGTAGTATACGGGCTTGCCGCCGCCCAGGTGGGTATTGTTGCTCCAAAGGGAGTAGCAGGGGGCGGGCACCAGCACCTCGTCACCGTTGCCTACAAGAGCGGTCATGAGCATGGATACGGCCTCGCTGACACCGTTGCAGATATAGATGTCATTCAAGGTGATGCCCTGAAGACCCCGGCTTTTGTGGTAGTTTAGAATGGCCTCCCGGGCTTCCACCATGCCCCGGACGTCGCAGTAGGGCACCGCCTTGTCCACATTCCGCAGCAGCGCCTCCCGCACGCTCTCCGGCAGGCCGAAGCCGAAGTTGCCGGGGTTTCCCGTATTGAGCCGCAGCACCGGGGTGCCGGCGGCCTGCATTTTCAGGGCCTCCTCATAAAGGGGGCCGCGGATGTCTGAATGCACATGGGTCAGCCGATCCGATTTTGCAATCATGTTCTTCCAGTCCTTTCTCTTAAAGGGGAATAAAAATTGTACCTATTATACCACGGCTTTTTGGAAAATAGCAAGTAAAAAATCAATTTTCTTTCAGCCGCTGCCGCAAGACCCCCAGTAAATAGTGCATGGTCTCGTATTTAAGGTATTGTAGACTCCTCTCGTCCCATAAAAACCGCATTCTGGGGGCAAACTCTTCGTCCCCGAACCAGAACCGGAGCACCAGCTCCAGATCTTCAAATACCGGCACCGCAAAGGACAGGTCCGCCCCGGGGATTTCCCGGCCTCCCAGCTTTATGACCGCCTCCCGGAAATCCTGGGGCCGCTGCTGGGCAAAGTCCGCCAGAGGCTCCCGGCTTTCAATCAGGGACCGGTGGAATTGCAGGCCGAAGTCCGCCATGTTTTTATACCGGTGGCTGGGAGAACGGTCTTCCCGGCTGCTGCAGAGGAGATCCAGAATGGTCAGAACCTCATTGAAGCTGTTGCCGTCCACCCAAGCATCTCCCTTTTTTCGCTCCATATCCCCGGTGGTCCGGGAAATGCGGTAGGGCGCTCCTAAAAAGGTAGTGAAAAGGTAGTCATCCGTGTAGGATAGATGAAGTTTGCGAATCAAAGCCTGCTGGTCAAAGCCCAGGAATAAGGCCTTGGCATTTTGGGCCGCAATGGCGTAATTGTCTTTCCGTTCCATCTTAAAAGCCTCCTTTGTAGCTGTCTGCAATTATACATCCTTCTGCCCCAAAAAGGAAATACTTTTTTTACAAACGCCGCCAAAGAAACCTTTGACATCCAGGGGCAATGGGGGTATAATTAAGTAAATATTTATAGATAAGGAGGAACCAAATCATGCATTTGGATCACGACCATATCGGTGCCCATACCCATGAGCATACCCATGCCGACGGCACCACCCATACTCACGAGCATCAGCACCCCCATGACCATACCCACGCCGACTGCGCCGCTCACACCCACGAGCACACCCACGCCGACGGCACCACCCATACCCATGAGCATCAGCATCCCCATGACCACACCCACGATTGCAGCCACGGCTGCGCCGGCTGCGGCGAGAGCTGCGAGCACACCCCCATGGAGGAGCTGACCGCCCTCATGAAGTATATGGTGGGCCACAACACCGCCCACGCCAAGGAGCTGGCTGACCTGGCCGCCAAGCTGGACCAGGCCGGAAACCACGTGGCCTATGAGCAGGTCATGTCCGCCGTGTCTGACTTTGAAAAGGGCAACATGCGTCTGAGCGTGGTGCTCAGCAGCCTGTCGGAGGGCTAAAAAGGAGGAATTCTCATGTGCCTTTCTACCGTTTACCGCAATTCCGTGACCCCGGATGAAATCATTATGAAAAACGTCATGACCATCGAACAGAAGGACGGCGTGATCCTCTTGACAGACCTGATGGAACGTCAGGTCGCCGTGGAGGGCACCCTGGAAAAAGCCAACCTGGTAGATGGCTACGTGGTCATCAAAGAAAAAAAGACCGCCTGACATTGCAGGCCCGCAGCTTTGCGGGCCTGTTTTTTTACCTTTCGCCCGCCACGTTTCGAATACAACCTGTGCGGGTGAACGGAACCACGCAAAACCTTCCCCTTCGGGGAAGGGGGACCGCCATAGGCGGTGGATGAGGCGCGGTACGGCGTTTCGCATTGTAGGAACAATGGGCGCAGAGGTATTACGTCTGTAGGGGTGGTGCTCCGCGCAGCGAATCAAAATTTATTGATTGCCGGTGGCAATCACACATTCATTCTTCGGCAATCTGCCGCCCGCCACGTTCCGTATATAACCTGTTTAGTTGAACGGAACTACCTACCGACATGTCATTCCGAGCGAACGAAAGCGAGTCGAGGAATCTTCCCGAGTGGCAAGCTTTACCTTGTGTTGGTTCATTGTCCAACGTAGAAGATTCCTCCACTCCGCTGACGCTGCGGTCGGAATGACAGAACGGGGGAACGTTTCTACGGATTCGCCTACTGTTTCCAGAGCGTTTCACGCTGCCCCGCGGCCCTCATCAGGCTCGCCCAGGCGAGCCAGCTTCCCCCGAGGGAAGCTCTTGTTCCGTGCTTTTAGGCACTCGGTTCAGCGGGACGGTGCGAAAGAATCATGCGTTGATTTCCTCCTTTTGTTGAGAAATCATAGAATGAACAAGGGAGAGCCCCGGTATTTTTAACAGTAATTTAAGACTCCGGTCATTGCATACCCGGGGGAAATGTGCTACAATACATAAGTTCTTTGAAACTTAGTATAATTGGTGATAAAATGTTTGAAAAATATCTTTCCGTGTTTTTAATTTCCATGGTGCCCCTTATTGAGCTGCGGGCGGCGGTGCCCATTGCCATTGGCATGGGGATTCCCACCATGCGGGCCATTGCGATTTGCGCCATTGGAAATATGCTCCCTGTGCCCATCATTTATCTCTTTGCCCGGAAGGTCCTGATCTGGGGCCTGGACAAGCCCGGCATCGGCGGGGTCTGCCGGTTCTTCCATGACAAGGGCGAGCGGGCCGGGCGGAAGCTGGCCGGGGGGAAGTACGGGCGGCTCGGCTTGGTTGCGGCGCTGACGGTGTTTGTGGGCGTGCCCATTCCCGGCACCGGGGCCTGGACCGGCACTCTGGGGGCCAGTTTTCTGGACCTGGGGCTGAAAAAAACCGTGGCATCTGTGACCACCGGTGTTTTGATGGCGGCGGTCATCATGGCAATTGTCAGCCGGGTGGGCGTACATGTATTCGGACTTTAATGCTTTGGAGGCGTTTTTAACATGAAGGATTGTCTGTTCTGCCGCATCGTTGCCGGGGAGATCCCCTCTACCAAGGTCTATGAGGATGAAACCGTTTTTGCCTTTCGGGACATTGCCCCCCAGGCCCCGACCCATATTCTGGTGATTCCCAAGACCCATATTTCCGGCTGCAACGGCGTTAATGAGGAAAACAGCGCTTTGGTTGCCCATATTTTTGAGGTCATCCCCAAGATCGCCCAGGCGGAAAACCTGACCGGCGGCTACCGGGTGGTATCCAACTGCGGAGCCGATGCGGGGCAGACCGTACCCCATCTGCACTTCCATATTCTGGGCGGTAAAACCCTGGCATTGGAAATGGCTTGACAAATAGCGACAATTGCGTATAATAGAGGCAATCGCATAGCGCCGTCTTCGGGGGGCCGGTAAACCGGCTGAGATAGGGATGATAGCCCTGACCCGCTAAACCTGATACGGTTAATACCGTCGGAGGGAAAGATGCGGACCATGACCTTTTTATGTCGCATTGCACCCGGACAGGCTGCAATGCGGCATTTTTTCTTTGGAGGTCTATTCCATGCAAACTTCTCACAAAAAGCTCCGCGCTCTGACCGAGGGCGCAATCCTCATCGCTCTGGCTGAGATCCTCAGCTTCCTGCCCCTGTACAAAATGCCCTGGGGCGGCTCCGTGGATCTGGCCATGCTGCCTATCATCGTTTTCTGCGTCCGCTGGGGCTTTGGCCCGGGCATGATCGTGGCCTTTGCCCACTCCCTGCTGCAGACCATGTTTGAGGGCGGCATCGCCATCGGCTGGCAGAGCATCCTGGGCGACTTCATCATTGCCTACTCCGTCCTGGGTCTGGCGGGCCTGTTCAAGGGCAAGTTCTATCTGGCCACCGTGGTTGCCTGCGTGGCCCGGTTCCTGGTCCACTATGTGGTGGGTGCCACCATCTGGGCCGAGTACATGCCCGAAACCTTCTTCAACATGACCATGACCACCCCCTGGATCTACTCCGCACTGTATAACGCCGCTTACATGCTGGTAGACATGCTGCTGATCCTGCTGGTGGGCTTCCTGCTGAGCAAGACTCCTGCCAAGAAGTACCTGCTGGGCGAAGATTTGACCTGAACCTCCTGAATATTCAGAAAAACTCCCGAACGGCCCTGAAAAGCCGTTCGGGAGTTCCATATTATTTGGGGTTGGCTGCTTTCCTGCGGCGGAATTTGTCTTTCCAGTAGTCCTTGAAGACCAGGATCTCTGCCAGCAGGCCCAGAGGCAGGGCGGCGGCGATGTCGATGACGGAGTGCTGCTTGACCACGGCGGTGGACAGGCTGATGGTGATGACGGAAAAGACCACGAAGGCCTTCCAGAGCTTGCTGGCCTGTTTTTCCTTGAGCCAGCAGGAGCCGATGCCCAGGGAATAGGCTACATGCAGCGAGGGGCACACCCCGGTGGGGGTGTCGGCCCGGTAGATGAGGGCCGCCAGGTGGGTAAAGAAGTTATCCCTTACAAATTCCGTAGGCCGCAGATCCTGGTAGCTGGGATAGAGGATGTAGACGGCCATGGCCACCACCTGGGTGATGATGATGTAGATTTGCAGATTCCGAAAGTTGGGAATGTCATACAGGGCAAAATACCCCAGGCTGATGACGATCAGCAGATACCAGAAGCAGTAGGGGATGAAGAAGAACTCGTTGAAGGGAATCAGTTCATCCAGTCGGCTGTGGATCAGGTGGCAGCGTTCCACGGGAATCAGATTTTCTGTGAGGAAATAAAAGGCAAAGTACACCAGCCACCCCAGCAGCAGCTTCAGGTGGGCAAACTCCGGCTGGTTGATGCTGCGAAGTCGGAAAGTACGGTAGTCAACAACAGGTTGTTTCATAAAATCGCCTCGGTTGCGTGGTTGGTTCGGTAATTCTTCTTGGAAATGTTGGGGTAGGGCACCACGATGTGCTCCGGCAGCTCCTGGGCCAAATCTGTGATGCTGTCCATCAGGGCCTGACAGATCCGGCGGCGCTCCTGGGCAATGGGGGCATCGGCATGGAAGGGGATGGGCTTGCCAAAATAGAATTTGTGGAGCCTGGGGGCCAGATACATGGGGACGAATTGCAGCTCTTTTCCTGTGCGCTTGTAGTAAAGCCGGGCCACATCCACGAAATTTTCCTGGAATTTGCACAGGATCTGGTTGTAGCCCTCTTTGCACTCCGGGAAAATGATGATGTGGTTTCCCGCTTCCAGTTTTTTGACCGTGTTCCGGAAGGTGCCGATGACCCGGGTGTCATGGTAGACGGCAATGGTGTCGCCGCAGCGCATAACACAGGCGGCAAAGGGGGCGATGATGTAGGAAAAGAGCCTAAAAAAGGGCTTGCACCACCGGGGTTTTTCGTCCCAGAAGTCGTGGTAGGCATAGTCCGGCAGCTCCTTTGCATCCATCATCTGTCCGGCGCACCAGATGGAGCGCTTCCCGGGAAAATACAGCTCACTGACAATGGGCCCATGGGCCTGGGAGTGGTTTCCCACAATGATGGACGGCTCCTGGGGCAGATTTTCCAGCCCCACCGACGTGGTTTGGGGATAAAACAGCTTGACGGCACCCCAGCAAAGATTATAAAACCCTTTTTCCAGTTGCTCCTTCACGGCCCATCCCTCCCATTTTATTGTGGAGCGTATTATAGAGGGAGAAGATAAACTACAGATAAACTGGGGGACGGGGGAGTTGACAGTTGACAGTGGACAGTTGACAGTTATATTCCAATTGACAATTGACAATGGACAATTGTCAATTTTGGGGGGACGGACGTTTTACCTTTGCGCTCGTTGTTTCAACAATATGCAACGCACGTCCTTAGAATACCCCGGTTGAAAAAACACACCTTTCAGCGAAACCGTAGGGAACGGCCTGTGTGCCGTTCCGGGAGCGCCCCGAATATAACTCGTGCGGATGAACGGAACCACCCACCAGCGAAACTGTAGGGAACGGCCTATGTGCCGTTCCGGGAACCTTCCGGATAGAACTACGTCAGAATAAACAGGTTCCCATCCGACACGGTACAAAAGCTTCCCTCGGGGGAAGCTGGCTCGCCCCGTGGGCGAGACTGATGAGGGCGGCGGGGCTGTGTGAAACACTCTAGAAACAGTAGGCGAATCCGTAGAAACGTACCCCCATTCTGTCATTCCGACCGCAGCGTTAGCGGAGTGGAGGAATCCACTACGTGGGAGAAAAGTACCACCACAAGGTAAAATCTGCCACTTGGGAAGATTCCTCGGCTCGCTGCGTTCGCTCGGAATGACATAATCGGTGGGTGGTTCCGGTTGACCATACGGGTTATATGCGAAACGTGGCGGGCGGCAGGTTGCCGCCCCTACGTCAATGTACATCGTTTTTTGCATTTTTGGGAACACAATGCTATGATAGACACATTGAAAACACGGTATTCCGGAACAAATGTATTGTAGGGGCGGCAATCTGCCGCCCGCCACGTTTTGACACCTGAGCCGTATCAGCAAAACGGTATCCCGTTGGACGAAATGATGTAGGCTGCGCCCTTGAAAAACGCTGAAAAACGGGTATACTGGGGATAGTTTCTTTTCGGTTTAGGATGATACCATATGCTAAACGCAAAAAGCAAGGGAAATGCGGACTTGACAAAAAGGGGGAAGTGTTTTGTTTCATATCCTGGTGGTGGATGACGATAAAAATACCAGGCGGCTCATGCAGGCGGTGCTGGAATCCGACGGTTATACGGTGACCACGGCCTGTGACGGGGAAGAGGCCCTGGCGGTGCTGGATCGGGAGCATGTGGATCTGGCGGTGCTGGATATTATGATGCCCAATATGGATGGCTATGAGTTTACCAAGACCTTGCGGGATGCCAACAACGAGCTGCCCATTCTGATGGTCTCCGCCAAGCAGCTGTCGGAGGACCGGAAGCGGGGCTTCCTGGTGGGCACCGACGACTATATGACAAAGCCTGTGGATACCGATGAGATGCTGCTGCGGATCAAGGCTCTGCTGCGGCGGGCAAAAATCGTCAGCGAGCGGAAAATCGAGGTGGGGGACGTGGTGCTGGATTACGACTCCATGACGGTGACCCGGGGCAGCGAGCGGCAGGAGCTGCCTCAAAAGGAATTTTTGCTGCTGTATAAGCTATTGTCCTACCCGGGTAAGATTTTCACCAGAATCCAGCTGATGGACGAGATCTGGGGCATGGATTCCGACACCGGCTGGGAGACGGTGACGGTCCACATCGGCAGACTCCGGAAGCGCTTTGAGCACTATGATGAATTTGAGATCGTCTCCGTCCGGGGCCTGGGCTACAAGGCGGTGAAAAAGGTATGAAGGAGAAACGCCGGGGCCGCATGACCCTGACCCTTATCTTATCCGGCTGTGTGTTTCTGGTCATTCTGGTGACCCTGCTGATCATCGGCCTGGTGCTGCTGATCGTGGACCATGTGGGGCTTCTGGGCCGGTGGATGGCCCATGCCAGCCTGTTCAGCTTCTTCGGGGCCATCGGGGCCATGAGCCTGGTGGGGGGTACCTGTATTTCCCTGTTTTTGGGCACGGTGCCTCTGCGGTCCATGAACCGCATGACCGAGGGGCTCCACCGGCTGGCTTCGGGAGATTATAAGGCCCGGATCGAGCCCAAGGGCATCTTAGGCATGATCCCTCCGGTGCGGGACATGGTGGATTCTTTTAACGCCACCGCCGCGGAGCTGGAGGGCACGGAGCTGCTGCGCTCGGACTTTATCAACAATTTTTCCCATGAGTTCAAAACCCCCATCGTGTCCATTGCGGGCTTTGCGGGGTTACTCAAGCAGGGAAATCTCAGCCGGGAGGAGCAGCTGGAGTATCTGGATATTATTGAGGGCGAAAGCCGCCGCCTTGCTCAGATGGCCACCAATGTGCTGAATATGACCAAGGTGGAAAACCAGGCTATCTTGACAAACGTGACCTATTTCAATCTCTCGGAGCAGCTGCGGACCTGCGTGCTGCTGCTGGAGCGGAAGTGGGAGAAAAAGAATCTGGAAATGAGCCTGGAGCTGGAGGAGCACATGATCTCCGGCAATCAGGAGCTGCTGCGGCAGGTCTGGGTGAATCTATTGGACAATGCCATTAAGTTCTCTCCGGAGGACCAGGTGGTGGAGATTTCCGCCTCGGAGGAAGACGGCTGGGTATCCGTATCCATCAGCAACGCCGGCGCGCCCATTCCGGAAAACCAGCAGGAGGCCATTTTCCGGAAGTTCTACCAGGCGGACCGCTCCCACAATACCGAGGGCAACGGCATCGGTCTGGCGGTGGTCAAGCGGGTGGTGGAGCTCCACGGCGGCAGCATCCGGGTGGAAAGCGATGCGGCCTTTACCAAATTCACGGTGAAGCTGCCCAAGAAGCCCGCATAAAGCCGTATCATCAAAAGAAAAACTGCCACGAAGCAGTATCCCATAAACCATGGGGCTGTTTTGTGGCAGTTTTTAACGCAATTTATTTGATCCTTTTAGGCAGCACCCCGCAATTAGTTCTGTCCTCGCTTGGAGCCGGTGACATCCCGGATGTTCAGCAGCTTCCCCCGGATGGCGTTCAGCTCCGCGGTGTTCTTCACCTCAAAGCGGACGGTGATGGTGCTGCGGCCGTTGGACAGGTCCCGGCCGGAGAGCTCCTTCACCCGGACACGGGCGGTGGTCAGGGCCTGGGCCACGTCCAGCACCAGGCCGTCTCTTGTGATGCAGTCCAGCTCCAGGGTGGTTTCAAAGGGCTGCTCCTCCTGGTTTGCCCAGCGGACACGCACCCAGCGGCCGGCCTGCTTGGGGTCTTCCCGGTTCTGGGCGTTGGGGCAGTCCGCCCGGTGGACGGAGACGCCGAAGCCCTTGGTGATAAAGCCCACAATGGCATCCCCGGGGACGGGGGTGCAGCATTTGGCGAATTTGATCATGCACGAGTCAATGTCCTCCACGATGACCCCGTTGACGGCGTGGCGGTTCTGCTTCACGGTCTCGCTGTCCGGGTTCAGCCGCAGGGGAGACTGGGGGGGCTTTTCGGCAACCTGGGCGGCCTTGATGGACTTGTTGATGTCGTCCCGGATGCGGCCCACGGCCTTTACCGCTGTGAGACCGCCGTAGCCGATGGCGGCGTAGAGATCGTCCCAGGTGTCAAAGGCCAGCTTCCGCAGCAGCTGGGGCTCCAGCTCCGGGTCTGTAATGGCAGTCAGGGGCAGGGCTGCCCGCTTCATCTCCGACTCGAAGGAGGCCTTGCCGTGGACGATGTTTTCGTCCCGCTTTTCCTTCTTGAACCACTGCTTGATCTTGGTCCGGGCCTGGTTGCTCTGGCAGATGTTCAGCCAGTCCCGGCTGGGGCCTTTGGCGCTCTTGGAGGTCAGGACCTCTACAATGTCGCCGTTTTTCAGCCTGGTATCGATGTTCGCAATGCGGCCGTTGACCTTGGCCCCCACCATGGCGTTGCCTACCCCGGAGTGGATGGCATAGGCAAAGTCAATGGGGGTGGAGCCGGAGGGCAGGGAGACGATGCGGCCCTTGGGGGTAAAGACAAAGACCTCGTCGTCAAACATGTCGATTTTCAGGGACTGTACGTATTCCTCCGCATCGGAATCCTGCTGGCTTTCCAGCAGACGGCGCACCCACTCAAAGTCCTTTTCCGAGCCGGAGCCGGTGCCCTGCTTGTATTTCCAGTGGGCGGCAATGCCGTATTCCGCGGTCTCGTGCATTTCCCAGGTGCGGATCTGCACCTCAAAGGGGATGCCCTGGGAGCCGATGACGGTGGTGTGCAGGCTCTGGTACATATTGGGCTTGGGGGTGGAGATGTAGTCCTTGAACCGGCCGGGGATCAGGTTGAAGAGGTCATGGATGTGGCCCAGCACGTTATAGCAGTCGGGAATGGAATCCACAATGACCCGGAAGGCGTAAATGTCATAGAGCTCGTCCATGGTCTTCCCCTGGGCCTGCATCTTCCGGTAGATGGAATAGACGTGCTTGATGCGGCCGTAGGTGGTGTTGTGGATGCCCATGGCGGTGAGCCGCTGGGTGATCTTCTCCTGGATGGTCCGCATGAAGCTTTCGTCCTGCTCCTTGTGCTCCTGGAGGTAGGCGGTGATCTCGTTGTATTCCTTGGGGGCCAGGTATTTTAAAGAGGTGTCCTCCAGCTCCCATTTGATCTTCTGCATGCCGAGACGGTGTGCCAGGGGGGCGTAAATGTCCATGGTCTCCTGACATTTGGCGATTTGCTTGGCGGGGGTCTGGTACTGCATGGTGCGGATGTTGTGAAGCCGGTCGGCGATTTTGATCAGCACCACCCGAATGTCCTTGCTCATGGCCATGAACATTTTCCGCAGGTTTTCCATCTGGGCCTGCTCCCGGGAGGAGAAGTCCGCCCGGGTCAGCTTGGTAACGCCTTCCACCAGCTCGGCCACCGTGGGGCCGAAGAGCTTTTCGATTTCCTCATGGGAGGCATCGGTATCTTCAATGCAGTCGTGGAGCAGAGCCCCCAGAATGGCATCCATGTCCAGACCCATTTCCGTAACGATCTGGGCAACGGACAACGGGTGGATGATGTAGGGAGAGCCGTCCTTCCGCTTCTGGGAGGCGTGCTTTTTGCTGGCATAGTCCACGGCCTTGTCCACAAGGGCCAGGTCCGCCCCGGGCATCCGCTTCTGGATGGTCTCCATCATGGAGTCATAGTGTTCTTGAAAGGTTTCCATATATTTCAACTCTCTTTCCCACGCAGCAGGGCCTGCATGGTCTCGCTTTTTGTCAGATCCGTCTTCCCGGGCTTGGGGGTCAGGCTGATGGACAGGGTCATGTGGACGCGCTTGACATCCAGCAGACCCACGTCCCGGAAAATATCCAGGCAGGTCAGCAGGGTCTCCAGGCTCATTTCACGCTCGGTGCGGCGGACGATCTTCCGGCACAGGCACAAAGGGCTCTCCCGAAGGCTGCCTCCGGGCACGGCGGCCAGATACCGCCATACATCCCCCAGAACCTGCCGGTCCGGCAAAAGCGCGGCGGCATCCCGGGGGGCGATGGTCCCGTTTCGCAGCGCCCGATACCGGCTGAGGGTCACGGGGCAGGGGGCGGTGCAGCTGGGGCGAATGTCTATTACGTTCAGCTGGACACTGCGCACCCCCCTGAATTCATTGATCTGGGGGTGGAAGGCCACGTCCACCACATCTCCCGTGGCCACCCCCGCGGATACGGGGTCGGCGGAAAAGAAAATGGCATTCAGGCTGTAGTGCCCCCGGCGCAGCCGCAGGCGCATGTGCCGCCCGCCGCCTACGCTCTGGATGCGCTCCACGGTGAGCCCCGTCATCATGAGCTGGGGCTTGGGGCAGCCGCTGCCGCAGGGCTCCAGAACGTTGAGACCTTCGATTTCCGGAATGGTCAGCATTTCCGGAGGCACGGCGCAGTCCAGGTCCAGGGTGCTTACATGGGTGCCGTCGGCAAAGTAGCTGGCGGCCATGGCGCAGACCTGGGTGCGGAAGGCATCGATTTTGTCCCGGCGGATGGTAAAGCCCGCCGCCAGCTCGTGGCCGCCGTAGCTTTCAAGCAATGGCGACAGCTCCCGCAGGGAATTGAAGAGGTTAAAGCCGCCGTGGCTTCGGGAGCTGGCCTTGCCGTGCTCCTCGTCCAGGCAGATGAGAAAGGCGGGGCAGGCAAATTCCTCGGCAATGCGGCTGGCCACAATGCCCACCACCCCCTGGTGCCAGTGCTCGTCCGCCAGGACGATGGCCTCCGGAGGGGCGCCTTCAGGCAGCATGGCCAGAGCCTGCCGGTAAATGTCAGATTCGATCTGCTGCCGCTGGCGGTTCAGCTCACACAGCTGGGCGGCAACGGACCGGGCGTGGTCTTCATCCTGGGTCAGAAACAGGTCAATGGCCAGATCCACCTGGCCCATGCGCCCGGCGGCGTTGATCCGGGGGGCCAGCATATAGCCGATGGTGGAGGAGGTGATCTCCCCCTGGGCGCAGCCGCATTCCTCCATCAGGGCCGCAAGACCCGGCCGCTTGGTATGTTCCAAAGCTTCCAGGCCCCGGGAAACGAAGACCCGGTTTTCCCCCACCAGGGGGATCACATCGGCCACGGTGCCCAGGCACACCATGTCGGCGTACTCTTCCAGCACCGCCTGGGCATCTCCCGAGAGGGCGCAGGCCAGCTTGAAGGCCACGGCTACGCCGGAGAGATTCCGGTGGGGGTAGCCGTCGCCGGGCTTGTGGGGGTCAACGATGGCCGCCGCCCGGGGCAGCTCTTCTTTGCATTCGTGGTGGTCCGTGATCACCAGATCCATCCCCAGCTCCCGGCACAGGGTCGCTTCCTCCAGGGCGGTGATACCGCAGTCCACGGTGATGATCAGCTTCACCTGTTCCTCTCCCAGCTGCCGGATGGCGATGGGGTTCAGGCCGTAGCCCTCCTCCAGCCGCCCGGGGATGTAACTCAGGCAGTCGGCCCCCTGGCTCCGGAGGAAGTCGGTGAGAAGGCAGGTGGCGGTGATGCCGTCCACGTCATAGTCCCCGAAGACTGCAATGCGCTCTTTGTTCTGAATGGCCTGCCAGACACGTTCCGCCGCCCGGTCCATATCCCCCAGCAAAAAGGGGTCAGGCAGGGGGCCGTCGCAGCCCAGGCTCTCCCGGGCACCTTCCGGGTCATTCAGGCCCCGGCCTGCCAGAACCATGGCGGTCAGGGGGGAAAAACCGCCGCTTACAAGCTTGTTCACATCCTGGGCAGGAGGCTGCCCACAATTCCAAATTCCGTATTTCAATACCACACACATCCATTTATAGCTTTTCTCATTATTATAGCAAAAAACGGCACTGTGTACAATAGGAAAGTGAAAGAGAAAATGCTTTATTTCTGCCGGCTGATTTCCAGGGCCCCGGCGGTGAGCAGGGGCAGCAGCACCATGCCGGGAAAGCCCCGAAGGCGAAAGCCGCAGTACATGGCAAAGAGGGTCACCAGGGGGTCTAGCCCCAGCTTCCGGCCCAGGATTTTGGGCTCCAAGAAGGAGCGCAGGGTGGCGGCGGTGAGGTAGAGCCCCAGCAGCCCCAGAGCCCGGCCCCCGTCTCCGGAGAGTAGACACACCAGGCTCCAGGGCAGCAGAACGGTGCCCGTGCCCAGCACCGGCAGGGCATCCACCAGGCACACGAGCAGCGCGATCAGCGGCGCCCGGGGCACCCGCAGCAGGAAAAAGCCCGGCAGCAGCACGCAGAAGGTTACTCCTGTCAGCTTTACTTGGGCGGCGGCCCAGGAAAGCGCCCCCTGAAAAAGGCACTGCCCCCGGCCCAGCCACCGCTCCAGCAGCTCCCGGGAGTACCGCTCCTCCACCATGGCCCGGAGCCCCGGCAGCCGCATGGAGAGAAGAAAGGCAGACAGCAGCGCCGTCCCCCAGAAAACGGCCTTGTCCGGAAGCCCCGTCAGCACCGCCCCGGCGGTGCCCAGGGCATAGCCGCTGAGCTTTTGCAGCAGGGCCGTGCCGCCGGAAAAGAGCTCCGCCAGAGTGTCCTCCCAGCTTCTGTAAAGGGCCGGGGGAAAGTGATTTCCCAGGCCCAGCAGCCACCGCTGCAGCAGGGCCGCCCCTTGGGCCACGGTGGAGGTGAGCCGGGGGAGCCACACCCCCAGGGCGCTTAGCTGCCGCAGAGCCAGGGCAAAGACCAGCGCCCCAAGGCCCAGCCCCCCGGCCACCGTGGCACTGACCCCCAGGATGGAGGCAAAGGACCGGGGGAGTTTTCCTTTTTTGCACAGGAAGTCCACAGCTCCCTCGGAGGCCAGGGCCAGCCCCAGCCCCAGAAGAAAGGGCAGCAGGAAGGAAAGCATCAGCCGGGCGGCGATCCAGAGCACCATCAGCGTCCAGGAAAAGGACAAAAATCGTTTGGTAACAGGCTTCATCAGGCCCTCCTTTACGAAAACTTTATAAATTTATAAGAATATTCTTTTTGCTTGCTTTTTCGAAAAAGTATGCTACAATGTTACCGTGTATGAACACATGTACGCCGTATGTGGCGAAACTATAGGAGGATCATATGTCCAATAAACCCCAGTATTATATCGTAGAGGCTTCTGCCCTGCCGGAGGTATTCCTGAAGGTGGCGGAAACCAAGCGGCTGCTCTCCACCGGAGAGGCCACCACGGTCAACGAGGCCACCCGCATGACCGAAATCAGCCGCAGCGCCTTTTATAAGTACCGGGACGCGGTGATGCCCTTTCAGAATATGATGACGGGCCGCATCGTGACCTATCAGCTGCTGCTCCACGACGAGCCGGGCCTGCTGTCGGAGATCCTGCTGATCTTTGCCGATGCCGGGGCCAACATCAGCACCATCAATTCCATCGTCCCCACCAACGGCACCGCCGTGGTGACCATCTCCGCCGAGACCATCGATATGAAGATCTCTCTGGAGGAGCTGATCACCAAGCTCAATGCCCTGGAGGGTGTGGTAAAGGCCGACGTGCTGGCAGGCTGAGAGCCTATAGGACGGTCGGGCTTCCATTAGAAGCATGCCCTGCCCCCATAAAAAGTATTCCATAAAAAGGAAAAGAAAAACACTTGACAAGGGACGCTTTCTGTGGTAGAATCCCTTGGTAATCAAGAAGGCTGAACATCCGCCTCACCGTAAGTTTCTGCGAAACGGTTTCATACGAGCTTTTCCCCACAAGGGATTTTGTGCGTGTATGCGGATGCTTTGGCATCCGCTTTTTTGTTATTTGTTTTGGAGGTGCTTACCATCGCAAAGTTAGACCATCAGC